>JAJPJD010000030.1 GCA_021324355.1 Actinomycetota bacterium
GTGCGGCCGCCGGGCCACCGGCCAGCTACGCATCCTCGTCAGGCCGGAACCGGAACAGGGCGTTGCCCTCGCCGGTGTCGTGGAACACCACTCGAACCGGCATCCCCACCCGGACCTGGTCCGGTTCGCAGTCGACGATATTGGTGAGGACCCGAGGACCCTCTGCCAGCTCGACGTACGCGACCACGTAGGGCAGCGCGTCCCGGTAGCCGGGGATGCCGCTGCGATGGACGACCGTGAAGGTGTAGACAGACCCTCGGCCCGAGGCCTCGGTCCAAGAGGTCTTGAGGCTTCCGCAGGCCGGGCAGAACGGGCGCGGGTACCAGATGATGGTCTGGCAGTCGTCGCAGCGGCGGAGCAGGAGCTTTCCCCGGGCGGTGGCCGCCCAGAACTCCTCGGTCTCCGGCGAGATCGCCGGTGCCGGCGTGGGCAGGGTGCTGCTCATGCGTCCTCCGTTCCCAAGATGAGGGTCGAGCTTCCCATGCGCGACCCGATCGATCCGCCAGTGCCGTGGGCGAGGGCGATGGTGCAGTTGGGGACCTGGACCGCCGGATGAGCCTCGCCCCTCAGCTGGCGCACCGCTTCGATGACCTTGGTCATGCCACCGCGGTTGGCCGGGTGGTTGTTGCACAGCCCGCCGCCGTCGGTGTTGAAGGGGAGGCGCCCGTCAGGAGCGACGAGCGTCCCACCGAGGACGAATTGGCCGCCCTTGCCTTTCTCGCAGAAGCCGAGGTCCTCGAGGGTCTCGATGACGGTGATGGTGAACGAGTCGTAAATCGAGACGTAGTCGATGTCGGCATGGGACACGCCGGCTTCCTCGAACGCGATCGGGCCCGAGACGACGGCACCGGTGTAGGTGAGGTCGAGCCGGCCGTTGTCGGCGTGCTTGATCGCCTCACCGTGGCCGAGCACCTTTGCCGAGGTCCGGTTGAGGTCTCGAGCCACCTCGGGGCTCACCACCACCACCGCCCCGCCGCCATCGGTGACCACGCAGCAGTCCCCTCGGTGCAGCGGGGAGCAGATCATCGGCGAGTCGAGGACCTCCTCGACCGTCATGGGCTCTCGCAGGAAGGCATTGGGGTTGTGCTGGGCATGGAGGGAGGCCGCCACCTTCACCTCGGCCAGCTGCTCACTGGTGGTGCCGAACTCGTGCATGTGCCGGGTGGCGGCCAGGGCGTACCCGGTCACCGCCCCGGACATCCCCCAGAGCCCCTCGAAGGTCGCGTCAGGGGTAGGGGTCCCGAACCCCCGTCCACCACCGCCCATGGCCGCGGTCCGGGGCCTGCCGGCCAGGGTGACCAGGGCGACGTGGCACTTGCCGGCCGCGATGGCCTCGGCGGCATGGCCGACGTGGACGACATAGGACGAGCCGCCGGTCTCGGTGGAGTCGACGTGCTTGAGCCGCAAGCCCATGTAGTCGGCGTTCGAGAGCGGGCCGAACCCGGCCGAGCCGTCGCAGAAGTACGCGTCGACGTCGCTGAACGACAGGCCGGCATCGGCCAGCGCGCCAGCGGCCACTTCGGCGTGGATCTGGCTGACGGAGCGATCGGGGATCTCCCGCAGCGGGTGCTCATAGATGCCGGCGATGAACGCCTTGCCCCGGATGGACACTGTTTCCCCTTCCCGCGATGGAGCCCGGCCAGGGGGTTCGAGCCCCGCGGTCGGCGACCCGAGGGCGCGCGCTGGCGACGCGTGGGGTTCGCTCGCCCTGGTGGAAACGATTGTGCTCAGTCGCTCGGGGACGGTCAAGCGCCGCGCCCGCGGCCAGTGAGGTCAGGCGCGCCGGGTGGCGACGAACACCGGGATCTGGCGTGTGGTGCGGGCCTGGTAGTCCGCGTAGGGGGGGTAGGCGGCGACGGCTCGAGCCCACCACTCGGCCTTCTCGTCTCCGGTGACCTCGCGGACCTCGACGTCGAAGGGCTCGGGCCCGTCTTGGATCATGACTGCCGTGGGGTCAGCCTTCAGGTTGAAGTACCACGCCGGATGCTTGGGTGCGCCGCCCATGGATGCGACCAGCGCGTACTGGCCTTCGTGCTCGACTCGCATCAGCGCGAACTTCCGGATCTTTCCGGTCTTGTTCCCCCGGGTCGTGACGATGATGACGGGCAGCCCAGTGTCACGAAGCGTGTTCGCCCGCTGGCCCTTGGATGCCTCGTACTCGGCCACCTGGTCCCGGACCCACTGGGCGGCGCTCGGTTCGTACTCGCCCTCGAGCGGCATGCGGGCAGCCTAGGCCCCGGGGCCGGCAGCCGGCTGGCCCGCCGGCTCGGCCAGCCGGGCGGCCAGCCACTCCTCCTGGTCGCGCAGGCACCGCCGGGACACCTCGACCAGGTCTTGCAGCATGTCGAAGCCGTGTGGCACCGCTGGGTACAGGTGGAGCTCGACTGGGACGCCGGCGTGGTTGAGCCGCTGGGCGTAGTCGAGGTCCTCGTCGCAGAACAGGTCGAGCGCCCCGACGCAGAGGAACGTCGGTGGCAGCCCGGCCAGATCGGTTGCCCGGGCCGGCGCCGCGTAGGCGGGGACCTCGTCGGTGCCGAACAGCTCCCCGAGGTAGCAGGACCAGCCCAGCTCGTTGTTCTTCGGGTTCCACACCAGCGCATCCCACTGGCTGGTGGGTGTGGTCCGGCGGTCATCGAGCATCGGGTAGATGAGCTGCTGGAAGGCGACCGGGACCTCGCCCCGGTCCCGGGCCAGCAGGGCCAGCGCGGCGGCGAGCCCGCCACCGGCGCTCGCGCCCAGCAGGCCGATTCGCTGCCGGTCGACCCCGAGCTCGTCGGCCTGTTGGTGCACCCACTGCAGCGCCCGGTAGCAGTCTTCGAGCGGTCCGGGGTAGGGGGTCTCGGGGGCCAGGCGGTAGTCGACCGCGACCCCCAGGTAGCCGAGTTTCGGGCACAGCCGGTCGTGGCGGAAGTCGTCGTCCTCGTAGCTGCCGAGGATGTAGCCGCCCGGGTGGATCGACACGATGGCCGGGAGCGGGCCGTCGGCGCCGGCGGGGCGGTGGACCCGAACCCGGACCGGCGGGTCCCCGGGGATCAGGTGGTCCTGGCGCAGAACCCGGTCGCTCAGCTCGGGCTGGAAGAGCCGGCCCTGCCGGCGCCGTTCGAGGATCTCGTCGCGGGTGGTCGGTGCCACGAACGTCGGCTCCACCCCGGCGAACAGTGCCGCCACCGTCGGGTCGAGCCGAGCGGTCATCGCCATCGCTCCGGCGTCGTGTTCGGCCATGGCGCCAGAGGCTACCGTGGCCCGCCCTGCCCGCCCGGCCCGGCCTGCCTCACCACGCGTAGGCCTCCGGCGCCGGGCCCCCCGGGCCCGGGAAGATCCGGTCCAGGGCCTCCAGCTCGCGCTGGCCGAGCTCCACCTCCAAGGCACCCATCGCCCCGTCGAGCTGGTCGCGGGTCCGGGGCCCGACGATCGGGGCGGTGACCGCCGGGTTGGCCAGCAGCCACGCCAGCGCCACCGCGGCCGGTGGGGCCCCCAGCTCGGCGCAGAACGCCTCCCACGCTTCGAGCTTCGACCGGTTGGCCTGGATCGCTGCCTGCTGGCGCTCGCTCGAGCGCCGGCCCTGGCCCACCTCGTGCAGCGCGCCCCCGAGCAGACCACCGGCCAGCGGGCTCCACGGGAGCACGCCCACCCCGGAGGCCAGGCAGGCCGGGAGCACCTCGAGCTCCACCATCCGGGCGTTGAGGTTGTAGAGGCTCTGCTCGGAGACGATCCCGAGAGAGCCGCGCCGATGGGCGTGTTCGTTGGCCTGCACGATGTGCCAGGCGGCGAAGTTGCTCGACCCGACGTAGATGACCTTGCCTTGCGCCACCAGCAGGTCCATGGCCTGCCAGATCTCCTCCCATGGGGTGCCCCGGTCGACGTGGTGCATCTGGTAGAGGTCGATGTGATCGGTTTGCAGTCGCCGGAGGCTGGCCTCGCAGGCCGCCCGGATGTGCCGGGCCGAGAGCCGGCTGGTGTTGGGCCACGGATCCCGGCCGCCGTAGACCTTGGTGGCCAGCACCACCCGGTCTCGCCGGCCCGCCCCGCCGCGCAGCCAGCGGCCGACGATCTCCTCGGTTCGGCCGCCGCCGTAGGTGTTGGCGGTGTCGAAGAAGTTGAGACCGAGCTCGAGGGCCCGGTCCATGATCGCGTGGGCCTCGGGTTCCTCGGTCGCCGTGCCGAAGTTCATGGTGCCCAGGCACAAGGGGCTGACCCGCAGGCCGGTCCGACCCAGCCGCCGGTAGGTGATGTGCTGCTCGCTCACGCTCCCTCCCGCCGCCCGGCCGCTCTGACCCGCCGTGGGGCATCGTCTCCGGGCTGGCGACCACCGTATCTGGCCTCCCGGGCACCCTCAGTGGCCGGTCAGCGGTTGTCGGCCACCACCGCACCGGCGACCACGGTCGCCACCACCTGATCACCGTCCAGGGACCCGATCGCGTCGGCGAAGGGGACCGACAGCACGCACAGGTCGGCCGGTTGGCCCGGAGCCACCGATCGCTCCGTGGCCGGTCGGCTGGCCCAGCCGAGGAGCAGGCCGAGCGCCTGGCGGTGGTCGAGCGCCTCGGCAGGGCCGAGGACGTGGCCGGAGCGGGTCGACCTCGTCGCCGCCGCCCGAACCAGAACCCAAGGGTCAGCGGGGCCGAACGGGGCGTCGGTGCCGGCGGCCACCTTGACGCCGGCCAGAGCCAGCGAGCGGCAGCGGTAGAGGTGGGCCAGGTCCTCGGGCTCCACCTCGGCCAGGTAGTCGTCGCCGCGCGCCAGGACGAACCCCGGGTTGGTGACCACGGTGACCCCGAGCCGGCGAAGCGTGGCGTCGAGCTCAGGAGGGACCACCGCGGCGTGCTCGATCCGATCGCGCTCGCACCCGCCGACGGCCTCGAGCGCGCTGAGGGCCAAGACCAGTTGGGCGCGGGTGACGCAGTGCACGGCGACCGGCCGCCCGGCCCGCCGGGCGCGGCGCACCAGGTCGCAGAGCTCGTCGAAGCCCATGAGGGCGTCCTCGTCGAGCAGCACCTTGACCGGGCCCAGCTCGAGCCCGGGCGGGCATCGGGCTTCGGTCGCCTCGGGCCCGGTCATCACCGTGACCTTCTGGCGGAGCCGCCCGTCGGCCCGGGCCGCAGCGATCGCGCCGAGGGCGTCGGGATCGGCGAACGGCGTCGCGTCGGTGAACCCGGTGATCCCCAGGCGGGCGGCCTGCTGGCTGAGCGCTGCGAGGCCGGGCTCCTGGCGACCGGCGACGGCCTGGATGCAATCGTCCATCCGCACCAGCCGGCCGGTCGCCCGGCCGGTGTCGTCGCGTTCGATGCCGGGGTGGTCGGGGGTCGTGGCCAGGACCTGGTGCAGGCCGGCGGAGTTGAGGATCCACTGGCTCCCGCTGCGGTGTTGGACCCGCACCGGGCGAGCCGGCACGATCCGGTCGAGCTGATCCCGATCGAGCCAGCCGGCCACCGACTCGTGGTACCCGACGGCCCGGATCCAGGCACCGGCCGGGAGCCGCCGGTCGGCCTGGCGCAGCACGGCGGCCAAGCGCGCCGCGCCCCTCACGGCAGGCGGTCCCGCGGCCACCGACTGGAGGGCCGCGGCGGCCGAGTAGAGGTGGACGTGGTGGTCGTGGAGGCCCGGGAGGACCGCGCCACCGGCGGCGTCGAGCACTCGGTCCTGCGGGCGAGCGGCCACCTGCGGCCCGACCTCGCGGATGGTGCCGGCGGCGATCGCGATGCCGACCAGCTGGTCGCGGCCCAGGTCGGCGGCGGTGATGACCAGGTCAGCCACCACGACGGACCTCGTCGGGTGGCATGACCCGCTCGGCCAGCTCGCGGTGGGCGACGACCCACCCGCCCCGGCCGTCGGGCTCGACCGGGTGATCGGTCGGACAGCGCGGCCCGCTGCGGGCGGCTGCGCACGCATCGCGCATCGACACGTCGACCAGCAGCCCCCCGCCAGCGGCCAGGGCGAGCAGGCCCCCGATGGCCGCCACGAGGCCGCTCACCGGGTCGCCCACCGCGTCGGCGCAGAACACCGGCTGCCCCTGCTCCCAGGCGACCAGGCCGCCAGCGACCGCGGCATCGTCGCCGAACGCCACGTGGTTCGACCGATCCCCGCGCCGCCCGTAGCCGGTCACGCTGATCCACACCCGCCCGGGAGCTGCGGAGAGGAACTGCTCCGGGGTGAGCCCAAGTGCGGCCAACGCCCGCGGCCGGGAGGACTCGACGACCACGTCGGCACCCTCCAGGAGGCCGGCCAGGGTCGAGCGGCCCTGGCTGCTGGCGAAGTCCACCCGGACCAGCCGGTGCCCCTGGTGGAGTCGGTGGTAGAGGCGAGGGTCACCGAGGCGAGCCCCGTCAGGGCGAGCCCGATCCTCTGCGGTCCAGACCAGCGCGCCGCTTTGGCCAAGCACGTGCGCGCAGAGGGGTCCAGCCCACAGCGCCGAGAAGTCGAGCACCCGGGGCGGCCGGCCGAGGTTCCCGGGAGGGCCCAGGCGGACGAAGCGCACCGGCGGCCCGAAGCGCGCCGGGGGGCGGTCGTCGAGCTGGGCCGCTGCCACCCCGACCAGCTGGGCCCGTGCCACCAGCTCGGCGACCGGGGCCGAGGCCGCTGCCGCCGCCAGCGCTTCCCAAGGGTCGTCCCCGCTGTGGCCCCCGAGGATCGCCGGGAGCAGCTCCAGGTCGCTCGGCCGGGCGAGGTTGCAGGCCAGCCACCCGTCGAGCCCGGGGAGCAGCCGGCACGTGCCGTTGGCAGAGCGGCGGCCCTGCCGGCGGAACCCCCGGTCGGCCGCCCGCTGGGTCAGGATTGTCGCCGGGTCCAGCCGGACCGCGCGCCCGAGGCCACCGCTCAGCGCCTCGATGCCGTCGCACAGCGCCTGCAGGTTGGCGAGGAGGGGGACGTCGATCGGGGCCGGGGAGGCGGTGCCGGTGAGCCACATGGCCCCCGAGCGGGCGAAGGCCAGCGCCGGGCACTCCTGGGAGGCACCCGATCGGATTCCGGCCGCCGCCGCCAGCTCGTCGAAGGTGGCCGGGGGCGGAGCGCTTGGCCCTTCCAGCAGGCCAAACATGGTCCGACACTACTGTGGGCAGCGTGTCACGCTGGCCGGGCCGCTGGGGTGCCCCGCGCCCGCTCCGGGTTGCCGAGGCGCTCCAGCACGTGCGGGCCGAGCTCGACCTCGGCCTGGGCGACCAGGACCTGCCGGAACCGTTGCTGGTCGTGGACCTCGGCGCCAGTCCGGCTGAGCTGGCTGCCCTGGACGCCGCGGTCGGCGGCCTGCCGTGCGTGTTGGTCGGTGTGGCCGACCAGCCGGACCGGCCGCCGCTCGGCTTCGACGTCCTTTTGTGCGCGGCCTCCGACCCCCCGGCACCCTGGGTAGGCGCCCCCGACCTGGACCGGGCGCTGGCCGCGATCGCGGCGGTGGTCGCCCGCTCGCCGCTCGCCTCGGTGGCGCTGGTGCAGCTGCTCCGACTGGGCGGGACGCTCCCGATCGACGACGCGGTGGTGGCCGAGTCCTTCGTCTACTCCACCTTGCAGGCGGGGCCGGAGTTCGGAGCCTGGTTGGCCTCGAGGCACGCGTCCAGCCACCGCGACCAGCCCGAAGAGGTGGTCCGGTTGGCCCGCCACGGGCCGGTCCTCGACATCGAGCTGCACCGGCCGTCGGTGCGCAACGCCCTCGACGCGGCCATGCGGGACGCCCTCGTGACCGCCTTCCGGTTGGTCCAGGCCGACCCCACGATCGAATTGGCCCGCCTGCACGGGTCGGGCCCGGACTTCTGCAGCGGCGGCGACCTGAGCGAGTTCGGCACTGCGCCCGACCCGGCGACCGCGCACGCGGTCCGGGTGAGCCGATCGGTCGGCCTGGCGCTGGCCCGTTGCGCCGACCGGGTCGAGGTGGAGGTCCATGGCGCCTGCATCGGGGCCGGCATCGAGATCCCGGCGTTCGCCCGGCGGATCGTCGCCACCGCCGACGCCGCCTTCGCGCTCCCCGAGGTCGGCTTCGGCCTGGTCCCCGGCGCTGGCGGCACCGCCAGCCTGCCTCGGCGCATCGGCCGTCACCGGACCGCCTTTCTGGCCTTGAGCGGCACCACGATCTCGGCGACCACCGCCAAAACCTGGGGCCTGGTCGACGAACTGGTGCGCTGAGGGCACCCGGGCAGGTGGGGGCGGTCCGATCTAGGCTCGAGCGGGCGACGTTCGGAGGTGCGCGATGGCCTCGACTGAGACGGTCCAGGGGTTGAGCCAGGAGGCGAGGGACCTGTGGGTCCAGTCCTACCAGGGAGAGGTGCTGGGCGAGGCCTACTTCGGGCACGCCGCCGGGCAGACCGAGGACGCCCAGCAGCGGGCCAAGCTGGAGGCCCTCACCGCCCTCGAGCGCTGCACGAAAGCGCTGCTCGCTCCGAGCCTGGCACGGCTCGGTCTTCCGACCGACCCCGACCCGGCGGTGCTCGAGCAGGCTGGCGCCGCCGCCTGGTTCGACTACGGCGCGATGGTCCAGGCACTCCCGGCGATCACCGGCCGCTACCTGGGCATCTACACCCGCCTGCGCGACCTGGTCGAGCCGGTGGACGCGCCGGTGGTCGATCAGCTCATCGCCCACGAACTGGCGCTCGAGCTGTTTGCCCGGCGCGAGCTGGCCGGGGAGGGGGACCGCTCGCTGGAGCCGATCGACGCCCTCTCCCACGTGACCCGCTGACGCCGCGGGTCACCCCGACGGCGGGCGCTCAGCGCCCCGGTCCCACCGCCTCGACCAGCTGACTGCCCCAGGGGCGACGCGGCTCGTGGTTCGTGGCGCCGCAGGCCCCCTGGAGCGCCGCCAGCACCGCCGCCTCCACCTGCTCGGGGTGGGGGCCGCTGGCCAGGACGCCGCCCTGGGCCAGCTCGCCCAGAAGGTTCTCTCGGCCGTGCCCGGGCACGGTGTCCATGACCACCAGCGGCCGTCCGACTGCCCGCGCCTCGTGGCAGGCCTGGCCGGGCGAGGTCACCACGACATCGGAGGCTGCCATGAGGAGGTGGACGTCGTCTCGCTGGCCGAGCACCAGCGGGCGGCCGGTGCCAGGGCGTCCCGTTTCGACCCGGCGCAGCAGACCCCGGTTGGACCCGGCCAGCACCACCGGGACCAGGCCGCGAGCGGCCAGGCGGTCGGCCACCTGGAGGAGGGGGCCGCGGGCCCAGCCACCTCCCATCACCAGCACGATGGTGCTCGCCTCGGGCCAGCCGAGGGCTCGGCGGGCGGCCAGGCGGTCGGGCGGGTGGAGGAACGGGGCCCGGACCGGGGGGTCGACGATCCTCACCTCGGCCGCCGGGTCGTACTGGCGCACCGATCCCGCGGCCAGCTGCGAGAACACCACGTAGCGGCGGACCCCGGGCTGGACCCAGACCCGGTGGGCGGTGGCGTCGGACACCACCACCACCGCGTTGAGGTCGGGGCGCCGTTGCGCCGCCCAGCCGACCACGCCGGCCCCCAGGGCGAACACCGCCACCACCGTCACCAAGGAGGGGTCCGCCAGCTCCGGCCGCAGGGCTCGGACCAGGTGGCCGGTGGCCCGGCCGGCCGAGCGCACCACGACCGGTGCGCCGGCGCGCAGGCCCGAGAAGTGCAGCGCGTCGTAGAGGGGCGGGATGCCGAGGAGGCCCCGGAAGAGCCCGCTGGCGACCGCTCGGCGGACCGGCCCGAGCAGCTCCATGCAGTCCCGCACGACCGGAACCTGGCCGGCCCGGTCGAAGGCATCCGCGCACGCCTCTGCGACGGCGGCATGGCCCTGGCCGATCGAGCCCGACAGGATGAGCACGGTGCGGCGGTTCATTCGAGCAGCTCCGCCAGGCGCACGCTGCGCAGCCGCCGGCGCGCCAGCTCCTGGGCGACGGCCTCCAGCGCCTGGTCAACCGCGGCCACGCTGCCCGGGCCGCAGTGCTGGTCGCTGTCGTGGAGCAGCACGATCGCCCCTGGCTCCAGCCGCTGGCGGATCCGGGCGGCGACCGCAGCCGCCCGGGGCTCGGCGAACTCCCGTCCCCAACAGCTCCACAGGACGCACCCCAGTCGGTGGCGCTGCGCAGCGACCAGGGTGGCGGCGGCCGCCTGCCCGTACGGGGGGCGCAGGTAGCGGGGGCGGACGCCGAGCGATCGCAGGACGTCCAGCGCGGCCCGCAGGTCCCGCTCGACCCATCGGGGCCCGTGCAGCAGGTGGTGCCGGTGCTCCATGCCGTGGCTCTCCACCCCGTGGCCGGCCGACCGGATGTCGGCCACCAGCGCAGGGTGGCGCGCCGCCTCGGTGCCGGTGACGAAGAAGGTGGCCCGGAGTCCCAGCTGTTCCAGGCGGTGCAGGATGCGCGGCGTTCCCTCCGGCGACGGCCCGTCGTCGAAGGTGAGTGCCACTGCTTCGGTCCCGGCCGCCCCGCGCAGCCGGATCGGTCCGAGCCGGCTCGGCCGCCCGGCGATGGCACCGAGGACCCCCACCGAGGGCAAGGCGTGGGCCAGGCCAGCTGCCCCGACCAGGGCGGGGAGCTGCCACCGGCATCGAGCTGGCCGATGGACGGCCCCTGCCCTCACGGTCCAGCTCCTACCCGGCGTCACGGCCGCCCAACCGAGCTGCGCGGGGCGGGTCGGGGCGGTGCGCCCGGGCCGGGGTCGCTGGCGTAGGGGCAGCTCCCATAGGGGGTCCCATTTCACCACGCTCGGTGCCGACTGCCCCGACGAAGCCGACTGCCCCGATGACAGCGCGTCGTGGCCGCCACGGAGACGCGCTCAGGAGCCGAGCACCAGGTCCACCGCCTGGGCGAAGGTGGTGGCCTCGGCATCCGGCGAGAACGGGAGCTCCTCCGGCCAGCGGCGCCCGTTGGGGATCCAGACCGTCCGGGCGCCCACGGCTCGCGCCCCGCCGATGTCGTTGTGGGGATGGTCCCCGATCATCCACGCGCCTGCAAGGTCGGCACCGCAGCGGTGGGCAGCCCGTTCGAAGATCGCTCGGTCCGGTTTGGCGAAGCCCTCGACCTCGGAGATGCACACCGCGTCGACCAGTTGGGGGAGTCCGGCTGCATGCAGCTTGGCCTCCTGGGCCCGCCGCTCGCCGTTGGTCACGATCGCCACGCTGAACCCGGCTCGTCGGGCCCGAGTCAGCGCGTCAGCGGCGTCGGGCGGGCACCGGAACGAGCGGAGGAAGTCGAGCCGGTAGCGCTCGGCCACGTCGTCGGGGGTCGTGCCGAGGCCGTCCCGCTCGGCCACCAGAGCGAAGAACTCGTCGCGGGGGCGGTAGCCGTCCTGATCGAGCTCGACCAGCCACTCGGCCTCGGCGGCCGGCAGGCCGCGTTCGTGGACATAGGCACGGGCCCAGCGGACGAAGGCGTCATGGCGGCACAGGATCGTGTCGTCGAGATCGCACAGCAGCAGCGCCATACGACACCTTGGCACGGCGGACCGCCCGCCGGGACGGCCCCGGGCTACCGTCAGGACGTGGCCTTCGTGGACGACCATGGCCGGCCCGAGCCGCCGGTCGATGGCGACGAGGCGGCGACCCTTGTCGGCTTCCTCGACTACCAGCGGGCCACCCTGGCCTGGAAGAGCGACGGGCTCGACGCCGCCGGCCTGGCCACCACCGTCGCCGCGTCCTCGGTGAGCATCGGGGGACTGCTCAAGCACCTGGCTCGGGTGGAGGACTGGTGGTGCTCGGTCTGGCTTCACGGCCGGGAGCCGGCGGCCCCCTGGCGCGGCGTGGACCGTTCGACCGACCCGAACTGGGAGTGGCGCTCGGCTGCCCTGGAGCCTCCCGAAACGTTGCGCGCCGATTGGCTGGCGGCGGTCGACCGTTCTCGGCGCTCGGTCGCCGAGTCCCTGGCCGCCGGCGGGCTCGACCAACCGGCCGCCCGACGCTGGCCCGACGGCCGGGCGCCGAGCCTGCGCTGGATCCTGTGCCACCTGATCGAGGAGTACGCGCGGCACAACGGCCATGCCGACCTGATCCGAGAAGCGATCGACGGGGAGACCGGCGAGTAGCCGGGCGCCGTGCTGGCCTCAGTCGGCCTCGGACAGGCCGAGCACCGCGCGAGACAGGATCTCCAGCCCCTCGACCAGCTCGTCGTGGCGGATCACGAGCGGCGGGAGCAGCTTGACCGTCCGGTCCCGCTCCCCGCACGCCTCGACGATGAGGCCCGACCGGAAGGCGGCCGACACCACCGCGGTCGCGGCCCGTTCGTCGTCGAAGGTGAGGCCCCACAGCAGGCCCCGGCCGGTGATCGAGAACGGAACCCGGCTCGTGCCGGCGAGCTGGGTGAGCGCTTCTTCGACCAGCTCGCCATGGCGGGCGGTCTCGAGCGCTCCGTCCGGCTGGCTCCAGTAGTGCTCGAGCAGCGCGGCGGCAGAGACGAAGGCCAGGTTGCTCCCGCGGAAGGTCCCAGTGAACTCGCCCGGGGACCAGCGGTCCAGTGACCTGCGGATCAGGTTGAGCGCGAACGGCAGACCGAGGCCGCTCAGCGATTTGGAGAGACAGATGATGTCGGGGTCGAGCTGCGAGCCCTCGAAGGAGAAGAAGGGCCCGGTCCGCCCCACCCCGGCCTGGATCTCGTCGGCGATCAGCACCACCCCGTGCTCGGTGCACAGGCGGCGAAGTTCGCCCAGGTAGCGCCGGTCGAAGGGCCGCGCGCCGCCCTCGCCCTGGACCGGCTCGACGATCATCGCGCCTGGCAGCTCGCCGTCGATCGGGGTGGCCAGGGCCCGAGCCACCAGGACCAGGTCCTCATGGTCGGGCTCGGCCCGGTAGGGGAGGAACCGGCAGCCGGTGTGGTCGCGTGCCGGCAGCGAGTGCGAGACCCGGGCCGCGCCGGCAGTCATCCCGTGGAACCCGCCCTCGAACGCCACCACCGCCCGGCGTCCGCTCACCCGCTCCGCGAGGCGGAGCGCGGCCTCGACCGCGGTTGCCCCGGTCGGCCCGACGAACTGCACGACCATGTCCAGCTGGCGCGGTTCGAGGACGCAGCGCTCGAGGGTCCGCAAGAAGCCGGCCTTCTCGGGGGTGTGGGTGTCGAGGCTGTGGACCAATCGGCCAGCGCGGAGGTGCTCGATCACCGCCTCCACCAAGAAGCCGGGGTTGTGGCCGTAGGAGAGGGCACCGGCGCCTGAGAAGAAGTCGAGGTAGCGCTGCCCGGTCTCAGCGACCACGTGCGCGCCGCGTCCGGCGACGAAGACCGCCGGCCACCGCCGACAGTAGTAGCGAACGTTGGACTCGAGCTGCTCGAACGCCGAGATGTCGGTCAGCCCATCAGGCACCGTCCACCCGCCTCTCGTCGATGGGACCCTGCCCGGTCCCCTGAGCCGTCTTAGCAGCCGCCGCCGGGCGGCGACGCCGCCCCGGCGCCCCGGGGGCGGCTCGGGCCGAACCCCGAGGCCGGCCGGCCGCGACCCGTCGGGCCACCCGGCCCGTGAACAGGTACCTCGGCCGCCCACGCTCGGGCGCCAAGAAGGCGACCACGCTGTCGGTGCCGTCGATGCGGGCGACGAAGCGTTCCGAGTCGATGGGCCGGAGGATGATCGGGGGCTGGGTCGGACGGCGCTGCTCAAGGTCGGCCAGCTCGCCGGACACCTCGACGTGCATGGCCAGCCCCGGCGGTTGGGCCTGTACCCGGTAGCGAACCCCAAGCCGCTCGTAGGTGCCGGCGTAGCGGTCGAGGTCGAGGGCCGGAGGCGGGTTGGCGGCCTTGGGGACCCCGGACATCGTCACCCCGGCGAGCTCCTCGAACAGCCAGCGGCCGAGGTCCCGCCACAGCCCCCCGCCGGTCACCGAGTTGGTGAGGAGCGCGACCACCACGCCTTCCTGGGGGATGCACTCGAGGAACGACAGCTGGCCGATCGTCCCGCCGCCGTGGCCGAGCACCGGTGTGCCGTCCCAGTCGTGCATGAGCCAGCCGATTCCCTGGGTTTGCGGAGCAGTCGAGGTGGCCGGGATGAGGGTCTGCACCTCCTGCATCTGGCGGACCGAGGGACCCGAGAGCACCTGGCGGCCGTCGGGCGCGGCCCCCTCGTTCAGGTGCATCTGGACGAAGCGGACCAGTTCCGACGCGCTGGCAGTGGTCACGCTGCCCGCCGGCGCCTGCGCGTGCTCCATGACCACCGTCGCTGGGACGATCGGTTGGCGACGGACTCCGAGCAGGTGGCCGACCGCACAGCGGCGGGCGATCATCTCGTCGAGCCGGACCGTGGTGCTCGAGAGCTCGAGCGGACGGCAGATGCGCTCGGCCAGCAGCTGGTGGAACGGCGCGCCCGCGACCACCTCGGCCAGCCGCCCGGCGACCACGAAGCCCGAGTTGCAGTAGGACCACAGCGCTCCGGGCGGGTGCACCAGGTCGATGTCCTTGAGCGAGTCGACGTAGCGGGCGATGGCGTCGTCGCCCCGTCCGAAGCCTTTGAAGTAGTCGCCCTGGATCCCGCTCGTATGGGTGAGGAGGTGCCGGACGGTGATCTGATCGGCCGCCGGGTCGGCCAGGCAGAACCCCTCGAGGTACTGGCGAACCGGAGCGTCGAGGGAGACCTTGCCTTCGTCAACCAGCTGCATGACCAAGGTGGCGGTGAAGAGCTTGGTGTTCGAGCCGATCTGGAACACCGAGTCCGTGGTGGCCTCCACCCCGGTGGTGACATTGAGAACCCCGGTGGCGAAGTCGACCAGCTCGTCGCCCTGGGCGATGGCGAGGGTGGCTCCCGGGACCCGGTGCCGGCGAGCCAGCGCGTCGAGCGCCTGCTGGATGCCGGGCAGCCTCGCCACCAGGGATGTCACCGCTGGCGACCGTAGCCGAGCTGGGTCGGTCGAGCCGGGCGTTCGCACCGGGGCGCGCCTGCGCTCCACACCGCCCCTACGATGCGCCTTTCCGAGGAGGACCTATGACACCCTCTGTGTCAACCTCAAGCGGCCAAAGACTTTCCAAGGCGGAGGATCGCCCCGTGGTGCGCGGGGTCGTAGGGGGTGCGGTCGACCCAGCAGCGGTAGA
>JAJPJD010000049.1 GCA_021324355.1 Actinomycetota bacterium
ATCGTGGCCCTCGAAGGGCGACCGACGCCGGCCGTCACCCCGACCCTCATCGAGTCACAGGAACCGTGACAGCCCCTGCACCAGAGAGGGTGGACCAGTGACCGACGACGACGTCCGAGCGCTCAACGAGTTCGGGCGGGACAAGGTCCCCGGCCTGTTCGGCATCGAGATCACGAGCATTGAGCCCGACGGTGCCGAAGGGAGCCTGACCGTGACCGATCGGCTGATCGCCGGCACCGGCTACCTGTTCGCACCGGTCGTGGTCGGGCTGGCCGACATCCTGTGCGCGTTCGGCATGCGGTTCCACATCCCGGCTGGCGCCAGCTTCACCACGGTCGAGCTCAAGACCAATTTCCTGTCCAGCGCCCGAACCGGCGAGGTGGTGAGTGGGCTGGCACGGCCCGCCCATGTCGGTCGGACCACCGTGGTGTGGGACGCGGTGGTCACCAACCAGACCACCGGCCGCACCATGGCGTTGTTCCGCAACACCCAGCTGGTCATCCAGCCGAGCTGAGCGACCCCGGGCGGCGGCTCGATGCGCCGATGGCACGATGGGGCAGTGCCTGCCGGCGAGCGCTCGTCCCCGCGGGAGCGCTTCGTGACCCTCTACGGCCGCCGCCCGGTGCTCGAGGCCCTCAGCGACCCGACGCTCGTGGTCGAGCAGGTCTTCGTCGACCGGGAGGCGGGGGCCGAGCTTCGCCGCCAGGTCACCGAGGCGGCCCGAGCCCGCTCGGTGCCGGTCCGGGTGGTCTCTCGCTCGGTGGTCACCAGGGTGAGCCGCAACGGCCGGCAGCACCAGGGCGTGGCCGCCGACGTGGCTGCTCCCCGGATGCGCTCGATTGCCGGGTGGCTGGCGTCGGTTGGCGAGCGTGCCCCGGCGGCCTGCGTGGTGCTGGACGGCGTCACCACGCCGGCCAACGTGGGCATGATCGTCCGGGCCGCGGCCGGAAGCGGACTCGACGGGATCGTGGTCCCCACGGTGGGCGTGGCTGACATCGGCCCTTTGGTGATCAAGGCGTCCGCCGGCACCGCGCTGCGGGCCCCCCTGGTCCGGGTGCGGACCGCGCTCGAGGCGGTCACCCTGCTCGGGGAAGCCGGGTTCGACCTCGTCGCACTGGAACCGGGGCGAGGCGACGTGCTCTGGCGTGCCGCCCTCGGGTCGCGCATCGCGCTCATCGTCGGGGGGGAGGCCGGCGGGATCTCCGAGGAGGTTCGCCAGCTCGCGCCATCGGCGGTGCACATCCCCATGGCAGCCGGGGTCGAGTCCCTCAACGTCGCCTCGGCGGCCAGCGTCGCGTGCTTCGAGCTGGCTCGTCGACGTTTCGAGGGTGGCCACCGCGCGCCGGAGCCGTCGGCCGGCCCTTGCAGTCCGGGACCGGGCGCTGGCAGGCTGCCACCTTGACCCAGCGCACGGCGACGGTCCGGCTCCACTTGGTCCGTCACGGTCGGGCAGCGGCAGGATGGACCGAGGACCTCGATCCCGACCTCGACGAGGTTGGGCGGGCCCAGGCCCGAGCGATGGCCGACCAGCTGGCCGGCCAAGGTCCCCTCCCAGTGGTGTCCAGCCCGCTGCGGCGGGCCCGCAGCACCGCGGCCGCCCTCGAGGAGGTGTGGGGGGTGCAAGCCTCGATCGAGCCGAGGGTGGGAGAGATCCCCTCGCCAACCGGTCCCGAAGGTGGCCTGGCGGCTCGGGGCGCCTGGCTCCGCCGGGTGCTGCTCGGACGGTGGGACGATCCGGAGCTCGACCCCCGGGTCGAGCAGTGGCGCCGAGCGCTCCTCGATGCCCTGGTCGGCATCGAGGAAGAGACCGTGATCACCACCCACTTCGTGGCCATCAACGCGGTGGTTGGGGTGGCCACCGGGGATCAGCGGGTGACCTGTTTCCGGCCCGATTACTGCTCGCGCACGGTGGTCGAGGTGACCGGGGGGGCGATCCGGCTGGTCACCCTGGGCCCGGAGGCGCCGACCGAGGTCCGCTGATCGCACCGATAAGCGGACCCCGGTACGCTGCCCGGCGGACGGAGGTGGCGTGTTCGATCTCGACGAGCTGGTGGCTCGGTGCATCGAGGCGGTGTCGGGGACCGAGCCGCTCCAGGGGGTTCGGGCCGTCCTCGACGAGGCGATCGCGGGCCAGGGGCTCCGGGTCCAGCCCCGCGAGCAGCCCGGTGGCGACTGGCTCCGGATCGTGTATCGCTCGCCCGAGCTCACCGTCATCGATGCCATCTGGCCGCCGTTCATGAAACTGTTCCCCCACGACCATCAGATGTGGGCGGCGATCGGCGTCTACCGCGGCCAGGAGGACAACACCTTCTACCGCCGCCGCGCCGAGACCATCGCGCCGGCCGGTGGGCGCTCCCTTCGGGAGCGGGACGTGCTGCTCATGGGCACCGACGCGATCCACGCGGTCGAGAACCCGTCGTCGAACTACACCCGCGCCGTCCACGTCTACGGCGGGGACTTCGTGGCGACCCCCCGTCGCCAGTGGGACCCCGAGACGCTGGCCGAGTCCCCCTACGACCTGAGGGCGGTGCAGGCCGCCTTCGCCCAGGCCGAGCAGGCGTCCCGACGGCCCGGCTGACCGCCGCTCTGCGGGGCCAGCGGGTGGCCGGGCGGTGTCGGGGCCCATCCACCCGATCCGGATGGATGGGCCCGCGACTCACTTGAGCAGCGGGTCCCGGGGGAGTCCCAAGATGCGCTCGGCGATCTGGTTCCGTTTGATCTCCGAGGTCCCACCGGCGATCGACATCGACCGATGGGAGAGCACCAGGGCGGCGGCCGGTGCGCCCGGGCCCTCCACGAAGGCGGTGTCCGGTCCACTGAGCGCAGCCAGCATTGCTGCCATCTCGTGCCCGTTCTCCGAGAGGACCAGCTTGGTCAGGTTGCCCTCGGGCCCTGGGCCCGATCCAGCCACCGCCCGATGGGCACTGCGGACGTTGAGGGCATCCATCGCCTGGGTGCTGGCCACGTAGCGGCCGATACGGCCTGCTCCACCCGGCAGGCGTTCGGGGTGGGCATCGTAGAGGGCGATCAGCCGGTCGATCGGCATCGCCGATCCGTAGCCGCCGCTGCCGATGCTCACGCTCTCGTTGCCCAGGGTCGCCCTGGCCACCGTCCACCCCCGGTCGACCGGCCCGACCACGTCGTCGTCGGGCACGAAGACGTTGGTGAAGAACACCTCGTTGAAGGCCGAGTTCCCGGTTGCCTGCTTGAGGGGGCGGACCTCGACCCCCTCGCCCTTCATGTCGATGACCATCATCGTGATGCCCTCGTGCTTGGGGGCATCGGGGTTGGTTCGCACGGTGGCCAGCCCGTACGCGGCGACCTGGGCGCCGCTGGTCCAGACCTTCTGTCCATTGACCAGCCAGCCCCCCTCGACCCGGGTGCCCCGAGTCTGGATCCCGGCCGCGTCCGAGCCGGCATTGGGCTCGCTGAACAGCTGGCACCAGATGAGCTCCTGGTTGAGCGCCGGGCGCACCCAGCGCGTGACCTGGTCCTCGGTTGCATACTGGATCAGGGTCAGGATGACCCAGCCGGTGATGCCGTAGGCGGGTCGACGGACCCCGGCCGCGTCGAACTCCTGCTCGATGACCAACTGCTCGACCGCGCCGGCATTGCGTCCCCAGGGCTTGGGCCAGTGCGGCATCGCGTAGCCCTCCTCGATCATGGCCGCTCGCTGGGCGGTCTCGTCGAGCCCTTTGATCTGGTCGAGGAACTGGCGAACGGTCGCTCGATACTCCTCGGCCTCGGGCGGCAGGTCGATGCTTCGGCCACGACGAAGGCCCCGCCGGGCCAGGTCGGTCACCGCCGCCGCCGCAGCCTCGGCGCCGATCACGGCCTCGATCGCGCTCGCCCGGCGCAGGTAGAGGTGGGCGTCGTGCTCCCAGGTGAAACCGATCCCGCCGTGGACCTGGATGTTGAGCTGGGCGTTGTGGTCGGCCGCGGGCAGGGCCAGCGCGGCGGCCATCGCCGCGGTGTAACTGAACTGCTCACCCCCACTGGCGGCCGCCCGGGCCGCGTCCCAGACCAGCGAGGTCGCGAGCTCGGCTGCGACCGCCATGTTGGCGCAGTGGTGCTTGACCGCCTGGAAGGTCGCGATGGGCCGCCCGAACTGCTCTCGCACCTTCGCGTAGTCGCTCGCCATCTCGGTGCACTGGTTGGCCACCCCCACCGCCTCGGCCGCGAACAGGAGCCGGGCGATGTCGATGAGCGCCTGACGCCGGCCGGGGAGGACCGTCGCTGGGGCGCCGTCGAGGCTGATCCGGGCCGCCCGGCGGGTGGGATCGAGGTTCGAAGGAACGCGCACCTCGACCCCGCCCCCGGAGCGCTCGATGACTGCCGCGTCGTCCCCGGCCACCACCACCAGCACGTCGGCCAGACCGCCGCCAATGACGACCCCGGCCGACCCGTAGGCCCGCCCGTCGCGAACCTCGACCTCGCCATCGGTGGCCACTGCCGCGGTCAGTGATCCGTCGGCCAGGCCGGGCAGCAGGCGGGCTTGGAGGTCTGCGGTGCCCGCCGCCACCAAGAACGCGCTCGCGGCCACGGTTGGCACGAACGGCCCCGGGGCGACCGCCCGGCCGAGTTGCTCGACCACCACGACCAGCTCGGGCAGACCGAAGCCGGACCCTCCGAACTCCTCAGGCACGTGGAGGCCGAGCCATCCCAGGTTGGCCAGCTCGTCCCAGAACTTTGGCCGCTCTTCGGTCTCGGCTTCCAGCAGCGACCGAGCCGCTCCGCGGGCGTCGTGGCGGGTCAGGAAGTCGGACGCGGTCTTGGCCAGCGTCCGGTGCTCTTCGGTGATGGCGATGGACATGAGCGCTCACGACCTCCCTCTGGCTCGGAACCCGAGCGTCCGAACGTGACAGCGGGCCAGGGGGAGCAGATCGACG
Organism: Actinomycetota bacterium; assembly: GCA_021324355.1. Classification (GTDB taxonomy): domain Bacteria; phylum Actinomycetota; class Acidimicrobiia; order Acidimicrobiales; family RAAP-2; genus Palsa-461. Next base: position 4,890 of record JAJPJD010000049.1, read on the forward strand.
CGCCCCCCGAGCGACTGCGTAGGGGAGCCTAGAGGAACCCATTCGGGTTGGCGTTGGGCAGCGACCGGCGGTCGGCTCGCCGAGCCACCGGAGTGCGGGCGGGCCCGGGCTCAGGCACAATGGGCCGGCGGAGATGATCCGAGGAGGAGCGTGGCCAAGCAGATCCCCTTCGTCGACTACCTGCGGCTGGGGCCGCCGCCCCACTTGGTGGCGCACGAGTGCGACACCTGCTCGGCCCGGTTCTTCGACCGGCGGAACGCCTGCGCGGCCTGCGGCGGGGTTGGCTTCCACGACGTCGAGGTGGACCCCACCGGTGAGGTGCGGGCGTTCACCATCGTCTCGATGGCAGCGCCGGGCATCCCGGTCCCTTACGTTGCCGCGCTGGTCGACTGTGGTGGCACCAGCGTTCGGGCCAACGTGATCAACGTCCCGGCCGACCCCGAGCACGTCTCGGTTGGGATGAAGGTTCGCTTGGCAACCACGGTCATCGGGGTCGACACGGAGGGTACCGAGGCGGTCGGCTTCGGGTTCGAACCACTGGAAGGGGTGGCGCATGGCAGCTGAGGACATCTGGGTTCTCGGGATCCACATGACCAAATTCGGGAAGCACCCCGACAAAGACACCGTGGACCTGGCCTCCGAAGCGGTCTTGGGGGCGTTGGCCGACGGCGGTGTGACGATGCGGGACGTCGGCGTCATGGCAGCCGGGAACCTGATGGGAGGGGCGGCGGCGATTGGCCAGCAGATCCAAAAGCAGGTCGGCCAGACCGGTATCCCCGTCTACAACGTCGCCAACGCCTGCGCGACCGGTGCGACCGCGCTGCGGACCGTGATCATGGCGCTCAAGGCCGGAGAGGCCGACGTCGGTCTGGCGGTGGGGGTGGAGAAGCTGGCCGGCGCAGGGCTGCTGGTGGGTGGCTCCCGGGCCCCCGACGCCGAGACCTGGACCAGGCGGGGCCGCTACGGCCAGGTCGCAGCAATCGATGGCCGCATCGGGACCGAGACCATGCCCGGCGTGTTCGCGCAGATCGGCATGGAGTACGCCCACCGCTACGGCGGGGTCGACTTCGAGCTGTTCGCGCGGATCGCGGAGAAGAACCACGCCCACTCGACCCTCAACCCGCTCGCCAGCTACCAGAAGCGGTTCACCTTGGAAGAGATCATGAACGACGTCATGATCGCCTACCCGAACACCCGGCCGATGTGCTCGGCCAACTGCGACGGGGCGGCGGCGGCAGTGGTGGTAACCGATGCCAAACGCAAGACCCTGTCGCTCGAACAGCAGCGTCGCTGCGTCAAGGTCAGCGCGTCGGTCCTCACCACCGATCCCTGGGAAGAGGGGTGCCAGGTGCTCCCCAACGTGAACACCCTCACCCGCAATGCAGCCAGGCAGGCTTATGAGACCGCCGGGGTGGGGCCCGAAGACCTCGACCTGGTGGAGCTGCACGACTGCTTCGCCACGGCAGAACTAGTGCACTACGACAACCTCATGCTGTGCGAGGAGGGTGGGGCCGCCGACTTCTTCCGCTCCGGAGCGACCTGGCGTGACGGCACGCTCCCGGTCAACGTGTCCGGAGGACTCGAGTCCAAGGGCCACCCGATCGCAGCCACCGGGATCGCCAACATCTGGGAGATCTGCCACCACCTTCGGGGTGAGGCCAAGGACCGCCAGATCGAGGGGGCCAAGGTCGGGTTGGCCCATGTGATCGGGCTGGGCTCGGCCTGCGCGGTGCACATCCTGGAGGCTGCTGCCTGAGGTTGCCTTGGCCCACGACCAGCGTGGTGCTCGGCACCGCCGGCCATCGCTGGGCGCACGACCACCGTCGGTGCCGTCTGGTCCGCTGGACTCGACGGCGCGCAGCGGCGAGGGGCCCCCTGGGCTGAGAAAGATAAAGAAGATAAAAAAAAGGAACAGAGACGAGGGCCCGTGCAATGGCAGAGCTGAAACCTGGAGCCAGGCTCCGTTCGGTGACCTGTACGACCGAAGTGGTGGTCGTCCGGGCCACCGGTGAGGTCGACCTGCGCTGCGGGGGCCAACCGATGGTGGAGATGGCCGAGACCAGTGGTCCCTCGGGCGAGCCGGCGCCCGGCTTCGACGGGGGGACCCAGCTCGGCAAGCGCTACGCCAGCCAGGAGGCCGGCCTGGAAGTGCTATGCACCAAGGCCGGCGCCGGATCGCTGTCGGTGGGCGAGGCCCTCTTGGACGTCCAGGGGACCAAGCCCCTGCCGGCTTCGGACTAGGAGGCGGCCGTCCACCTCGGCATGGTCCTGGAGATGGCGGCCGACGGCCTCGCCGAGCGCGCCGCGCTCGGCCCGCTCGAGCACGCCATGACCTTTGCCGAGCTTGGGCATCGGGCTCGGCGTGCCGGGTCGGTCCTGGCTGAGCTGCCTGGCGACCGGGTGGTCCTGATCGACGAGAACTCACCGGCCGTCCCGATCGGCCTGTTCGGCGCGGCGATCGCGGCCAAACCGTACGTGCCGGTGAGCTACCGGCTGGCCGACGACCGCCTGCGGGCGATCGTGGCCCGAGTGGCCCCGGCGATCGTCATCGCGGGGGCGGGCGCGGCGGATCGGGTCTCGGGTATCGACGGCCTGTGGGTCCTCGACCGCCAGGAGCTGTTGGCGCGAGTCGACGACCCCTCGGTTCCCGAGCGCGACGGTTGGGGCTGCGATCCCGACGCGCCGGCGGTGCTCCTGTTCACCAGCGGCACGACCGGGGACCCCAAGGCGGCGGTGCTGCGTCACCGCAACCTGGCCGCCTATGTGGTCTCCACGGTGGAGTTCGGCGCGGCCCACCAGGACGAGTGCGCCATCGTGAGCGTCCCGCCGTACCACGTGGCCGCGATCGCCGCCGTCCTGTCCAACACCTACGGTGGCCGGCGGGTGGTCCAGCTCGAGGCATTCGACCCCGAGCGCTGGGTACGGCTGGTTCGAGCCGAGGCGGTCACCCACGCGATGGTGGTCCCGACCATGCTCGGTCGCATCCTCGACGTCATCGAGGGCGACGGGCTCGGCCTGCCGTCGCTGCGGTCCCTGTCCTACGGGGGTGGCCCGATGCCCCAGAGCGTGGTGGAGCGGGCATTGCAGGTGCTCGGCCACGTCGACCTCGTGAACGCCTACGGCTTGACCGAGACCTCGAGCACCATCGCGCTGCTCGGTCCTGACGACCATCGGGTCGCAGCCGCGAGCGACGAGCCGGCGGTTCGGCGCCGGCTGGGCTCGGTCGGGCGGGCGGTGCCAGGAGTCGAGGTCTCGATCCGAGACCCGAGCGGCCGGCCGCTGCCGCCGGGCACCGAAGGGGAGATCTGGGTGCGAGGTGAGCAGGTTTCGGGCGAGTACGTCGGAGCGGTGACGACCGACCGTGACGGCTGGTTCCACACCAACGACGCCGGCTTCCTCGACGACGACGGGTACTTGTTCGTGCGGGGGCGGCTCGACGACGTCATCGTCCGGGGTGGAGAGAACCTCTCACCAGGCGAGATCGAAGCGGTCCTCTTGGACCACGAGGCGGTTGAGGCGGCAGCGGTGGTGGGCATCCCGGACCCCGAGTGGGGCGAGAAGGTGGTTGCCGCAGTGGTGCTCGTCCCGGGTGCCTCGGTATCGGAAGAGGAGCTCCGGCAGTTCGTGCTGGCCCAGCTCCGTTCGGCCCGGACCCCCGAGCGGATCACGTTCCTCGACGAGCTGCCATTCAACGAGAACGGCAAGCTGCTTCGGCGGGTGCTTCGGGACCAGCTCGCTGCGGAGTTCGCTGGTTGAGGACCAGCTGGCCGGTCACCTCCGAGGCCGACGAGCTCGACGAGCGTTCAGGAACCTCGGTCGGTTCGCGCCTCGAAGAGGAATGGGTGGGTCTCATGGACTGCGTACCGAGTTCTCTTCGAAGCGCGCCCCTGCGGCAGGGATGTCGATGAACCGGGCCGCAGCATCCTCGGGGCAACTCTGAACCGAAGGATCCGGCAGCAGGGCTACGGTGCAACGAGCGAATCGGTGCGCCGTTCATTGTGTGACGGCCGGTTGCCGACCAGCACGGATGGCAACGTACAGATCGAGGCCACCACCCCAACCGAGAGCGAGGGCAACCTGTTCCATTACACAAGCCGACAACGCTGGTCGGAGGGGCAAGTTGCCGGAACCTACCTTCCCCTGCCATCAGATTGTGGGTGCATCCCGCTGGCGTTCGGGCACCCAGGTGGCACCCGCCGCCACCCGGTGGGCCAAGGGGGCGCGCGATCTGGTCCTGCTGGTGATCGACCCCGATGCGCTCGCTGGCAGCATCCGGATTGCAGCAGGGCGTCCACAGCTGGTCGGCCCGTTGCCCTGCGAGGCGGTGCGCCTCGTGGTCGACTTCGCGCCACAGGCCGACGGCACCTTCATGGTGCCGGAGGAAGCCCGGCTGGCCGAGCTCGAACTGGGGGCCCCTCGCAGCGCGTCAGAGGCACTGGATCGGGCTCGCCAGGTGATGGAGGGCTTCGGCAGCCCGTGGTGGCTCGGCGGGGGTTGGGCGACCGACGCACCCACCGGGGTCGTGAGCCGCGCCCATCTCGACCTCGACATCGTCATCCTCCGCCCAGACCTGCCCGTGCTCCATCGTCACCTGGCCGGCTGGGAGCTGCGGACCATGCAGGCCGGCACACTGCAGACCTGGGAGGGCGACCAGGAATCGGTCGGCCACCAGGTGTGGGCTCGACCCGACGACGGGCGGCGGCTCAGCCGCTGGCAGGACTTCGCAGCCGACCCCGGTTTTGTCGAACTGCTTGTCGAATGGGTCTCCGAGGGAGCCTGGACCTACCGCCGCGACCCGAGGGTCCGTGCTCCGCTGGCTCGGCTCGGTCGGCCAGGGGGGTTCCTCAATCCCGAGGTCGCGTTGTTGTACAAGGCGCCGGCCGCTCTGGACGATCGCTCGGTCACCTCCGGCAAAGCCCGGATGGACTTCGATCACGTGGTCGGTCACCTCGATCGAGATCAGCGCGCCTGGCTGGTTGACGCCCTGGAACGCTCGAGCCCTGGGCATCCGTGGATCGGGCGGCTCTCGGACTCGGCCTCAGATTCCGATTCGTGGTTCGAGCACCAGCAGTCTTGCGATCGAACACCGAGGCCGCACACGGCCGTCTGACCTACGGCCATGGCGACCGATCGCTTGCTGCGCCGGAGCCTTCGGCGAGACACCAAGGGCGCAAGCGGAATGCACCGGCCTTCGAGGAGCACCAGCCAGTCGTCGGGTGCTGCGAATCGGGTGCTGTGAATCGGGTGCTGTGAATCGGGTGCTGTGAATCGATGGCGATGATCGGCACCGCAGTCCTGAGCTGACCGCGGTTGGCGGGATCGTGATCCCGCGCTGCATACGGCACGTGGGCCAGCTCCGGTGGTGAAGACGGCCGAGGCGCTTCCACAACCCTGGTCACGCTTCGCCGACCGGCAGTGCGTCGAGGACGAACGGCCACGATCCGCTAGAGCAAGGATCTTCGGTCGCTCGAGTCGACCGGACCAGCGTTCTCGTGGCCGGTCGTGCGATGCGGCTCCTTCGCCGCGTCGCCTGGGTCACGCTGTCAACGGGTCGGAATGTTCGCGATCATTCCGTCGTCGTCTTCACGACATCCAAGCGTTGTGTCTCGACACGTCAATGATGGCGCGATCGTTGCGCCATTCGATGTGCACAGCAGTGCACATCGTGACGAGGGTCGTTGACCGCGCCGCGCCACGCCGTCAGAATGGTCGGCATTGTGACTGACGTCGATCTGGCGCGAATGCGCCGAGGGACGCAGTCTCGGCAGAACGAGTGTCGGGCCCTGCGAGTACCTCGGTCTCTGCGCGCCGGCGCGCTGGCGGTGCTGCTTGCGCTGGTGCCGTCGTTGATCGCGGTCAGCGGGGCCGGTGCCGACCAGATCAGCACGCTGCAGGCCAAGGCGAACCAGATCGAGCAGGAGATCACCACCGACACCCAGCAGATCGGCATCCTCGGTCAGCGCTACGACTTGGCGATGAGCGAGGTGCAGCAGCTGCAGGGCGAGATCACGGCCACCAAGAACCAGATCGCGGCCGACCAGCGCCGGGTGTCGATCGACAAGACCCGCCTGCGGCAGGTGGCGATCGACTCGTACATCAGCGAGGGCACGATCGGCCAGGCCAACCCCTTGTTCGCGGGGGATCAGCGCACCTATACGGAGCGCCTGGAGTATGGGAAGGTCGCGACCGGAAACCTGGACGTGGTGGTGGCGCAGCTGCACAGTGCCGAGGCCTCGCTGAACTCGGCCGAGGCCAACCTGGTCAGCCAGCAGTCCCAGGCCCAGGCCGAGGCGAACGCGGCCACCCAAGCCAGGCTGGCGGCACAGAACCAGCAGGCCCAGCTGAATGCGGCGCTGAGCCAGGTGAAGGGCCAGATCGGGACCCTGGTGGCTGAGGAGCAGGCGGCGGCGGCCGCGGCCGAGGCGGCGCGGACCCAGGCAGTGCTGGCCGCGGCTCGCAGCTCCCAGAGCTCGGCCTCGGTCTCGGGCGGCTCGGCCCCGCAGCCGAGCGTCCCACCCCCGCCCCCCTCGGGTGGGGCGGCGACCGCAGTCGCGGCCGCTGAGAGCCAGCTCGGCGTCCCCTACGTCTGGGGCGGCACCGACCCTCGAGGGACACCTGGGGATCCGAGCGGTGGCTTCGACTGCTCGGGCCTGGTGATGTGGGCCTGGGCCCAGGCCGGCGTCGACCTGCCGCACTACTCGGGAGCCCAGTTCGACGACACCACTCCGGTCCCGGTCGCCGACATGCAGCCGGGCGACATCCTCTTCTACGGCCCTGGGGGCGACGAGCACGAGGCGATGTACGTGGGCAACGGTGAGATGATCGAGGCCCCCTACACCGGCGCAGTCGTCCACATCACCCCGATCCGGCTCGGGGACGGCTTCGCCGGCGTGCACCGGGTCTAGGACTGGCCGCTGGCTGCACCGGGCTCCCGAGCCCACGGGCTGCCAAATGCCATGCTGTGTCGGTGGCCGAGCACCCTGGGCACGAGTCCCGTCGGACCCGGCTCTTCGAGGCCGCGGCGGCTCGAGGCATCCCGCTCGGCACCGTGCTCACCACCGTCGGGGTGGTGGTGCTCGTCTACCTGGCCGGGCGCCTCGTCTACAAGCTGCGGGAGATCCTGCTGCTCATGGTGGTGGCCGGGTTCATCGCCCTGCTGCTCAACCCGGCGGTCGTCGGCCTCCGGCGCCTCGGGCTGCAGCGGCGTGGGTCGGCGGTGGCCGTGGTCACGGTGGTCTTCCTGGTCGTGTTCGCCGCCTTGGCATTCGCGTTCGGCTACCCGTTGGTGAACGGGCTGACCCATCTCGCGACGAACCTCCCCCGCTACGTCAGCCAGGTCGAGCACGGCCGGGGCTGGCTGGGCCACCTGTTCGTCCGCTACCACGTGAAGCACTGGGTGCAGACCAACCTCGCCCCCAAGCTGGCCGACGCGGCCCGAAACCTCTCGAAGCCAGCGTTGTCGCTCGGTCGGGGTGCGGTCTCGCTGCTGGTCGCGCTGGTCACCATCTTCGTGCTGGTGCTGCTGTTGTTGCTCGAGGGGCACAAGCTCCGTCGAGGCCTCCTCGGGATGATGGAACCGGCGCGGGCGCAGCAGGTCAGCCGGATCGCAGCCGAGGTGAGCCGGTCGGTGACCGGGTACATGCTCGGGAACTTCTGCACCTCGGTCATCGCCGGGGTGGTGGTGTTCGTGACCCTGACCGTGCTGGGGGTGCCGTTCGCCCTCCTGTGGGGCCTGTGGGTCGCGCTGCTGGACTTTCTGCCGATGATCGGTGGGGCGGTCGCCGGCATCCCCACGGTCCTGTTCGCCGTGGCCCACTCGCTCACCGCCGGCATCGTCACCTTGGTGGTGTTCCTGGCCTACACCCAGGTCGAGAACCACGTCCTCAACCCGATCGTGATGAGCCGGACGGTTCGGATCAGCCCCCTGCTCGTCCTGGTGGCCATCTTGGTCGGGGCGAGCCTGGGCGACCTGGTCGGAGGGTTCTTCGGGGGGTTCGTCGGCACGCTGCTGGCCATCCCGTTGGCCGGAGCGGTCCAGGTCGTGGTGCGCGAGCTGTGGCAGGCCACCGCGCCGGCGGAGGCCAGCGGTGCGGTGAAAGTGGCCCCGCCACCCGAGGTCGAGCGGGCTCGGTGAGGCGGTTCGGCCGGCGGCGGCCGGCGGTGCCGCTGCTCGAGTTCGATCCGGCCGCCACCGCGCTCATCGAGCCCGGCCACCTGGCCCGGCCCCTCGAGGGCGTGCCCGACGCCCTGGTCGTCTGCTTCTTCGCCGAGGTGGTCGACGAGGTCTGCGGTGGGGGCCGGGCCGAGGTGGTCACGGATCTGGGGATGGAGGCCCCCCGCCCCTTGTACCGGCTCGAGGCCGGCAGCGGCCGGGCGGCGGCGGTGCTCCACCCCGGCGTGGGCGCGCCCTGGACGGTCGCGCTGGTCGAAGAGGCGATCGCCCTGGGCTGCAGGCGGGTCGTGGCCTGCGGCGGAGCCGGGGCCCTGGTGCCCGAACTGGCCCTCGGCCACGTGGTGGTGCCCGAGGCGGCGGTGCGCGACGAGGGCACCTCCTACCACTACCTGCCCCCCTCCCGGGAGGTGGAGGCCGACCGGGGCTCGTTGGCGGTGGCGGTGGCGGTGCTCGAGCGCCAGGGGGTGCCCCACACGGTCGGCAAGACCTGGACCACCGACGCGGTCTTCCGCGAGACGCCCGAGCGGATCGCCCGCCGACGGGCCGAGGGTTGCATCACCGTGGAGATGGAGGCCGCGGCGCTGTTCGCGCTGGCCCGCCACCGGGGCATCCGGTTCGCGCAGTACCTCTACGCCGGGGATGACCTGAGTGGCGAGGCCTGGGACCACCGGTCCTGGCAGCGCGCCTCGGTGCGGCGCCGCTTGTTCGACCTCGCGCTCGAGGCCGCCCTCGCCCTGTGAGCGCCGGTCAGCCGGCTGGCCGCACCAAGGCGACGTCGAGCTCGATGGTCACCTTCTCGGACACGAGGAGCCCCCCGGTGTCCAAAGCCATGTTCCAGTTCAGGTTCCAGTCCCGCCGGTTGACCACGGCGGCACCCTCGAACCCCACCCGGAGCATGCCCCAGGGGTCCTTGACCACCCCGGTGAGCTCGAGGTCGACCGAGACCGGCCGGGTGATGTCGCGGATGGTGAGGTCACCGGTCAGGCGGAACCGCCCGTCGTCCAGCGCCTCGACCGCGGTGCTGGCAAAGGTCATCGTGGGGTACCTCTCGACGTCGAAGAAGTCCGCGCTGCGCAGGTGGGCGTCGCGGTCCGGCTGCTGGGAGTCGAGGGAGGCGACGTCGATGGTGACCCGGGCGCTGGAGCGGGTGGGGTCTTCTCCGTCGAGGTGGATGGTCCCGTCGAACTCCTTGAACAGGCCCCGGACCTTGGTCACCATGGCATGGCGGGCGACGAAGCCGATGCGGCTGTGTGCTTTGTCGATGGTGTAGTCGCCAGTGAGCGTGGCGAGGTCGGTCGTGGTCGTCATCGAGTCCTCCTAAAATAGATGCTTGCAGAAGCAAGTATATACCCCACGGCCGGGCGGTGATCGATGCGAGCGGAGAGGTGCCGATGATCGAGCGCAACGAGACCATCCCGCTCGACCCGGCCGAGGAACGGGCCTGGCGGGCCTTCATCCGAGCCTCGGTGGTGGTGCCCCGGGTGCTCGAGGCCGAGATGCACGCCGCCCACGGCGTGACCATGACCGAGTACTTCGTGCTGGTGAACCTGTCGGAGGCCGAGGAGCGCAGCCTGCGGATGAGCGAGCTGGCCGCCCGAGGGGCGATGTCGCTGAGCGCGATCAGCCGGGTGGTCGGCGGGCTGGCCCGGCGAGGACTGGTCGAACGGGTCCGCTGTCCCTCCGATGGCCGTGGGCAGCTGGCGGTGCTGACCGAGGAAGGCCTGGCCCGCCTGGAGGAGGTCTACCCGACCCACCTGGCCGGGGTCCGGCGCCACGTCATGCGCCATCTCGAGGGGCTCGACCTCGACCGGTTCGCCTCGGCCCTGGACCGGGTGGCCGAGGAGGGTCCGAGCGGCTGAGCCCGGGGGCCGGCTCGAGCCCGAGGTGCGCGGCCAGGCGCTCGACCAGCGGGACCTGGGCTGGGATCAGCAGCTCGGCCGCCACGTCGGGGCTGACCCAGGCCGCCCGGTCGACCTCGGGGAAGCGGGCGGTGCGGCCCGAACGGGGCGGCCACTCCATCGCAACGGTGGCACTGCGGAGCGCGGCCGGGTCGAGCTCGCCTGGGGCCGCGAACGCGTGGACCTGTTTGCCCCCGGCCTGGGTGACCTCGCCCAAGTCGATCCAGCCGCCCGCGGGAGGCCGGTGGCCGAGCTCCTCGTGGAACTCCCGGGCCGCGGTCACGACGTCGTCGTCCCCCGGCTCCACCTCCCCCTTGGGGATGGACCACGCCCCGCGGTCCCGGCGGGCCCACAGCGGGCCGCCGGGGTGGACGATGAGGACCTCCAGCCCTCCGGCTCCCTTGCGGTAGAGGAGGAGTCCCGCGCTGCGCCTCGCCACCGGCCCACCCTGCCACGGAGGCAGCGCCCGGGGTGACCACCGGGCTTCGGTAGGATCGGCGGCGGCGCTCGGCGCGCCGGGGAGGCGGACTGGTGGGCTCCTTCGAGGTGGCGTTGGACGACGACCAGCTCTGGGGGCCCGGCGTCACCAATGAAGCGGCGAAACGGGCCGCCGCGGCCCAGATGGCGGCCCGGTTGCGGCCCGGGGACGTGGTCGGGGTGGGCTCCGGGACCACCAGCCACCTCACCGTGGTGGCCCTGGCGGAGCGGGCCCGGGCCGAGGGCTTCTCGTGGACCGCGGTGCCCACGTCGCTCGAGGTCGCGCTGACCTGCGGGACCCTCGGGGTGGCGGTGGGCTCGCTGGCCACCCTCCGCCCGGACTGGTCCTTCGACGGCGCCGACGAGGTCGACCCGGAGGCGAACCTGCTCAAGGGGCGGGGCGGGGCGCTGCTGCGGGAGAAGCTGGTCATGGCGGCCTCGCCGGAGCGCTACGTGGTGGTGGACCGCTCGAAGCTGGTCGAGCGGCTGGGGTCCCGGTTCCCGGTCCCGCTCGAGGTCGTCCCCGAGGCGGTGCGCCTGGTTCGGGACCAGCTGGCCCAGCTCGGGGTCACCGAGGTGGCGCTGCGACGGGCCGAGGGCAAGGACGGACCCCTCATCACCGAGCGTGGCAACCTCCTGCTCGATGCTCGCCTCCCAGAGGTCACGGCGCGCAGCGAGGCCGAACTGAAGGCGATCCCCGGGGTGGTCGAGTCGGGCCTGTTCATGGGGTTCCAGCCCCGGGTGGTCGTCGCTGGATGACCGGCCGCCCGCGGGCGGCCCCGGGCCCCGGCGCCCCGGCGCGGCCGCCGTCGGTCCTGCTCTCCTGGCGGGCGCCGGCCGTCCTGGCCGTCGCGGCGGTGGCGGTGGCGGCCGGGTTCGGCCAGTTCGGAGCGGTGGCGGCGCTCGGGGAGGTGGCCAAGACCTTTGGCCACCCCACGACGGGGACCAGCCTGGCCGCCCGGGCTGGCCTGTCGGGCAGCACGATCGGGATCGGGCTTGCCGTCATCCGACTGGCGTCGGTTGGGGGGCTCCCGTTGGCTGGGCTGGCCGACCGCTGGGGTCGCCGCCGAACCGTCCTCGCCTACTGCGCCGCCGGGCTGGCGATCACCGCGGCCGCGGCCGCCAGCCCCGGCTACTGGTGGTTCGTGGCCATCTTCGCCCTGGGCCGACCGATGCTGTCGGCCACCAATGCCCTCGCCCAGGTGAGCGCCGGCGAGCTGACCGGGTCGGCCGACCGGGCCAGGGCGGTGGCCCTGGTGGCGGCCGGGTACGCGGTCGGCGCCGGGGCGACTGCCCTCGTCTACAACCTGGGCCGGGGGGCGATCGGGTTCCGAGGGGTCTTCGCGCTGGCACTGGTTCCCCTGTTGGCCCTGCCCGCCATTGCCCGCGTGGTCGGCGAGCCGGAGCGGTTCGCCAGCTCCGGGCGGGCCGAGCGAGGCGAGCCGGTGCTCGGACCGGTCGGTCGGCCGTTCCGCCGCCGCCTCGCTTTGGTGTGCGCGCTCGCGTTCGCAGTGTCGGTGATCACCGGACCGGCCAACAGCTTCGTCTTCGTCTACGCCCAAGACGTTCGCCACGTCTCGGGGGTCCTCACCGCCGCCATGGTGGTCATCGCCGGCCCCACTGGCCTCGCCGGGTTGCTGCTGGGCCGATGGCTGGCCGACCGCATCGGCCGGCGCCCCACCGTCGCGGTTGCGCTGGCCGCCATCGCCGGCTTCGGGATCCTGCTGTACTCGGGCAGCGTCGGGGCGCTGTTCGCCGGCTACGCGCTGGGCGCGCTGGGCGGCGGGGTCATCGCTCCGCCCCTGGGCTCGCTGTTGAACGAGGTCTTCCCGACTTCGGTGCGGGCCTCGGTGTCGGGATGGTTCACCGCCAGCGGCGTGATCGGGGCCGTGGTTGGCCTGGTGGTCTTCGGCGCGGTGGCCAACCGCTACCTGGGCCTCGCCCCGGTGGTCACCTTCCTCCCCGCCCTCCCGGTGGCCGCGCTGGTCTTCGCCCTGCCCGAATCTCGGGGCCTCGAGCCCGAGCAGCTCGCGCCGTGAGGACCTCTCAGCGGGCGAAGAAGTGCCAGCCGAGCCACATCCAGCCGAGGAGGACGGCCACGTAGCCGACCGAGGTGGCCTGGAGCCGTCGGATCAGCCATGACGCCTTTGCCACCGGCCGGTTGGGCAGGTGGGAGGCGACCACCAGCCCGGCTCCCACCAGCGCCAGCGCGGCCCACAGCGCGTCGGACACGAGGCGGGCAGTCATCGGCGGACCAGCGCGGCCCCGAGCCACAGCCAGCCGAAGAAGCACGCCCCCTTCACTGGCTGAGCCCGGGTCGCGGCGTCGTAGAAAGAGCTCACGGTGGGATGGTCGACCCGGGGGCCGAGGAACAGGCAGGTGAGCTCCCAGGCCACCACCACCGCCCCGAAGGCGACCCACGGCCACCAGCGCCGGGCGCTCGGCAGCGCGGCCGGCGCTCGACGCCAGCCGCGCACCGCCGCCGCACCCACCAGGGCCAGGCCTAGCGCGGTGACCAGATCGGCCGGGGCGGTGAACGGCCGGGTGAGCGCCGCCCAGGCCGAGAGGCCGGCCGCGCCCAGCGCGGCGGCACCGCCCCGAAGCCGGGCGCTCAGGGCTCCTCCAGGGCGAGGCGGGCCCACACCGGGCGGTGGTCCGATCCCGAGCGTGGCCAGACCGCAGCCTCCCGCACGGCGAGCCCGCGGACCAAGAGATGGTCGAGTTGGCTGTGGGGGCGCCAGGCGGGCCAGGTCTTGCCCTTGACCGCACGGCGCCACTGGCCCAAGAAGGCGTGGATCGGTGGACCCCACAAGTTCATGTCACCGGCGAAGAGGGCCGGCCGGTCGCCGAACACCCCGTCGAGCAGCTGCGCCACCGCTCGGAAGTGCAGGGCTGAGCCGTGGGAGAGATGCGACATGTGGGTGCCGGCGACCCCCACCCGGTGCGGGCCCAGCGCCACGGTGAGCGCCATCACCGCCCGGGTGGCGCGGTCCCTGCGGAGCTGGGGGAGGGGGATGACCCGGTGATCCAGGACCGGCAGCCGGCTCAACACCGCGATCCCCCAGCTCCCCGGCTCGGCCTGCTGGTAGCGGGCGGACTGGACCACCTGCGGGGGGAACGGGCGGACGCTCTCCAGGTACAAGGCGTGACTGGCGGTCCGCCAGTCGAGCGGCCGCATCCAGGCCTCGGTGGCCGAGGGGTCGGGGGCGGCCCGGCGGCCACGGGCCAGGGTCACCTCGAGGACTCGGTAGCCGAGGGACTCGCCGATCTCCTCGCCCATCGACCGGCCGCCGTCGGGGTGCCAGACCTCCTGGAGGACCAGGACGTCGGCGTCGAGGTCCCGGCACACCGCCAGGACGTCGTGACGGCGACCCCAGCCGTCGATCCCGGCATGGACGTTGAAGCTCGCCGCCACGAACTCGGTCGGGGGAGGGGGCACGGGGCGAAGCTAACGGCCCAGGCCGGCTCGGGCTGGTCACCGAGGTGGCCGGGCTCCAGCCGCGGGTGGATCCGAGGTGCTGTGCACTGTCCGCACCTTCCGGTGGAGGGTCCCGGCGACCTCCCGGTGGATCACCTCCGGGCGACCACGCAGGCCGCACCGGGATCGACCGTCGGACACCCTCGTGACTGAGCACCGAGCTCGCACCCGCCAACCGCCAGTCGCCGGTGTGGTAGGGATGCGACCGTGGAACGGTCGGACCTGGTGGCGCTGGTCAGGGCACACCAGGTGGCCGACGACCTCGAGCGCGCCGCCAGGTCTCGGTTCCTCTTCGAGCTGGACCGTCTCGAGCGGCCCTGGGACGAGAAGGCTGATCCGGTCCACGTGACCGCCTCCGCGGTGGTCGTGGGATCGCGAGGTACCCTGCTGCACCGGCACCGCGTGCTCGGTCGCTGGCTGCAGCCCGGCGGCCACCTAGAGGCCGGGGAGTGGCCTCACGATGCAGCCCGCCGGGAGGTGGCCGAGGAGACCGGTCTGGAGACCGTGGACCCCGCGGGCAGCCCGTTCCTGCTCCGGATCGATGTGCACCGGGCGGGGGCCGCCCTTGGTCACACCCACCTCGACCTGTGCTACCTGCTGGCAGCGCCCGACCTCGACCCGGTGCCGGGCCCCGGGGAGAGCCCCGAGGTCCGGTGGTGGGACTGGGAGTCGGCCGAGGCGCTTGCCGATCGCTCGTTGCGGCGCGCTCTGCGAGCGGCGCGTTCGCGGAGTGTGGCCCGATGAGCGGCGCTGCACCGGCCGACGACCCCTTCGCGGTCCTGCTGGCTGTCCAGGACCTCGATACCGCCATCGCCCAGCACCAGCATCGTAAGGCCGCGCTGGCCGAGCGCCGGGAGCTCGAGCAGGTGCGTGCCCGAGCGGCCGAGCTGCAGGCGGCCGCAGTCCGGCTCGACGCCCAGCGGGCGGAGCTCGCCGCCCGGCTCTCCCACCTCGAGCAGCAGGCCGAGGCGGTGGCGAGCCGCCGCCGGGCACTGGAAGGCCGCCTCTACGGTGCCCGCGGTGCTGCCGGGCGCGACCTCCAGGCCATCGAGGCCGAGGTCGACCAGCTGGCCAGACGACTGGATGAGCTGGAGGACGAGGAGTTGGCGGTGCTGACCGAGCAAGAGCCGCTGGACGCCGAGGCAGCTCGTCAACGTGGCGAGCTCGGCGAGCTGGCCGCTCGGGCTGAGCAGCTGAGCGCCCAGGTGGCCGAGATCGATGCCGTTCTCGACCGCGAGCTAGCCGAACTGACGCGCCGACGCCAGGCCGAGGCGGCTCGGCTGTCCGAGCCGCTGGCCCGCCGCTACGAGGAGATCCGAGCTCGCCTCGGTGGGACCGGGGCCGCCCGCCTGGTTGGGGACCACTGCGACGGCTGCCACCTCACCCTGCCCTCGATGGAGGTGGAGCGGATCCGCCGGCTGCCCCCCGACACCGTGGTCACCTGCGAGCAGTGCGGCCGCATTTTGGTCCGCAGCTGGCCCGGAGGGTCCTGACCCGGCGTGCTGGTCCTCCTCCGCCACGGTCAGTCCAGCGCGAATGCGGCTGGGTTGCTGACGGGCCGGGGCGACGTCCCCCTGACCGAGACCGGCCGGCGCCAGGCAGCGGCGCTGGCGCCGCTGCTCGGCCCGGTGACCCGGCTGATCTCGAGCCCGCTCGCCCGGGCCCGAGACACTGCCGAGCTCCTCGGCCTGGGGATCGCTCCCGAGATCGACGAGCGCTGGGTGGAGATCGACTACGGCCGGCTGGAAGGCCGCCCGCTCGGTGAGCTGGGGGAAGCGGAGTGGCGGCGGTGGCGAGCGGACCTTTCGTTTCGGGCCGGTGGGGGCGAGACCTTGGCCGAAGTGGGTGTCCGGGTGCGGGCAGCCCTGGAGGAGCTGTTCGGCGAGGACGGGGCGGGGGCACGGGACTCCGCTGGCGACGTCGTGGTGGTCAGCCATGTGTCGCCCATCAAGGCCGCGGTGGCGTGGGCGTTGGGTGCGAGCGACGACCTGGCGTGGCGGCTCCAGCTCTCGACGGGCTCGCTGACCAGGATCGGCTGGGGAGCGGCCGGACCTGTTCTGCACACCTACAACGCGCTGCCGGTTCCACCGGCTGGGTGACCTCGGGTTCTCGAGATGTTCCCAGGGGGACCTGGGGTCGCGGCCTTCGCCACGGCCTCGACATGCACATATCGATGACAAAGAATCGTCGAGCCGGACGAGGACCGTCGCAGTGTCATCGCGCTCCCGGCCGCAACGACACCAGCCGGCCGGCGGACAGCTCGGCGACCGTGTCGAACATCTCCGTTCCGCCGAGGTGGTGGGAGATCACGAGCACCGTGCGTTCCGCGGCTGCTGCGAGCACGTCGGTGAGGAGCCGGTCGGCACTTGGGGGATCCAGCCCGCCACCGGGCTCGTCCAGGAGGAGCACCGGCCGGTCCGCAAGCAACGCCCGAGCCAGCGCGATCCGTTGGCGCTGGCCGCCTGACAGGCGTGACCCGTGCTCGCCGACCGGGGTGTCGAGGCCGAGGGGGAGCTCAGCCACCCAGTCGTCGAGCTGTGCGGCGCCGAGGGCAGTGTCGATGTCGGCGTCGGTCGCGTCTGGTCGGGCGAGTCGGAGGTTGTCGGCGATGGTCCCGGCGAACAGATGCCCGTCCTCGACGACGGTGGCGAACTGCGCGCGCACCGAGCGCTGGGCCAGCTGATCGACCGGAGTTCCGCCGAGCTCGATGCAGCCGGACTCGAGCGGCCAGAAGCGCAGTAGCGCGTGGAGCACGCTCGTTTTGCCTGATCCACTTGGGCCAACCAGGGCGGTGCGCGATCCGGGGGCGAGGACCAGGCTCACGCCGTCCAACGCCGGGCGGTGCTCGGGGCGGTAGCGGAGGCGGACCTCGTCCAGGGTAACCTCGGTGGCTCCCGAAGGAGCGCTCCGGGGATGCTCAGGGTCGCGGACCGGGGGTTCTTGGTCGGCGAGCTGGAGCAGGCGGCGGCCCGAGGCCTGGAGCTCGGACAACCCCGCAACGGCGGCAGCAAGCGGCGGCACCACTTCAAATGCCCCCAGGGAGACCAGTGGAAGGACCGCCAGCATGATCGGCTCCAGGTGGCGGTCGGCGACCGCGTGGACTCCCAGTGCGAGGACCCCTGCCGTGGCCACGCCGGCACACAGCCCGACCAAGGCCCCGGCGGCCCCGAGCGCTCGACTCCGGCGGCGCGCCGCGCGGGCCAGACGCGCCGCGCGCTGCTCGATCCGCTCCAGCTGGTCGGCGCTCCGCCCGAACGCCACCAGCTCGGCCGCCCCGTGGACCAGGTCGACCAGGTCGGCCGACAGGGCGCCGGCAGCGGCCCGGTCCTCCTCGCTTTGCCGGCCCGACCACGCGACCGCGGGCGCGCCGAGCATGGCGACGAGCAGACACACCCCGAGGAGGGCGGCCGCGCCGGGGACCAGCACGCCCTCGACCACGACCGCTGCCACGCCGGCCACCACCGCTGCGACCAGGGGGCCGAGGCCCCGCAAGTAGAGGTCCTGGAGGCTGTCGACGTCGGCGATCAGGCGCCGCGCCAGGTCCCCCGACCGCCACCGTTGGAGCGGTGCCGGCAGCAGTGGTTCGAGCCGGTCGAACAGCCAGACCCGCCACCGGGTCAGGGCGCGCAACCCGGCGTCGTGGGCGACCAGGCGCTCGGCGTAGCGGAGGGGTGCCCGCAAGAAGGCCACGACTTCCACCGCCGCCAGCAGGCCGGCGATCGCTCCCAGCCCGGGCCGGGTGGCGGCCTTGTCCACCAGCGCACCCGAGCCAGCCATGAGGCCGACGGATGCGGCCGAGGCGGCAACCGCGAGGACGATCGCGCCGGTCAGCCGACCCCACGGTGGGGGGCTGACGGCGACCAGCCGCCGCAGCGTACGGCCCGTCCGGGTGCTCACGGGCTGGTCACCGCCAGCGCCGAGGCTCCGAGGTCCACCACTTCGTCGAGGTCGGGGACCAGGTCCAGGTGGTGGGCGGCCACGATCACGGTCCGCCCCTCGAGCCAGCCAGCCAGGGACTGGGTCAGGGCACGGCGATCGGCCGGGTCAAGGGGGCCGCCGGGCTCGTCGAGCAGGACGATGGGCCCGTCGTGGAGGATTGCCCGAGCGATCGCCACCCGGTGCCGCTCTCCTGAGCTGAGGGTGGTGCCGCGCTCGCCTACCTCGGTGTCGAGCCCTCGAGGCAGGCGGGACACCAGCTCGTCGAGACCGGCTGCGACGAGCGCTCGGGCGACCGCCTCCTCATCGGCATCGGGGTCGCCCAGCCGGATGTTCTCGCCCAAGGTGGTGGCGAACAAGTGGGGGCGCTGGGGGACCCACGAGAAGAGGCGGTGGCGCTGCTCCGCCTCGACGGTGGCCAGGTCTACCTCCCCCAGGAGGACCCGTCCGCTGGTCAGTGGCACCAGCCCGGCCACTGCGCCCAACGCGCTCGACTTGCCCGAGCCCGAGGGTCCGACGAGCCCCACCCGCTGTCCCGGTTCCACCCGCAGGGTGAGGGGGGCGAGCGCTGGGGTCGAGCGGTCCGGGTACGACACGGTAACGGCGTCGAGGAAGAGGGCCGCGCGGCGGGGATCCGGGAGCGTGCCGACCCCCGTCGGCTTCGGCACCGCGTCCACCGCCAGGACGGCCGCGACCCGCCGGCCGGCGGTGCGACCCTCGGCCGATGCGTGGAACTCGGCTGCGGCCCGTCGGAGCGGCAGGAAGACCTCGGGGGAGACCAACAGCACCGCCAGCGCGACCGAGAGGGTCAGCCGGCCGTCCAGCAGGCGGAGACCGAGGACCATCGCCACCAGGCCGGTGCCCAGCCCAGCCAGCAGCTCCAAGGAGAGCGAGGACAGCAGGGCCACCCGCAGCGTGCGCACGGTGGCTCGCCGCAGGCTGTCGGTCGCCTCGGCCACCTCCCGGCGCCCGTAGTCGACCCGCCCGAAGGCCCGGAGCGTCGGCAGGCCCTGGATCAGCTCGAGCAGTCGGGCCGAGAGCGACGAGAGGCGACGCCACTGCCGCGCCGTGGCGTCGGCTGCCCGCCGGCCGAACACGACCATGGTCGGAGGCACTGCCGCGACCATCCCGATGAGGATGAGGAGCGAGATCCAGTCGGTCGTCCCGACCCAGGCCAGCACGCCCAGTGGAGCCAACGCCCCCACGACCAGCTGCGGCAGGTAGCGGCCGTAGTACAGGCCGACGGCGTCGACCCCGGTGGTCGCCGACAGGGCAAGCTCCCCCGCCCGCTCGCCGGCCAGCCAGCTCGGCCCGAGGGCCAGCATCCGCCGGACCAGTTCCCGGCGGAGGGCCGTGCTGAGCGCAGTGGTGCTGCGCTGGGCGAGCCACTCGGCGGCCCACCCCAGGAACCCTCGGCCGGCGATGGCCGCCCCCAGGCCGGCGAGCTGAGGCTCGATCTGGTTGAGGGTGGCCCCGGCGCGCAGGACCCGCTGGATGACGGTGGCCACCAGGACCGCCTGGACGACGACGGTCGCGCTCTGTGCCACCCCGAGCAGCACCGAGCCGGCGAGGTGACGGGCCGGCGGGGCGGCACCCAGCCGCCGAGCGAGCGGGTCGGCCACGTGCCCACGCCACCAGGCCGAGGGGGCGGTCACAGCCGAGACGTTACCGAGGGCGGCCAGCGGCGCCCGGTCGGCCCGGTCACAGCGCCCGTGCCATCCGGTCGACCGCCTCGTCGAGGAGGTCGGCGCCGGTGGCGAAGTTGAGCCGCACGTAGCCGTCGCCCTGGGTCCCAAAGCTCGGTCCGGGTTCGAGGGCAACCCGGCCGCGGTCCAAGAAGCGCTGATAGGGAACGAGGCCGGGCCCGATCGCCCGGCAGTCGAGCCAGGCGAGGTAGGTGGCTTCGGGAGGATGCCAGGTGATGGCCGGGAGCCGGCTGGCGAGCAGGGCGCCCAGTTGGACCCGGCGCTGGGCCAAGGTCACGAGCAGGCGGTCGAGCCACGGGTCTCCGGCTTCGAGCGCGGCCACGGTGGCGAGGACCCCCAGGTGGCTGGTTCGGGGGCGCACGTAGCCGGCGAAACGCTCGACGACCGAGGCCATGGCCGCCGATCCGGTGACCACCAGCGCGCATTTGAGACCAGCCAAGTTCCAGGCCTTGGTGGCTGAGAGCACGCTGATCGTGCACGACGCGGCCCCAGGAACGGTGAGCATCGGCGTGAAGCTGGACCCCGGCAGGGCCAGCGGCCCGTGGATCTCGTCGCTGACCACGGTCACCCCGAACCGGGTGGCCAGTCTCACCACCTCGGCCAGCTCGGCTGGCTGGTGGGCTCGACCGACCGGATTGTGGGGATTGCACAGCAGGTAGGCGGCCGGCCCGGTGGCGAACGCCTCGGCCAGCCCGGCGAGGTCGAGTCTGAACCCGCTGCCGTCGTTGGCCAGCGGCACCTCGAGGACCCGACCACCGGCCGTCGGGACCCACTCGAAGAACGGCGGGTACACCGGGGTGTTCACCACCACCGTGGATCCCGGGGCGACGATGGTCCGCAGCGCCTCGACCACCCCCATGCCGACGTCGGGGGCGGCGACGACCGCTGCCGGGTCGATCTCCCATCCCCAGCGGCGCCCGGCGAACCCGGCCAGCGCCCCGCCCAGCCCCTCGCCGGTCGCATACCCGGTGTCCGAACGCTCGACCGCATAGGAGAGGACCGCGGCTATTGGCGGCGCCAGCGGGAAGTCCAGTTCGGCCACCGTGAGCGGGAGGACGTCGGGCGGGTGCGCCCGCCACTTGGCGCTGCGGCGGCGACGGAGCGCCTCGAGCGGCTCGGCCTCAAGAGCCTCCACAGCCGAGCGGGCCGGCGTCCCTTGGGTCACGGACCAAGGTTCGCACAGCCGTCACCAACCCTGGACCGACGGGGGCTGAGGGGCCTGCGTCCCCTCGGCCGGGCTGCGCCGCGCTGGGACCTGCGGCTCGAGGTGGGCGCCCACCGACACCAACCCGGCGGTCGCCACGTCGGCCGGGTTGGTCCGAGCCGCCCGGAACAAGAACAGCGCGCTGGCGCTCAAGGGAAGGAGCATGATGACGAAGGTCCAGCGGAGCCCGGAGTAGGGATGGCTGCCGCTCAAAGCGTCGGAGACCGCCCCGAACAACAGGGGCGCCAGTGCCTGCGCGGCGGTGCGGACGAAGGTCCGGATGCCCTCGGCTCGGCCCCAGAGGAACGCCGGCATGATGTCGAGCCTGGCCGCGTCAATTGGCGGGTTCTGGGCCGACAGGGCGGCACCAGCCACCACGATGTAGGGCAGGGCGGTGAAGGTGCTGTGGGTCACCAGCGCCGGGATGAACAACAGGACGACGGCGACCGCGGCGACTGCGGCCACGAGGATCCGGCCGTTCAGCTGGCCTCGGCGCAGCAGCCGGTCGCCCAGCGGCCCGGCCACCAGGACCCCGGCGACCGCGCCACCGCCGACCACCAGCATGAGCAGGTTCGCCAGGACCTGGCCGACGTGGTACTGCTGGCGAGTGAACTCCACCCCGAAGGTTTGGACGCCGGCGAGGAAGTAGTAGCCGCAGGCGCCCGAGATGATGAGGGCGACGTTGGTGCGGACCCGCAGGACGTAGCGGGTTGCGGCCCGCAAGCCCATCGAGCTGCTCGGTGCCTCGGCCAGCAGCCTCCGGTCGGGCCGGATGCCTCGGTGCAGGGCGAGCCGTTGGGCATCGGTGATGCCTTCCTCGGGCGGTCCGGGGGGTGCAGGGTCTCTGAGGGGCTCGTGCCCGGCGACGTCGACCGGCAGCGCCCCCTGCCCTCCCCGCACCGGCTCCGGCAGGTGCCAGACCAGGTAGGCCAGGTAGAAGGCCGGGATGGCCAGGATCACGAACGCAGCGCGCCACGACAGCGCGGCGATGTCACCGGTGATCGCGAAGCCGGCCCCGGCGCCGGCCAACTCGCCGGTGAGGACGAAGCTGTAGATGCGCCCTCGCTCGCCACCGGGGAAGTAGTCGCCGACCAGTGAGGCGGTGACCGGCCCGGCGGCCGCGGTCACCACGCCCAGGGCCAGTCGGCTGACGAGCAGCTGGCCGAACGAGCCGGCCGTCGCGCTCCACAGCATCGCGGCGCCCCACAGCACGATCGCGGCGGCCAGGGTCCAGGTTCGACGGACCCGGTCGGCCAGCATCCCGAACGGCACCGAGGCCACCGCCCCGGCGAGCGAGCTCACCGCGACCAACAGGCCGATGTCGGTGTTGTCGATGTGCAGGCCCTGCCGGAGCTCCACCGCCGAGGCCCCCACGGTGGCTGCATCGGCGCTGCTCAAGGCCAAGACCGCGGCCAGCACCACCACCACCTTGGTGCGGGTGGCCCCGCCCAGGACCACGGTCAGGCGGGAGCGGGCCGCGCTGGCACCCCGCCGGGCCGCCCGGCCAGCAGCTCCGGCTGCTCCGCGCACCGGGGCAGCACGACCGTGGTGGCGCAGGTTCATCGGGCGACGGTGGTCGATCGCCCGAGCCTACGAGATCCCCTGGCCGGCCGGGCCGGCGCCAGCGGTGCGTCGGACCGTTGGGTCAGCGCCAGCCCGTTGGGCCCTGGTTTTCGCGCTGCGGAGCGCCTCACTATGGTGGCCGGCGGTCCGGCACACCGCCGGTCGCAGGCAGCGCGAGCAGACGGTTGGGTCCGGCCGACGAGTTGGGTCGGCGAGTACGAAGCCAAGCAGGACAGGACGAAGGAGGCGCGGGTGAGTGGTGGACGTTTGGCCGGCAAGGTGGCCATCATCACCGGGGCCAGCCGTGGGCTCGGTCAGTACTGTGCCGTCGGGTACGGGCGGGAAGGCGCGAAGGTGGTGGTGGCCGCTCGAACCGAGCAGGTCCGCGACCCCAACTTGCCCGGCACCATCTACGAGACAGCCAAGCTGGTCGAAGAGGCCGGGGGCGAGGCCATGCCGGTGGTGTGCAACGTGGGGGATCCGGCCTCCATCGCGGCCATGGTCGAGCAGGTGCTCGCTCGCTTCGGCCAGATCGACATCCTGATGAACAACGCGGCGGTCCAGCCACCGGGCCGGATCTCCGAGATCGAGCCCCGCCATTGGGAGCTCGAGTTCCGGATCAACGTGCATGGGCCGTTTCACTGCTCGCGGGCCGTGCTCCCCTCGATGATCGCAGCCAAGTCAGGCAACATCATCAACATCTCCTCGGTCGCGGCCCGGGGAGGGTCCCACTACGGGGCCACCAAGCGGGCGCTCGAGGCCTTCACGATCGGTCTGGCCGCCGAGCAGAAGGACAACGGGATCGCGGTCAACGCCTTGAAGCCGGTCGGCGCCATCGCCACCCCCGGCCTCCGCTACCGGGGGGCGGGCACCGCGCCGGTGGAGATCCGGGCCGACCTGCCGACTCCCGACAATTACGTGGAGGCCGCCATCTTGTTGGCGATGCAGACCCCGGCGTCGTTCACCGGCCAGGTCGTGAACGACGCCGAGGCGGTAGCAGCGCTCGGCGCCAAGGGTGCAGAGGCCTGAGCGCACAGGTTGGCAGGGGCTGGCCACGCCGCCCCACCTCCCACCCGGCGGACCTGCCGGCCGGGGAGCCGACGGAAGCGGCAGGTCAGGGGCCAGCCGGCCAGGGCCAGCAGGACCACCAGCGGCGCGGTGCCGACATCGGAGGCCCCGGGAGCAAGCGCCCCGCCCAGTTGCTGGCCCACCACCCACACGACGCTTGACACCACGATGGCCGCCGCGAGCGGGGCCCGCCGGTCCCGGGCCCTGGCCACAGCAGCGGCCGCCAGTGCCACCTCGACGGCCCAGAGGCCGATCAGCGTCCACGCGGGCCGGCTCAGCGCCAGGTGGGCTGCCGGCCTGGTGACCGCCTGCAGCCATCCTGGCTGTCCGAGCGACGCCTCCTCGACGTTTGCCCGGAGGACCTGGCCGGGCGGGTACACCCAGGGGAGCTGGAGCACCGCGCCGCCCGCCCAGTAGGTGACCCAGATGGCAGTCCACCAGCGACGGTCCACGTCGGCCCGACCGCCGCTCGGCCAGGCCAAGGCGCCCAGGGCGGCGTAGAGGACGGCCGGGCCGGGAGCTCCGAAGGGGAGCAGGGCGAACCCGGTGGGCAGCATGCCGAGGCCCTCCCCGGCCAGCCAGACCACCGCGCACCACCCCCATGCGGCCACCAGGGCCGGCCGGATCCAGCGGTCGGCCACCAGGGCCAGGCCGATCGCGCCCTGCAGCATCACGATCGCGAGGTTCCACCAGGGCCAGTGCGATCGGAACGGCGAGACCAGATCGAGCACGACCCGGCGCTCCCATCCCGGCGCGCCCATGATCGACTGGAGGAGCTCGGTGCGGGGGTACCCACGTCCGAAGTTCGATGGCTCGGCCTGCACCAGGGCATCCAGCAGCCACAGGACCCCGAGCACCCGGCGGAGGGTCCGCCGACCGAGCAGCCGGGAAGCCGGCCACCCAGCGCGTGCTGCGGTGGCCGGCTCCGCCGGTGCAGCCGGCCGGGCGGCGCCGACGTTCCTGGTCGCAGGCCGCACTGGCGCGGCGGTGCTCATGCCCGCCGGCGCACCAACAGCCGGCCGATCAGGATCGACCCTTCGTAGAAGATCACCAGGGGGACGGCCAGGGCAACCATGGACAGCGGGTCTGAGCTCGGTGTCACCACGGCAGCCAGCGCGACCAAGGCGACGATCGCGTAGCGCCGCCACGATGCCAGCCGTCGGGGTGTGAGCACCCCGGCCGCCTGGAGCGAGACCAAGACGACCGGCAGCTCGAAGGTCAAGCCGAAGGCCGCCATCATGAGCAGGAGCAGCCCGATGTAGCTGCTTGGTGAGTAGATCTGGCGCAGTGAGGGCCCGCCGATGTGGTCGAGCCAGGCCATGGCGTGGGGGAAGATCGTGTAGGCGACCGCGCCGCCCCCGATGAACAGCACCAGCGAGGCGCCAACGAAGGTGAGGGTGAGCCTGCGCTCCCTGGCCCGGAGCCCAGGGGCCACGAACCGCCAGAACTGGAACAACAGGAGCGGGGAGGCCAGGACCGCGCCGCCGTAGGCGGCCACCTCGACCCGGATGGACAGGCCGTCCAGTGGGCCGGTCACATACAGGGTGCAGGCCCGACCGGGCCCGACCGCGGCGCAGTAGGGGTGGACCAGCAGCGCGAGGACCCGGTCGAACAAGACAAAGACGACGACTGCGCCGATCGACACGCCGGCGATCGAGATGAGCAGCCGGCGCCGCAGCTCGGCCAGGTGCTCGGCCACCGTCATCCGCGCCGGGCCTCGGGCGCCGGTCACGCGGATGGGCAGACGCAGCGCCACGGCTCCTCAGCCCCGGGTGGTGTCGAGTCGGCCTGCTTCGCCGCCCAGGTCCGCTGCGTCGTCGGCGACCGGCTCGATCGGGGCGGCCGCCCGCACCAGCTGGGGCGCAGTGATCCCCAGGTCGATGCTGCCGGGAGGGAGGTCGACCTCGGTGCTGTCGGCCGCGCCGTGCGGCCAGGGGCGGGCGGCGTCGGCCTCGAGGCCGGCGGCCCGCAACAGCGCCTGCCGGGCGGCATCCGGACCGCCGAGCTGGCGGGTCGTGCCGACCAGCTGGCGGGCCTGGCGCAGCTCGTCGGCCAGCGGCAGGTCGCCGGCAAGGTGGCGGGCCTCGTCCTCGAGCGACGCCCGCAGGCGCTGCAGGTCCTTGAGGAGACCCCCGGCCCGTCGGGCCAGGCCGGGGAGCTTGTCCGGGCCGAGCACGACCACGGCGACCACGGCGACCAAGGCCAGCTTCAAAGGATCGAGCGTAAGCACGGGGCCACCGCTAGCGGACCGTCACGGTCCCGGTCATGAACTGGTGAATGAGGCAGCGGTAGGGGTAGGTGCCGGGCTTCTCCGGCGCGGTCACGGTCCGGGTCCTCCCAGGCTCGATGTTCCCGGTGTTGAACGCCCCACCGTCGGCGGTGAAGGTGTGGGTCACCGAGTCCCGGTTGACGACCGTGATGGTGGCGCCGGGTCGGACGGTGAAGTTGGCCGGCTGGAACGCGAAGTTCTGGATGGTCACCAGCTGGTGGACGGCCGGCCGGGTTGCGGTCGTGCTGGCGGGCGAGCCGGAGGAGCCGCCGCTGCAGGCGCTGAGGACGGCCGCCCCGGCGAGCAACCCACCGACCAGGCGAGCGACCAGCCACAGGGTGGGTCGACCACGCACCGGCCGGGCCACGGCGTGCTGCTCGGCTGCCAGTTGGTCGAGCGCCGGCGATCGTTGTGCTCGGGCAGACATCACGTCCCCTTCTGTGGTCGTTGGCCGTCGTGCCTGCCGGCTCGGCGGCCGGGGGGTCGACCGTCGAGCCGGCAGGCGAGGGTTCAAGAGACGGCCGAGCTGGTCGGGTTGAAGGCCAGCGGGGTGCCCGAGGAGTCTTGGACCCCGGGGTACTGGCCCAGCACGAAGTACAGGATCGCAGCGTGCTGCATCTCGACCGGCTGGATGGTGGCCGCCGTCGCGATGGCCTTCTTGCTGTGGAGCTTGGTCGACTGGACCTGGTAGGTCTGTGCCGCCACGTTCTCCAGCTCGAGGGCCAACTGGGCCAGACCGGTGATGTCGGTCACCTTGGCGAACGCCTGCTGCACCTTGGGGGTGAGCGCCGGCTCCGTCACCGTGACGGCCTTCTTCTTGGACGCGGTGAGCACTGCGTTCCACGCCGCCGCGTGGTCCATGTGCTGGGACTTTGCGGTCTGGGCGAAGGTCACCACCGCTGGCGGCACCGAGCCGAGCTTGCCGGCGGTGGCTGCTCCGATGCCGGCGTTGTAGGCGAAGACCGCCAGGTTCTCCAGGCTGGCCGCGAGGGCGGCCACCGCGAGGTCCCCGGAGAGGCCGGCGATCCCGCCCTGGGCATTGGGGGGGTTCGAGGCTGCCGATGCGCTCGCGACCTTGGAAGCCGCCGCGGCCAGGCCGGGATTGCTGGTCGCTGCGACCAGGGCCGCTCCACCGGCCAGCACCCCGGCAGCGCCGAGGAGGAAGGTCCGGCGTTCGGTGGTGCGGGGAGCGTCGGCGCGCAGATCCTCCGCCCACTCGTCCAGCGCGGCGTGCAGTGCTGGCATGCCCACGTCATGGTGGAGCTCGTCCAGCTCGGTGGTCATCCGGGCGATCTCCGCCTCCGATGCCGCCATCTCGCGCTTGCGGAATCTCATCGAACTGCTCCTTGTGCCTTCGGGGCTGCGTTGTTGGTCGGGTAGAAGGAGTGCGGGAACCCCACGCTGCCGGCGGCAGCGGGGAGCGAGGCCACATCGCTCGTGGACAGGGTGATCAGCTGCGGAGCGTTTGCCTGCAGCAAGGCTTGCACCGCCAACAGCACGGCAACGTGCTGCGCCTCGACACCCATGATGCTGGCCGTCACCCGCTTGGCATTGGCGTTCTTGAGCGATGACATGTCGTTGACGTAGGTCTCGGCGGCGATGTTCTCGAGCTCGAGCGCAAGACTCACCACGCCGAGCATCCCCACCGACGGTGTGGCGCCGGAGAGGCCGGAGACCGCCTTGTTGACTACCGGGACGAACGCCGGGTCGGGCTTGGTCTGCTTTTTGCCTCCGAGTCTGCGGACGGCGGCGTTGAAGGCGGCCAGGTGCTGCGCGTGCTGCGACTTGGTCACCTGACAGAACTTCTTGACCACCGGATTGGCCGACGAGCCCCCGATGTAGGGGAGGGTCAGCGCGGTGCCGTAGGTCGAAACCGCGAGCGTCTCGATCGAGGCCGCGGTCTGCAGCATCTGGATATCGGCAGAGGAGGCGGCGTACGCGGGTGAAGCGAGCAACGACACCAATGCCGTCCCACCGGCCGCGGCCAGGATCCCCGCGCCGGCGAGGCTCCGCTGGAGCGACCGGCGGTGCTCCTCGGCAAAGCGGCGATTCTCCTGCTCCTCATCATCCGAGGCGCACTCAGTGGTTCGGTGGCCGCTGAGCTCGACGAGCTCCTCCAACGGCTCCTTGGTGCCTCGGATCGCATCGGCCTGGAGATCCTGGGACTCTTCGAAGAGCTCGGCCAGATCTCGAGGGTCTGCACTCACGGTCGCCTCCTTGCGCTCGGGGCTTCATGTCGTCGAGCGGTTCTTCGGAGCGGTGGCTCGACCGGATGTCGTCACCTCTGACCGGCGGCAGAACAGTGACTTCGACGGGCGATGCGGACCAGGAGCGGCCCCCGGGAACTAATCTCGCCAATAGGCATCCAACGCGGTCGGCACGACGAAGACCGGTTGCACCGCTCGACCGCACCTCGGAGCGACCGATGGAAGACCTCGAAGAGCTTGGCGACGCCCAGGTGGTCGTCCTCGTCGGCCGCTACGACGAGAGGGCCTTTGCCGAGATCTACCGCCGGCACGGCCGCTCCGTCTACGGGCTCGCCCGACGCATCCTCGGTGACGCCACCGAGGCCGAGGACCTGACGCAAGAGGTGTTCCTACGGCTGTGGCAGAACCCGGCCGGGTTCGATCCAGCCCGGGGGACGCTTCGGACCTACCTGCTCACCCAGGCGCACGGTCGCGCTGTCGACACCATCCGCTCCAAGACGGCGAGGGCCAGGCGCGAGGAGCGGGACGCCCGGTCCACCGCGACCGCCTCCTACGACCTCGAGCGCGAGGTGTGGGACCTGGCGATGGCCGAGCACGTGGCCGGGGCCATGGAGGCATTGCCACCCGAAGAGCGGGCTGCGATCGATCTGGCGTACTTCGGCGGCCACACCTACCGCGAGGTCGCCAAGCTGCTCTCAGCCCCCGAGGGGACCGTGAAGAGCCGCATCCGCAACGGCCTGCATCGGATGAGGTCCATGCTGGTGGAGGGAGGAGTGCCCCGATGACCGCGGCCGGCGAGCACCATCGCCTGGTTTCCGAACTGCTGGGGGCGTTCGCGCTCGACGCCGTGGACGGCGACGAGGCTCGGATGGTGGAGCAGCACCTGGAGGAGTGTCCTCGGTGCCGCTCCGAGGTGGACCAGCTTCGTGAGGTGGCGGCGGCGATCGGCAATGCGTCCGAGCGCCCGCCCGATTCGTTGTGGGAGCGGATCGCATCGCAGCTCGGGGACGTGGCCGCCCAGCGAGCCCGTCCGGCGCCGGTGATCGACGGACCGCCCTCTGCTGGGATCGGGGCTGGCGCGTCGGGCCTTCAGGGGCCGACCGGCTTCCGCCCGAACCGCAGCGTGCGGCGGACCAACGCACGCAGGGCGGCCCGTCGGCCGTGGGCGGTCGCCGGGATCGGCGCCGCCGCGGCCTGCGCGGCCTTGGCTGCCATCTTCGGTGTCGGCTGGTCACACGCCAACGAGCGAGCCGGCCAACTGCAAGCGACACTGGCGGAGCGGGGTGCCGCCGCCGCCGTGCAGGCTGCCCTGGTCAGTCCGGGGCATCGCGTCGTCGTTCTGCAGTCGAGCACCGGCGCCCGGCTCGCCGAGCTGGTGGTGCAGGCCAACGGCGTGGGCTACGTGGTGAGCTCGCACATGGGAGCACTGCCGGGGGACGAGACCTACCAACTGTGGGCGGAGATCGCCAATCAGCCCATTTCTCTCGGCCTGCTCGGGTCGAGGCCCGGGATGGGCGACGCGTTCTCCCTCGGCCCGTCGATCAGCGATGCCCGTGCCCTGATGGTGACGGTCGAGCCGGCGGGCGGCGTGGTCACACCCGATCGCACGCCGGTCGCGACCGGGACGCTGAGCTGACCCTGGCCGGCTCCGGCCTGGTTGGGTCCCGCATTCCCCCGGCGGCCCGGCGCGGTCAGCCGCTCGACTGCGCCGAGCTTGTCGCGGCCGAGGGGCGCGACGACGCCAGTGGTCCGGTCGCCTACGAGGGTCGCCGGTCGGACCAGGCCCGGAGGCCGGCTCGCACGGCAACGGTCGCGGCGAGGACGATCACCCCGGCCTCGGCCGCGATGGCGACCCACCCGGCCGCCGAGACGCTGGGCTCTTTGAACGCAAAGATCCCGTGGGGGAGGGCCAGGCTCAGGACGTAGCCGCCCAGCACCCCGGCACAGAACATCCCGGCCGCAACGAGGGCGGCCGCCGCCGGCCGCACGGCGACCAAGGCCGCCAGGGCCGCTGCGACGACCACGGTGACAAGGAACAGCCACCCGATGGTGGGGATGAAGCGGTAGCCGCTCGCAAGGTAGAGGTCAAGGTGTACCGCACCGACCGCCAACAGCAGCGCGCTGGTTGCCCAGGCGGCGGCTCGCTGCGTCCAGGGCATGGACCGCTACGCCGCCGGGGGCTTGCCGGCTCGGTCGGCCGTGAGCTCGTGGGTCGGACCGGGCTCGTCCAGTCCCGCCTTGAACTCCCGCTTGGCCGATCCGAGGGACCGGGCGAGTCGGGGGATCTGCGAGCTGCCGAACAGGACGGCCAGCACCACGACCAGCACGATGACGCCGTCGATACCGAAGATCTCTGCCAGCATGTCGTTCCTTTCCTTTCCTTGGTTCAGTTGGTCCGGCCGAAGCCGGAGGATCGCCCGCTGGGCGCTCAGGTGGCCCGCTCCACGGCGCGCTGGACTGCCCGCTCGAGGAGCCGCAGGCCGCCGAGGCCGGGGATCCGATCGATCTGGCGGTCGACACGCTGCGCGGCGGCCAGGCCGGCGTCGTCGCCGAAGAGGTAGCGGGCCAGGAAGCGGACTTCGGCTTTGGGCATGACGCCGGCGCCGACTGGCCGCCAGAACCACTGGAGGGCTCGCCGGGTGACCCGCCGGGCGGCCGGGTCCGACTCCAGGCGCCGCCTTGCCTGGGACGCGTAGAAGTCGATGTGGCGGCCCTCTTGCTTCATGATCCGTTTGAGCAGGTCGGTGAGCACCGGGTTCTCGGCCCGGGCGGCCAGGCGGGCGTAGCCAGCCTGGGTGGTCAGCTCGTTGATGGCGCCCCAGGTCATGTGGACGGTGACCAGGTGCCGGGTAACAGCCGAGGTGAAGAGGTACAGCAGCGGCCGGAAACGATCGGTTCGGGGCAGCTGCCGTCGAAGGGTCGCCACTCGTTCCGGCCCGGCCGGCTCGTGGTGGGCTTCGAGGACCTGGGCGATGGCGTCGCCGTGCCAGTGCTCCTCGTAGCACCAGGTCGCCAGGAAGGCGGTGACGTCCGGGTCGGTGTGGGCCCTGGTCACGAGCAGGTCCCGGAGGTAGCACATGGTGTGGCTCTCGATGTCGTGCATGTAGCGCAGGCAGCGCAGCGCCCCAGGGTCGAGGGGGTGGTCCGCGAAGGTCGCGAACTCGATGCCGTCGAGGTCCAGCCGTGCGGAGCGACGAACCAGGGTGTCTGTCGCAGTCGTCACAGCTGTTCTTCGGAGCCTGGGTCGGGCCCGGATGTCCTCGCGCCCGCCGTGGTGGTCATCGTTCGACGGCGCGGGCTCGGGTCCGCAGGGTCCGCCCAGCAGGTGCCTGGCCGGGTCAGAAGAGCGGGGCATTCTCACAAAAATGTGCAACCATAGCTTGCACTTTTGGCAGGACCTGCTACCATTGGTTGCGTATTCGCGACCAGGGAGAGCTGACATGCCCGACATCCGGCACCATGTGGGGATCGATGCCCCGACCGGCCAGGTCTACGCCGCGGTGGCCACCCTGGACGGTCTGGCGAGCTGGTGGACCCGTGACGTCCGCGGAGACGACCGGCCGGGAGGCCGGTTGGCGTTCGGCTTCGGCCGGCCAGAGCCGTCCGCGGTCATGGAGGTGATCGAGCGCCAGCCAGAGCTGCTCGTGCGGTGGCGATGCGTGGAAGGTCCTCAGGAGTGGGTCGGGACGTCCATCAGCTTCGAGCTGCGGGAGGGCGATAAGGAGACCGGCCTGCTCTTCACGCATGCCGGCTGGAGCGAGCCCGGAACGTTCCTGCACCACTGCAGTACCAAATGGGCCCTCTTCCTGCTCGGGCTGAAGCACGGTCTCGAAGGAGGCACTGCCACCCCGTGGCCCAATGACCCGGCCATCAGCACCTGGGGGTGAGGCGATGGACGTACCAAGTCCGATCCAGCACGAGGTGGTCATCGAGGCGCCGATCTCGCTGGTGTGGCGCATCGTCACCGAAGAACATCAGATCGCCAAGTGGTTTGCCGACCGGGTCGAGCTCGATGCCCGACCCGGTGGCCATGGCCGGTTCGTGTTCACGAACGCGGACGGGGACATTGCTCAGATCGCCCCGATCGTCGTCGAAGCCATCGATCCACCCCGCCTCTTCTCCTTTCGATGGTGTCATCCAGAGGACGAGGACCCCCATGTGGGCAACTCCCTCCTCGTGGAGTTCACCTTGGTCGCCGAATCGGCGGAGCGAACTCGCTTGCGGGTCGTCGAGCACGGACTGGACTCGTTGCGCTGGTCGAGGAGCGAGAAGGACCGCTACCGGCAGGAGCATCGAGCGGGCTGGAGCCAGTTCGTCGGTCGGCTGGCCCAGGTGGCGCGTGCCATGCAAGCTCCGCCGGCCGATGATCCGGGTCAGACGATTGAGCGGATCAAGCCATGACCTCGTCGATCGATGACGAGCTCTGGTCGGCGATTGCCGACCCTTCTCGCCGACGCGTGCTCGATCTCCTCATCCACCATGGCGAGGCAACCGCCAGCTCGCTGGCCGCGAAGGTCCCCTTTTCCCGTCAAGCGGTCAGCAAGCACCTCTTAGTGCTCGAGGGGGTCGGGCTGGTTCGCCGTCGCAAGCAGGGGCGGGAAGTCCGCTACCGAGTCATCCCCGATCAGCTTGGCGCCGTGACGGAGATCATGGACAGGTTGTCGAACGAATGGAGCCAAAGGCTTGCGACCATCAAGCGCCTCGCAGAGGAAGGACGTGGGGACGCATCCAATGCTGGAGCGGTCAACGACCCGAACACTGGCCGAGCCATTGCTCGCTGACTCGGAGCTGAGCCGGCCGGGCCACACGGTCGACCCAGATCCGAGTTCTCTGGAGACCGCGATGACGACCGTGAGCCATGGAACCCTCGAGCTCGGCTTGACGACCACGTCGATTGGACTCGCCTTTCCTCTCATGTCGTCGACTCCCGTTGGCAACACAGAGGAGGGGGTGAAAGGTCTTGGCGAGTGGCGTCAGCTACCGCTGCGGCGCCCGGTGCCCCTGGCAGTGCCGGAGAACGGGAACGGAGAGGTGACGGTGAGTCGGCCTGTAGGCGGGGTTCTGTGCCTCCCTCTCGGGAGCGGTGGCCATCCATCTACGCGGCCCACCTGGGGACTGCTCCGATGCGGAGCGGGCGGGCAACCCAAGTCCCACGCTTGGCCTTGCTCCGGGTGGGGTTTGCCGAGCCGACCGAGTCACCCCGGCCGCTGGTGCGCTCTTACCGCACCGTTTCACCCTTACCTGTGCGGGACGAGCCCGTCATCGGCGGTCTGTTCTCTGTGGCACTTTCCTGCGGGTCACCCCGACTGGCCGCTAGCCAGCACCCTGCCCTGCGGAGCCCCGACCTTCCTCGACTCGAACCGGTTGGCCCGAGCCGCGGCCACCCGGCCGGCTCACCGTCTCCTCCAGTCTGCCAGCCTCACCGGCCGGGGGCGCGGTCGTGGGAAGCCGCCGGGGCGGTCACACCGGTGATGCTCCAGGGGGCTCGGACCCCCGACGCAGCCGGAGGGCGGGGGACTCGAGGACCCTCGGGTTGACCGTGGTCGCCGGCGGGGTGCCGGCGAGAGCGGCGATCACGTTGGCCGCCGCCTTGTGCTGGAGCTCGGCGATCGCCTCCTGCGAGTAGAACGCGGCGTGCGGGGTGACGATCACACCCGGCGTGGTCAGGATCGGGTGATCGGGCCGAGGTGGCTCTTCGTCCAACACGTCGAGCCCCAGGCCGCCCAAGCGCCCCTCGGCCAGGGCGTGTTGGGCTGCCTCGAGGTCGAGCAGGCCGCCGCGGGCGGTATTGACCAGGATCGTCCCTGGTCGTACCAGCGAGAGCTGGTCGGCACCGATCAGGTGGCGGGTCTGGGTGGTGAGCGGGGCGTGGAGGGAGACCAGGTCGGCCCGTTCCAGCAGCTCCTCGAGGGTGCCGGTCGCCAGCACCCCGCCGTGGTCGCCGCGCTCGAGGCTGGGCGCGAACGCCAGGACCTTGAGGCCGAACGCTCGTGCCTTCTCGGCAACCAGTCGGGCGATGCGCCCGAACCCCACCAGGCCGAGCGTCCGACCCTGCAACCGCCGTGGCGCTCCGAAGGCCTGGTTGTCCCACTGGCCGGCCCTGGTCTGCCCGGCGAAGTCGACGATCCGGCGGGCGAGGGCGAGCAGCAGGGCCAGCGTGTGGTCCGAGACCTCCTCGACGCAGTAGTCGGGGACGTTGCTCACGACGATCCCCAGCTCGGTGGCCCGTTCGACGTCGATGTTGTCGACGCCAACCCCGTAACGCGCAACCGTGACGCAGCGGGTGGCCGCGTCGAGGACCCGAGCCGTGACCGGCCGCCAGTTGGTCAAAATGGCATCGGCCCCCGCCGCCAGCTCGACCAGCTCGTCCTCGTAGCCGCCGCGAGCGACAACGAGCTCGGCGCCGGCCGCGCCCAGCGCGGCCCGCTCGACCTCCACGCTCGGCCACGCGTAGTCGGTCACCAGCACCGTGTACGCCAAGGCTCCCTGGACCTCCCCGCGGCTCGCCGGCGCCGCGACCGAGGCAATGTAGTGGTGGGGCGAGGGAGGCGTCGGAACCGCCAGGACGGGGTACACCCAGGGCGGTGGGCCCGCGGGGCCGGTGCACGAGAGCGTCGAGGAGCGTGTGGATGGGACGGACACGGATCGCCAACCAGCCGATCCGGCTGGCTGCCGGGGCGTTCCTGCTGCACTCGGGGGTCGAGAAGCTCTCGGCCGACGAGGAGCGGGCGGGCCGGCTGCACGAGCTGGCCACCGGGGCCTTCCCCGTCTTCGACCAGCTCGGTCCGAGCCCGTTCGTGCGGATGCTGGCTGCCGCCGAGATCGCCATCGGCACGGCCCTGGTGCTCCCCTTCGTGTCGGATCGCTTGGCCGGAGCGGCACTGGCCCCGTTCGCCGGTGGCCTGGTGTACCTGTACAGCCGGACTGACGCCATGCACCGGCCCGGGAGCCTGCGGCCCAGTGCGCAGGGGGTCGGGATGGCCAAGGACATCTGGCTTCTCGGGATCGGTCTGACCCTGCTCGGGTCGGGCCGGAAGAAGAAGGCGCGGTGACCCAGAACCAGCGCTAGGTGCTCGGCGCGTGCCGTAGATTCTCCAAGGTGACCTCGACCGAGCGCGACGCCCGGCGACGCACCGGGCCCTGGCGGCCGGCCCGATGAGCCAGCCCGGGATCCGGACGCCGGCCCCCCCGCCGCCTGGCACCGACCATCCGGTGCTCTCGATCGCCCAGCTCTACGGCAGGGTCGAGCGGGCCCTGCGGGAGGAGTTCCCGGTCTCCCAGCCGCTGTGGGTGCGGGGCGAGGTCCACACCATCTCGGACCGGACCGGCCACTGCTACCTCGACCTGGTCGACCCCGACTCGGCCGGCGAGCGCCGGGCACCGGTGCTCAAGGTGCGGTGCTGGCAGACCGAGTGGAGACGGCTGCGGGCGAAGCTGGCCCGCTCGGGGCTCGAGCTCAGGCCGGGGACGGTCGTGCACCTGCTGGGCCACGTCCAGTTCTACCGGCCCCGAGCCGAGGTCACCTTCGTGATGACCGACCTCGACGTGACCGCGTTGCTGGGCCGGATGGCCGCTGAGCGGGCAGCCCTGATCGAGGCGCTCAAACGGGAGGGCCTGTTCGACGCCAACCGGGCGCTGGTGGTCCCCCCGGTCGTGCTCCGGGTCGGGTTGGTGGCCAGCCCCGGCACCGAGGGCTGCCGGGACTTCCTCAGCCAGCTGACCGGTTCGGGGTACGGCTTTGCGGTCGCCCTGTCCAGGGCCTCGGTCCAGGGCGCAGAGGCGCCTGGCTCGATCGCCCGGGCCATCCGCAGGGCTGCTGCGGCCGCCCCCGATCTGGTGGTGGTGGTCCGAGGTGGCGGATCCAAGGCCGACCTGGTCGCCTTCGACACGCCGCTGGTGGCCCGGGCCATCGCCCGCTGCCAGGTCGCGGTGTGGACCGGGATCGGCCACAGCGGGGACGAGTCGGTGGCCGACCTGGTGGCCAACCGATCGTTCGTCACCCCGACTGAGTGTGGGCACGAGCTGGTGGCTCGGGTCGACGGGTTCTGGCAAAAGGAGGTGGCCGAGCCGGCGGCCGCAATCGGCCGGCGAGCGCGGCGAAGGGTCGAGGCGGCGGACCGGCACCTCACCACCGCCCGAGGCCGGCTCACCGGCTCCGCCCGCCACGCGCTGCGGTTGCACCGCCAGCACCTGGAGAACGAGGCCCACCACCTCTCGTTGGCCGCGCCGGCGGCCCTGGGCGACGCCACCGACCGGTTGCGGGCAACGAGCGGCCACCTGGTTCGGGCGCTCGAGCGGCGGTTGGCCGACGCCGGGTCGCAGCTCGAGGGGTGGCGGCGTCTCCTCGGTGCCTTCGACCCCGAGCGGCAGCTCGAGCGGGGCTACACCCTCACCACCGACGAGACCGGTCGGGTGTTGCGCTCGGGGGCGGGGCTGCGGCCCGGCGACGTGCTGGTGACCCGGTTCTCGGACGCGACCGCTCGGTCAGTGGTGGCCGAGGGGGTGCTCGGTGGGCGCTGTGTCGATGCCCCCGGACGAGACGCTGAGCTATGCCGAGGCCAGCCGGGAGCTGGATGAGATCGTGGCCGCGTTCGAAGACGGCGACCTCGACGTCGACCAGCTGGTGGAGCGGCTCGAGCGCGCTACGGCCATCGTGGACGAGCTCGACCGACGGCTCCGGCGGACCCGCGCCCAGGTCGAAGAGCTGGTCCCACGGCTCGAGGCAGCCGGGTCCGGCCGAGAGGAGCCGGGTGACGAAGGGGACGAGACTCCCGACGAACCGCAGCGACTCATCCCATGACCAGCGTGCACGCCTCCGACCGCCTGTACTTCCGCCAGCTGCTGTCGGGCCAGGACTTCGCCACCGCTGACCCGCTGGCCCGGCAGATGGTCAACTTCTGCTACCTCATCGGAGACCGCGAGCGCGGCGAGGCCCTCCTGGTCGATGCCGCCTACTCGGTGGACGACCTCCTGGCGATACTGGAGGCCGACGGGATGCGGCCGGCTGGCGTGCTGGCGACCCACTACCACCCGGACCACGTGGGTGGCTCGATGGGCGGCATGCGCATCGAGGGGGCGGCCGCGCTGTTAGAGCGCGTCGACGTGCCGATCCATGTCCAACGGGACGAGGTCCCGTGGGTCAAGCGGGCCACCGGGCTCCAGGACGCCGACTTGGTCGCCCACGACAGCGGCGACGTGGTCCGGGTCGGTGACATCGAGGTCCGGCTGCTGCACACCCCCGGGCACACCCCTGGGAGCCAGTGCTTCTTGGTCGAGGGGCGCCTCGTGTCAGGGGACACCTTGTTCCTCGAGGGGTGCGGGCGGACCGACCTGCCGGGCAGCGACCCGGTGGCCATGTACGAGACCCTCACCACCCGGTTGGCCCACGTGCCCGGGGACACGATCCTGTTTCCCGGCCACCGCTACTCGCCCGAGCCGTCGGCCCCCTTGGACCGGGTTCGCCGGGAGAACTACGTCTTTGCTCCCCGCTCAGCCGAGGCATGGCTGGCCATGTTCGGGCGGTGAGCCCCGGGCGCGGTGCCCCCCTCGACCCCGACGGGACCGTCGCGGTCGTCGGGGGGTGCCTGGCCGGGCTCCGAGCGGCCGAAGGCCTGCGGCGGGGCGGGTTTCGGGGGCGCCTGGTGGTGGTGGGAGCCGAGGCCCACCCGCCCTACGACCGTCCGCCGCTCTCCAAGCAGGTCCTGACCGGGGCGTGGGAGCCGGGCCGGGCGACGCTCAAGGACGAGGCCGGGCTGGCCGAGCTCGGGATCGAGGCACGCCTGGGGCGAGCGGCAGTCTCCTTCGATGCCGACGTTCGGCGCCTCGAGCTCGACGACGGCACGACGTTGATCGCCGACGGGGTGGTGTTGGCCACCGGCGCAATCCCGCGACGGCCGTTTGCCGAGGAAGGCGTGCTGGCCCTGCGGACCCTCGAGGACTGCGCGGCGATCCGGGAGGCGCTGGCGCGAGCTGGCCTCGAGGGGCACCTGGTGGTGATCGGGGCCGGCTTCATCGGTTCGGAGGTGGCGGCCGCCGCCGCTGGTCTCGGGCTCCGGGTCACGGTGGTCGAGGCCCTCCCGGTCCCGCTGGCCCCAGCGGTGGGAGAGGTGGTCGGTGCCGCCCTCGGTCGGCTGCACGAGCACCACGGGGTGGCGCTGCGCACCGGCGTGGGCGTCACGGCCGTGCGGAGGGACGGCTCGACCGTGCTCGAGCTGGCCGACGGATCCACCCTCAAGGCCGACGTGGTGGTGGCCGGGGTGGGGGTGGTGCCACAGACGGGCTGGCTGGAGGGGTCCGGGCTGACCCTTGGCAATGGGGTGGTTTGCGACCAGGCGCTGTTCGCGGCCGACGGCGTGGTCGGGGCCGGCGATGTGGCCTGCTTCCCGTTCCGGGGCGAGCAGGTCCGGATCGAGCACTGGCAGATGGCTGCCGACATGGGGGCAGCGGCGGCGGAGGCACTGCTCGCCGGCCGGGCCGCTGCGCCGCGTTTCAACCCGGTGCCCTACTTCTGGTCCGACCAGTACCAGGAGAAGGTCCAGATGCTCGGCCGCCCGGGTCCCGGCGACGAGGTGGTGGTCGTCGACGGAAACCTCGACGGTCGGTTCGTTGCCCTCTACCGCGACGGCAGCCGACTGGGCGCAGCCTTGGCGCTGAGCCGCCCCCGCCAGCTCATGGCGTTCCGGCCCCTCCTCCAGCGAGAGGCCAGCTTCGACGATGCCCTGGAGGTCGCCGCCTCGTTCGGCTAGGGATAGCCGATCCGCATATTCTGTTGTTAGAATATGTTGAGCGAGCGGCGGCGGGACCAGGAACGGGAGTGGATCGATGAGCGAACAGAGGCGAGCGGCAGTGCTCGAGGTCGAAGGCATGACCAGTGACGACTGCGCCCGCCACGTCGGCG
Organism: Actinomycetota bacterium; assembly: GCA_021324355.1. Classification (GTDB taxonomy): domain Bacteria; phylum Actinomycetota; class Acidimicrobiia; order Acidimicrobiales; family RAAP-2; genus Palsa-461. The sequence continues at coordinate 43,766 of JAJPJD010000049.1, forward strand.
AGGCGCTGGCGAGCGTGGGTGCCGGCTCGGTGTCGGTGTCCTGGCGGTCGGGCCGAGCGCGCTTCGAGTGGCCCGAGCAGATCGCAGAGGACCAGCTCCGGGCGGCGGTCGAGGCCGCCGGATATCGAGCAGGGACGCTCGAGGTAGTCCAACCGAAGCCGGCCCCGACCCCTGCGGGCCGCGACCCGTTGGACCTGGTCGTGCTGGGCGGCGGATCGGCTGCCTTCGCTGCCGCCATCCGAGCCACCGATGCCGGCTACCGGGTTGCCCTGGTGGAGCAGCGCGCGCTCGGCGGGACCTGTGTGAACGTCGGTTGTGTCCCCTCCAAGGCGTTGTTGCGTGCCGGCGAGCTGGCCTGGGCGGCCGGGCACCATCCCTTTGCCGGCCTCGGGACCACCTCGGGCCCGGTGGACCTCTCGGCGATGGTGGCCCAGAAGGATGAGCTGGTCGCGGCATTGCGTCAGGCCAAGTACGCGGATCTGGTCGCGCAGTACGGCTTCTCGGTGATCCCTGGGCACGGTCACTTCGTTGGCCCAGGGGAGCTGGAAGTCGCCGGGCAGCGAATTGAGGCTCGCTCCTACCTGATCGCGACCGGGGCGTCGCCGACAGTGCCGCCCATCCCTGGCCTGGCCGAGGCCGGCTACCTCACCTCGACGAGCGCGCTCGAGCTGACCGAGGTACCCCGGCGTCTCCTGGTGATCGGTGCCAACGCCATCGGCCTCGAGCTGGGGCAGCTCTTCGTGCACCTGGGGTCCGAGGTGACCTTCGTCGACGTGGCGTCTCGAATCGCACCGTTCGAAGAGCCCGAAGTCTCGAGCGCGCTGGCGTCGGTCCTCGTCTCGCAGGGTGCGACCATCTACACCGGCTCCCAGGTGCTCTCGGTGCGCGGTGCCGCCGGCGTCGTGGAAGCCAGGGTCGACGTCGGCGGCCACTGCCACACCCTCCGTGCTGACCGGGTGCTGGTCGCCACCGGCCGACGCCCCAACACCGAGGGCCTGGGCCTCGAAGCCGCTGGGGTCGAGCTCGACGCCCGAGGTGCGGTCGTGGTCGACGACGAACTGCGCACCAGCAATCCGCGGATCTTCGCTGCTGGTGACGTGACCGGGGCACCCCAGTTCGTCTACGTCTCCGCCTACGAGGGAGCGCTCGCCGTCGACAACGCGCTTGTGGGCGCTGGTCGGCGGACCGACTTCACCGGCTTGCCCCGGGTGATCTTCACAGCTCCCCAGGTGGCAGGGGCCGGGCTCACCGAGGCCCAGGCAGCCGGGGCCGGGCTCGCAGTCGAGACGTCGGTGCTCCCGCTGGCCGCGGTTCCCCGGGCGCTCGTCAACCGGGACAGCCGTGGGCTCGTGAAGCTGGTCGCCGAGGCATCGACCGGACGTCTGGTCGGGGCGTCGGTGATGGCCGACGGCGCCGGCGACGTGATCCAGGCCGCGGTGCTGGCGATCCGCCACGGCATCACGACCAGCGAGCTGGCATCGACCTTCCATCCCTACCTGACCATGGCAGAGGGCCTGAAGCTGGCCGCCCAGACATTCACCCGGGACGTGGACAAGCTCTCGTGCTGCGCGGCGTAAGGGTCGCGTTCTTGAGGTGGCCATCCCTGGTCGGCCCGGTGATCCGTCGCTGGCCCGTTCCCGCCGGCGGCACCGGAGCGCGACCCTCGACTGACCTGCGAAGTCGAGCTCTCCGGTCGACCTATTCTACGAACTCGTAGGAGGTGGCTGGCCGGTGCCGAGGCGGGTCGTGGCTGGACGTCGGGTTGGAGACCTCGAGAGCGAGATCCTCGAGGTGCTGTGGTCGGCCCGCACCTGGCTCTCGGGCCGTGAGGTCTGGGGGCGCCTCGGCTCGGAGGCTCGGGCGTACACGACGGTCATGACGGTGCTCGGTCGTCTGGTCGACAAAGGGCTCGTCGAGCGGGTCGAAGACGGAAAGAGCCACCGCTACCGAGCGGCGGGCGATCCCGACGAGCTCACGGCCCAGGCCATCCGGTCGCTCTTGTCGGCCACCGCGCATCCGCGGGTCGCGTTGGCGCACTTCGTGGACACCCTCGACGACCCCGAGCTCATGGCCGAGCTGGCAGCCGCGCTGAAGCGGTTGCGCCGGCGATGAGCGGCGTGCTGGCCGGGCTGGGCTTCTTCGGGGTGCTGGTCGGCTTCTCGGCCCTGATTGGCCGGCGCGCCGGCGTGTCGCCCCGGGTTGCCGCCGGCGCCCACCTGGTGAGTCTGATGGGGTGGGCCACCGTGCCGCTGCTCTGGCTGGCCTGTCTGGGCACCGGGGCCGGCTCCTTGGTCGGTGGCGCTGGTGGTGGCGGTTGCCTGTTGGGGTTGGATCGGGGGACGTGGCAGTTGTTGGGCCTGGTGCCCTCGGCCGCGCTCGGGGTGGTGCTCCTGTGGCACGGGGTGCGCCATGCGGTGGTCGCACAGCGCGCCGCGCGCTGGGGCGTGGCCCTTGCCCGATCGGTTCGCCGGCCGACCAGCGCCGGCGAGGTCTGGGTGGTCCCGGCCGATGAGCCGATCGCAGTGGCCACTGGGATCATGCGCTGCCGGGCGGTGGTGTCTCGGGGGCTTCTTGCCCCGCTGAGCGAACGCGAGCAGGAGGCGGTGTGCGAGCACGAGGCCGCCCACGTGCGTCTGGGGCACCCTCGGCTGTTGGTGGTCGGCGGCGCGGTTGCTGCCGCCTACCGGTGGCTCCCCCCGGTCCGCTGGGCCTGGGACGGGTTGTGCCGGGAGCTGGAAGCCGCCGCCGACGACGAGGCGGCCAAGGTGGTTGGACGCCGGGCCGTGCTGTCGGCGCTCCTCCAGGTGGCGCTGGTGCAAGGAGGCCAGCACCCCGGCCGGCCTTGGGGGGACTTCGCCGCGACCGAGCACCTGCGGTGGCGCATCGCTCGCCTCGAGCACCCGAGCTCGGGGCAGGCCTGGCCGACCAGGCTGGTCGGGTCGGCGGCCGTCGCGACCGGATCCGCCATGGCCCTGGTCGCCTGTGCGGTTGCCGGTCGGCCGCTCACGGTGCTCGGCCTGTCGGCGTGCCTGGGGCTGGTTGCCGTGGTCGGACTGCGACCGACCTGGGCCTGGGGCCGGCGGAGCACGCCGGGCTGAGCCGCCCGCCAGCGAGGCGGCCGAGCCGGGCGGGGATCAACGATCCCAGGGTTCGAGCGCGGCCAGGTACGCCTCGGCATAGGTGGGGAACTGGGCCACCTGGTCGACCAGGACCTCGATCGGGATCTCGGCTCGGATGGCCAGGGCAGCCTGGTGGATCCACTCGCCGGCCAAGGGGGCGACCGCCCACGCGCCCAGAAGCACCCGCCGACCGACGTCCACGACCACGCCCAGCGTCCCACCTGGCTCCTTCTGGTAGGTCCAGGGCCGGGCGATGGCATCGGCCAGCTCGACCTCGTGGGTCGCCACCTCGATCCCGGCTGCCGCCGCGGCATCGGGGCGCACCCCGACCGCCGCGACCTCGGGGTCGCAGAACACGACGCGAGGTATTCCCTCGTAGCGGGCGACCCGCGCTGTCCCGCACAGGTTGGCTGCCACCACCCGGCCTTGGTACATGGCGACGTGGGTGAACAGCGCCACCCCGGTCACGTCGCCAATCGCCCACAGGCGATCGCCCGCCCGGCAGTGCTGGTCGACGACGGCCGCACCGCGCTCGTCCAGCTGGCCACCGGCGCGCTCGACCCCGAGGCCTGCGGTCCTGGGCCGGCGGCCCGACGCCAGCAGGATCACGTCGGTCTCGACGCCGGGCCCGCTCGAGAGCTCGAGCACGCTCGCCGAACCGGCTCGCAAGACCCGGGTCGCCTCCACGCCGGTTCGGACGTCGATGCCGTCGGCTTCGAGCGCCCGGCGGGCGAGCTCGCCCACCCGGTGGTGCTCGCGGGGGATGAGCTGCTCGGAGCGCTCGAGGATGGTGACCCTCGCGCCCATGCGGGCGAGGAACTGACCGAGCTCGACGCCGACCGCGCTGCCCCCGATCACCGCCACTCGTTCGGGGATCTCCCGCAAGGTCGTCGCGTCTCGATTGGTCCACACCTCGGCCCCGCCAAGTCCTTCGATCGGGGGGCGGATCGGCTCGGAGCCGGTCGCGATGACCACGTCGTCAGCCTCGAGGACCTCGTCGCCGACGACCACCCGGCCCGGTCCATCCAGGCGGGCCGTTCCCTTCACCACGGTCGCGCCCCGCCCTCGGTACCCGTCGACCTGGGTGGCGTCGTCGAGGTGGCGGACCATGTAGTCCCGGTAGTCGCGCAGCGCCGGCCACTCGACGGTCGGCACCGCCATGCCGGCGACCCGCCCGGTGGCGCCCTGGACCTCGGTCGCCCGCAGGAGGGTCTTGGAGGGGATGCACGCCCAGTACGCGCACTCGCCGCCGATCAGTTCGTGCTCGACGACCGCGATGTGCCGGCCGGCCTCGAGCAGCTTCCCGGCGGCGACCTCGCCTCCGGGCCCGAGCCCGACCACGACGACGTCGAACCGTTCGCTCATCGTGGGAGCCTTGCACGTCCGGGCGTCGGGTGCTGGCCGCCGCCCGGCCGGCAGCGCTCGCCGGGATGGCGGCCGGGCTGGTCCGGGTCCACAGCACGCCCGTCCGGTGGCTCGGGAGCGGCGGCCCGTCGGCCGGGCGTTCGTCCTCGCACCGCGCGCGCGGATCGGCCCACCAGCCCGTCTGAGTGATTCGCTCTCACAGATATGTAGTACTACAATCGAGTCGGGCCCAACCGGACCCATGGGAGCCAGCAGGGGTCACGATGACAGCACCGCCGCAACGACCACCGACCCTCAGCCGGAGCCCTGGCCCGAGGGCGGACAGCGCACCAGCACGCCGGGGTCCTGGTGCCGCGGTCGCGCTCCTCCTCTTGCCGCTCCTGTGCTGCGGGGGGCCGGCCATCGTTGCCGGTCTGGCAGCGGCCAGCGCCGCCACGCTTGGGCTGGTTGGCGGGGTGGTCGGCGGCGGACTCCTGGTGGCCGCCGGGCTGCTGTGGCACCGACACCGCCGTCGGGGCGTCGCCTGCTGTGGTCCGGTGAACCGGCCGGGGAGCCGGTGATGGCCGAGGTGTCGCGACCGGCGCGCGCGTGGCCCATGTGGCGGGCTCTCGTCGAGGTGCTCGGCACCCCCGCACGCTTCGGCGGGTTCCTGGCCGCCGCGGCGGCGGTGACCGTGGTGTACGCGGTCCTGCTGCCGTTCCAGTACACGCAGCGCGTCGAGCTCGCCAACCTGCACTACCTGGATGCCTACCTGCTCACCTGGGCCATCCTCCTCGGCATGGCCATGGGGCTGGTGCTCAGCGTCCAGGTCTACGCCATGCGCAAGGTCGCCGCCGCTCGGGCCGCTGGTGGGGTGGTCGGAGGCGTGGCCTTCCTCGGGAGCCTGCTGCCGAGCTTCCTGTGCTGCACCCCGATCATCCCCTCGGTGCTCGCGTTCGCCGGTGCCTCGGGGGTGGGCCTCTACACGACGACCGGTTCGGTGCAGCACTTCTTCGCGGTGCACCAGACCGAGTTCCTCGCAGCCAGCCTGGCGTTGCTTGCCGCTCTGTGCTGGTGGGGGTTGCGCAAGATCGGGCGCGCGTCGTGCCTCGCCGACGGCGAGTGCACGACCCAGAGGGCATCGGTGCCCGGGGAGGCCGCCCTCGCCTGCTGTGACCCGCCCAGCCCTGGTTGTGCGCCGGACCTCAGCGCCGCCGGGCCAGAGGAGGCGGCAGCGGTTGACGCAAGCGGGCGGGGAGTCCGCTGATGGGCAAGGCGTCCACCCGCCAGCGACCGTCCCGCCCGAGTGGTGCCGCTCGACGCCGGGCCGAAGCGCAACGGCGCGCCCGGAAGCGCCTGGCGCTGTGGAGCACTGCCGGGGCCGTGGTTGCCCTCGCCGGCGCGGTGGTCGGCCTGCACCTGGCGAACCGCTCGACGTCGCCGACACCCGAGGGGGCCGCGCCACTCCAGGTCGGCACCAGGGCTCCGAATGCCACGTTCACCACGCTCGACGGCAAGACCGAGACGGTGGCCGCGCTCCACGGGAGGCCTGCCATGCTCTGGCTGGTCACCACCTGGTGCTCTTCCTGCCAGGCTGGCACCGCGGCGATGGCACATCACCTCAGCACCCTGGCGTCCGACGGAGTGCGGGTGGTCGAGGTCGAGAACTACGCCGACCTGGGCCAATCCGGACCGTCCATGGCGGCCTTCGGCAAGGCCCTTGCCGGCAGCGCCTTCTTGAACCCGGATTGGGTGTTCGGCGAGGCCTCGCCCACCCTCACCCGCACCTACAACCCCAAGGCCTACCTCGACATCTACTACCTGCTCAACGCCAGCGGAAAGATCGCCTACGTGAACAGCTCACCGGGATCGACCATGCGCCAGCTGCTGAGCGCGGCCGCCGCCCTCCGATGAGCCCTTGGCACCTTCGTGCTGCCGCCAGCCGGCCCGGCGCCCGAGTCCGCTGGGCGGTTGCCGCAGGCGTCCTGTTGCTGGCCGGCACCCTGGGTCTGGTCGCGCTCACGGGCGCCGGGTCGAGCACCACGGGCGCCTCGGGCGCGGCGCAGGGCCGCGTGGTCTCCGCGGACACCTACACCACCGCCACCGGCACCACGGCGTCGCTCGCGTCGCGGCGCGCCACGCCGACCATGGTGTGGTTCGTGGCCGGTGGCTGCGCCAGCTGCGCCGCGAGCATCCCCGCGGTGGCTCATCACCTCGACCAGCTGACCAGTGCCGGACTGCGGGTCCTCACCCTGGGGTTGTTCGGCGACTTCCCGCCGGGAGTCAAGGGGGTGACCCAACTGATGCGCTTCGGGCGCGCCGCTGCCGGGACGAGCATCGAGCGTCCTGGTTGGCAGTGGGGGATGGCGTCACGGTCCCTCAGCCTGGCCTTGGACCCCTCGGGGATCCCCGATCTCTACGTCCTGCTCTCTCCGGCCGGCCGCATCACCTACCGCAATCGGGTGCCGGTCTCCACCATGCCCCAGCTCCTCACCGCAGCCCGGCGGCTCGGCCACCCGCAGACCGCGGCGCTCGAGCTGCAGCCATGCTGCCCCTAAGGGCCAGATGAGGACACCCGGTCACCGGGTGACCAACGCCCCCGTGCGCTGAGCGAGCCCCGAATAGCTGCGACCGGCAGCGCACGACGAGCCAGCAGACCGGCGAACCGGCGATCGCGCCGGGAAGGTCGGCTCGCCCGACCCGCTCCTCGGCTCCGCTGCGACCCCGACCTCGGCGGAACCGGTCCCGTAGGTCTCCTACCACGCCTCCTGCCTGGTCTGCGTGCTGCGACGGGACCCCGCGAGGACACCCATGGTCGAGACGCACGCCGGGATGACGTAGTCGAGGACGATGCGGACCCACACCACCCAGTCGAGGCGACCGGATGCAAGGGTCGCACCCTGGTTGATCCCCACCAGCACCGTTCCCACCACCAGGCAAATGCCGGTGACTCGCCGGCGGTTTGGCCGGTGCCGGCACACCCGCATCGCCTCGGCGAGGTTCGACCAGGTCGGTGGGGGCTCGGCGGCGCTGGAGTGGCAGGGCGCGTTCACTGCCGTGTGCGCTCCGATCGCGCCGGTGGCGTCGGCGCCGAGCGGCTCATCTGTCCGGGGCGACCCTCGTGCACGCCGCGATGGAGGCGGCGTGGTCGGCCACCACCGACGTGCCCAGCGCGACCAGCTCGCACACCCGGGGGTCGGTCACCTGGTAGTAGGCGAAACGTCCCACCCGACGCACCTCGAGCAGCCCGCAGTCGACGAGGCAACTGAGGTGGGCCGACACCCGTCCCTGAGAGAGGCCAGCATGGGCGACGCACTCGGTGCCGGTCCGCTCGCCCTCGGCGCAGAAGGCAAGCAGCGCCAGGCGGGTCGGGTCGCCGAGCGCTCGGTAGAAGCGGGCGAGGAGCTCGCGCCCGGCCTGGTCAGCTGGCACCGGCGGCACCAGGGCATCCACACCCAGCCGGGGGTCGGCCCGCGTCGTCCGCCCATCGCGGCCGTGGTCCCGCACCCCCCGCACTGCACTCGGTCGCTGGCTCACCAGACCTCCACCGTCGGCATCTGCACCATCGACATCTGCACCGTCGATGGTGCACCAGAGATATCTGCTTATGCGGATGATACCTGGTGCCTGGCTGTCCGGCATCGGTCGCCGACCGGGTGCCTGCAGGCGTCCCCCTCGGCGAGGGGCTCGCTCAGAAGCTGATCGCGGAGAGCTCGGGGATGGTCCGCAGGGCCCGGCTCCGCGCCTCCAGCCAGCGGGCCCGCCAGGCCTCCCGCTGCGCGTCGGTGCGGGTCGGCTCGACCGTGCGGCCCGGCCGATAGGCGGTGGCCACCTCGTCTTCGTCCGCCCACACGCCGACCGCCATCCCGGCCAGGTACCCGGCCCCGAGCGTGGTCGCCTCGAGGGTGGCCGACAGCTCGACCGGCCGGCCGATGGCGTCGGCCAGCGCGCCCACGAAGATCGGGTTGGCCGACATCCCTCCGTCGACTCGCAGCGAGGCGATGGGCAGGCCGCTGTCCGCCTCGGCCGCTTCCACCAGGTCGGCCCCCCGCTGAGCGACGCCTTCGAGGACCGCCCGGACCAGCGCCGCCCGCCCGGTCCCCCGGGTCAGCCCGAACAGGGCGCCGCGGGCCCCGAAGTCCCACGCCGGGGTGCCCATCCCGAGGAGGGCGGGGACGAAGATCACCCCCTCGGTGTCGGGGCAGCCGGCCGCGACCTCGGCCGAGCTGGCGGCGTCGGGGAGCACGCCCAGGTCGTCGCGGAGCCACTCGATGCAGGTGCCGGCGGTCAGCATCATTGCCTCGACCCCGAAGACGCTGCGGCCGCCCCGCCGCCAGGCGACGATAGGGAAGGTGCCGCCCGGGCTTCGGTCCAGGGCTTGGGGGGCCCGTGCCCCGGTGCACTGGTCGAGCATCCCCCCGGTGCCGAAGGTGGCCTTGGCCAAGCCCGGCCTGGTGCAGCCCTGCCCGACCAACGCCGCCTGCTGGTCGCCGGCCAGCGCGCCGATCACCGGCGCGCCGGGGAGGGCCTGGGCCGGGCCGATGGGCCCCGAGGTGTCCACGATGGCCGGCAGCATCGAGGGCGGGATGGCCAGGGCGTCGAGCACCCGTTGGTCCCAGCGGGACCCGGTGGGGTCGCTGAGCGCGGTCACCGCGGCGTTGGTCGGGTCGGTCACGTGCAGCCGGCCTTGGCTCAGCACCCAGGCGCACCAGGTGTCGACCGTGCCGAAGCACAGCTCCTCGGCGGCTCGCTCCCGACGGGGGTCGACCTCATCCAAGATCGCGGCCAGCTTGGTGGCCGAGGCGTTGGGCGGGAACCGGAAGCCCTCGGCCTGCATCGCCAGGCAGGTGCCGACGGTCCGCAGGTCCTGCCAGCCGAGGGCCGGACCGACCGGCCGGCCGCTGGCCCGCTCCCACACCAGCGTGGACGCCCGCTGGTTGGCGATGCCGACCGCGTCGATCTGGCCGGCGTGGCTGGCGAGCGCCGACGCGGTCGACAGGATCGCCTCGGCGATCGCTGGCGGGTCCAGCTCGACCAGGCCCGGCGCCGGCGAGCGGGGGAGGACCGCCTGGCGGCGGACCGAATGGACCGTGCCGTCGGCCTCGACCAGGGCCGAGCGCACGGCCGAGGTGCCGACGTCGACGACCAACACCGGGCTCATGGCCAGGGCGGCGGTCCGAACGGGGAGTCCAGACCGAGCTTGCCGGGGTTGAGGATCCCGTTGGGGTCGACCGCGGCTTTGAGGGCGCGCAGGACCGCGAAGGAGGAGCCGAGCGAGGCCTCGAGGAAGCGGCCCCGGTTGAGCCCGATCCCGTGGTGGTGGCTGATCGCAGCGCCGTGCTCGACCACCGGGCGCAGGGCGGTCTCCCAGGCCGCTCGGTAGTAGGCCTCCTGCCAGGATGCCTGGAGCTCGGGGTCTGGGCTTCGGTCGGGCCGGCGGCCGGCGACGGTGAAGTACAGGCAGGCGCCGTCGGGGTAGGCGTGGGACTGGTGGACCGAGGCGGCCAGCGTCCCCTCGAGGTCCTGCAAGGCGGCCACCACCTGGTCCGCCAGGGTGGCCAGGACCGACCACCGCCCGGCGACCTCGATCGTGTCGACCACGATGCCGGCCTGCCACAGCGGGCCCAAGGCCGAGGTGTCGTTGCGCTCCTCCAGCCAGCGGGCCACCAGCGCGTCGTCGAGGCGGGTCGCGCCCGCGCAGGCCTGGTCGCAGACCGCCGCGCTGGCGTCCACGATCGCCCGGTCGCCCTCGTCGAGGACGATGAGCACGCAGGTCTCGGCGTCGAAGTGTCGCATCGACTCGGTCCGGTCGTAGAGGCGGAGGACGGCCGGCGTCGCCCCTCGTCGGAGGATCTGTCGGCACGCGTGGAGGCCCTCGGCGAAGGACCCGAAGCCGAAGGCTCGCCGCACCTCGGCTTGCGGTGCCGGGGCCACCCGGAGCCGGGCCGAGGTGATCACGCCCAGGGTCCCCTCGCTGCCCACGAAGAGCTGGGAGAGCCCGGGCCCGGTGGCGGCCCGGGGGGCCCGTCCGTCGGTGCGCACCACCGTGCCGTCAGCCAGGACCACCTCCAGCCCCACCACCAGATCCTCGATCTTGCCGTAGCGGGTGGAGTACTGGCCGGCTCCCCGGCACGCGATCCAACCCCCGACGGTGGAGATGGCAACCGACTGCGGGCGGTGCCCGACGGTGTACCCCGGCCCGACCGCCGACAGGGCGACGTCCAGGTCCCCGCCGAAGGTCCCGGCGCCGACGTCGGCCACCAAGGAGACCTCGTCCAAGTCGTGCAGGCCGGCGAGCGCTCGCAGGTCCAGCGAGACGCCGCCGAACACCGGGACCGAGCCGCCGCACACCCCGCTGCCGCCGCCGACCGGGGTGACCGGGACGCCGGCCTCGTTGCAGGCGGCCAGCACCGCCGAGACCTCGGCGGTGCTCCGGGGGGCCACCACCACCGCCGGGACGGCCGGGAGCGCGCCGCGGGCCGCCCAGCCGATGGACAGCGGCCACCAGTCCCGCCCGGCCCAGGCCCGCTCGCCCGGGTCGGCCGAGACCGCGATGCCCGCTGCCTGCCATCGCTCGAGGAGGGCCGGGGGCACCGGGACCCGGGTTCCGCCGAGCCGCTCGGACGGCTGGCCGGCCGGGACGGTGAGCTCGGTTGGCCGGGCGGGCTCGCTCATCCGGCCCCGTGCCGCTCGGCCAGGGCGCCGCCTTCCAGGCCGGCCGTGGCCAGCTCGGCCGCCACCGCCCCGACGAAGCGGTCGACCTCGTCCCGCTGGCGGCTTCGGTCCCAACCCAGCTCGACCCCGACGATCGCGGCCGCCCGTTCGGCGGCTGCGATCGTGGCCCGGGCGTCGAGGATGGCGGCCCGGGTCCGGCGAGTGAGCACGTCGTCGAGGTGTACCGCCATCTCCTCCCGAGCGGCGTAGGCCAGCTCGGCACCGGTGTAGGGGAGGCCGGCCACCACCGGGTCGAGCAGGGTCGCATCGTCGGCCGCAACTGCCACCACCGCCCCGGCCAGGGTGCCGTAGCGGGAGGCCAGGTGGGTCGGCACGGCCAGGCCCGGTGGCGGGGTGCTGGGTGGTCCCGCGCCGGGTGCTCCCTCGAGCCGCAGGTCCCGGGTGACCGAGCGGGGCCGGGGCCACGGACGGCTCCGCAGCGCCGCGTCGACGGTGTCTTCGGCCATCTTGCGGTAGGTGGTCAGCTTGCCCCCGGTCACGGTGACCAGACCGTCGGGGTCCCGCCAGACCCGGTGCCGCCGGGAGAGGTCCGCGGTGCGCGCCGACCGGCGGCCGGTGCCCGAGGGAGCCAAGAGCGGCCGCAGCCCGGCCCACACCCCGCGCACGTCCTCCCGGGTGAGCCCGGCCTTGGTGGCCGCGTTGGCCGCCGTCAGCAGATAGTCCACGTCCTCGGGCCGACAGCGCGGCTCGTCGAGGTCGCCGTCGTAGTCGGTATCGGTGGTGCCGAGGTAGACGACGTCACCCTCCGGCCAGGGGACCACGAAGATGGACCGACGGTCGTGGCGGACCGGGATCACCGCCGCGATGTCGGCCGGCAGGCGCGACCGGGGCACGCTCACGTGCACCCCTTTGGCCGGCCGGATCGAGCGGCCGGGCGGCCCCTGGCCCAGGGCCCGGACCCGGTCGGTCCAGACGCCGGCCGCGTTCACCACCACATCGGCGTGCACCTCGAAGGCCGCTCCGCCCCCGTCGAGGTCGCGTACCAGCGCGCCGCGCACCTGGCCGTCGTCGTCGTGCCGCAGACGCTCCACCGCGGCGTAGTTGGCCGCCGCGGCGCCGAAGCCGCAGACCGCGGTGCGGATCAGGGTCAGGGTGAGCCGGGCGTCGTCGGCCCGGGCGTCGAAGTACAAAAAGCCCGACACCAGGCGGTCGGCGTCGAGCAGGGGGAGGTGCTCGAGCGCCTCGGCTCTCGAGACTCTGGCGTGTCGTCTGCCGATGCGGATCCCGCCGGTGAGGTCGTAGAGCCACAGGGCGGTCGAGTAGGAGCGGGCCACGGTCTTGGACACCACGCCGGCCCGTCCGAACAGCGGGACCAGGAACGGCAGGACCGAGACCAAGTGGGGGGCGTTCTCGAGCAGGCGCTGGCGTTCGGCCAGGTTCTCGTAGACGAGGCGGAACTCTCGTTGCTGGAGGTAGCGGAGCCCGCCGTGGACCAGCTTGGAGGACTTCGACGAGGTGCCCGAGGCGAAATCGGCCCGCTCGACCAGGGCGGTCCGCAGCCCCCGGCTGGCGGCGTCGAGCGCGACCCCGGCGCCGGTGATCCCCCCGCCGATCACGAGGACCTCGAAGCGCTCGGCCCGCAGCCGCGCCAGGTTGGCGTGGCGCGAGAAGGCCGACGAGCGACGCCGATCGTCGGGCACGGCCATCGGGTCAGCCTGCCACAGCGCCCCGGGTGTGCCCCGGCGTGGTCCGCTCACGGGTCCGACCAGGGCAGCTCCACCGGGCCCGGCCCGAGCGACGCCGAGCCCAGCCGGCGGAGCAGGCCGGCGAGCCCGCTCGGGAGCACCGGCGTCGCCAGCCGCTCGAGCTCCTCGGGGGTGAACCACCCCCAGGCCCGGTGCACCATCTGCTCGAGATCGCTCCAGCCCGAGCGGTCGGGGACGAAGCGGTCGGTGGCCAGCGCGAAGAACCAGTCCTCCGAGTACCACAGCTGCCCGCGGTAGCGCCAGGTCCCCCGGGTGACCGCGACCGGGGTGCCCAACGACGCCGGCTGGACGGCGAGCCCGGTCTCTTCCCGCAGCTCCCGGGCCGCCGCCTCGGCCAAGGTCTCCCCAGGCTCCACGCCGCCGCCGGGGGTGGCCCACACCGCGGCGCGGTCCTCGAGCGGGTCGTGCACCAAGAACAGCAGCACTGCCCGGCTGGCGTCGTGGAGGATCACCCGGGCCGACGGCCGCGGCTGTGGGGTCTCCACCTGGCCCGAGGTCACCGTCCGACCGTACCGGGGGGTCGGCCGGGGCGGTTTCAACAACCGTTAGCGAACAACAATCATCGCGATACTCTGGCGATGTGCACACGCCGGAGGAGCTGACCGAGCTGTTCCGGGCGACCGGCCGAAAGGTGACCGCCCAGCGGCAGTGCATCTTCCGTGCCCTGCAGCGCAACGACACCCACCCCTCGGCCGAGTCGGTGTACGAGTCGGTGCGCGCCGAGCTGCAGACCATCTCGCTCAAGACCGTGTACCAGACGCTGCACGAGCTGGCCGAGCTGGGTGAGCTGCACACCCTGGATCTGGGCACCGGAGCGGTGCGCTTCGACCCCAACGTGGAGGAACCCCACCACCACCTGGTCTGCCGGAGCTGCGGGAAGGTCCGGGACCTCCACGCCACCTACGAGGGGCTCGAGGTCCCGCCCGGGGCGGCCCAGGACTTCGAGGTCGCGAGCGCCGAGGTGGTGTTCCGGGGCCTGTGCGGGGAGTGCAGGACCGGTGGGCGCCGGCGCCGGGACCAAAGGACCAGCCCCACCGGGCGAGCGCGCACGACCCAAGAGAGCAAGTACCGACAGGACAACAACCGACAGCACAACAAGAGGAGAGAGCCATGCCCCAGCTGAAGGGATCCAAGACCGAGGAGAACCTGAAGACCGCGTTCGCCGGCGAGAGCCAGGCCAACCGTCGCTACCTGTACTTCGCCCAGCGAGCCGACGTCGAGGGGTACCCTGATGTGGCCGCGCTGTTCCGCTCGGTGGCCGAGGGCGAGACCGGGCACGCGTTCGGGCACTTCGACTTCCTGCGCGAGGTCGGTGACCCGGTGACCGGCAGCCCGGTGGGCCCCACTGCCGACAACCTCAAGTCCGCCATCGAGGGCGAGACCTACGAGTACACCGAGATGTACCCGGGCTTCGCCAAGACCGCCCGTGACGAGGGGTTCGAGGAGATCGCCGAGTGGCTCGAGACCCTGGCCAGGGCCGAGAAGTCGCACGCCGGCCGGTTCAGCAAGGGCCTCGAGTCGATCTCGTGAGCGAGGCCGGGCCGAGCCCGGTGCGCCCGCTCCAGCTGGAGGACATCGCGGATCTGCGCGCCTACGAGCGGGTCCGCGACCGCTACCGGGCGCAGGTGATCGAGCTCAAGCGCCGCCGGCGGGTCTCTCTCGGGCCGATCATGTCGGTCGTCTTCGAGAACGCCGAGACCGTCCGGTTCCAGGTCCAAGAGATGGCCCGGGCCGAGCACATCGTCACCGACGAGGGCGTCCTGGGCGAGCTCGAGGTCTACAACCGGCTCCTGCCCGGTGCCGGTGAGCTGTCGGCCACCTTGTTCATCGAACTCACGAGCGAAGGGGAGCTGCGCCACTGGCTCCCTGCGCTGGTCGGGATCGAGCGGGCGGTGGGGATCGAGCTGGTCGATGGCTCGGTGGTCACCAGCCGGCCCGAGCGGACCCACGCCGAGGCGCTGACCAGGGACGAGGTCACCCCGGCGGTGCACTACCTGCGGCTCCCGTTCAGCCCGGCCGAGGCCGAGCAGCTCGCCGCCGGTCCGGCCACCTTGGTGGTCACCCACCCGGCGTATGAGGCCCGGACCGAGCTGAGCGAGTCGACCCGGGCCGAGCTGCTCGCCGACCTGCGGGGCTCGGTCGAGCTGGCCCCGCTCGGCTGACCCGCTCGCCCGGGCCGGCGCCCCCAGGAGTCGGGCCGGGGCCGACCTTTACAGTCCCTGGTGACCTAGGCCATAATTGCCGTTCGGCCGATTTTCCCGACTCCCCCCTCGGGTGGCGGGCCGATCGGCGGAGCCAACCCTGAACCGCCCTGTGACAAGGAACCCCCCGATGAGTGCCACCGCGTGGCGCAAGCGCGCCGCCTGCCGGGGTCTCGACGCAGAGATCTTCTTCCCGGCACCCGACGACGAGGCCGGTGCGGCCGAGGCGAAGGCCGTTTGTGCGGCCTGCCCGGTCCGCCAGCCATGCCTCGAGCATGCGCTGGCCGCCCGCGAGCGCGAGGGCATCTGGGGCGGCACGACCGAGCGGGAGCGCCGACGGATCATCCGCCAGCGCCGCAAGTCGGCCTGACGCCGGCAGCGCGGCGGGCGAGCGGCAGTATCGTTCGCCCGTGGATCTCCAGCTGACCCCAGAACTCGAGGCACTGCGCGACAGCGTGCGCCGGCTGGCCCGCGAGAAGGTCAAGCCCCGGGCCCGCCAGATCGACAAGTCCGGCGAGTACCCGAGCGACCTGTTCGCGGCGTTCCGGGATGCCGGGCTCCTCGGGCTGTGCCTGCCCGAGTCGCTCGGGGGCTCGGGAGCCGGGATCCTCGGCCTCACCATCGCCATCGAGGAGGTGGCCAAGTACTCCAACGCGGCCGCTCTCATGCTCCTGCTCACCCGCCTGCCGACCGGGCCGGTGCTCATCGCCGGCAGCGAGGAACAGAAGCGCCGCTACCTGCCGGGGATCGCCGACGGCTCGTTGCGGGCGGCCTTCGGGCTGTCGGAGCCCCAGGCGGGCAGCGACGTGATGGGCATGCGGACCCGGGCGGTCCCCGACCCGGAGCGTCCCGGGGGCTGGATCCTCTCGGGCACCAAGTGCTGGATGTCCGGGGTGGCCGAGGCCGACTGGTACACGGTGTTCGCCAAGACCGGCGAGCCGACCAGCCGGGCCCACGACTCGGTGAGCGCGTTCATCGTGGAGCGCTCCTGGGAGGGGGTCTCGGTCGGCCGCCGGGACCACAAGATGGGGGTCCGAGGGGTCGACACCGGTGAGCTGATCTTGGACCAGGTGCGGGTCCCGGCCGAGAACGTCATTGGCGAGGTCGGGGGGTTCCGGCTGGCCATGCTCGGTCTCAACTCGATGCGCCCGATCGTGGCCGCCCGGGGCATCGGGCTGGCCGAGGGGGCGCTCATGTACGCCACCGAGTACGTGAAGCAGCGCCAAGCGTTCGGAAGAACCATCGCCGACTTCCAGGGGATCCAGTGGGAGATCGCCAAGTGCGCGGTCGACATCGAGGCGGCCCGGTTGCTCACGTACCGGGCCGCGGTGCTGGCCGACGAGGGCAAGTTCACCAAGGAGTACGTGCCCTTGCTGTCGATGGCCAAGTACCACGCCACCGAACTGGCGGTGCGGGCGTCGGGTCTGGCGGTCCAGCTGCTCGGGGCAGCCGGCTACATGGAGGACCACCCGGCCGAGCAGTGGTACCGGGACGCCAAGCAACTGACCATCGTGGAGGGCACCTCCCAGGTCCAGCTGGGGCTGATCGCCCGGGGGGTGCTCGACGGCGACCTGTGGTGGGACTGAGGTGGGGACCAGCTTCGTCAGCCTGGGCGGGTGGCCCGGGGTGCTCGGACGCCTGGTGGCCGGTCAGTCCCTCGACGTCGACGAGGCCGAAGCGGCCCTCGGCCAGGTGCTCGAGGGGGAGGCGACCGAGGCCCAGGTGGCAGCGTTCGCGATCGCGCTCCGGGCCAAAGGGGAGACGGTCGCCGAGATGCACGGGTTCGTTCGGGCCATGCTGGCCCACGCCGAGCCGCTGGCCATCGACGGCGAACTGCTCGACGTGGTGGGAACCGGCGGCGACCGCCTGGGGAGCATCAACGTCTCGACGCTGGCGGCGCTGATCGCCGCCGGGGCCGGAGCCCGGGTGTGCAAGCACGGCAACCGGGCCGCCTCGTCCTCGGTAGGGACGGCCGACGTCTTGGAGGCCCTGGGCGTGGTGCCCGACCTGGGACCGGCCGGGGTGGCCGCCTGCGTGGCCGAGGCCGGGATGGGCTTTTGCTTCGCGCCGCGCTTTCATCCTGGGTTCCGCCACGTCGGCCCGGTCCGCCGGCAGCTCGGAGTGCCCACGGTGTTCAACTTCCTGGGCCCGCTGGCCAACCCAGCACGGGTCCGCCGCCAGCTGGTGGGGGTGAGCGACCCGGCCATGGCCCCCACGATGGCTGGCGTGCTGGGTGAGAACGGCAGCACCCGGGCGATGGTGCTGTTCGCCGACGACGGGCTGGACGAGCTGAGCGTGACCTCCCCGTCGACGGTGATCGAGGTGATCGGGGACGGGACCGCCTACGAGCTGGTGACCTGGCGCCTGGACGCGGCCGAGCTGGGTCTGCGCCGGGCCTCGATGGCCGAGCTGTCGGGCGGGGACGCCGCCTTCAACGCCGCTGCCATCCAAGCCGTGCTCGACGGCAAGGCCGGGGCCCACCGGGACATCGGGGTCCTCAATGCCGCCGCCGCCCTGGTGGTGGTGGGCCGGGCCCCTGACCTGGCTGCCGGGCTGGAGCTGGCCTGCGACTCGATCGACTCGGGCCGGGCGGCCGGGGTGCTGGACCGTTTGCGCGCCACGTCCCAGCGCCTGGCCATGGCCGAGCCCGGTCGCTGAGGCGCGGGCCGGCTCAGAGGGCCTCGACCCGGGCCCCGGGCCCCGGTCGCACGGTCCAGGCACGGGTCGTACCCAGCGAGCCCAGGGGGTGGCGGGACAACGCCACCACGCAGCCGCCGAACCCGGCGCCGGTGAGGCGGGCCCCGAGGACGCCCGGGGTGGCCTCCAGCCGCTCGACGAGGCGGTCGAGCTCGGGCGTGGACACCTCGAAGTCGCGGCTCAAGGACCGATGGCTCTCGCTCATGAGCCGGCCGGCCGCCGCCAGGTCCCCGTCGGCCAGCACCCGAGCGAACGCTCGCACCCGCTCGTCCTCGGTGGTCACGTGGCGGGCCCGGCGGCGCAGCACCGGGTCAGCCAGCGACTCGGCCTCGGCCACCGAGCACGCCCCGAGCGCCCGGCCCAGGGCCGCCGCCGCCGCCTCGCACTGGGCCCGCCGCTCGGCGTAGGCGGTGGCGTCCAGCCGCCGCCGCACCCCGGAGTCGACCACGGTCACCACCGCGCCCTCCGGCACCGGCACCGGCTCGGTTCGCAGGCTGGTGAAGTCGATCAGCAGCGCGGTGCCGGCCCGGGAGGCCATCGCCGCCAGCGGGTCCATGAGGCCCACCGGCACGCCGATGGCCAGCTCGGCTCGTTGGCACAGCCGGGCCACGCCGACCGGGTCGGCCGGCACGCCCAGGGCCAAGGCCAGGGACACCGAGAAGGCGGCACTGGACGACAGGCCGGCGCCGGCCGGGAGGTCGGAGCGGACCCGGACCCGGCCACCCCGGGCCGGCCCGACCAGGGCGACCACCGCGGCCGCCAGCGCGGCCCACGGGGCCAGCTGGCCGGCCGGGCCCGTCAGCGGGATGGCTGCCGGTTCTGCTTCGAGGTCGGACTCGACCAAAAGGACCGGCTGGTCCTCTGGTCGGTACTCGACCTCCACCCCCAGCTGGACCGCCATCGGGAGCGCCAGGCCCCCGTTGTAGTCGGTGTGGTCGCCGATGAGGTTGACCCGCCCCGGGGCAAAGGCCCGACGTGCATCGCCGGTCGCGTTCACCCCTCCGAGCCTCCCACAGCCAGGCCGTTTGACCGCACCGGCGGGGCCCGACACGATCCAGGCTCATGAGCGGACCGCTGGAGGGCATCCGGGTGGTCGAGCTGGGGGGCATCGGCCCGGTCCCCTATGGCTCGATGCTGCTGGCCGACGCCGGGGCCGAGGTGCTCCGGATCGCAAGACCCGACGCGCCCCGGGGGACCGGGACCGTCGGCTCGGACCTGCTGCTGCGCAGCCGGACGTCGATCGGGGTCGACCTCAAGTCCCCCGGCGGCGTGGAGCTGGTGCTGGAGCTGGTGGCCCGAGCCGATGCGCTGGTGGAGGGGTTCCGGCCGGGCGTGGCCGAGCGGATGGGGCTCGGACCCGAGCCCTGCATGGCGCGGAACCCCCGCCTGGTCTACGGACGGATGACCGGCTGGGGACAGGAGGGCCCCTGGTCAGGAGCAGCCGGCCACGACATCAACTACATCGCGATCGCTGGCGCGCTCTGGCCGATCGGCCGGGAGGGAGACCGCCCGGTCCCGCCCCTCAACCTGGTGGGGGACTTCGGCGGCGGGGGCATGATGCTGGCGTTCGGGGTGGCAGCCGCGCTGGTGGAGGCGGCCCGCTCCGGGCAGGGTCAGGTTGTCGACGCGGCCATGCTGGACGGCGCCGCCTCGCTCACCACCATGCTCCACTCGCACCGAGCTCTCGGTGCCTGGCGGGACGAGCGCGGGGTGAACATCTTGGACACCGGTGCCCCCTTCTACGAGGTCTACGAGACAGCCGACGGCGGCTACTTCGCCGTGGGGGCGATCGAACCGCAGTTCTACGCCGCGTTGGTGAGAGGGCTCGGCCTGGATCCGGCCGAGCTGCCGCCCCAGATGGACCGGAGCCAGTGGCGGGCCACCAAGGAGCGCTTCGCCGCCATCTTCAAGTCCAAGACTCGCGACGAGTGGTCGTCGGTGTTCGAGGGCACCGATGCCTGCGCGACCCCGGTCTTGTCCCCGGCCGAGGCGCCCAGCCACCCACATGTCTCGGCACGCAAGACGTTCGCCGCACTGGACGGTCTCACCCAACCGGCACCGGCACCGCGCTTCGCCCGCACGCCGGGTGCGGCCTCGGTCGGCTCGTACGCGACCGGGGACGCGGCTGACGACGTGCTCGAATCGTGGGGTCTCGACCGCGCCGCGCTGGCGCGCCTGCGCAGCGAGGGCGCCTTGGTCTGAGCGCGCCGTGGTCGGGCACCCACCCCTCCTGAGGCGGCGCGCCCGGTGCTGGGCCGGCGAGGGGTAGGCTCGGCCAACCATCGGATTGGGTCCACGGCACCAGGAGCGGCGTCGTTCCAGGCGTCGCTGGCGCTCTCCGACGATCTCGGGAAGCGAGCTCGTGCTGACGACCACCGTCGACCCAACGATCACCGGATTTCGCGACCTCGCGCTCCAGGTCCGCGCCGCCAAACTGTTGGATCGGCGGCCCGCCTACTACCGGGCCAAGGTCGGCTCGACCATCGCGGTCTTCGGCGGCCTGTGGGCCGCGTTCGTGGTCGTGGGCAACTCGTGGGCCACCCTCGGGCTGGCCGCGGCGATCGGGGTCATCTTCACCCAACTCGGCTTCCTCGGCCACGACGCCGGCCATCAGCAGGTGTTCAGTTCCCGGCGGGCGAACCGGGTGCTCGGCTTGGTGGTGGGGAACGCCCTGATCGGACTCTGCTACGGCTGGTGGGTTCCCAAGCACAACGCCCACCATGCCCACCCGAACCAACGCGGCCATGACCCCGACATCGGGGACGGCCTGGTCCCGGCCCAGTCGCCCGGAGGCGAGCCCCGGCGCAGGAGCCTGGCCTGGGCGCTGGCACGCTGGCCGGCGCCACTGTTCTTCCCGCTCATGGCCCTGCGCAGCGCCGGGCTGCACGTGTCCGGCGCCCGGTACCTGCTCGGCCGGCACGACCGGGCGGCGATCCTCGAGGCTCTGGTGGTCATGGCGCACGGCGCCGCCTTCTTCAGCCTGGTCTTCCTGGTCCTCAGCCCGCTCAGAGCCCTGGCGTTCGTGGCGGTCCAGCAGGTGGTGTTCTCCTGCTACTTGGGATGCAGTTTCGCGCCCAACCACAAGGGGATGCCGATCCTGGCTGCCGACACCACCATGGGCTTCGTCAGGCGTCAGGTCACGACTTCGCGCAACCTGAGCGGCGGGTGGCTCCTCACGTTCCTGTTGGGCGGGCTCAACTTCCAGATCGAGCACCACCTGTTCCCCTCGATGCCTCGGCCCAACCTGCGGCGCGCCCAAGGCTTGGTGAAGGAGTTCTGCGCATGCTGCGGCCTCGACTACTGCGAGGCCAGCGTGCCGCAGTCCTTCGGGCGGATCCTCGAGCACTTGGGTGCCAGAGGCCGCGCCGCCGCACTGGCCGTCGGGGGGCTGCCCAGCTGACACACGGGTGTCACAGCATCGTGACCGACTCGTGGCGCTCAGGACGAGGCAGGGCTGCCTTCAGCCGGCTTCGCCGATCGTGACGTGCCACGAGGCACGCGGTGCGGGGCCCGGACGTGGCGGCGGAAGAAGCCGCCCCGCGAGCGCGCCGAGCGCGCCAAGCTGCGTCACCTCACGAGCCAAGAAGGGGGGACCCGCAGTCCGGCAGGCCAGAAGGGCGCGTTGGCGGTCGATCGGTGCTGCCGACAGTGCCAGTGGGCGCTGACCGTGCCATGCGGCAGGGACCCACCGTTCGTCGAGCTCCAGCGCGGTCGCGGCGGACAATGGCCACCACGGAAGGCTGGTCCACCGGGTCCGGGGACCTCCGGCGCTGGCGTGGGTCATCCCGATCGCCGAACCGGACGAGCTCAGCACGGCCGCCCAGTCGCAGCGCAGGATCGCCGGGGTGAGGCGGGCCAAGAGGTCGAGCCGGTCCAAGCTCGGCCTCGCCTCGCTGGCCAACGACGTCAGGAGCTCGAGCTCGCGGTGGAGCTCCGCTTGCGGCGTCGGACGCGCGCAGTCCACGGCCACGACCCCGGGCACCTCACCGAGGCGACGCTGGAGCTGCTCGAGGTTCTCCGAGCTGGTCGTGCCCCACTCGACGACGAAGTCGTCGGTCACCTTCGACGTCGCACGTTCGACGACGTCCATCGCCACGATGTCGCCGCCGGCGTCAGCGATCGCCCCAGCCGCCGACGCCAGCGCACCGGGGCGGTCCTCGAGCTGCAAGCGGACCAGGATGAGCACTGGGCACCTCCTGCTCTCATCGTCGTTGGCGCGGGTTTCGGATCGATCTCCCCAGCGTTACCGGCGCGTGAACTCTGGAGCGCGACGGGCGCCGGACGACCGGGGCTCACGGATCCGTTTGGGGGTTGGTGGGGGACGGCCGTCACCCAGCCCGAGACCGCACTCGGTCAGAGGCGGTCGGTCCTCTGGAGCGAGCGGTCCCCGACGGGCGGCGCCGCGCCGAGGTTCACGACTGGAGAGGTTCGCGACCCGCGGGGCCGCCGCCGGTGACCCCACGGGTCGGCGGTGCCCACCACCCGCCCGGCCCCATCGCTTGAGCCGGCATCCACCATGAGAGGGATGTGCTCGACCAGCATCGCCGGATGCCCCTGGCTGTGACGGCGCGTTCGACTCGAGGTGACGACCGAGGGCATCCTGAACTCGTCCGAGAGGAGCGAGGTAGTGATCGAGGAACTCCCTGCTGAGGTCAGCGCGGCCTTTCCGTTCAGCCCCCACTGGGTCGACGCCGGCGGATTCAGGCTGCACTACGTCGACGAAGGACCCTCGAGCCACGACGTCGTCCTCTTGCTCCACGGGAACCCGACGTGGTCCTTTCTCTATCGGAAGATCATCCCGATCATTGCGGCCGAAGGGTACCGAGTGATCGCACCGGACTTTCTGGGATGCGGCCGGTCAGATCACGGCTTCTCCGAGGAGCAATACCAGATCACCCACCACATTCGTCGGACGTTGTCACTGCTCGATGCGGTCGGTGCCGAACGGGCAGTGATGTTCTGCCAGGACTGGGGTGGTCCGATTGGCATGGGGTGCGCGTTGGCCAGACCCGGCCTGCTGTGCGGCCTCGGGCTTGGGAACACCTTCTGGGGTGAAGGCTCCGCCTTCCACCATCGCGTCTTTCCCTGGAGGGCCCTGCATGGTCCGGTGGTTGGGCCGCTGTTCTTCAACAGGCGTTCCGTGTTCGTCGATGGAGCTCGGCTCGGGATGCCCGTGGCAGTTGCTCGGGATCCGGTGGTCCAGCGCGCCTACCGCCTGCCACTGGACGTTCACGGGTCGTTCCTGGCCGCCTTGGCCTGGCCCCGCGCCATCTCGCTGGGTCCTGACCACCCCACCCAACCACTGGCCGATGCGATCTGGGATGCGCTCGTCCGATGGGACGTCCCGGTCCGTTTCGTCTGGGGAGGAGCCGATCCGGTGTTCCCATGGGAAGAACAGGGTCTCCAGTTGGCGCGTCGGCTGCCACGAGGAATGGAGGTCGAGCCGGTCGTGATCCCCGAAGGACGACACTTCATCCAGGAATTCGCGCCCGATGCCGTCGCGGCAGCGATGCTCGCGCTCGCCCGAGAGGGCTTCTCATGACCGACCGGCCAATGGTCCCGAGCGAAGTGGTGCTGGTCGACGAGCATGTCGACCCCGACTTCCATGCCGCCGTGTTGGCCCTGGGCGACACCTGGACCGCTCCATCGGGAAGGCAGTACCGCATCGTGCTGTCGGGGAGCGTGCTCGTGGTCAGCTGGCCTTCGGGAGAGCACCTGGTTCCCGTCCCGCCGGGGGAGCAGGTCGACGAGGACCTGCTGGCTCTGGCGCAAGCCATCTATCGGGCGCGCGGTGGCGAGTGGGCCGAGGTCGATCTGGAGCGGCTCGCCGAGGTGTGGAGTGGAGCGACTCGCCCTGAGCTGCACGACGCGGCGTCCTGACCGGATGTCCCTCGGCGATCGAGCGGGTCTTGAGCGTCGGGCCGGTTCTCATGGTTGGTAGGTCTCGGGGACGTCCGCGCCAGCGGCTGGCTCGGATCTGGATGGGACCGGTGACGGCGAGTGGCGGTCTCCACCGCGGCCGAGCACCGTGCTGTGGGGGTGCTGAGGCGCTGGTCGCGCCGAGGCGGAACGCGGCTGCTAGAGGTTCACCACCGGGCAGGTGACGGTGCGGGTGATCCCGTCGATCCGCTGGACCTTGCTCACCACCAGACGTCCCGCCTCGTCGATCGAGCCCGCTTCGAGCAAGGCGATCACGTCGTAGGGGCCGGTCACGTTCTCGGCCGACACCACGCCGTCGATCTCGCGCACCAGCCGGGTGACCTCGGCTGCCTTGCCGACGTCGGTCTGGACCAGCACGTACGCCTGGACCGCCATGGAGCCGCTCCTTGTGTCCGAGCCCACGTTACTGCCAGCGACTCCCGGCGTCGATGGGCGGTCTTTGGGCCTGTGGCCTCCGACGAACGGTCCCGACGGCACGCGTCTGGTCCCCGAGGGGACGATCGTGGCTCGACGGGCGTGCCGGCGTCGGAGCGGGTTGGGTTGGGCACTGGCGCCGCAGCGTTGGACGGGCTGGCCGTCCGAACTGGTGGCAACCGCCTCAGCCGGCGTCACGCTCCAAGGTGAGCAGGTCGGCGCTGGCGCCGTAGGTCTCCTGGATGTGGTTGGTGTCGGCCATGAGCTGTTGGCCGGCCTCGGAACCGAACGCCCCGGCGAGGTCTTCTGCCCGCGCGAAGCGCAGTTCGGCCATCCGGTAGTACGGGCCACTCGTCGCCTTGCCGGTCAGCACCTCCTCCAGGCCTGGGAGCTGGCGGACGAGCGGGATGTGGGTGGAGAAGTAGTGCTCCTCGAACCCCTCGATGTCACTGGGCGTCTTCCACAGCGCGACCACGCTGATGCTCACCGGCCACCTCCCGTCGATCTCGGGTGCATGACCCTAGTGGAGGCCGGTGGTGCTCGCCTGGGGAGCCTCGGGCTCAGCCCAGGCGCCGCTCGAGGGCCTCGAGGGTCCGGGTGAGCGACGGTGGGAGTCGGTCCCCGAACTGGGCATAGTGCTCCCGGATGAGGGGGATCTCGGCCCGCCATTCGTCCCGGTCGACCCGGAGCAGCTCCTCCATGTCCTCCTTGGTCACATCGATCCCCTCGATGTCGATCGCACCGGGCGCCGGAACCCAGCCGATCGGGGTCTCGACTGCCTCCCCCCGGCCGGCGGCCCGGTCGAAGATCCACTCGAGCACCCGGGAGTTCTCGCCGTAGCCGGGCCACAGCCACCGGCCCGACGCGTCCTTGCGGAACCAGTTGACGTAGAAGAGCTTGGGCAGCTTCTCCGGGTCGCCGGCAGCCCCGATCCTGAGCCAGTGGGCGAAGTAGTCGGCCATGTTGTAGCCGCAGAACGGCAGCATCGCGAAGGGATCCCGCCGCAAGTTGCCGACCGCCCCGGCGGCGGCCGCGGTCGTCTCGGAGGCCATGATCGAGCCGAGGAAGACTCCGTGCTCCCAGTCGAAGGACTGGACGACCAGGGGAACCACCGAGGCTCGGCGCCCACCAAAGAGGACGGCCGAGATGGGGACTCCGCGGGGGTCCTCCCACTCTGGGGCAATGGCCGGGTCTTGGGCCGCGGGCGCGGTGAAGCGGGCATTGGGGTGGGCGGCCGGAGTCTCGCTCTTCGGGGTCCAGTCCTGGCCGCGCCAGTCGGTCAGGTGAGGGGGCGGATCGCTCATCCCCTCCCACCACACGTCGCCGTCGTCGGTGAGGGCGGTGTTGGTGAAGATGCAGTTCGCCGCCAGCGTGAGCATGGCGTTGGGATTGGTGTGGCTGTTGGTGCCCGGGGCAACGCCGAAGAACCCAGCCTCGGGGTTGATTGCCCGCAGGTACCCCTCGTCGTCGAACTTCATCCAGCAGATGTCGTCGCCGATGGTCTCGACCTTCCAGCCCGGCAGGGTGGGGATGAGCATCGCCAGGTTGGTCTTGCCGCAGGCCGAAGGGAACGCGCCGGTGATGTAGCGGACCTCGCCGTCGGGCGAGGTGAGCTTCACGATCAGCATGTGCTCGGCCAGCCATCCGTCGTCGCGGGCCAGCACCGAGGCGATGCGCAGGGCGAAGCACTTCTTGCCGAGCAGGGCGTTCCCGCCGTATCCGGAGCCGTAGGAGACGATCTCGCGGGTTTCAGGGAAGTGCACGATGTACTTGTTCTCGGCATCGCAGGGCCACGGGACGTCGGTGTCGCCCGGGTCGAGGGGGGCCCCCACCGAGTGGAGGCAAGGGACGAAGGTCCCCTCGGGACCCAGTGCGTCCAGGGCGGCACGTCCCATCCGGGTCATGATCCGCATCGACACCACGACGTAGGGCGAGTCGGTCAGCTGCACGCCGATGTGGGACTTGTCCGAACCGAGGGGTCCCATGGAGAACGGGACCACGTACATGGTGCGACCCCGCATGCACCCGTCGAAGAGGCGCCGGAGCGTTGCCCGCATCTCGTCTGGATCCCGCCAGTTGTTGGTGGGGCCGGCGTCGACCTCGCGTCGTGAGCAGATGAAGGTGCGGTCCTCGACCCGGGCGACATCGCCGGGATCGGACCGGCACCAGTAGCTGTTGGGGCGCTTGGCGTCCGACAGTCGGGTGAAGGTGCCCTGGTCGACCAGCAGCTGACACAGCCGGTCGTACTCCTCGGCCGAGCCGTCGCACCACTCGATTCGCTCCGGCCGGGTCAGCGCCGCGATCTCCTCCACCCACTCGAGCAGCTTGGTGTTGGCGGTCGGGGCGCTGGTCGTCGGAGGCATCCGGTCACACCTTCCTTCCGGGATGGCAGGGTTGGCTCTGGGCGTCGGCCCCTGTCGTTCGGCGAGGCCGACAATGCTAGGCATGGACGGTGGCCCACCCCAAACGATCACCCGGTGCAGGTGACCGCCTTCCGACCGGCGAAGATGCCGTGCTCCAGGCTATCGGAGAACGCCTCCGAGCCGGGCAAGGGCCGGAGGCGCCAGGTGAGACCTGGTCGGGCGACGACGCAGCGGTGGTGCGGCTGGGGGCCGGCCGCCAGCGGGTCCTGCTCACCACCGACGCCGTGGTGGCCGGCGTCCACGGCGACCTGGACCTGATCGGCCCGGCCGACTTCGGGTGGAAGGCGCTCACCGCAGCGGTGAGCGACATCGCGGCGATGGGTGGGACGCCAAGGCACGCGGTGGTGAGCGTCGGCGCCCCGCCCGGAAGCCCGCTGGAGGAGCTGGCCGAGGGCCTGGCCGAGGCCGCCCGGGCGTGGGCGTGCCCGGTGGTCGGCGGGGACCTGAGCGAGGCGGCCCAGCTCTTCGTGGCGGTCGCAGTCACCGGCACCCTGGCCGGCGACCGGCCCGCCGTCCTGCGCAGCGGGGCCCGGCCGGGCGACGCCCTCTTCGTCACCGGCCCGCTGGGCGCCTCGGCGGCCGGCCTGCGCGTGCTGCGCGGCGGCCAGCCAGGCGGCCAGGACCTGGTCGCGGCCCACCGCCGCCCGTCGGCCCGCCTGGCCGAGGGTCGGGTGGCCAGGGAGGCTGGGGCCCGCGCGATGCTCGATCTCTCCGACGGGCTCGGGCTCGACCTGCACCGGCTGGCTCGCGCCTCGCAGGTCGGGGTGCGGGTGGACCGGGTGCCGGCGGCCGCCGGGGCGACCGAGGAGGAGGCGCTGGGGGGCGGCGAGGACTACGAGCTGTTGATCGCGGCTCCCGACGACGGCCGCCTGGAGCGGGCGTTCAGCGCTGCCGGGCTCCGACCGCCGTTGCGGATCGGGACCTGCACGGCCGACCCGACCGAGCGCCGGCTCGGGTCACAGGCGCTGCCCGAGGCCGGGTACGGCCACCGGCTGTGAACCGGGGGTTCAGGCGGTCGGCACCTGCCGGCGGGGCGGCTTCACCACCCGGCCCGCCCGGATGCACGAGGTGCACACGCACAGACGCCGCGGCGTGCCGTCCACCAGGGCCCGGACCCGTTGGATGTTGGGGTCGAAGCGCCGCTTGGTCCGGCGGTGGGAGTGGCTCAGGCGCATGCCGAACGACGGCCGTTTGCCGCAGAGCTCGCACACCGCTGCCATGGACGATCCTTTCCCCGACCCGGTTCCGCCGCCGCCGCGCCAGCGGCTCTGGCTGCCGGAGCGAAGGTCAAGGTTAGCATCGCCCTGATGGGGGCACCCGAGGCGCTGGGGGCGGCCACTGTGCGAACCGCGATGGCCCGGTACCTCGACGCGCTGGGGGCGCACCAGGCGGTCATCAACCGGCTCAACGTCTTCCCGGTCCCCGACGGGGACACCGGGACCAACATGAAACTGACCATCGAGGCGGTGGTGGCCGAGCTGGAGCCCCTGGGGCCCGGCGCGCCGATGCCAGAGGTCTGCCAGGCAGTGGCCCACGGCTCGCTCATGGGGGCCCGGGGCAACTCGGGGGTCATCTTGTCCCAGCTGCTGCGGGGGCTGGCCGGGCGGCTGGCCGGGGTGGAGGCGGCCACCGCCAGCGACGTGGCCGCGGCGCTGGTGGAGGCGGCCGCCCTGGCCCGCCAGGCGGTGGTCCGGCCGGTGGAGGGCACCATCCTCACGGTGGCCCAGGCAGCTGGCGAGGGTGCCGCTGCCGCCTGCACCGAGGGCGCCGGCCTGGGCGCGACCCTCGAAGCGGCCCGCCAGGCCGCGGTCCGGGCGCTCGACGCCACCCCGAGCCAGCTCCCGGCGCTGGCCGAGGCCGGCGTGGTCGATGCCGGCGGCGCCGGCTACCTCCTGTTGCTGGACGCGTTGCTCACGGCGCACGACGGCCGCCCGCTGCCGGTGCCTCCGCCGGCGCCACCCGCACCGGCCACCACCCCGTCCCGCCCGGACCCGGCCGAGGACGTCTCCCGGGGGCTTCGCTACGAGGTCATGTACTTCCTCCACGCGCCCGACGAGACCATCCCGTACTTCAAGGAGGTGTGGGCCGGGATCGGGGACTCGATCGTGGTGGTCGGGGGGGACGGCACCTGGAACTGCCACATCCACACCGACGACGTCGGTGCCGCGATCGAGGCGGCGCTCGACTGCGGCCGGCCCCGCAACATCCGGGTGACCGACCTGGCCGAGCAGGTCGAGGAGGAGCGGTGGGTGCGGGAGCACGCCGGCGAGCCGCCCCCTCCTGCGCCGCCGCTCGAGGTCCCGACCACCGCTGTGGTGGCGGTGGTGACCGGCGAGGGGGTGGGCCGGATCTTCCGGTCGCTCGGCGTGCACCACCAGGTGGCCGGTGGCCAGTCGATGAACCCCTCCACCGCGGAGATTCTCGACGTGGTCGAGTCGACCCCCTCCGACCAGGTGGTGGTGCTGCCCAACAACGCCAACATCCGGCCGGTGGCCGAGCAGGTCGACCAGCTCACCGCCAAGACGGTCCGGGTGGTGCCGACTGGGTCGATCGTGGAGGGCTTCGCCGCGCTGCTCGCCTACGACCCGGCTGCCTCGGCCGAGACCAACGCCACGGCGATGGCTGCCTCGGCGTCCAGGGTCCGCTCGGGGGAGGTCACCCGGGCGGTGCGTGACGCCGCCACCCCGGCCGGCCCGGTCCGGGAGGGCGACTGGATCGGGATCGCCGCGTCTGAGGTGGTCTCGATCGCCGACTCCCCGGCAGGGGCGGCGTTCGGCCTGCTCGCCCGACTGGTCGGCCAGGCCGAGCTGGTCACGGTGATCGAGGGCGAGGGGTCGACCCCGCAGGAGACCCGTCGGATCACCGAGTGGTTGAAGGAGCAGTGCCCAGAGGTGAGCGTCGAGGTCCACCACGGTGGCCAGCCGCTCTACCCCTACTTGTTCGGCGTGGAGTAGCCGTGCCGGGCTCGAGCGGGCGAACGCTCGCGCAGCTCGAGAGGATCTCGGTGTCGGTGCTCGACTCGGTGTCGCCCCGCAAGGCCAAGGCGCTGGCCGAGCTCGGGATCCACAGCGTCTGGGACCTGGTCACCACCTACCCCCGGCGCTACATCGACCGCACCCGGGCGGCCGACGTGGCCGACCTGGCCGTCGGCGACGAGGCGGTGGTGTTCGCCGAGGTGACGCGGGTGCGAGCGGACCGGCCCCGCGGCCGCAGCCGGGTCGAGGTGGAGGTGGCCGACTCGACCGGCCTCTTGCGGCTGGTCTTCTTCAACCAGCCCTGGCGGGCCGAGCAGCTGAGCGTCGGTTCCCAGCTGCTCGTGTGGGGCAAGCTGACCCAGTACCGGGGCCGCCGCCAGATGGCCCACCCGGTGGTCGACCTGGTCGCCCGGGTGGAGCGGGGCGCCGCCGAGAGCCGCATGCTCCAGGTGATCCCGGTGTACCCGGCGTCGGCCAAGGCTGGCCTGACCAGCTGGGAGATCGGCACGTTCGTGAAGGAGGCGCTCGAGCGGGCCGGGCGGCTGGCCGACCCGCTCCCGGCGGCCTGGCGCCGCCGCCTGCGCCTGCTCGGTCGGACCCAGGCCTTCGAGGCCATCCACCGGCCCCAGCGCCTGGCCGACCCGTGGCCGGCCCGGGATCGGCTGGTCTTCGACGAGCTGCTCCGCCTCCAGCTCGCCCTGGTCCTGCGGCGGCGGGCGACCGAACGCGCCGCGGCCGCAATCCGCCACCGGGTGTCTCCGGCCGAGCTCGAGGGCCGGTGTCAGCCGGAGACGCTGGTCGAGCGGTTCGTGGCTGGCCTGCCGTTCGAGCTGACCGGGGCCCAGCGCCGGGCCCTCGGGCAGATCTTCACCGACATGGCCGGGCCGCTGCCCATGCACCGGCTCCTCCAGGGCGATGTCGGGTCGGGCAAGACGGTGGTCGCGGTGGCGGCGATGTTGGCCGCGGTCCAAGGCGGTCACCAAGCAGCCCTGATGGCGCCAACCGAGGTACTTGCCGACCAGCACGTCCTGGGCGTCCGGTCCCTGCTCGACGGCCTCGTGGTGCCCGACCCGGGCCGCCTGGGGGGGACCCGCCCGGTGTCGGTTGGGGTGCTCACCCACCGGGTCCCCGCTGCCGCCCGGGCGCGCACGGTGGCCGCGCTGGGGTCGGGGGAGCTCGACATCGTGATCGGCACCCATGCCCTGCTGACCGAGGACGTGGACTTCGCCTCCCTCGGGGTGGTGGTCATCGACGAGCAGCACCGGTTCGGCGTCGAGCAGCGGGCCGGCCTGCGGGCCAAAGGCCGGGTCGAGGCCTCGGGGACGGTGGTGGACCCCGACCTGCTGGTGATGACCGCGACCCCCATCCCGCGCACGGCCGCCATGGTCGTCTTCGGCGACCTCGACATGACCCTGGTCGACGAGCTGCCGCCGGGCCGGGCCCCGGTCACCACGGTCTGGGCCCGAGGGGCCCTGGAGGAGGCGGCGGCGTGGGAGCGGGTTCGTCGCGAGGTGGAGGCCGGCCACCGGGCCTATGTGATCTGCCCGCTGGTGGAGGAGTCCGAGCGGGTGGCCGCCCGCTCGGCGGTGGAGGAGCATCGGCGGCTGGCCCGAGGGGCGCTGGCCGGGCTGGAGGTTGGGCTGCTCCACGGTCAGATGCCGACCGCTGCGAAACAGGCGGTGATGGACGGGTTCCGGGACGGGCGAGTCCAGGTCCTGGTGGCCACCACGGTGGTGGAGGTGGGGGTGGACGTCCCCGAGGCCACGGTCATGGTGGTGGAGGACGCCGACCGGTTCGGCATCGCCCAGCTCCACCAGCTCCGGGGGCGGGTCGGCCGCAGCTCGCTGCCGAGCTGGTGCTACCTGCTCGGCACGGCGTCGTCGCCTGGGGGCGAGGCCAGGCTGGCGGCGGTCGAGCGCACCACCGACGGCTTCGAGCTGGCCGAGGTCGATCTGAGCCTGCGAGGGGAGGGCACGATCTTGGGTGAGCGCCAGACTGGCTCGAGCGGCCTCAAGCTGGCCAAACTGGCCCGCGACCGGGCCTGGGTCGAGCGGGCCCGCGAGGTCGCCGAGGCCATCGTGGGCGAGGACCCCGAGCTCGCCGCCCACCCCGAGCTCCTCGACGAGGTGCGCCTGGGCCTCGACCCCGAGGAGTCCACGTTCCTCTTCAAGAGCTGACCCGGGGTCATCCGCCCTCGGCAGCGGGGGTGCGCGACCCCCAAGTTCGCGAAGAGTCCGCGGGATCCCGCGGAGCGCGGCCCCGTGAGCGGCTCGGCGAACGGGTCGAGGGCCTGGTCGAGAACCGCACGCGCCACCTCCTCGTGGGCTGGCATGAGGTGGGCGCAGGTGTCGCCGACTGACTCGGCCCGGCCCGTCGGCCCGGCCAGGGCACCGTCGGCGCCTGGATGCGAGGCACCCGGCGCCCGACCGGCGTCGAGCGCTTCGCCGAGCTGTCCGCCCTCGTCGAGCGTCTGGCCCGCGTCCTGGACCCGGAGTACCTGCCGATCTGGCTCCGCAAGCCGGTGCCAGCCCTCGGGGACGACAAGCCCCTCGACCTCCTGGCCGGGGGCGAGTACCGGCGGCTGAGCGCCCTCGTGGCCGAGCTGGAGTCCCCTGGCGCCGCCTAGGGCTTCGCCTCCCGGTACAGGCTCTTCGCCTGACGGGTCCATGGTGGTGCCATGTTCCTGCTGGCGCCGACCCTTTGGCGCCAGCGGTCGCCCCGCCCGACGGGAGATGGCAGAGGGGCCGAGCGGTCGGGGCCGTCTATCTGGCCGACAGCGAGGAGAGCGTCTGGGCCGAGTGGTACCGGCTCCTGGCCGAGCTGGCCGTCCCGCCGCACCGGGCGCTTTCCCGGGACTTGTGGAGGCTCCGCGTCGGCCTCGACGTGGCCGACCTCACGATCGAGGCGAGGCTGCGCCGGGTCGGGCTCGACGCGCCGGCACCGACGCGCTCGGAGTGGCCGAGGTTCCAGGCGGTGGGGGCGCGGCTGCACACCGAAGGCTGGGCAGGCCTTGCGGCCCCTTCGGGCGCGCGCCCCGAAGGCCTCGTCGTCTGCCTGTTCCGGCGCGGGGTGGTGCTCCGCGGCGTCCGTCGCCTTCCCCCGCCCCGCCGGACCGAGGCTGTGCCGGTCCCCCCGCGAGGCATGACGACGTAGACGAGACGTAGACGAGTTGCCGCCGGCGGGTCCAGTCACACGTCGCTTGTCCGCGGAGAGGCCGCGCGAAAGGAAGATGAGGTCAGCCCGAGGAAGGAGCCGGAAGACGAAAGCCCTGTTCATGGGCCATCTGGGCCCTTCGACCGGCGCTTCTGCCTATCCCGGAGGCCTTCCCGGTCACGAGCTGCGCCGGCGCCGGGTCGACCAGCAGGGCGAGGCTCCAGTGGCGACCGGCTCGTACTCTACGAGCGCACCAACCGAGGGCCGGGGTGCCGAGCGTGCGAGGAGGATCGACGTGCCAGCTGCATCGACCGCAAGCAGTGGCCCGGGGTTCGATCCGGGGTCGGTCTTCGACCCGGTCGCCGACGGGTACCAAGCGGCCCGGCCCGGCTACCCCGACGCCTTCTACGACCTCCTCGAGCGGGTGGTCGGGCCGCTGGCCGGCCGGCTCGTCCTCGATGTCGGTGCCGGCACCGGGATTGCCACCCGGTCCCTAGCTGCTCGGGGGGCCCGGGTGGTGGCGGTCGACCCCAGCCTGGCCATGGCCCGCACGCTGCGCCGGGCCTCGAATGCCCCGGTCACCCTGGGGCGGGCCGAGCGGCTGCCGGTGGTCGCCGGCTCGGTCGACCTGATCACCTTCGCCCAGGCCTGGCACTGGGTCCGGGTCCCCGATGCGGCCGCCGAGTGCCGGCGGGTGCTGGCGGGCGGCGGCCGCCTGGCCCTGTGGTGGAACGTGGACGAGGGTGGTGGCGAGCTCGCTCGGGCGCTCGACCGGGAGTGCGGCATCCACCCCTACGGCACCCGGGACCGCCAGGACGACCGGGCCCGGCTGGTCGACGAGGGCGGGTTCCGCGATCTGCTGACCGACTCGGTCCGGTGGAGCTGGCAGGTACCGGTCGAGCAGTGGCTGCAGGCGGTGGCGACCCGCTCGGTGTTGGCCCGCCTCGGCCCGGCGGCCGCCGAGCGGCTGTCGGCGATCGAGTCGGTGGTCCGCCGGCACGCCCCCGAGGGTGTGGTCACCGAGCAGTTCACCACCCGACTCACGGTCGCGGTGCCCTGAGGGTCCGGACCGTCGGCCGAGGGCCCGGCTACCGTTTCGCGCCGTGCGGGTCATCGGAGGCCGCAGCCGTGGCCGACGCCTCCCCGGGGCGCTCCCGGCCGGCGTGCGCCCCACAGCCGACCGGGTCAAAGAGGCCATCTTCGACGTGCTCGGGTCGATGGGAGGCGTGGAGGACCTGACCGTGGTCGACCTGTTCTGCGGGTCGGGGGCACTCGGGATCGAAGCGCTGTCGCGGGGCGCAGCCCAGGTGACCTTCGTCGACCACGACCCGGCCGCCCTCGACGCGGTGCGTACCAACCTGGCCGCGACCGGCCTGGCCGACGAGGCGGTCACCGTGCTTCGAGCCGAGCTTCCGGGCTGGCTCGAGCGGGCCGGGAGCTTCGACCTGGCC
Source organism: Actinomycetota bacterium (assembly GCA_021324355.1). GTDB lineage: Bacteria > Actinomycetota > Acidimicrobiia > Acidimicrobiales > RAAP-2 > Palsa-461. Next base: position 77,924 of record JAJPJD010000049.1, read on the forward strand.
CTCTGTGATCCGCCGTATGCGTTCTCGGGGTGGGCGACGCTGCTCGGATGGCTCCAGGCCGACCTGGCGGTCCTCGAGTCGAGCGCCGAGATCGAGGTGCCCTCGGGCTGGGAGGTGCGAAGGACCCGACGCTACGGCGGTACGCTCGTGACCGTGGTCCGTCAGCAGCCCTCGCCGAGCGTGATCGGGTCGTGACCCTCGCGCTGTACCCGGGATCGTTCGACCCCTTCCACAACGGGCACCTCGAAGTGGTCGAGCGGGCCGCTCGAATCTTCGACGAGGTGGTGATCGCCGGGCTGCGCAACCCGCAGAAGGCGCGGGGCCTCTTCGACCTGGGGACTCGGAGGGCGATGGTGGAGGAGTCCATCACCCACCTGGACAACGTCCGGTTCATCTCGATGGCCAAGCTCACCGTCGAGGTGGCCAAGGACATCGATGCCGACGTGATCATCCGGGGGTTGCGCGTGGTGTCGGACTTCGAGAACGAGCTCCAGATGGCCCAGATGAACCGGCAGCTCTCGGGGATCGAGACCGTGTTCATCCCCACCAGCTCGTCGTACTCGTTCATCGCGTCGCGCCTGCTGCGCGAGGTCGCCACCTACGGCGGGGACGTCTCGGCCTTCGTCCCGGCCCCGGTGGCCAAGATCATGGCCGAGCAGTTGGCCAAGCCGCTCGAGGAGAGCTGATGGAACTCCCCGACGACGCCCGCCCGGCCGACCCCGACCTCGAGGGCCTCGACGCCGAGGCGCTGATCAAGCGAGCCCTGGACATGGTGAACTCGGCCAAGGCCATGCCGCTGTCGGCGTCGGTCCTGGTGTCGCGCGACGAGCTCACCCACCTGCTCACCCTGGCCCTGTCCCGCCTGCCCGAGGAGCTGCGCGACGCCCGCTGGCTGCTCAAAGAGCGCGAGGCGTTCATGGCCGAGCGCGAGCGCGAGGCCCAGGCCCTCATGGACGAGGTGCGGGCGCAGGCCGAGCGGATGGTGGCTCGGACCGACATCGTGCGCCAGGCCAACAAGGTGGCCCAGAAGATCCTCGACGACGCCAACGAAGAGGCCCGTCGGATGCGCCTCGAGACCGAGGACTTCTGCGACCAGCGGCTGGCCGGGATGGAGATCGTCCTCGATCGGACGATCAAGACCGTTCGCTCCGGCCGCCAGAAGCTCCAGGCCATCTCGGCCCCGCCCGAGCGCCCTCGGCCGCCAGCGTCCGAGCCCGAGCAGGACGCGGAGGCCGAGCGCTTCTTCGACCAGGACCAGGTCTAGGGGGCGGCGGCGGTGGCGGGCCTGCTGGCGATCCAGGTCGCCCGGCTCCGGCGCCAGCGGGGGGCCAGGCTCCAGGTGGCGGCCAGCGCCCCCCTCGATCCGGCCCGGTTCGCCCCGGCAACCCCGGCCGACAGCCGGGTGCCCGAGGGGGCCGAGGCCCACTGCGAGCTGGTGCTCGAGTCCTACGACGGCGGGGTGCGGGTGACCGGCCGAGTGTTCGCCCCCTGGCAAGGGGTGTGCCGTCGCTGCACGGTCGCGGTGGGCGGGACCCTCGAGGTGGCGGTCGAGGAGCGTTTCTGCGACCCGCCAGCTCGGGGCGAGCCCGAGGACGAGGAGGCCTTCGTGATCACCGACGACGTGGTCGACCTCGGCCCGCTGGTCGACGAGGCGGTCCTGGCCGAGCTGCCGCTTGCGCCGCTGTGCCGGGAGGACTGCCTCGGGCTGTGCCCGACCTGCGGTGCCGACCGCAACCTGGAGCCCTGCTCGTGCGAGCCACCCAGGGATCCCCGGTGGGCTAGCCTCGACGTGCTCCGGTCCAGCTTCTGACGGACGCCTCGGGGCCGGCGTTGCCCCGGCGTCGGGAGCGCCCGGAGCCTCCCGACACGACCCTGGAGACCGACGATGGCCGTCCCCAAGAAGAAGACCTCCAAGGCCAAGGGGCGCAGCCGCCGGGCCGCCAACTGGCGGCTGGCCCGCCCGCCCCGCAGCGTGTGCCCGCACTGCTCGGCGGTGAAGCTGCCCCACGTGGTCTGCCCCAACTGCGGCTGGTACAAGGGGCGGACCGCGGTCGAGGTCGACTGACTTGCCCCCCGGCCGCTCGGCCCGCCGGGCCGGGCCCCCTGGCGTGCTGCCGGTGGCGCTCGACGCCATGGGCGGGGACAAGGCGCCAGCCGAGATCGTGGCCGGTGCCCGCCAAGCCGCCGACGGAGGGGTCCCGGTCGTGCTAGTGGGTCCACCGGAGCTGGTCGGCGACACCTTGGGGTTGGAGCTGGTCCCGTGCACCGAGGTCATCGCGATGGCCGAGGACCCGGCGGCGGCGGTGCGCCGCAAGAAGGACTCCTCCTTGGTCCGGGCGGCCGAGCTGGTGCGCGATGGCCGAGCCTCGGCCATGGTCTCGGCCGGCAACACCGGGGCCACCATGGCGTCGGCCCTCTTGCGCATGGGCCGGCTGCCCGGGGTGGTGCGCCCGTGCATCGCCACCCCCATGCCCCGCCCTGGCCGGGCCCCCGCAGTCCTGGTCGACTCGGGGGCCAACGTCGAGTGCACCGGAGCCATGCTGGTCCAGTTCGCCCAGATGGCCTCGGTCTACGTCCAGGAGCGCTACCGCGTCCGGGAGCCCACCGTTGCCCTGCTGTCGGTGGGCGAGGAGGCCACCAAGGGGACCCCGTTGGTCAAGGAGGTCCACGGGCTGTTGGCCGCCGGGGTCCCCGGCGTGCGGTTCGTGGGCAACGTCGAAGGCCGGGACCTGCTGGACTGCCGGGCCGACGTGGTGGTCACCGACGGCTTCACCGGGAACGTCGCGCTCAAGACCGCCGAGGGCGCCCTTCGCTTCGCCATGGGCCTGGTCCTGGGCGTCCTGGCCCACGACGACCAGACCCGGTCAGCCGGCGACGTGCTGCTGCCGCACCTGCTCGGCGCGGCGGCCGAGGTGGACCCGGAGCGGACCGGTGGGGCGATGCTGCTCGGGGTCGACGGGGTCTGCGTCATCAGCCACGGGTCCTCCTCGGCGGTGGCCATAGCGAATGCCCTGCGGGTCGCCCACGACCTGGCCAAGAGCGGGCTGGCGACCCGGGTGGCCGACCTGGTCGCCCGAGGCGCCTCCTGAGGGGCGACCCGGGCGACCAGGGCACCGGGGCCGGCGGCGCCCGGTAGACTGTCGCCACCATCGGCCCAGCGTGCAGGAGCTCTTGTGCCCGCAGAGACCCACATCGATCGCCCGCCGCTCGACCGCCAGGGGGTCTTCGAGCTGATCCGTGACCAGCTGGCGGACATCTTGGAGACCGATCCGGCCACCATCACCGAGTCCTCGTCGTTCGCCGAGGACCTCAACGCCGACTCCCTCGCCCTGATCGAGCTGGTCGAGGCGCTCGAGGAGGAACTTGGCGAGCGCTCGGTGGGCTTCCGCATCGAGGACGAGGACCTGGAGGACCTGCGCACCGTGCGTGACGCGGTCGACTACGTGGTCGCCAAGCTCGGAACGGGTTGAGCACGGATTGAACGACGCGCGCCCACCGCAGGAGCCGGGGGCCGACGGCTCGGCGGGCGCCGGGCCGACGGCCGGGGCCCTGGCCCTGGCCGGTCGTCTGGGCCATCGCTTCGCCGATCGGGCGCTGCTGTGCCAGGCGCTGTCGCATCGCTCCTGGTGCGCCGAGCAGCCGGGCGCGGTGTCCAACGAGCGCTTGGAGTTCCTGGGCGACGCGGTCCTGAGCCTGGTGGTGGCCGAGCACTGCTACCTGGCCTACCCGGAGTTCGCCGAGGGCCGGCTGGCCAAAGTCCGCTCGGCGGTGGTGAACGCCCGTGCCCTGGCCGAGGTGGCCCGCTCCCTCGGGGTGGGCGACGTCCTGTTGGTCGGCCGGGGCGAGGAGGCCAGCGGCGGGCGGACCAAGACCTCGCTGCTCGCCGACACCCTGGAGGCCCTCATCGGCGCGGTCTACCTGGATGCCGGCTGGCAGGCCGCCCGCGACCTGGTGCTCCGGCTCCTTGGGGAGCGCATCGCGGCGGCCTCGTCGGAGCCCGAGCACTTCGACCACAAGAGCCGGCTCCAGGAGGCCACCGTCCGGCTGGGCCAGGGGGTGCCGGTCTACGAGGTGCAGGGCTCGGGTCCCGACCACGGTCGCCACTACCGGGCCGAGGTGTTCGTGGCCGGCAGCCGGCGGGGCCGGGGCGAGGGGACCTCGAAGAAGGACGCCGAGCAGGCGGCGGCGGCCGACGCCCTGGCGAGGCTGGTCGATGCCTGAGCTGCCCGAAGTCGAGACGCTCCGCCAGGACCTGGCCAAGGAGGTGGTGGGGCGCAAGATCAAGGCGGTCTCGGTCGCCAACGGCCGTTCGGTGCGGCGCCACCCGAGCGCCAAGCACTTCCGGGCGCTGCTCGAGGGGCGCTCGATCAAGGGGGTCGGCCGGCTGGGCAAGTACCTGGCGCTCTCGCTGGACGACGGCTCGACCCTGGTGGTCCACCTCGGGATGAGCGGCCAGCTGCTGCGAGTGAAGAGCGCCAAGGAGCCCAAGCCCAAGCACACCCACGTGGTGATCACCTTCACCCAGGGCGGCGAGCTGCGCTACGTGGACCCCCGGACCTTCGGGGAGATGTTCGTCTCCTCCGCTCGCAACGGGGAGAAGCCGGCCTCGAGCTCGTCGGTCAACGGGACGCCGCCGAGCGCCACCGTGCCCATCCGCCAGGCGGTTCCCGAGCTGGCCCACCTGGGCTTCGACCCGGTGGAGGACGTCATGAGCTGGGAGCGCTTCGCCTTGATGCTCCGGTCGCGCCACGGGGGCATCAAGGCGCTGCTCATGGACCAGCAGTTCGCAGCGGGCATCGGCAACCTGTACTCCGACGAGATCCTGTTCGCATCGGGCCTGCGGTATGACCGGATGAGCGACTCGCTGTCGGCCACCGAGGCCCGACGCCTCTACCGGGCGATGGTCGAGACCCTGGCCGAGGCGATCAAGCACCGCGGCTCGTCACTGGCCGACGAGCAGTACCGCGACCTGTTCGGCGAGGTCGGCGACTACCAGGGCCAGCACCAGGTCTACGACCGGGAGGGCCAGCCCTGCCGGCGCTGCCGCAACCCGATCGTCCGAGTGAAGACCGGCGGCCGCTCCACCTTCTACTGCGAGCACTGCCAGGTGTGAACCATCGCCGGCATGTCCCCGGTGCCGGCGGTCGTGGTTGGTAGGGTCGCCCCGATGTTCCTGCGGTCGCTCGCCATGAAGGGCTTCAAGTCCTTCGCCGACCCAACGGTCCTCGAGTTCGAGCCGGGCGTCACCGTGGTGGTGGGGCCCAACGGCAGCGGCAAGTCCAACGTGGTCGACGCGGTGGCCTGGGTGCTCGGTGCCCAGGGCCCCCGGGCCCTGCGCTCGGCCACCATGGCCGACGTCATCTTCGCCGGGAGCTCGACCCGGCCCCCGCTGGGACGGGCCGAGGTCTCGCTCACCATCGACAACGCCTCGGGGAAGCTGCCACTCGACATGGCGGAGGTCACGATCACCCGGACCCTGTTCCGCTCGGGCGAGAGCGAGTACGCGATCAACGGCGCGCCCTGCCGGTTGCTCGACATCCAACAGCTCCTGAGCGACACCGGGGTGGGCCGCCAGCAGCACATGATCATCGGCCAGGGCCAGCTCGACTCGGTGCTCAACGCCAGGCCGGAGGACCGGCGAGCGATCATTGAGGACGCGGCCGGGGTGCGCAAGCACCGCCAGCGGCGGGAGCGGGCTGAGCGGCGGCTGGCCGCGACCCAGGAGAACCTGGAGCGACTGGGCGACCTGGTCCGCGAGGTGCGCCGCCAGATCCGCCCACTCGAACGACAGGCCAGCGCGGCCCGCACCCACGCCGCCGTGGCCGCACGCCTGGCCGAGCTCCGCCAGTACCTGGCCGGTGTCGAGCTGGCCGAGCTGGCCGAGCGCGGGCAGCGCTGCGACGCCGAGCTCGACGCCCTGCGGGCGGAGGAGGCGTCGCTGCGGGACCGGGTCGATCGGCTCGACCGGGAGGCGAGCGCCGCCGCCGCCGAGCTGGCCTCCCGGCGGGAGGAGGACCTGGCCGCCCTGCTCGGACACCTTCGAGCCCTGCTCGAGCGGTGCCGGGGCAGCGCCCGAGTGTTGGGCGAGCGGCGACGGGCGCTCGCCGCCTCGCTGGACGCCGCCTTCGACGTCGACGTGGTCTCCACGCTCGAGGCCGAGGCGGCCAGGCTGGCCGAGGAGATGGCGGCCTGCGAGGCCGAGGCGCACGCCCTGGCTCCCGAGCTCGAGGCCCTGGCCCGGTCGGAGGCGGAGCTGGCCGAGCAGGAGCGGGCCTCCGAGGCGGCGTGGGGGCACGCCGAGGAGGTCGCCGACGCCGAAGAGGCCCTCCAGGTCGCCCGGGCCCGGATCGAGGTGCTGCGGCGGACCGGCGCCCAGGCCCGGGCCGGTTTGGCAACGCTCGAGCGGCGGATCGAGGCGTTGGGTGCTCGCCGCCAGGAGCTGGAGGCGCTGGCCCGCCGGGCCGCCGAGGACGTGGCCTCGGGCGAGCGGCGTCGGGCCGAGCTCGAGGCAGCCGCCCAATCGGCCGCCACCCGGGTGGAGGCCACGGCGGCCGAGGCCGAGGCGGCGGAGCGGGCGTTGGCCGAGGCCGACCAGCAGCGGCACCGCTCGGCGGCCCGGGCCGAGGCCCTCGGCCGGGCCCTCCAGGAGCTGCAGGGCTCCGGCGGCCGGGAGGTCCTCCAGGGCCGCGAAGGGGTGGTCGGGGCCCTGGTGGAGCTGGTGGCGATCGACCCCGGGTACGAGTCCGCCTTCGAGGCCGCCCTCGGGGCGTCGATGGCGGCGGTGGTGGTCGAGGGCCGCCATGCCGCCAGGGAGGCCCTGGCCCGCCTCCGCCAGCACGGCGCGCCCGGCGCGGTGCTGGCGGCCCCGGAGCGGCCCGGCGGCACCCCGGTACCGCAGCTGCCGGCCGGCGTCGAGCCGCTCCGCCCCCACGTGCGAGCTCGGTCCGGGCCTGGTGGGCCGCTCGACGCGGTCCTGGACGCCGTCCTCGCCTCCGCCGTGGCCGTGGAGGGGTGGGAGGAGGCCGTCGACGTCGCGCTCGAGCGGCCGGACCTGGTGGTGGTCACGACCGAGGGCGACCGCTTCGCCCGCAGCGGGTGGCGGGTCCGCTCGGCCAGCCGCCTGGTGACGGTGGCGGCGGTCGAGGAGGCCGAGGCCCGCGCCGAGCGTGCCCGGGCCGAGGCGGAGGCGGCTGCAGTGGCCCGCCGCGCCGCCCGGGCGGCCCACGAGGAAGCCCGGGCCCAGGCGCACGAGGCCACCCGGGCGCTCGACCGGCACCTGGCCGAGCTGGCTGCGGCCCGGGCCGAGGGGGACCGGGCGGCCTCGGAGCTGACCCGGCTGGCGGCCGAACTGGACGACCTCGCCCGGACCCACGCCGAAGTGGCGGCGTCGGCGGCCGCCGAGGCGGCGGTGCTGGCCGAGCACGAGGCGTCGATCCCGGTGCTCGAGGCGGCGCTGGCCGAGGCGGCCGAGCGGGCCGCCGGGGCCCGGGCGGCCCGGGCGGCCCTCGATGCTCGCCGGGCCGAGCTGGCCGAGACCCGCCAGCAGCTGGAGCGAGCCGAGGCCGGCTTGGCCGAGCGGCGCCGGGTCCTGACCGAGCGCCGCAAGGAGGTCGAGCGGCGGCTGGTCGGGCACGGCGAGGAACGGGAGGCGGCGGCCCGTCGGCGCCTCCGCCTGGAGGCCGATGTCCGCGCCGTCGACCGCCTGGCGGCGGTGGTGTCGGGGTGCCGGGAGCGGCTCGAGGCCGCCGAGCTCGAGCTGTCGTCGGACTACCAGCGCCAGCTGGAGGCGGTCCGGGCCGGAGGAGACCGGCTGGAGCGGCTGCGGGCCGAGCGGGCGGCCGCCGAGGCCCGCTTGGCCGAGGTTCGGGACCGCACCCGGGCACTCGATCACGAAGCGGCCGAGGTCGAGGTCCGGACCGAGGCGCTGGCCGACGCGCTCTTTCAGCAGTTCGGCCTGCGCCCGGCCGAGGTGGTGGGCCGGCCCTGCCCCGAGCTGCCCGAGGGGGTCTCGGCCGCCGAGCAGGTGGGGGTCTTGGCGGCCGAGCTGGAGCGCCTGGGGCCGATCAACCCGCTCGCCTTGGAGGAGCTGGGCGAGCTCGAGGAGCGCCACCGGGAGCTCGAGCGCCAGACCGACGACGTCCGGGCTGCCCGGCGGGAGCTCCAAGAGGTGGTCCGGACCTTGGACAAAGAGATCGCCGAGACCTTCGCGGCGGCAGCGGCCGACGTGAACGAGCACTTCTCCGAGCTGGTCGCGACCCTGTTCCCGGGAGGGACGGGGCGCCTGGTCCTGACCGAGCCCGAGGACCTGTTGAACACCGGGGTGGACATCGAGATCCGTCCGGCGGGCCGGACCGTCCGCCGGGTGTCGCTGTTGTCGGGCGGTGAGCGGTCGTTGTCGGCGCTCGCGTTCTTGTTCGCGGTCTTCCGCAGCCGGCCGTCGCCCTTCTACCTCATGGACGAGGTGGAGGCCGCCCTCGACGACGTCAACCTGCACCGGTTCTTGGACATGGTGCACGGGTTCCGGGACGAGGCCCAGCTCATCATCGTCTCGCACCAGAAGCGGACCATGGAGGCGGCCGACGCCCTCTACGGCGTGACCATGGCGCCAGGTGGCTCCTCCCAGGTGGTGAGCCAGCGGGTGTCCGAGCGACCGGGGCGCTCCGAGCTGGCCGCTTCCTGACCCCGCCCGGCACCCGCTCGCAGATCGGTAGGCTCGACCTTCCGTGGTCGCCCCGTCGGTCCTGGTCGCACTGGCGCGCTGGGCGCGTCGCGCACGACCGTGGTCCTGAGGCGCCGCCGGCGAACCCAGCAGGGCGAGCCGGCTCCCGAACCGGCAACCGGGTCGGCCCCGACATCGACCCCGCCTGAGCCGACCCCGCCGGCCCCCCCGGCCCTGCGGGAGCGCCTCGGGCGCACCCGCGGGCTGTTCGCCCCGCTGCGGGCCCTGGGCGCCCGGGGTGAGGTGGCAGCGGCCTACGACGCCGCCGAGGAGGCGCTGCTGCGGGCCGACGTGGGAGTCGAGACGACCCAATCCCTCATCAGCTCGCTCCGCCAGAGCCGCCCGGTCGGCCCCGGCGGGGTCCTGGCCGCGCTGGCCGACCGGCTCGCCGAGGTGTTCGCCGAGAACCCCGACCGCTCGCTCCGGGTCGAGCGCGCGCCGGGGGTGGTGAGCGTGTGGCTGTTCGTGGGAGTGAACGGCGTGGGCAAGACCACCACCGTCGGCAAGGTCGCGCTGGCCCGGCGGGAGCAGGGGGACTCCGTGCTCTTGGCGGCGGCCGACACCTTCCGGGCCGCGGCCGGCGACCAGCTGGCCCAGTGGTCCGAGCGGGCCGGGGTCGCGCTGCACCGAGGGGCGCCGGGGTCCGACCCCTCCTCGGTGGTCTTCGACGCCATCCAGCGGGCCGGCGCCAGGGGCAACGACCTGGTCCTGGTCGACACCGCCGGGAGGTTGCACACCAAGGTCAACCTGATCGAGGAGCTCCGCAAGATCCGGCGAGTGGCCGATCGGCCGCCCGGTCGGGTGACCGAGGTCCTCTTGGTGCTCGACGCGACCACCGGCCAGAACGCGCTGGCCCAGGCTCGGCAGTTCACCGAGGCCGTCGGGGTCACCGGGGTCGTGCTCGCCAAACTCGACGGGACGGCCAAGGGCGGGGTGGTCATCCCGATCGAGCGCCAGCTCGGCCTCCCGGTGAAGCTGGTCGGGGTGGGGGAGGGGCTGGCTGACCTGGTCCCCTTCGACCCGGCCGCGTTCGTCGACGCCCTCGTCGGGGCCTGAGGCCGCCCGAGGACCACCGCGATCGGCCGACGCCAGCCGAGCCCGAGCGTGCCCGGCGCTGGTGGCCGGCTGGCTCGCGCCGGGCCGGCGTGGCCATGGCCTCGCGCCCGAGGGACTCCCGGCGGAGCCGCGACCCGGGGCCGCCGCGCCGCCACCCCCGCATCGGCCTTCCCCGGCTGGCGTGGAGCGAGGGGTCGAGGACCGCCCCGGGCCCCGGGGGCCGACGCGCGCCGGGAGGCGGCAGCGCCGGCCCCGACGGGCTGGGGAGTTCGGGCCGGTCGCCGAAGCGGCGGCCCCGCGCCGCCAGGCCTGCTGCCGGTCCTCCCCGTCCGGGGGCCGAGGGCGGGCGCGGCCGCGCTCGGCACCCGTGGCTCCGGTAGCCTGAACCTTCCATGTTCGACGCCCTCTCCGAGCGACTCGAGCGCGTCGCCGGCCGCCTCCGCAGCCGCGGCCGCATCTCGCCGGCCGACCTCGAGGAGGCCTTGGCCGAGATCCGCACCGCCTTGCTCGAGGCCGACGTCGAGTTGGGGGTGGCCCGCCACTTCATCGAAGGAGTCCGAGCTCGCCTGAGCGGCCAGGCCCTGTCGGCCAGCCTGACCCCTGGCCAACAGGTGGTGAAGGCGGTCCATGCCCAGCTGGTGGAGGCGCTCGGAGGCCAGGCCCTCCGGCTGACCTATGCGTCCCGGCCACCGACCGTGGTCCTGCTGGCCGGGCTGCAGGGGGCGGGCAAGACCACGGCGGCCGCCAAGCTGGCCCGGTGGTGGCGCGGCCAGGGGCGCAACCCGTTGCTGGTGGGGGCCGACCTCCAGCGCCCGGCGGCGGTCGAGCAGCTTCGGGTGCTGGGCGCCTCGGCCCAGGTGCGCGTGTTCAGCCAGCCGGGGGACCCGGTCTCCACCGCGGTCGCCGGGGTCGAAGAGGCCCGGCGGCTCGGGCGCGACGTGTGCATCATCGACACTGCCGGCCGGCTCAGCGTCGACCAGGAGCTCATGGACGAGGTTCGCCGGATCTCGGAGCGGACCGAGCCCCACTACACCTTCCTGGTCGTCGACGCCATGACCGGCCAGGACGCGGCGGCGACCGCTCGGGCCTTCCACGACGCGCTGGCCCTCGACGGTGTCGTGCTGTCCAAGCTGGACAGCGACGCCCGCGGCGGCGCCGCGCTCAGCGTGAAGGAGGTCGTCGGCCGGCCGATCGTCTTTGCCTCCACCGGGGAGCGGCTGGAGGACCTGGACCTGTTCCACCCGGACCGGATGGCCGACCGGATTCTCGGGATGGGCGACGTCCTGAGCCTGATCGAGCAGGCCGAGCGGACCATGGACCAAGAGGTCGTGGCCCGGTCGGCCGAGCGGATGCTCGCTGGCCGGTTCGGCCTGGACGACTTCTTGGACCAGCTCCACCAGGTCCGCAAGATGGGGTCGCTGGGCGGGGTCCTGCGGATGCTGCCGGGGATGAACCGCGAGCTCCGCCAGGCGGCCGACCAGATCGACGACCGCCAGGTGGCCAGGGTGGAGGCGATCGTCCGCTCGATGACCCCGGCGGAGCGAGCCGACCCTTCGATCATCGATGGTTCACGTCGGGTTCGCATCGCCCGGGGGAGCGGGAGCAGCACCCAGGAGGTCAACCAGCTGCTCAAGCAGTTCAAGGAGATGCAAAAGCTCATGCGCACGGTGGGGCGGGGCGGGGTGCCGGGCGGGCGGATGGGCCGGCTGGCCGCAGCCCGGGACCTGGCCGCCGCTGGCGGCCTCTCCGACGCGCTGGCCGGGCTGGCGCCGCCCCGGCCACCGGCGGCCGATCTGGCCTCCGGCCGCCCGGCGGCCAGGGGCCGCAAGGGTGCCAGGAAGAAAGGCGGCCGGGTCACGCCGCCCAAGGGCCGCTGAGGCCGGCCAGGCGGGTGGGCACCTGCCCCTGCGGGTCTGCGAGAATGGATGCCGCCAGCTGGACCCCGGCTCGACCGGGGGACCGGCGGGCCTCGGCCGGCCTCGAGGAACCCTGTCGAGCCGTCCCGTGCGCCTGCACCAATCGATGACCGACGGAGGAACGAACCGGTGGCAGTGAAGCTCCGCCTCGTGCGGATGGGGAAGAAGAAGCAGCCGACGTACCGGGTGGTGGCCGCCGACAGCCGCTCGCCCAGGGACGGCCGGTTCCTCGAGATCCTGGGGACCTACGCGCCCCGGGGCCGCTCCGGCGCCGAGCCCGATGCCGTGATCACCATCGACAACGCCAAGGCGCTCAAGTGGCTGAGCCAGGGTGCCCAGCCCACCGAACGGGTCGAGCGGCTGCTCCGGGCGTCGGGGGCGTGGGACGAGTTCCAGGCGGCGAAGGCCAAGTGAGCGGCGAGTACGAGGCCGGCGACGTGAACACCGTCGCCAGCGACCACGTCGGGTCCGACGCCGACGGCCCGGACTACGGACCGGGGGACGTGAACGACCGGCGTGGGCCGGCCTCGGGCCCGACCACCGAGACCGCGAACCGTGCCGAGGCGTCGACCGCCCTCGGCGTCTTGACCTACCTCGCCCGGTCGCTGGCCGACGACCCCGACGCGGTGGTCGTCGAGACCGAGCGTCGACGGGGGTCGGTCGTCCTGCGGGTGCACGTGGCGCCCGGGGACATGGGCCGGGTCATCGGGCGCCGGGGCCGGACCGCCCAGGCCATCCGGACCCTCCTGGCGGCGGCCGGCGCCCGTGACGGCACCTCGGTCGTCGTCGACATCGTCGACGACTGACCGAGGTGGGCGAGGGCCGAGCGCGTCCCGCCCTGCTGGAGGTCGGGCGGGTCGCCAGGGCGCACGGGATCCGAGGCGAGGTGGTGGTCGAGCTGTGGGGCGAGCCGGACCGGGTGGCCCCTGGATCGGTCCTGGTCACCGAGCGTGGCACGGTGCAGGTCGAGACGTCCCGGCGCCACCGCGGCCGGCACCTGGTGCGGTTCGCCGGGGTGACCGATCGATCGGGGGCCGAGGCCTTGCAGGGGCTTGTCCTGCGGGCCGAGCCGCTGGTGCGCCCGGGGACCCTGTGGGCCCACGAGCTCATCGGCGCGGCGGTGGTGACCACTGACGGCCGCCGGCTCGGGGTGGTCGAGGCGCTGGAGGAGAACCCGGCCAGTGACCTGTTGGTCCTCTCCGGTGGGGCGCTCGTGCCCCTGCGCTTCGTGGTCCGTTTCGAGCCCGGCGCGTCGGTGGTGGTCGAGGTCCCGGCGGGCCTGGTGGGCTGATCCGGTGACCGCCGCGCTGCGGATCGACGTCTTCACCATCTTCCCGGAGCTGATCGAGCACTACTGCTCCGGTGGCGTCCTCGGGCGGGCCCGGGAGCGGGGCGTGGTCCAGGTCCTCGTGCACGACCTGCGGGCCGGGGCGGGGGATCCCCGCCGCTCGGTGGACGACGCCCCGTTCGGCGGCGGCGCGGGCATGGTCCTGGCCTGCGGCCCGGTGTTCCGCGCGGTCGAAGCGGCCGACGCCGCCGGGCCCATCGCTCGCCCGCTCCTGCTGCTCGGCCCGGGCGGCCGCCGGCTGGACCAGCAGGTGGCCCGGGAGCTGGCCGACGGGGGCGGGGTGTCGCTCCTGTGCGGTCGCTACGAGGGGGTGGACCAGCGGGTGGCCGACCACCTGGTGGACGGCGAGCTCTCGGTGGGTGACGTGGTGCTGGCCGGCGGCGAGGCGGCGGCCCTGGTGGTCATCGAGGCGGTGACCCGTCTGGTGCCCGGGGTCCTCGGCAACGCCGAGTCGACAGAGCAGGAGAGCTTCGCCGACGGCCTGCTCGAGTACCCGCAGTACACGAGGCCGGCCGAGTTCCGGGGCTGGCGGGTGCCTGAGGTGCTGGTGTCCGGGAACCACCAGGAGGTGGCCCGGTGGCGCCGGGCCGAGGCCCTGGCCCGCACGCTGGCTCGCCGGCCCGACCTGATCGAGGCCCGCGGCGGGCTGAGCGAGGAGGAGGTGGCGCTGCTGCGGGCGACCGGCCACGGGCCGCTGCTTCGCGAGAGGGGCTACGATGAGTAGCCCGCCGAGGGCCGGCCGGCCCCGCCCGACAAGGACCACTCGCCATGCACCCGACCGAGATCATCGACCGTGACAGCCTGCGCGACGACGTCCCGGAGTTCCGGCCCGGCGACACGGTGAAGGTGCACGTCCGGGTGGTCGAGGGGGCCCGGGAGCGGGTGCAGGTGTTCCAGGGCGCAGTCATCCGCCGGCAGGGTTCGGGGGTGAGCGAGACCTTCACCGTGCGCAAGGTCAGCTTCGGGGTGGGGGTGGAGCGGACCTTCCCGGTGCACTCGCCGGCCATCGCCAAGCTGGAGGTGGTGACCCAGGGCGACGTCCGCCGGGCCAAGCTCTACTACCTGCGGGGCCGCAGCGGCCGATCGGCCAAGATCAAAGAGCGGCGGACCGCCCGGTCATGAGGACGTCCTCCGGGCGCGAGGCTCGAGCCTGGTCGGGCCGTTGAGCGAGGAGGAGCTCGAGCAGTACGAGGCCGAGATCGAGCTCGCCCTCGTCCAGGAGTACCGGGCGGTGCTGCCGATGTTCTCCTACGTGGTGGAGACCGAGCGCCGGTTCTACCTGGCCAACGAGGTGTCCATGGAGGTGCGCGACGGGACGCCGCCGCTGATCGAGCTCGAGCTCACCGACGCCTGGGTGTGGGACATGTACCGCCCGGCCCGCTTCGTGCCCTCGGTCCGGGTGGTGTCGTTCAAGGACGTGAACGTGGAGCGCCTCCCGGACAAGGAGCTGTGAGGCCGGGCCCCGAGCGGTGAGGCCTCAGCCCGGGGCCCGGCGCCGGTGCCGGCGTGCGCCCCGCCACAGCGCCAGGCCGACCAGGCCGACCACCACCCAGGGGACCCGAGGCAGCCAGGGCAGCCCGACCGCCTGCCAGGGGACCACGACCGCCAGTAGCACCACCCCGGCCGCGCCCCACAGCAGGACCCGGCGGGCCAGCGGGGGTGGGGGCGGGGGCGGCGGGGAGACCGGCGGGAGGTCGACCAACAGGCCGGCCAGCTGGCCACGGGTCTTGGCTCCCATCGCCTGGTCGATCCGTTCCTTGAACTCGGCCGCATCCAGCCGGCCTTCGGTGTAGTGCTGGGAGAGCAGCTCGGCGACCCGGCTGCGGTCGGCGTCGCCCACCCGCAGCTCGGGGTTTCGGACCGGCGGTTGGCGCCCCGGCGGGCAGAGCGGGGAGGTCACCACGGCACCTCGGCGGCTCGCCGGCGGTCCCGCACGGCGCCGGCCAGGCGGTCGGCGACCGCCTCGGACTCCCCGTCGGCCGGCAGGAGGAGCCAGGCCGCGACGTACAGGGGGATCCCGATGCCACCGGCCAGCGCCAGACCCACCAGCACCACCCTGACCAGGCCAGCGTCGAGGCCGAGGGTCTGGGCCAGGCCACCGGCGACCCCGGCGACCATGCGGTCGTCGGCCGAGCGCCGCAGGCCCTGGAGCGGCTGGAGGTGGTCGGTGTGGATCGAGGTCACGGGTCGATCATGACGGTCGGCAGCCCAATCGGGTATCGGGAATGGCCCTGAGCCGGCCCTCGGTCGGCGCCCGGCGGCTCAGGGAGGTCCCTGATGGCCACCGGGGCCCCGGGGCGCGATCATCGGGGCATCGCCGAGCCTTCCGACCATCGCGTGGCGGCGCCGGGCGAGCCCCCGGCGCCCACCCTGCTTGCTCCCGGGCCGGGGCCCTGGGGCCCTGCGGGCGGCCCGGAGTGGCAGGCCCGGGCCCTCGGCCGCCGCGTTGGCGGCCATCGGTGGCGTCTCGGGCACGGACACTGGCGGCGGCAGCCCGATCAACGGATCTTCGGCGGGGTGGCGGCCGGCATCGCGCAGGGGTGCGGGCTGGACGTGACCGTGGTGCGCATCGGGTTCGTGCTCCTGGCCATCGTCGGTGGGTTCGGGGTGGTCGCCTACCTTGCCCTGTGGCTGCTCATGGCGCGCGAGGGCCAGGACACCAGCATTGCTGCCCGGGCCGCGTCGGACCGACGGGGGATCCTCCTGTCGCTGGCCTTCCTCCCGGCGCTGGTGGCCACGACCGCGGTGGTCGCCGCGATCCACGTCGGCCTGCTCCCGTCGCTGACCTGGCCAGCCTTCGTGTCGGCGGCAGCGGCGGTGCTCATCTGGCGCAACTGCGATCCCGAGGAGCGGGTCTGGATCCGCCAGGCGTTGGAGCCGGTGGTCCACCTCGGGACCCGCCCGGCGCACCGCCGGCGCACCGCCGTGCTGCGGTTCGGGGCGGGGGCGGTGCTCGGCGCCGTCGGCCTGGCCCTGCTGGTCCTGAGCCAGCGGCCGCCGGCAGTCTCCATCGTGCGGCCTCTCGCCGGGGCGGTCCTGGTGCTGGCCGGGATCGTGGTGGTGTTCGGGCCGTGGTGGCTCCGTCTGGCCCGCGAGGTGGTGGAGGAGCGTCAGGCCCGACTGCGGGCCGAGGAGCGGGCCGACCTTGCGGCCAGGGTCCACGACTCGGTCCTGCAAACCCTGGCCCTGATCCAGCGCTCGGCGCGAGAGCCCGATCGGGTGGTCCAGCTGGCAAGGGCCCAGGAACGGGAGCTGCGGGCATGGCTGTTCGACGGGGACCTGCCCGGGACGGCCGCCGACGGCGCGCCGTCGGTTGCCGCCGGGATCCGCCAGATCGCGGCCGAGATCGAGGCCGACCACCGGGTGGCGGTCGACGTGGTGACCGTGGGCGACCGGCCGCTCGACGACCGCCTCCGGGCCATGCTGGCGGCCGCCCGGGAGGCGACGGTCAACGCCGCAAAATGGTCCGGGGTCGCCACCATCTCCCTCTACGCCGAGGTCGAGCCGGCGAAAGTGTCGATGTTCGTCCGGGACCGGGGGCGGGGGTTCGACCCCGACCGGGTGCCCGAGGACCGCCGGGGCATCGCCCACTCGATCCAGGCCCGGATGCTGCGAGCCGGGGGCTCGGCACTGGTCCGCACCGCTCCCGGGCAGGGCACCGAGGTCGAGCTCACCCTCCGCCTGGACGGGCGCCGGTGACCGGCGACCCTCGTCCCGATCGGCCCGGGCGGCCGCGGGTCTTCATCGTCGACGACCACCACCTCTTCCGGGCCGGGGTCCGGGCCGAGCTCGGGGACGCGGTGTCGGTGGTGGGGGAGGCCGACGAGGTGGCGTCGGCCATCGAGCTGATCGGCGAGCGGCTGCCCGACGTGGTCCTGCTCGACGTGCACCTCCCGGGCGGCGGCGGCCGGGCGGTGATCGACGCCCTGCACCGGGACCATCCCCACGTCCGCTTCCTCGCGCTCTCGGTCTCCGATGCGCCCGAGGACGTGATCGGGGTGATCCGGGCCGGTGCCCGGGGGTATGTGACCAAGGCCATCTCGGGACCCGAGCTGCTCGACGCGATCGGACGGGTGGCCAGCGGCGACGCGGTCTTCTCCCCCCGGCTGGCCGGGTTCGTGCTCGACGCTTTCGCGACCCTGGGAGGGGAGGAGGCCACACCGAGCGTCGACCCCGAGCTCGACCAGCTGTCGGGGCGCGAGCGCGAGGTGCTTCGGCTCATCGCCCGCGGCTACACCTACAAGGAGGTCGCCCGGGAGCTGGCGATCGCCACCAAGACGGTGGAGACCCACGTGTCGGCGGTCCTGCGCAAGCTCCAGCTGTCCACCCGCCACCAGCTCACCTACTGGGCGACCGAGCGCCGCCTGGTGTGATCGGTCCGCTCAGGGCCAGCCCGACCACCCCAACGCGTCCAGCGCGACCAGCGGTCCGAGGATCGGAACCGACCGGTACTGGGGGTACTTGCGCTCAAGGGCTCGTCGAGCCCGGCCCGCCTCATCGGGGTCGGTGACGAGGCGACCCAGCCCGTCGACCCGCACCCACCACAGGCGCGACCAGTCGTCCTCGTAGTGGTCGACCAGGAGGCAGGCCCGGGGATTGGCGGCGAGGTTCGCCAGCCGGCGCAGGGCGGTGGTCGACTTGGGCTTGGCGTCGACCGCGGTGTACACGGTCTCGCCCACCAGCGCGAAGCAGCACGGCACCAGGTGGGGCCGGCCCTGAGCGGTGACCGTCCCCAGGCGGGCCACCGGGGCCGCCGCAACCCGCCGCCGCATCTGCTCGGTCTCCACCACCGTCCCCCTCGTCGACCACTCTCGCGCCGGCGGTGCCCGACGGCGATCGGGCGGCCGGCGGGGCGGCCGGTAGGGTGGGGCATCGGCGTCCTCCCCCTGGCACCCCGGTCTGCTCCGACGGCGTGCCCGGCCGCCGGTCGCCGGCTGCCCCGGTGGCTCGCCGCGGCTGGGCTGGTCAGCGTGGCGGCGCTGGCCGCCGCCTGCGGCGGCGGTTCGGGGGCCGGCTCGGGCCCGCCGCCGGCCAGCTTCCATGGCCCGGCCTACCGGATCGAGGTGGCCCAGGTCGACGGGCTGGGCCGGATCCTGGTGGACGGCAAGGGCGACACCGTGTACCTCTTCGTTCCCGACCACCACCGGTCGGTCTCCCGGTGCCACGGGATCTGCGCGCTCGAGTGGCCGCCGCTGCTGCTGCCACCGGGGGTGCGGGCCCCGGAGGCCGGCCACGGGGTCCGGGCCTCGCTGCTCGGCACCATCCGGCGGCCCGACGGCCGCCTCCAGGTCACCTACGGCGGCTGGCCCCTCTACCGGTGGTTCGCCGACACCGCCCCGGGCATGGCCACCGGCCAGGGTCTCGACAACCTGGGTGGCCTGTGGTACGTGGTCAGCCCGAGCGGCCGACCGGTTCGCTGAGGACCACCGCGCTCAGCGGGCGGCGAACACCTCGGCCAGCTCGACCGGGGCGACCACTTCCAGCTGGTCCATGGTGCACGACGAGGGGTCCCGGTCGGGCCGCCAGCGGCGGAACGCAGTGGCGTGTCGGAAGCGATCCCCCTGGTGGTGGTCGTAGGCGACCTCGCACACCAGGGTCGGCCGGAGCGGGTGCAGGGCCAGCTCGGCGTCGGAGCTCCAGCGGCTCGCGGTCGGCCCGGCCCAGCGGGCCTCGTGCCAGGGGTGGGGCTCGCCGTCGGCCAGCTGGTAGGGGGCCAGCTCCTGGGCCAGCTCCTGCCGTCGGCGGGCGCTGAACCCCGAGCACACCCCCACGTGGCGCAGGGTGCCGTGGGCGTCGTAGAGGCCGAGCACGAGCGAGCCGACCCCGCCCTGCTTGTGGTCCCGGTAGCCGGCCACCACGCAGTCGACCGTCCGCTCGTGCTTCACCTTCCACATGACCCGCTGGCCGAAGCGGTAGGGGAGGTCGGCAGCCTTGGCCACCACGCCGTCCAGGCCGGCTCCTTCGAACCGGGCCAGCCAGTCGGCGGCGACCGCCGGGTCAGCGGTCTGGGGGGTGACCGCCAGGCCCCCCCGCGTGCGGCCGGCCAGCCGCTCGAGGCGCTGCCGGCGCGCCGCGAAGGGCGACCCGCACAGGTCGTCGTCGCCCTCGGCCAAAAGGTCGAACGCGACGAAGGCGGCCGGCGTCTCCCGGGCCAGGCGCGCCACCCGGGAGGAGGCCGGATGGATCCGCTGGAGCAGGGCCTCGAAGTCGAGGCCGGCGGGCCCGGCAATGACGATCTCTCCGTCCACCACGCAGCGCTCGGGCAGCGCGGCCCGAAGGGCGGCGACCAGCTCGGGGAAGTACCGGGTGAGCGAGCGGCCGTTGCGGCTGGACAGCTCCACCTCGGCACCGTCCCGGAAGACGATGGTCCGGAAACCGTCCCACTTCGGCTCGTAGCAGAGCCCCTCGGCCACCGGGAGCTCGCTGACCAGCTTGGCCAGCATCGGCTCGACCGGCGGGGTGAGTGGCAGGGCCATCCCGCCTACCCGAGGAGGGGGGCCAGCAGGTCCCCGTCCCGCTGGACCCGGGTGAGGACCTGGTCGGGGTCGAAGCTGAGCCGCTCCCCGTCGCCTCCTGCCGCCCGGTCGACCTCGTCCCAGGTCACCGGGGTCGAGACGCTGGGGCGGGCTCGGGCCCGCAGGGAGTACGGCGCGACCGTGGTCTTGGCCACGTGGTTCTGGCTCCAGTCGATCAGCACCCGCCCGGTTCGCAGCTCCCGGTTCATCCGGGCCACCACCAGCTCCGGGCGGGCCCGGGCCAGCTCGACCGCCAGCCGGCGGGCCAGCTCCCGGGTGCCGCCGTCGTCCCAACGGCGCTGGCGGTCCTGCTCGGGCAGGCGGACGTAGAGCTGGAGGCCCTTGGATCCGCTCGTCTTGGGGTGGCACTGCCAGCCGTGGCGCTCCGAGACCAGTTCGGCCAGGGCCAGCGCCACCTGCGCACACTCGACCACCGTGGCCGGCTCGCCCGGGTCGAGGTCGAACACGAGCAGGTCCGGGACCTGGGGGGCGCCGGAGCGGGCGACCCGCCACTGCGGGACGTGCAGCTCCAGGGCGGCCAGGTTGGCCACCCAGACCAAGGTGGCCAGATCGTCGACCACGATGAAGTCGACCGTGTCCGTGGCCTTCGGTCCCGGCGGGACCCGGACGCTGCGGACCCAGCCGGGCGCCCCCCGGGGACGGTGCTTCTCGTAGAAGGCACGGGGGTCCTCCACCCCGCCCGGGAAGCGGCGCATGGTCAAGGGCCGGTCGGCCAGGTGGGGGAGCAGGACCGGGGCGATGCGGGCGTAGTAGTCGATGACCTGGCCCTTGGTGAACCCGGCGGCCGGGTACAGCACCTTGTCCAGGTTGGACAGCGCGAGGCGACGCCCCTCGACCTCCACCACCGGGTGGTGGGGATCCTGGGCACCGTCGGGACCCAGGGCCTGGTCGAGCGGCTGGGCCGGCCGCGTCGCGGCTCCCGTGGTCACCGGCGCACCCTAGCGGCCCGGGGCGGCTGCCCGGCCGGGGCCGGTATCGTGCCGGCCGATGGCCCGGTTCCCCCGGTTCGGCCTCGAGCTGCCCCCGCTGCGCCGCCCGGAGGGGCCAGGTCGTCCGGCCGGTGCCACGATCGCCCTCGAGGCGCTGGGCCGGGCGGCCGAGGCGGCCGGACTGGGAGCGCTGTGGCTGGTGGAGGGGCCGGCCGGGGGCCTCGACCCGGTGCCGGTGGCCGGGGCGCTGGCCGCCACCACCGCCACGCTCGGGATCGGGCTCGTGGTGCGGCCCTCGGGCGGCCGCCACCCCTCGGTGGTGGCCCGGGACCTGTGCGCCCTCGACCGGCTGAGCCGGGGCCGGGCGCTGGTCGCGCTGGTCGAGGACCGCCCGGCGGCGCTCGATCGCCTGGACGAGGCGGCCCGGCTGCTGGCCCGCCTGCTGCGCGAGCCAGCGGTGACCGAAGCCGGTCGCCACTACCGGGTGTCCGGGCTCACGGTCCGCCCTCGCCCACTGCGCCCGGGCGGTCCCCCGCTGGCGGTCGGCCTGGTGGCCGGGGAGGCGGCGACCGAGGACGTCGCGGCCGCCGCCATCGCTGACGCCCTGGTCGTCTCGGGCACGGCCACCGACGTCGCCCGGGCGCGTCGCCGGCTGCCGGCCGCCGGGCCGGCGCTGGTGTGGCGAGGCGTGCTCGCCCCCGGCCGCGGCACCGCCCAGGCGCGGTCGGTGCTGGACGCCGGAGCCGACGGGGTGGTGGCGGTGGTGGCTCCCGAGGCCGCTCGGGGAGGGTCGCTGTTCCACCGGCCCGCGGTTCTCGACGCCCTCGATGCCCTCGGGCCGCTGGCCGGGGCGGTGGGCTGAGCCGGTGCGTCTGGGCGCCCAGGTTCGGGCCGGCCCCGATCTGCTCGAGGCGATCGCGACCGCCGAGGCGATCGGTGCGGCTGCGGTGCAGGTGTTCCTCCAGAGCTCGCGGGCCTGGAAGCTGCCGGCACACCGGCCCGAGGCGCTCGCCGCCTACCGCGAGGCGGCGGCTCGGCGGCCCGGTGGGCTTCCCACCTTCTGCCACGCCCCCTACCTGATCAACCTGGCCTCACCGGATCCCGAGCTGTGTGCCCGATCCCGCGCCAGCCTGGCCGCCAACCTGGTCGAGGCGGCCGCGATCGGGGCGGCCGGGCTGGTGGTCCACCCCGGCAGCCACCTCGGCACCGGGTTCGAGGCCCGCCTCGGGCAGGTGGCCGGGGCCCTGGTCGAGGCGGTCGAGACCACCGGGGGCGGGTGCCCGATCCTGCTCGAGAACACCGCCGGGGCGGGGGGGACGATCGGCCGCAGCCTGGACGAGCTGGCCAGGATCATCGAGGCGGCTGACGGCCACCCCGATCTCGGGATCTGCCTGGACACCCAGCACCTGTGGGCGGCCGGGATCCCCTTCGGCACCGTGGAGGAGGCCGACGCCCTGGTGCACCAGCTCGACCAGACCGTCGGCCTCGACCGGCTCGGGTGCCTCCACGTGAACGACTCGGCGGTCGGCTTCGGTGCCGGCCGGGACCGCCACGCCAACCTGGGCGAGGGGGACATCGGCCTCGAGCGGCTCGGGAGCCTGCTCGGCCACCCGGCGTTGGACGGCCTGGCGGCGGTGCTGGAGGTCCCCGGGGCCGGCCATGGGCCCCGAGCGCAGGACCTGGCCACCCTGGACCAGGTCCACCGGGCCGGCGTCGACCGGTGGTCGGGCCTTGCGTGGCGCGCCGCGGTGGCCGAAGCTGAGGGCGGGGGGCGGACCGGGGCGAGGAGGGAGCGGTGACGACCACCCGTATCGAGACCGACAGCATGGGCGAGATGGAGGTCCCGGCCGATCGGTACTGGGGCGCCCAGACCGCCCGATCCCTGCACCACTTCCCGATCGGCGAGCGCATGCCCCGGCCGGTGATCCGGGCCTTCGGCATCTTGAAAGGGGCGGCCGCCCGGGTGAACGCCGAGCTGGGCAAGCTCGACCGCCACCTGGCCGAGCTGATCGAGCAGGCCGCGGCCGAGGTGGCGGAGGGCCGCCTCGACGATCACTTCCCTCTTCGGGTGTTCCAGACCGGCAGCGGGACCCAGACCAACATGAACGCCAACGAGGTGATCGCCAACCGGGCCATCGAGCTCGACGGCGGGGTCCTCGGCTCCAAGACGCCGGTCCACCCCAACGACCACGTGAACATGTCCCAGTCGTCCAACGACACCTTCCCCACCGCGATGCACATCGCCGCGGTGGAGGAGGTGACCGGGCAGCTGCTCCCGGCGGTCCGGGCGCTGCGCGACGCGCTGGCCGCCAAGTCAGCCGCCTATGCCTTGGTCACCAAGATCGGCCGCACCCACCTCATGGACGCGGTCCCGCTCACGTTGGGTCAGGAGCTCTCCGGATATGTGGCCCAGCTGGACGACGGCATCGCCGGGGTCGAGGCTTCGCTCGAGCGCCTCTACCGGCTGGCGCTGGGCGGGGCGGCGGTCGGCACCGGGCTCAACACCCACCCCGAGTTCGCCGAGAAGGTCGCGGCCGAGATCGCGGCCATGACCGGCCTGCCCTTCGTGAGCGCGCCCAACAAGTTCGCCGCCCTGGCCGCCCACGACGAGCTGGTGGCGGCCAGCGGTGCGGTGCGGGCCCTGGCCGTCTCGTTGACCAAGATCGCCGACGACTTCCGGTGGCTCGGCTCCGGGCCCCGCTGCGGCCTGGGCGAGCTGCGCCTCCCCGAGAACGAGCCCGGCTCGTCGATCATGCCGGGCAAGGTCAACCCGACCCAGTGCGAGGCCATGATCATGGTCTGCATCCAGGTCATGGGGAACGACGCCGCGATCGCCCTGGCCGGCTCGAGGGGCAACCTCGAGCTCAACGTGTGCAAGCCGGTCATCATCGCCAATTTCTTGTCCTCGGTCAGCCTGCTGGCGGCGGCCTGCACCACCTTCCGCCAGTTTCTGGTCGAGGGGTTCGAGCCGGACTACGCCCAGATCGAGCGCCACCTCAACAACTCGCTCATGCTGGTCACCGCGCTCAGCCCGGTGATCGGCTACGACCGAGCCGCCGAGGTGGCGAAGAAGGCTCACCATGAGGGCACCACCCTGCGGGAGGCGGCCCTCGCGCTCGGGTTCGTGACCGCCGAGGAGTTCGACAAGGTAGTGCGGCCAGAGGAGATGACCAGACCGTGAGGTGATGCGATGCCCGAGGTGCTCTCAGCCGATGCCGTGGACGCGGCCGTGGCCGACCGGGGCCTGCAGTGGCGGCGTGACGGTGACGAGCTGGTCAAACAGGTGAAGCGGCAGGGGTTCGCCGGCGCGCTCGACTTCGTCAACCGGGTCGGGGCCGTCGCCGAGGCGGCGGGGCACCATCCGGACATCGACATCCGCTGGGACACCGTGACCCTTCGGCTCTCCACCCACTCGGCCGGGGGGTTGACCGAGCGGGACCTCGAGCTCGCGGCCGAGATCGATCGGCTCGGCTGAGCGAGGGGCCGGCCTACTCGGTGAGCGCCGCCCGCAGGCTGGCCACCACGTCGGGGGTGAGGCCGATGGCCCGGGCGTAGCCGTCCAGGCTGCCGTGCTCCCGGCGCAACTCGGCCAGCAGGCCGGTGATGGCGGCCGGGCGGGCCGAGAACACCTCGTCGGCCAGCGGCGGCGGCAGCTGGGACGACTGCGGGTCGGCCTCGGCCCGGGCCCGGAGCGGGCCCATGGCGGCCTGGCTCAGCTCGTAGTCCCGGGCGATCGTGGCGTCGTCCACCCCGAGCAGGCCGAGCACGATGGCGATGACCACCCCGGTGCGGTCCTTGCCGGCCAGGCAGTGGACCACCACCGGGTAGGCGGCCGGGTCGGCCAGGATCGAGATCGCCCGGGCGATCGGTTCGGCGCCGTCGCGGGCGTAGTCCCGGTAGCGGTCGGCCAGCATCCCCTCTGGGAGGCCGAGGCGGGTTGGGTCGAGGATCTCCTCGACAATGGGGACATGGTGGACCCGAGCCCCCAGCTCGGCCGCTGGGCACCGGCCGCGGTCCCACTCCGCCGTGCTCCGGAGGTCCAAGACGGTGGCGATCCCGAGCGCTCTGAGGGTCTCGAGGTCGGCTGGCGAGGGTTGGGCCAGCGTCCCGGAGCGGAACAGCCGGCGCCAGCGGACCCGCCGGCCCTGGGCGGTGGGGTAGCCGCCCACGTCCCGGAAGTTGAGCACCTGTTCCAGGGGGACCAGGCGGTCGGGGTCGCGCCGGGCGGTCTGCAGCTGGCTCGCGTCGGGCACGGCCCGGAGCGTACCGAGAGCCGCTCGTGACACGCTGGTGACGGCGGCCTCGCCGGCCGGCCGGTTGCGGTCAGTGGACCGGCGCGTCCCACAGCGGGAACCAGCGACCGAGGTCAGCCTCGAACGGCAGGTCGGTGCCCACCACCGCCTTGATCCGAAGCTCGAGCTCGTTGTCGCGTCGCTCGCCGCCGATTGGGGCGAAGGGGTAGAAGGTGCCCCGCTTGTAGAGGTAGACGAGGAGGCACGGCTTGGCGTCGGGACCAGCGCCGTCGGCCGGGATGAACCCGAACACCGAGCACAACAGCTGCGGCCCCCAGCCGGCCTCGGCCAGCGTGCTGTTGGCCAGGTGGACCCGGGTCACCAGATCCTCGAGCTGGGGGTCTTGGAACACCAGCCAGCGGTAGCCGTAGGTGTCTTCGGACTGGGTGAACGAGCCGATCGCCGGGCCGGCGCCGGGGTCGGGGTCGGGGAGGTCCAAGAGCTCGGCGATCTCGTGCTCGAGGTCCTGGGCCGGCTGGCCGGCGGGCGGCTTCCAGCACACCCCGGCCGAGCCCGAGGAGACCAGGCCGGCCGCGCTCTGGAGGGTGACCGCCGCCGACGGCAGAGCGAACAGGGCGTCGAGGTTGGCCCGAACCGGCTTGGTCCGCCCGAGCAGCGTGTCGAGGAAGCCCACGTCGAGCGGGCCGCCTAGCTGGCCTGGCCGAGCTGGTGCTCGAGCTCGGCCAGCTGGGCCAGCCGGCGCTCGAGGCTGGGGTGGGTGGAGAACAGGGTCGAGATCGACACCCCACCCCGCCCCTGGGTGAGGGCAGGGGTGAAGAAGAACGCGTTGAACGCCTCGGCCCGCCGAAGGTCGCGGGTTGGGATGCGGGACATCTCGCCGGTCACTTTGACGAGCGCCGAGGCCAAGACCGAGGGCCGCCCGATCAGCAGGGCGCCCGAACGGTCGGCAGCCAGCTCCCGGTAGCGGGACAAGGCCCGGGTGAGCAGGAAGCTGATCGCGTAGACCACCATCGACACCAGCATGACCGCCATCTCCAGCAGCACGATCTGCTGGGCACCCTGGTTGTTGTTGCCCCGGCCGCCGCCACCGCCGCCGAAGCCTCCGAACAGGCCGGCGTAGAGCATCATCCGGGTGGTCAGCCCGGCCACCACCCCGAGGGTGCTGGCGATGGTCATCACCGCCACGTCGCGGTGCGCGACGTGGGAGAGCTCATGGGCCAGGACTGCTTCCACCTCGGGCTCGTCGAGCCGCCGCAGCAGGCCGGTGGTCGCACAGACCACCGCCGCCTTGGGATTGCGACCGGTGGCAAAGGCGTTGGGCATGTCCACGTCGGCGATCGCGACCCGGGGCTTGGGCATGTCGGCCAGCGCGCACAGCCGGTCGATGATCCCGTGCAGCTCGGGCGCCTCGGCCGGGGTCACCTCGCGGCCGTGCATCGACCACAGCGCGATGCGGTCGGAGAACCAGTACTGGGCGAACAGGAGCAGGGCCACGATCACCACGATGGCGGCCACCGACATCCCGATCCGCCACAGGATGGCGACGAACGCGCTGTACAGGATGACCAGCAGGAGCCCGGTGACGAACATCCTGAAGGTCAGGCCCCGGTCGGCGGCGATGTTGCGGGCACGTGGCATTCAGTTTTCCTTCCCTGGGTTCGACACCGGGTCGGCGGCCGCCTGGCCCTCCCCACCGGTGACGCTGTCCCTCACGATCTCTGCGTCCTCAGTCTTGTCCTCGCTCCCCTGGTCGAGGGCCGCGGCCGGCCCGCTCGCTGCCAGCTCGGCCTTGAGCGCGGCCAGCTCGCTGTCGATCTGGGTCCCGGCCGACACCTTGTCCAGCTGGGCCTGGATGTCGTCGACCGGCTGGTCCAGGTTGCTCAATGCCCCGGAGGCCAGGAGCTCGTCGAGGGCCCCGGCTCGGGCCTGCATGCTGGCGATCTTGTCCTGGGCCCGCTGCATCGCCCCGCCGGCGTCGCCCAAGGACTTGGAGATGCCCGAGATGGCCTCGCCCACCTGGGTCTGGGCCTGGGCCGCGGTGTAGCTGGCCTTCAGGGTCTCCTTGCGGGTGCGGAACTGCTCGACCTGGCCCTGGAGCCGCTGGGAGGTCTCGATGAGCTTCTCCTGCTGCTCGGTCACCTGGGCGTGCTGGGACTCGAGCTCGCGGAGCTGCTCGCCGATGGCCGCCCGGCGGGACAGCGCCTCGCGGGCGAGGGGCTCGTTGCCCTGGGCCAGGGCGGCCTTGGCCTGCTCCTGGAGCTTGTCGGCCTGTTTTTGGAGCTGCGCCGCCTGCAGCTCGATGCGTTTGCGCGCCGTCGCGACGTCAGCCACGCTCCGGCGGACCTTGGTCAGGCTCTCCAGCTGCTTCTCGTAGGAGAGGTCGAGGGTCTCCCTCGGATCCTCGACCCGGTTGAGGAGCTTGTTGGCCTTGGCCTGGAAGATGGCCGATATTCGACTGAAGACGCCCACTGCTCTGCCCTCCTCGGCGGGAACGCCACCGGGCTCTCGTCCCCGTCGAGCATAAATCCCCCTGGACGCTCGGAGGACATCCCCGTCCGGTAGGGTCGCCCCATGGCCGATCGAAGGTGCCTGCTCACCGTCCACGCCCATCCCGACGACGAGTCCTCCAAGGGTCCGGCCACCGTGGCCCGGTACCACGACCAGGGGGTCCACACCGTGCTGGTCTGCTGCACCGGCGGCGAGGAGGGGGACATTTTGAACCCGGCCATGGATCGCCCGGAGGTCAAGGCGACCATGGCCGAGCACCGTCGGCGGGAGCTCGAGGCTGCGACCTCGATCATCGGCTACGACGAGGTCGTCATGCTCGGCTACCGGGACTCGGGCATGCCGGGCTCGGAGGCCAACCAGCACCCCGACAGCTTCGCGATGGCCCCGCTGGACGAGGCGGTCGGGCGGCTGGTCGAGGTCATCCGGCGGGTGCGGCCCCAGGTGATCGTCACCTACCCCGACGAGCAGAGCCGCTATCCCCACCCCGACCACCTCCGGGTCCACGAGATCTCGGTCCTCGCCTTCGACGCCGCCGCCGACCCGTCGGCCTATCCGCAGGCCGGCCCGCCGTTCGCGCCGGCCAAGCTCTACTACACGGTCTGGTCGGTCTCCCGGATGCGGGCCATCCACGAGAAGTTCCTCGAGCTCGGGCTGGAGTCCCCCTACAGCGGGGAGCGCCTGGCCCGGATGCTCGAGGCGCCCCCACCCCCGGTCACCACCGTCATCGACGTGACCGGCTACGAGCACATCCGGCCCGATGCCCTGCGGGCCCATGCGACCCAGGTCGACCCGACATCGCGGATGTGGTTCGGCCTGCCGCCCGAGGTCGAGAAGGCGATTCCCAGTACCGAGGAGTACCAGCTGGCCCGCAACCGCCTCGGCCCGGTCGAGGTGGAGGAGGACGACCTCTTCGCCGGGGTTCGCGTCAGCTGATCGGGTCGTCGGCCCCGGACCGGGCCACGGCCCGCAGCGCTCGGAACCCGATCACCTCGATCCCCATCGCCTCGGCCATCGCCCTGGGGTTGGGGTCGCCGCACAGCAGCTGGTGGTCCCCCACTCGCTCGGCCCAGTCCGGGGCGAGGGCCCGCAGCTCGTCGGTGTCCACCGCCGGCCGCAGGTGCAGCTCGGTCACCCCGGGCTCGAGCCGTTCCAGCACCGCCTCGAGCATGGCGGCGGTGGCCCCGCCGGGCAGGCTCACCAGGTGGTCGCTGAACACGGCGCCGGCGTTGCGGGCGAGCTCGACCGCCGGGAACCCGAGCAGGCGGTGCAGGTGGTCGTCGACCATGCGCAAGGGGAGCTGGAACTCGACCGCCAGCTCCAGGTAGATGTCGAAGAACTCCGGCCGGAGCTGGAGCGTGGTCAGGTGGGCGTCGAGGTGGCTCACGTCGAACCCCCACAGGATCGCCCGCTCGATCTGGGCCCGGCACTCCCGCCGGGTCTCGTCCAGGTCGGCGTGGTCCCAGACGTCCTCGACGGTGGCCGGGAAGCCGCCGTCGCCGCCGAGCAGCGACGGCGCGTGGGTGATCGGCCCGTAGCGGTAGAGCTCCTGTTCGGCGTTGAGGGTGAGGTGGACGCCGATGTCCTCGCCCCGGTAGCGGGCAGCCGCCTCCCGGGCCCAGGGGCAGGGGACCATGAGCGAGGCGCTGGACGCCGCGCCGCGGCGGAGCGCCTCGTAGACGCCGACGTTGGTGGCGTGGCAGAAGCCAAGCTCGTCGGCGTTGATGATCAGCAGCCGGGCGTCGGGCCCGTAGCCCAGCTGCTCGGTGAGCGCGGTCATGGGGCCTCAGGGTTGGGTCGGGGCGGCGCCGGAGATCTCGGCGTCCTGGTGCCTGGCCTCCTCGGCCAAGGTGGCCTGGTAGGACTCCATGGCCCGGGCCAGTCCGGCGTCCTCGACCGCCAGGATCCGGATCGCCAGCAACCCGGCGTTGCGGGCTCCGTTGACCGCCACCGTGGCCACC
This sequence comes from Actinomycetota bacterium, assembly GCA_021324355.1. GTDB lineage: Bacteria > Actinomycetota > Acidimicrobiia > Acidimicrobiales > RAAP-2 > Palsa-461. Next base: position 107,147 of record JAJPJD010000049.1, read on the forward strand.
GGCACGCCCCGGGGCATCTGGACGATCGAGAGGAGCGAGTCCATCCCGCCGAGCGACCCGCTGGCCACCGGCACGCCGATCACCGGCAGACGGGTCACCGACGCCAGCATGCCGGGCAGGTGGGCAGCGCCGCCGGCCCCGGCCACGATGACCTTCAGGCCTCGTCCGGCCGCTGCCGTGCCGAACGCCAGCATCGCCTCGGCCGTCCGGTGCGCCGAGAGGACCCTGGTCTCGTGGGGCACGCCGAACTGCTCGAGCACCTCGGCCGCGCCCGCCATCACCTGGTGGTCCGACGAGCTCCCCATGACCACCGCCACCAGGGGCGGTTTGCCGGTCACCACGCCGGTGCCGGCGGGCGCACCGGGCTCGGCTCCGGGGTCCCCAGTGCCCGAGCAGCCGCCCAGGCCCGGGAACGCACCTCGGCCGGATCCTGGCCGCACACGGTCACGTGTCCGAGCTTGCGCCCCGGCCGGGGGTCCTTGCCGTAGAGGTGCACGTGGGCACCGCCGACCGCCAGGGCGTCGGCCAACCGGCGCGACGGGTCCGAGCCGTCGGGGGAGCCGAGCACGTTCACCATTGCCGTGTGGGGGAACACCGCATCGGTGGCACCGAGGGGGAGGCCGAGCACCGCCCGCAGGTGGTTCTCGAACTGTGAGGTCACCGAGCCCTCCATCGTCCAGTGCCCGCTGTTGTGAGGGCGCAGGGCGAGCTCGTTCACGGTCAGCTCCTCGCCGGTGGCGAACAGCTCCACCGCCATGACCCCGATCAGCCCGATTGCCTCGGCGATGCGGGCCGCGAGGGCCTGGGCGTTGGCCGCCACCGGGGGGGAGACCCGGCCGGGCACGAGCACCTCGCGACAGATCCCGTCCACCTGGCAGGTCTCCACCGCCGGCCAGGTGCGGGTCTCCGACGCGCTCCGCACGACCAGGGCCGACAGCTCGAAGTCCATGGTCACGTACCGCTCGGCGAGCAGCGGCACGCCCGCAGCGCCGACGGTCGCGCACAGGCGGCGGGCCGACTCGGGGTCAGGGACCACCCAGACCCCTTTGCCGTCGTAGCCACCCCGGCTGGCCTTGATCACCACCGGCCACCCGTGGGCCGACGCGAAGTCTTCGACCTGGGCGGCCATCGCCCGGGGCCCGTCGGGGTCGATCGCCGACCACGGCACCACCGGGAGGCCGGCTGCTCCCAGGGTGCGCCGCATGTGCGCTTTGTCCACCCCCGCCTGCATCGCCGAGACCCCGGGTCGCACCGCGACGCCAGCCCCCTCGAACGTGCGCAGCATCTCGAGATCGACCTGCTCGTGGTCGAACGTCATCACGTCGCAGCGGGCGGCCAGTGCCCAGAGCTGGCCGGCGTCGGTCGGCGCGCCGAGCAGCACGTGTCCGCTGACCTCGGTCGCGGCCGCCTTGGGATCTTCTGCCAAGAGCACCACTTTGACCCCGAGTGCCGAGGCGGCCTCGATGGTCATCCGGGCCAGTTGCCCGGCCCCGACGATGCCGACGGTGGGGCGGCCGCCGAGGTGTCCGCTACCATCGCCGCCGGTCACCACCGGAAGGTTACCGGCAGCGTCAGCAGGGGAGCCGAGACGGGGTCGCACCCGAGTGGGCGGGGGAGGAGAGAGCGTGCGGATCGGGGGCCTGGTCGACAGCTCGGCGCCAATCGAGGAGGTGGTCGCCGACACGCAGCGGCTGGCCGGGGCCGGTCTCGCCTCGGCCTGGGCCAGCCAGGTGTTCGGGCACGACACCCTGACCTTGCTGGCCCTGGTCGGGGCCCGCGTCCCGGGGATCGAGCTCGGGACTGCGGTGGTCCCGATCCAGCCCCGGCACCCGGCGATGCTGGCGGCCCAGGCAGCCACCGTGCAGTCGGCGATCGGGGGGCGGCTTGCGCTCGGAGTTGGCCTGTCGCACCAGGTGGTCGTGGAGGGCATGTGGGGGCTCGGCTTCGAGCGTCCAGCCAGCTTCCTGCGCGAGTACCTGCAGGTGCTGGTGCCCATGCTCCGAGGTGAGCGAGTGGACTTCGCCGGCGAGCGTCTGCGGGCCGTGAGCGGGCCGCTGCCCCAGGTCACAGGGGCCACGCCGGTGTACGTGGCCGCGCTGGGCCCGGTGATGCTGCAGATCGCAGGCGAGCTCGCCGACGGGACCGTCACCTGGATGACCGGGACCAAGACCGTGGCCACCCACATCGTCCCTCGGATCACCGCTGCCGCCGAGGCGGCCGGGAGGGCAGCGCCTCGGGTGGTGGTCGGGCTGCCGGTCTGCGTGACCGACGATCCGCACGCGGCGCGCGAGCGGATCGACCGGGCGTTGGCCATCTATCCCACGCTGCCCTCCTACCGGGCGATGCTGGACCGAGAGGGGGCCACCTCGGCCTCGGACATCGCCCTCGTGGGCACCGAGGAGGAGGTGGCCGCGGGGATCAGCCGGTTGGCCGACGCCGGGGCGACCGACCTCACTGCCTCGGTCATCGCCAGCACGGCCGAGCGGGAGCGGACCTGGAGGTTGCTGGCCGAGCTGGCCACGCGCTGAGCGGCAGGCCAGGCCCTCAGCTGAACAGCACCGAGATGCTCTCCCGAGAGGCGATCCTGCGGATCGCCTCGCCGAACAGCGGGGCCACCGACACCACCTCGACCATCGCCGGCAGCTCGACCGGCTGGGTCTCGACGCTGTCGGTCATGAACAAGGTCCTGATCGGACTGGCCGCCAGCCGTTCCAGCGCAGCGTCGGTCAGGAGCCCGTGGCTGACCGCGGCGTACACGGCGGTCGCTCCCCGCTCTCTGAGGACCCGGGCCGCGTCGACCAACGTGCCTGCCGAGATGGTGAAGTCGTCGACGATCAGCGCGGTGCAGCCGTCGACCGAGCCGATCAACTCCAGCACTTCGGCTGACTCGGAGTGGTCGGTGCGCCGTTTGTCGGCGATGGCCAGTGGCGCCCCGAGGCGCTCGGACCACTGTCGGGCCTTCTTGGCGTACCCGGCATCGGGCGCCACGACGACCAGGTCTGGGAGCCGCCGGGCCACCACCGCGTCGCACAGCGAGGGCATGGCGTACAAGTCGTCGACCGGCACCCGGAAGAACCCCTGCACCTGCGGCGCGTGCAGGTCGAGGGTGACCACCCGATCGACGCCGGCCGCCTCGATCGCGTCGGCGCAGACCCGGGCCCGGATGGACACGCGGGGCTCGTCCTTCTTGTCACCCTTGGCGTAGCTGAGGTAGGGGATGACGGCGGTCACCGACGCGGCGCTGGCCCGCTTGATCGCGTCGATCCAGAACAGCAGCTCCATGAAGTTGTCGTTGGCCGGGAACGCCGTCCCCTGGACCAAGAACACGTCGCGGCCGCGAACGTTCTCGAGCACCCGGACGAACAGGTTGCCCTCGGAGAAGCGGATGGTCTCGCACGCGCCGAGCTCGTGCCCGAGGTAGGCGGCGACGGCGGTGCCGAGCTTGCGGCTGGCCGACCCGGCGAGCAGCACGAAGTCCTCGGCCACCGCGCTCAGGCTAACAACTGGCCGGCAGCTGGCTGGCCGGCGACTGCGGTCGCCGGGCCCGGGTCAGCGGCGGACGCGGGTGTGCTTGAACTCGTTGAGGTCCGGTGACCCCACGATCAGGTTGACCACCTGCTCGATGGTTGCCCGGGCCAGCTCAGGATCTCCCTTGGGGCGGTGCATCAGCCGGACGAACACCGCCTGGTCGTCGACGACGAAGGTCGGGACCCCGAACATCTGGTGGGTCTCGACCTCCCACTCGTGGGTCTTGCGAACCTCCTCGGCGGCCCAGGGCTGGGCCAGCTCGGCGAACACTGCCTCGGCGTCCACCCCGGCCGACGCGAGGGCGTCTCGGACCACCGCCTCTTCCCGGATGTCGCGGCTGTGGTCATGGCGGGCGGCGAAAAGGGCCTCGTGGGCGTCGAGGAACTTGTCGGGAAAGCGGTCCCGCACCACCACGCCAGCCTTCAGCGCGAGCAGCTCGGGCGCCTTCTCCGGGTTGTCCCAGACCGCCGGTTCGCCCTCGGCGACGTGGACCTGGGAGAGCGAGAACGGGGCGAAGGTGACGTCCCAATCCGCTCCCCCTCGCAGCGCAGTGATGAGGTGCTCGTGGGCGTTGCGGGCGAAGGGACAGCGATAGTCCCAGCTGACGGTGAATGGAGGAAGGGCCATGGCCTGCACAACGTCGTGAGAGGCTGCTCGATTCCCCTGGGTCCCGCGCTCAGGAGGCAGCCTGGTTCAACTGGGCAAACGCGGGGCACAGGTGCTGGAAGTTGCAGGTCCGGCACAGCCCTGACGGCCGAGGCCGGAAGTCCTCGCGCTCGCATGCCCGCTCGATCGCTGCCCACAGGGCGCTGGTACGAGCCCGGTGGCCCCGGACCGACTGCTGGGTCGGCGTGGCCACGATGGTCACCGGGTCCCGTAGGTACAACAGCTTGACCTGGGTCGGAGGGCGACCGAGGACCTGCTCGCACAAGAGCGCATAGGTGTGGACCCCGTTGAGCCGGGATCGCTCGAACTGGGCCGAGGGGGCCCAGCCGGTCTTGTAGTCGACCACGACCAAATCGCCCTCGGGGGTCAGGTCGAGCCGGTCGATGATCCCTCGCAGCACGACCCCTCCGACCTGGGCCTCCAGGCCCAGCTCGACGCCGATCGCGTGCACCGCGTTGGGATCCTCAATTCGGAGGTAGTTCGCCACCAGCATCTCGGCCTCGGCCCGGAACTGGAGCGCTGCTTCCGCTCCGAGCCCGAGGGCCATGAAGGTGTCGTCGTCTTGAAGCTCGACCCAGGCCGTGGCCAGCACGGCCAAGGCGGCTTCGGGGGTCCGCTCGCCTGCCGGGTGCTCCCAGAAGAAGCGCTCCAGCACCGCATGGACGAAGGTCCCACGCACGGCGTGGGGTGACGGCGGCTCGGGGATCCGGTCCAGCACCGAGAAGCGGAAGGCGAGCGGGCAGTCGGTGAACGCGGCCGCTTTGGAGGGGGAGAGGGTCCGGGGAAGCGGGAGGGCCACGGCGCCCAGGTTACGGCCTGGTTGTGACCGCAGGCCGGACCACCGGTGGCGGACCCGACCAGCGCTGACCGGCTAGAAAGTCCCGATGGAACACTTCCTGGCGTCGTCTGGGTACGCGGCGGTGTTCGTGCTGGCCCTGGCCGAGGCGATCTGCATCCCGTTCCCTTCCGAGATCACCTTCGGCTTCGGCGGCGCGCTGGCGGCCGAAGGGCACTTCAGCCTGGCTGGTGTGATCCTGGTCGGTCTGGCCGGGGAGTTCATCGGGTCGATGGTCGGCTTCGCCATCGGTCGAACCGGCGGCCACGCGCTTGTCGACCGATACGGGCGCTACGTCCTGGTATCGCCAGCGGACCTGGACCGAGCGCGGCGGTTCCTGGCCTCGAGGGGGGACTGGTCGGTTGCGCTGGGCCGGGCCCTGCCCCTGGTGCGCACCTTCGTCTCGATCGTGGCCGGCATCGCCGAGATGTCGGTGGCGCCGTTCGCAGTGTTCACCCTGATCGGGACGGCCGTGTACTCGGCCGCGGTCGCCGGGGCCGGCTACGCCCTGGGCACCGAGTGGCACAAGCTGGTGAAAGGCTTTACCGCGGCCGGCTTTGTGCTGCTCGGCTTAGCGGTGGTGGCCGTGGCGGTCTTCCTGGTCCACCGCTGGCGGGTCACGAAGTCATCCCGCTGAGCCGGCCGTGAGCGACCCGGCCCGGATCGCCGCCTTCGTCGCCGGGGTGCTCCTGGTGGCGGTCACCGCGACCAGCGTGTTCACGACGCTGGTCATCCCCCGGGCCACCTCCTCCAGGCTGCTGCGCTCGGTGTCCAAGCTGCTGGCCCGGTCGGTCGAACCGTTCCTGGCCCGGCTCGACACCTACGAGGCCAAGGACAAGGTGATGGGCCTGGTCGGACCGCTCGCGCTGGTTGTGCTGTTCGGCGCGTGGCTGGCGCTGGTCGTGCTGGGGTTCGCCCTCATGGTGTGGTGGGTCGGGGGAGGGGCCTTCGGCGATGCCCTGGCCCAGTCGGGTTCGTCGGTGTTCACGCTCGGCATCGTGAGCGGGCGAGGCGGCGGCGAGCGGGCTCTCGACATCGTGGAGGCCGGACTGGGGTTCCTCACCATCGCGCTCGAGATCGCCTACCTCCCGACCCTGTACTCCTCCTTTTCGGCCCGCGAAGCGGAGGTGACTCTGCTCGCCGCTCGGGGTGGCGTGCCGGCGTGGGGCCCCGAGGTGCTCTCCCGTCATGTTCGCTTCCAGACCGTCGACGAGCTGCCCGAGCTGTACGCGACCTGGGAGCGGTGGGCTGCCGCGGTGTCGGAGAGCCATGCCGGATATCCCTCGCTGATGTGGTTCCGGTCCCCGGATTCGTCCCGGTCGTGGCTGCTGGCCCTGGTGGCGGTGCTCGACGCAGCCGCCCTCCACCTGGCTCTGGCTCCGTCCTCGGCGCCGCGCCAAGCCCGGCTGTGCCTTCGAATGGGGATCAACTGCCTGCGTTCCCTGGCCGACGTCCTGCGCATTCCCTATGACCCCGACCCTCGTCCGACCGACCCGATCCGCCTCGGGGATGGCGAGTTCGGTGACGGTTTCGAGCTCTTGGTCTCCGTGGGGTTCCCGATCGAGGTCGGCCGGGCCGAGGCATGGCGGCAGTTCAAGGGCTGGCGGGTGAACTATGAGTCGGTCGTTGATCAGCTGACGAAGCTCTTCATGCCGCCCCCGGCGCCGTGGTTGCTGTCCAGGCCATGGGTCGGCCCGGCCAGCTTCCCCTCGATCGCCAACCGAACCCCCGACGATCCGGAGGCCACCTCGGGCCCGACGGCGCGAGGACGCTAGCCTCGTGGCCAGCCGGCTGGCCCAAGGAGGAGGGATGGATCCGCTCGTCGCTCACCAACGAGCCCAGGACGCGTTCGCCGACGTGCTGTCCTCGCTCACCCCCGAGCAGCTCGACGCCCCGACCCCCTGTGCCGGCTGGACCGTGCGCGACCTCGTCGACCACGTGGTGGGTGGGAACTGCCGGATGGCCGGGCTGGACCCGCCTCGGCCGACCGACCTGCCGGGATGGATCGACGCTCATGCCGCATCAGCCCGGGCGGCGCAGGAGGCTTTTGCTGCTCCCGACGGTCTGACCCGGATGATGGCGATGCCCTTTGGCACCGTCCCAGGCTCGGTGGTCATCGGCTTGCGGACCACCGACGCGCTCACCCACGCCTGGGACCTGGCCCGGGCTGTCGGGCTGCCCACCGACTTGGACCCCGAGCTGGCGGCCGAAACCTTGGTCGCGGCCCGTCAGCGAGTGGGTCCGGACTTGAGGGGTCCCGGTCGGCCGTTCGCCGCCGAGCAGCCCTGCGACCCCGCCCGGCCGGCGGCCGATCAGCTGGCCGCCTTCCTCGGCCGGCGGGTGGAGTGACCACCCCGCCTGGCGCCTGAGGACAGGTCTCCGCTCTGCAGCGCGACCCGAATGCCGCGAGCCTCAGCGAGCAGCGGCGCGAACCGCTCGTCGCAGGACGTCCTGGTAGGCCTCGAGGCCCTCGCGGGAGATGCGCGCCGCCGGGCCGGCAGCGATCGCGACCCGCTCAGGGATGACCCCCCACACCGGGACCTTGGCACTCGACCAGTCCTCGATGGTCGCCTCGAGGTCGTTGGTGCCGAGCCGGGCCGCGCACACGACGATCCCGCAGGCGACGTCCTCGGGGGTCATCTCGAGGGTGGTGAGCACCCGCGTCGGCTCCACCCCGCCAGCCCTGGTCGGGATGACGACCACGTCAGCCCGACGGAGCGCCGCCCGGACGATCCGTTCGTCGCCGGGCGGGGTGTCCACGACCACCGTCCCGTCCGAGCCGGCCAGGGCTCGAATGACCGTGCGCTCGGAGGGAGCCTCGACCAGCTCCACGCCGTCCAGGGGGGACTGCTCGAGCCACTCGGCGGCCGAACCCTGCGGATCGGAGTCGACCAGCACGACTGGCCCCCGGCCTCGGGCGGCGGCGGCCGCAGCCAAGTACACCGCACTGGTCGTCTTGCCGACCCCGCCCTTCACGTTCCCGACGACGATGTTCATCGGGCCCGGAATCTATCTCCAAAACTGGCCGCTTAGCTGGGAAGTTCAGGCGGCGGCCAGTCCGGGTCGAGCTGGCGCAAGAACACGGCGCACCGCTCGGCCTCGTCGACCTCGCCGATGGCCTCGGCCGCCCGGCGGAGCGCCTCCAGGCAGCGCAGGAACCCGCGGTTGGAGGGGTGGCGCCAGCGGACGTAGCCCGAGCCCCGCCATCCCGCCGCCCGCAGGCCGTCGAGGCCGCGGTGGTAGCCGACCCGGGCGTACGCGTACCGCTCGATGGGGTCCGAAACGGCCTCGGCCAGCTCGGCCCAGGCTTCCAAGCAGCGCGGCGCTCGGGCCGCGACCAGGGCGTAGGCGTCTCGGCGGCCCTCGAGCGGACGTCGGGCTGCTTCCTCCAGGGCCGAGCGCACCTGGTCGTCGACCGCCGGCAGGACCGTCTCGGGTGTACCCGAGCTGAAGCTCACGTTCGAACCGCTCATGGAACAACCTTTGCAGGCCAGGTGGGTCCACCCCCCGGTTGAGGGACCGGGGTCAGATGGCACATCAATACCGCTCCCCGGGGGAGCGTCTCACAACGTCGTCGGCCGGGGCCATTGGCTCCATGGTGGCCGGTGCGCTCGGGCCGCTTAGGCACGCGCTGGCTGCAGCGGCCTCGGTGGCCCGGCCGGAACAAGACGGCTGCCCGGGCGGTCGAACCAGGCGAGGTCCTCTCCGTCGGGGCCAGGCAGGGCGGCACTGCGGAAGGTGACGCCGCCTAGGCCCGCGCCCCACGCCGACTGGCCGATCGGCTGGCAGCGCCGGGGTTCGACGAGCCGGCCGTCCGGTCCGAACGGATAGGTGGTCTCGAGGCCGGCGTCGAGGCAGCCCTCGTCGCTCAGCACGTCGGCCACCACGCGACCTGGCACCTCGCACCGGCAGCTCGGCGTCACCTCGCCGGGAACGACGTTGGCGCGTTCCACCACTGTCCGTGCCGCATCGAGAACGATCCGTCGCAAGGGTCCTCCCAGGACGGGTCGGCTACTCGAAGGAAGATCCCTGCTTCTGTTGCACCGTCCTCACGCGGTGCCGCGCCAGTCGAAGGCACCCTCGACGGCCTCGAGTGCTTTCGCCGGCTCTTCCGCCAACGTCTCGAGGAGACTGCGGCCGCCAAAGGCGGCAGCGGGCCCGGCGGGACACCAAACGCCAGGGGTCCGGGCTTCAGCTTGTGTGCCATGACCTGGACGACCCGCAGCACCTCGCCGATGCGTGCGAGACGTTCCGACGAGGCCCCGGTCGCGCTACTGTCCCACGGCCTGGCGGGACACTCCCAACAGCCGGCCGAGCTCATTGTCCGCGAGCCCGAGCTCGCTGCTGATCACCTCCGGCGGATCGCGCTCGTCGCGCAGGGCCGCCAGCGCCAGACGCTCGAACTCGACCAGGTCGGCTGCGCTCGCCTCGGGGGCCACGCCCGGCGGTGGGGCGGGCGATCGGTGGGGCTGGCCATCCCGAGGGCGTTCGCAGCCACGTGCGCAGCGCTGCCGGGGCCGAGACCGAAGGAGGCGACCCAGCCCGTGATGGGCGCCGAGATGCCCGACAGCACGAGCAAGTCGAGCTGCGGTGGCTCGGCCATGCGCCCGGCGGGGTCGACCGCTGCAGCCAAGCGACGGGCCAGGGACTTGAGCTGGACGACGAAGAAGCGGGCGGCGGCCGCGGAACCGGTCAGCGCCTTCTGGAGGACGAGCCCCAGGTCCTCGACTCCGCGGAGTCAACCTTCTCGGCTGCCTCGACGAACTCCTCGGGCGTGCCGATTCCGGACCGGCTCGGTGGTTCGGTTGACCGGGGTCATCGACCGCGAGGCCAACCGCGCCACCGGACGATAACGACAGTGGCTGATATTGTGACGCTGCCCCATTAGCACACGTGCTGTGGCCGACCCGGGCCCGTGCGAACCGACGACAAGGAGCACCACCATGGCGTGGGACTTCTCTACTGAGCCCGAGTTCCAGGAGAAGCTCGACTGGATCGAGAAGTTCTGCAAGGAAGAGATCGAGCCGCTCGACCTGGTGTTCCCGGGGGCGGTGCGCTCTCGCAACCCCAAGGTCAAGGCCCTCGTCGACCCGTTGAAGCAGCAGGTGAAGGACCAGGGGCTGTGGGCGCTGTTCTTGGACCGAGACCTTGGCGGACCCGGCTACGGCCAGCTCAAGCTGGCGCTGGTCAACGAGATCCTCGGCCGCTACGGGTCCGCTCCGGCCATCTTCGGCACGGCGGCCCCTGACACCGGCAACATGGAGCTGCTCGCGGTCTACGGGACCGAGGAGCAGAAGGAGCGCTGGCTCTATCCCTTGATGCGCCAGGAGATCTTCTCGGCGTACTCCATGACCGAGCCGCACGGAGGTTCGGACCCGAACCTCTTCAAGACGGTTGCGGTGCGCGACGGGGACGAATGGGTGATCAATGGGGAGAAGTGGTTCACCTCTGCCGGGAGGTATGCCGACATCCTCTTCGTGATGTGCACGAACGGCATCTTCATCGTGCCTCGCGACACGCCGGGAGTGGAGATCATGCCGTACCCGGCAGTTCACAACCATATCCGCTACAACGACGTCCGAGTCCCCCTGGACCACTTGCTCGGCCCGGAGGATGGCGCCAAAGTGCTGGCCCAGCGACGCTTGGGCGGCGGGCGCATCCACCACGCGATGCGCACGATCGCGCAGTGCAAGCGTGCCTTCGACATGATGTGCGAGCGGGCACTCAGCCGCGAGTCGCACGGGAAGATCATCGCCGAGCACCAGATGGTCCAAGAGGCGATCGCGGACTCCTACGCCGAGATCAACATGCTCCGCCTCCTCGTCCTGTGGACCGCGTGGACGATCGACAACTCAAGCACCCAGGCCGCTCGCACGCAGATCGCCGCGTGCAAGTACACGTGCGCGAAGGTGCTCCGCGAGGTCTCGTATCGGGCACTCCACATCTACGGGTCGTTGGGAACGACGAACCTGACGCCGCTCCAGGCAATGTACGCGGGTGCACCGACGATGGGCATCGCCGACGGTGTCGACGAGGTTCACAAGGTGACGGTGGCACGCAATGTGCTGAAGGACTACAAGCCGCACGAGGGGTTGTGGCCGAGTGAGTACCTGCCGGCCAAGCGCGAGCAGGCACGAAAGAAGTTCGCCGACGTGCTCGCCAAGGAGCCCGAGCTTGCGGCCTACGCTGACGCCGCCGAGCGCCGCGCCTACGCCTGAGCAGTACGAACGACCCGGGTCCGTAGCGGGTACGGCCCGGACCCAACACCGTTGCGGCCACGATTCCGGTCCACGCAATTGATTTGGCCCGTCTCCATCCCCGCTGGCCCCGACCTGGTGCCGAGGGCCCGCGGGCGGATCCGTCAGCGTTCGATCGTCGCCTGAATGCCCCGGCTGTGAAAGCGCTCGACGATGGCCACCGCCTCTTCTTTGGGGCGGACCGCGACGACCGCCTTCCCGGAGTGGTGGATTTGGTTGGTGAGCTGTTCGGCCCGGGCGAGCGAGTGGTTCAGGATCTCGACCAGCGCCTTGATGACATGGGAAAACGTGTTGACGTCGTCGTTCCAGACGATGACCGCCCAGAGGTCCTCGTTGTCAACGAGCTGTTCGACGTCCTCGTCTGTGATGACGACATCGAGCGTCTGGGTCATGGGAACTCCTGCGGCCGGCCCCGAGCCGACGGACCAAAGCCTACCGGGAGCCACCCGGGTGACCAAGCAATTGGGGACTGCCTCGGGCCGCCGCGCCGGGTGTGAGCGCCCGAGGTCCGAACCGGCGGGCTGATGGCCTGGCGCGCCTCAGAGGTGGTCCAGAAGAAGCCGACATCGTCGCCCAGGTGCCGTGAGCGCCCGCCGAGGCTCGGTGGTCGCTGCCAGCCGGTGGATGCTCCGGCCGCCCTGGTGGCAGCTGGTGGCAGCAGCGGTCACGTGGCTGGCCGCCGTGGTGGCACCGGCCGCAGCGGCCACGAGTGGCGGACCACCCGGAACGGTGGTGACCTTCGCCGAGCCGCCTGGAGTGCCGCTGAGCTACATCTTTCCTTTTGCCCCCGTCACCGAGAGCTCGGTGCCCAACGTCGAGCAGTTCCAGGCGCTGCTCTGGCGTCCGCTGGCCTGGTTTGGCACCGACGAGACCGCGGCCAGGGTCGATCCCAGTCGTTCGCTGTACTCGGCGATCTCGTACTCAGACAAGGACCGGGAGGTAACGGTCCGGCTCAAACCCTACCGATGGTCCGACGGCCAGCCAGTCACCAGCCGCGACATCGAGTTCTCCTACGACCTCTACCGCTTCAACGAGCTGGAGTGGGCGCATTACGTGCCGGGACAGTTCCCCGACAACGTGGCCTCGGTCAGGCTGCCCAATCCACGCACGGTGGTGTTCGTACTGAAGCACCGGGTCAACCCGACGTGGTTCACCGACGACCAGCTGTCGCTCATCACCCCGATGCCCCAGCACGCATGGGACCGGACATCGATGAGCACCGCTGTCGGCAACTACGACCAGGATGCCACTGGGGCAGAAGCGGTCTTCAACTTCTTGAACGACGAGGCGATGGACCTCGCGACCTATGCCACCAACCCGCTGTGGCAGGTGGTCGACGGTCCGTGGAGGCTTGTGTCGTTCAGTGCTGATGGGCGGGCGACCTTCGCACCCAACCCTGAGTACTCGGGACCGGTGAAGCCCGACATCGCCGCGTTCGAAGAGTTGCCGTTCCCCACGGCAGGCGCTGAGGTCATGGCCCTGCGTTCAGGAGTTCTCGACGTCGGGTACCTGCCCTTAGAGGATCTTGGGGATGCACGTGGGCTCGAGGCAGCCGGCTACCGGCTGGTGCCCTGGTACAACGTCGCTGTTGGCTACGCCCTCTATGACTTCGGCAATCCGTCGGCTGGCCCGATCCTCTCCAAGCTGTACGTCCGCCAAGCCATCGAGCAGACCGAGAACCAGTCACAGATCATCCGGCGAGTGTTCGGCGGCTTTGCCCTGCCGACCGACGGACCCGAGCCGGTACGGCTCGAGCCGGATCTCGTCCCGGCACCCGATCGCCGCAATCCATACCCCTTCGACCTCGCCGCCGCTCGGGCCCGCCTCGAGCGCCACGGGTGGCACGTGGTTTCGGGTTCGGCCGCCCGCTGCCGCGACCCTGGCACCGGGCCCGGTCACTGTGGCGCTGGCATCCGGCGAGGGAGCCGACTCGCTTTCGACCTTCTCTATCCCTCCGGGTCGTCCTTGCTGACCGCCGAGGTTGATTCACTGCGCTCGAGTGCCGCTCGAGCCGGGATCGCCATCACCCCGGTCGCCCTGAGCTTCGTCGATCTGGTCTCGACGGTGGGCCGGTGCCCCTCGGCGTGCAACTGGCAGCTCGCGTACTTCGGTGTGCCGAGCTACGAGCCGGTCCTGCCGACGGGCGACAACTCGTTCCTGGCGAGCTCAGCCCTCAATCTCGGCGGCTACCGGAGCGCCTCGATCACCACCGCGATCAATGACCTCATGCAATCGGGTGATTCCGGCGCCCTCGGCCGCTACGAGCGAGTGACCGCAGAGCAGCTTCCGTGGCTTTGGCTCCCCACGCCTGCGTACCAGCTCACCGTGATTGCCCACCGACTCAACGGGGCGGTCCCGCAGAATGCCTACCTCTACATCACCCCCGAGGACTACCGAATCGCTGGGTGACCGTCGAACCCGCGCCGGCCAGGAACTGGCACCCTCTGGCCGGTCAGCGAACCGACCGGGATCGCCGCCGGTACCAGCGGATAGCGGTCGAGCGGGACGTCGGCCAGCTCGGCATGGCCCGCCTCCTCAGGACCTTGGTGCCCCTGGCGGTGACGTGCCGCTGCTCACGACGTCGAGCCTGGCTGATCCGGCGCTCTCGGCGGCGCCTCAGCTCGAGGGTGGCCGATGGGAGCGACCAGATGACGACACTGACGCCGAGGGCGCCCAGCCCGAACCACAGTGCGGTCAGCGGTCGATGGACCGACGAAGTCATTGAGAAGTGGGGCTCGGCTCGTCGGAGCAGCCGCACCTCGGCAGCAGCCAGGTCAAGCGTTCCCCGTTCCAGTCCGGCCACCTTCACGTCTTCCACGAGGACCGAGACGGCGGCCCGGCCAACCTGAAAGACGACGACGAAGACGGTCGTGGCCGGCGAGCCCTTTTGGGGACTGGCCGTGGCGAACTCGCGAGCGAACGCGTGGGGAACCTCGGGAGCAGAGAACGACCCGATCAGCTTCAGGCCTGCGGCGGTGTAGTCCTTCTTTGCCGAGTACTGCGCCTCGAGTTCGTCACGCGCGCTGCGGGCAGCCGTCGCCGTCGGCAGGATCTCGAGGAGGATGTCCGCATTCCCAGTAGAGGCTGCGTTCTTCCAGCCGATGGAGTAAACGCCGGTGCGGGCCGGATCCTTGGTTGCTTCGGAAGTAATGGTCCTCGAGGGAACGCTGGCGAAGCTCTGAGGTTGGCTGACATACGGCTTGTTCGCCAGGCCCTTGATTCCCGAAGAATGCACGACCAGCTTGGCCATCTCCGAGCGGTTGATCGCTGTCGAGCTGCCGAATACGACGAAGCCAACGGCCGCGAGGATGAAGACGACGATGATCGCGCCGACGCGCACCCGCCGCGAGGTCATCGGGTGATCGGGCGACATGCCGGCTCCGGATTCCCGGACCGGTGCTGGGCACTTCGGCTGACTGGTGCCCGGTACAGCGGGTGCCGATCGCTCCCGATGGCGCGCGAGGCAGTGGTTCGGCCGGCGCCCGCGCCGGTGACGGTCCTGTGACAGCCGATCATCGGCAGGAGGCTACCGGGTCGGTGACTCCGAGCCAGATCGCGCCTCACGACTGAACACGTGATCCCGCGCCGCCCTCTGGCCCCACTGGGCGACTCGATGGGCGTGCCGGCTGAACTGGGCATGATCCATCGGACCCGGGGGCCAGGTGGAAGGATCGTCGGACCATGGAGGACGAGTGGTGAGCGATGCCGGCCAGCTCATGAGCAGTGAGCACGACGACCATCAGGGTGAGATCACGAGCCTCGAGGGGATCCCGGCCCTCTCGCTCGATGCCATCAGCTCGGTCGCCTACGGGCCGGAGGCCATGCTGGCGGTGCTGGCCACTGCTGGTGCTGGCGCCTTGGACAGGATCGAACCGATCACTGTCGCCATCGTGGTCCTGTTGGCGATCCTCGTCTTCTCCTACCGCCAGGTCATCCAGGCCTATCCCGACGGCGGCGGCTGCTATGCAGTCTCCAAGGCCAACCTTGGCCGGCGGGCCAGCCACCTCGGGGCGGCCGCGCTGGTCGTCGACTACGTCCTGACGGTGGCGGTGTCGATCGCGGCTGGCGTGGCCGCCCTGGTGTCGGCGTTCCCTTCGTTGGCCCCGGACAGTCTTCCCATCAGCCTCGGCATCCTGGCTCTGCTCACCGCGCTCAACCTCCGGGGCCTGGCCACCAGCGCCAGGGCGTTGTTCCTGCCCACCGCGGTGTTCATCATCGGGATCTACGTCGTGATCGTGGGCGGGTTCCTTCGCTCGCATCCCGCGCCCGGATCCGGGGTGCACCCTGCCATCATCCCCAAGGCCGCGGCGGCCGTCGGCATCCTGCTCCTGCTCAAGGCGTTCGCAGCCGGCTGCAGCGCCCTCACCGGGGTGGAGGCGATCGCCAACGACGTGCCGGGCTTTCGGGAGCCTCGGGTCCGCCGGGCCATGCGCACTGAAATGCTCCTCGGCGGGATCCTCGCCACCATGCTGCTCGGACTGGCGGTGCTCACGGTCAAGTTCCACATCGCCCCGAGCCAGACCCAGACGGTCTTGAGCCAAATCACCGCTGTCTCGCTCGGGCGGGGGCCGGCCTACTTCGTGGTCGACCTGGCGACCACCTTGATCCTCGCGATCGCGGCCAATACCTCCTTTGGTGGTCTCCCGGTCCTTGCCAGCCTGCTCGCCCGGGACAACCTGGTTCCCCACGTGTTCGCCCTCCGGGGGGACCGCCCGGTCTACCGCTACGGCGTCGTCATGCTCGCCGTCGCGTCCGGCGCATTGCTCATCGCCGTGAACGCCAACACCAACGCCCTCATCCCGTTGTTCGCCATCGGAGTCTTCACTGGGTTCACGCTCTCCCAGAGCGGTTTGGTCCGGCATTGGGCCACGGAGCGGCCGAAGATGTGGTTGGCCCGGGCCACCTTGAACGGGATCGGCGCACTGATGACCGCGGTCGCGACGGTGATCTTCGTGGTGACGAAGTTCACCTCGGGAGCATGGGTGGTCATCGTGGCCATTCCGATCCTGCTGTACTGCTTCGCCCGGGTCTCTCGCTACTACGAGGAGGTTGGCCGAGAGCTGGGCCTGGGCACCATCCCGCGGAGGCCCACCCCAGATGGGAGTCTGGTCGTGGTCGCGGTCAATGCGGTGTCGGCAATGACCGAGCAGGCGCTCAGCATGGCTCTGTCCCTCAGCAAGGACGTGCTCGCGCTGAGCGTGCAGTTCGACGAGGCGAGCGCCGCTGCCCTTCGTTCCACATGGAATCGATGGGAGCCCGGGGTCGAGCTCGTCATCATCCGCTCTGCTACCCGTTCCGTCACCAAGCCCATGCTCAGGTACCTTCGCTCTGCACGGATCGTCGCCCACCGGCGGGTCCTTGTGCTGATCCCCGAGGTCGAGCCACGCAAACTGCGTCACCAGGTCCTCCAGAACCAACGGGGCCTGATCCTGGCCAACGTCCTGCGACGGCACAGCGATGTGACGGTGGCGAGGATGCCCTTCCCCCTCGTGAGGGAGTAGGCACCTCTCTTGCACCCTGCTCTGGGCGCGCGGGCATCGAGGCCGGCTGGGTCGGCCTCCGCGTGACGGTGGTCACTCGGCGCGAGTGACCGTTGAGACCCAAGTACCGCCGACCGCTGCTGGTGGGATGGTTCCTCGCCAGCTCGGCGCCGACGGAAACGGGGCACCCAGGTGCTCGAATGAGGGCAGTCGCGTCGGCGGTGCTCAACGCAGGTCGACTGACCGGTGCGCCAGGCCTCGGAGGATTGGGGAAGTATGTCGGTGTGCCCGATGACCAAGTCAGTTCAGGCGAGGAGGTCAGTGCGGCAACCTCGCCACGCTGGCGGTGGGACCCGTCGCTGTATGCCGGGAGCGCTCGGTTCTACCCGATCGGCCGGGTCGAGTACCCCCAGGACATGGTCCTCGCCCTCGTCGATGCACTCAGCCTCGACGGCTGCGGGACTCTCATCGATGTCGGGTGCGGCCCCGGTTCGCTGACGCTGCCTCTCGCGCCGCATGTAGACCACGCCATTGGAATCGACGCCGACGCCGACATGCTGGCAGAAGGGGCACGGCTGGCTCAGGAGCGAGGGATTGCCAACGTGAGCTGGCGGCAGATGTTCGCTGAGGATCTGCCAGCAGACCTCTCGCCAGTGTCCGTCGTGACCTTTGCACAGTCGTTCCATTGGTTCGACCGTCCCCGGGTCGCGGCTGCGGTACGAGGACTTCTGCAAGCGCGAGGAGCCGCTGTTCACGTTCATGCCAGCACGACGCAAGGGATCGACGGCGAAACCGAGCTCTCCCGTCCCCGGCCGCCGTGGGAGAGGGTCGGCGAACTCGTCCGCCGCTATCTCGGCCCGCAACGTCGGGCGGGGCAGGGTGTACTGGTGGCCGGCGATCACGTCGAGGAGGCAACCATTTACCGTGCCGCCGGGTTCAGCGGACCTCAACGGATCGAGATCTCCGGTCGCGTGGTTGAGCGCACGGTCGACGAGGTGGTGGCGTCGGTCTTCTCAGTGTCCGGCTCTGCTCCACATCTGTTCGGCAACCACCTTGACCGCTTCGAAGCGGAGCTTCGCGCGCTGCTCGCCCCGGTCGCCGCCGACGGTCGATTCTGCGAGCAGATGCCGGCGATCATCGTGGACATCTGGCGCTGAGTCCCCTCCAATCCCAGATTTCGGATCGGGCCCTTGTGGCCCGAAGGATCCCAGGATCCTGGCTGCCGCTGGCGGGGGCCCACCGGCGTTGAGGACCGAGAGCGGGTGACGGGAATCGAACCCGCATAACCAGCTTGGAAGGCTGGGGCTCTACCATTGAGCTACACCCGCGGGGAAGCCGACCATGCAGTGTACGGGCCAGGAGCTGGCGGCCGCGAACCAGCCGCACAAGGCGGCGTCGGTGCATGCCTCCAGTCCCGGCCACAAGCTCCGGGTCGCATCGGACAACGCGCCGGAGCTGCTGAAGAGCGTCTACGTTCGGTGGCGGTGAGCTCGCTCTTCGACCGGGTGGGTGGCCAGCGCTTCTTCGACCAGCTGGTCGACCGGTTCTACGCGGCCGTCGAGAACGACCCAGTGCTTCGGCCGCTGTATCCCGAGGACCTGACCGAGCCGAAGGAGCACCTGGCCCTGTTTCTGGGCCAGTACTGGGGTGGTCCCACCGTCTACAGCGACCGGCGAGGACACCCGCGCCTGCGGATGCGCCACGCGCCATTCGCCATCGGGCTGGCCGAGCGCAATGCCTGGTTGAGGCACATGGAGGCGGCAGTGCGGTCGTCGGACGCCGATCAGCAGGTCCAAGAGGAGCTGCTCGCCTACTTCGAGATGGCGTCGCGCACCCTCATCAACACTCGCTGAGGGGGCGCTCTCAGCCGGCGAAGGCCTCCACCCGGTCGAGGCCGGGGACCAGGAGCTTCCCGTCGCCGACCGCCGGGGTGGGGAAGTGGTTGGCTTCCGGTCCCACGGCCAGGCGCTGAACGATCGAGCCGGTCCGTTGGTCGAGCCCGTAGAGGACGCCGTCGGCACCGATCGACCAGACCAGCCCGCCAGCCACGATCGGTGGCCCTCCGCCTGCGCTCTGCCATCGCACCGACAGCGAAGGGGGAGCGCGCTGGACCGAGACCGCCTCGATCCCGGCCTGGCAGGGCAGGTACGCCACGGCCCCCACGACGGCCGGACCCCCGTCGACGTCGCCACCGCAGAACCCGTCGAGCGATGCCAGCTGCCCACCGATGCCTCCGAGGTGCGCGGCCGAGAGCAGGTAGGCGGTCTGGGACTTCCCGGCCTGGACGATGAGCCCGTCGGGGAGGAGGGCCGGCGCCGACGATCCCAGATCACGGTCGTGCGCGTTGTCGGAGGCCCAGTCGGCAGGGGCAAAGAACTGCAGCTCGTCCAGCTGGGGCGAGAGCTCGACGACCGAGTCGCTCCCGTCATAGGGAGCGGCAGCTGAGACGGTCGAGCCGTTGCCGACGGCGAACCACAGGTCACCGTTCGGTTCGACCAGGGGAGCGGCACCGCCCATCCAGACCGCTCCCTGGCGCTCGCCCGGAGCCGGATCGACCTCGTAGTCGACCAGCGGGCCGCCGGTCTCGGGCACGCCTACGACCCATCCGTGGTAGTCGGAGCAGTCGCCGTAGTTGCCGCCGTAACCGAAGACGACCCGCCCCTGGTCGAGGGCGAGGCCGACTCGCTGAAGCATCGCGGCGGCGTCGGCCCCCGGCGGGTCGACGTCTTGGCGCAGCTCGACAGACCCGTTGGCCACCCGCAGGCCGACGAGCTGGTGCACTCGCCCTGCCGGCGACGCCAGGTCGGCCACCACGAACACCTCCCCTCTGGCCGGGTCGATCACCGGGGTTGAGGTGATGCCGACGGTCGGCGAGATGTCCCCGCACGGCAGCGCCGCCGAGTCCACCGGCGTCCCGACGTGGGTTGCCCACCGGACCCGGCCGTTGCTGGCGTTCAGGCCGTAGACGGTGTCGTTCTCGGTTGCCACCACGACGGTCTGGCCGAGCACCAACGGCTCCCCGAAGAGCTGGCCGTCGAGGGCCGGGGAGGTCCACACCCGGTGGGGGTGGGCGAGGTCGATCGGACCGGCGACCCCATGGCCCTCGGGGTCGCCGTGGTAGACGGTCCAGTTCTCGGCAGGGCGGGCCCGTCGCGCCCTGGGCGCTGGGCTGGCGAGGGCGCTCCAGGACAACGCCGCGACCAGGGACAACGCCACGACGCCACGTGGTGCCCAGCGGCCGCTTCCCGGAGCCACGGCCCATCATCGCTGCTCGGACGGCGTCGCGAGCGCGCGTCGGCGCACTCCGGTAGCCTACCGTTGACGTTAACGTAAGACTTGGAGGAGGGTGGTCGACCGGTGGCAGGACCAACGACGGCAGTGGCGAAATGAGCGTGCTCGGAACCGACGGCGCCAACGGGAGCCGTCCCGGCCGGCTCGACCGTCGCTACGAGCCGATCCAGGACCGGGATCGCTACAAGTGGATCGCGCTGTCCAACACCACGCTCGGCGTGCTCATGGCCACCATCGACAGCTCGATCATGCTGATCGCGCTGCCCGACATCTTCCGAGGCATCCATATCAACCCGTTGCTGCCCGGGAACAGCTTCTACCTGCTTTGGATGATCCTCAGCTTCTTGGTGGTGAGCGGTGTTCTGGTGGTGAGCCTCGGGCGGCTGGGCGACATGTACGGCCGAGTCCGGATGTACAACCTTGGCTTCGCCATCTACACCGCGTTCTCGCTCCTGCTCACCATCACCTGGATGTCCGGCCGGGGGGCAGCGTGGTACCTGGTGGTGATGCGGGTGTTCCAGGGCGTCGGGTCGGCGTTCCTCGTCGCCAACTCGGCGGCCATCCTGACCGATGCGTTTCCCGAGAACCAGCGCGGGATGGCCCTCGGGATCAACCAAGTCTCGGCGATCTCGGGGTCCTTCATCGGCCTCATCCTCGGAGGCGTGCTCGCTCCAATCAACTGGCGCCTGATCTTCCTGGTCTCGGTGCCGATCGGGTTGTTCGGCACCGTGTGGGCTTACCTCAAGCTCAAGGAGGTCCCGCGCCACCCGGAAGCCCACATCGACTGGCCGGGCAACATCACCTTCGCGCTCGGCCTGATCGGTCTCATGGTCGGCATCACCTACGGGATCCAGCCGCATGGCACTCACGTCATGGGTTGGACCAGCCCTCTGGTGATCGGCTGTCTGAGTGGCGGAGTCGTGCTGCTGATCGCCTTTGCGATCATCGAGACGAAGGTCCCAGACCCGATGTTCCGCTTGCCGCTGTTCCGCATCCGCGCTTTCACTGCTGGGAGCTTCTCGTCGCTCTTGGCGGCGATCGGCCGGGGCGGGCTCATGTTCATGCTGATCATCTGGCTGCAGGGGATCTGGCTTCCGCTGCACGGGTACGACTTCGCCCAGACCCCGTTGTGGGCCGGCATCTACATGCTCCCGTTGACTGGCGGGTTCCTGCTCGCCGGGCCCATCTCGGGGATGCTGTCGGACCGCTACGGCTCGCGCCCGTTCGCGACCGGCGGGATGATCGCGGCGGCGGTCAGCTTCGGCCTGCTCGAGCTCCTCCCGGTGAACTTCCCCTACGTCGTCTTTGCACTGCTCCTGCTGATGAACGGCCTGTCGATGGGGGCGTTCGCCTCGCCAAACCGTGCCGGCGTGATGAACAGCCTTCCGGCCCAGCACCGGGGAGTGGGCGCGGGCATGAACGCGACCTTCATGAACTCTGCTCAGGTTCTGTCGATCGGCATCTTCTTCACGCTCATGATCGTCGGCCTCTCCGGGACCCTTTCGACCAACCTCCTCCACGGGTTGGTGGCCCAGGGAGTCCCCCGGGCCGACGCCCTGAGAGTCGCCCACCTGCCTCCGGTGTCGACGCTGTTCGCAGCGTTCCTCGGGTACAGCCCGATGGAGCACCTGCTCGGCCCGTCGGTGCTCCATCACCTGAGCGCGGCCAAGGTGCACCTCCTCACCAGCCGCAGCTACTTCCCGAAGTTGATCTCGAGCGCCTTCTCAAACGGGCTGCACACGGCGTTCGACTTCTCGGTGGTCGCCTGCCTGGTCGCGGCGGTGACCTCGTGGATGCGAGGCGGCAAGTACGTCTACCGCGAGCCGGAGACGCGTCCCGCCGCCGGGCGGGCCGAGACGGCTGAGCCGGCAGTGGTCGAGGTGTCGTGATGGGCACGGAGCAGTCGTCGGACGTGGTGGCAGCTGACCGGCCCCTGCGGATTGGCGAGGTCGCCCGCCAGACCGGCGTCACCCCTCGCACCCTGCGCTACTGGGAGGAGATCGGCCTGCTCGAGCCGGCCGCCTATCGCGAGAGCGGGGAGCGGCTGTACTCGCCGGCCGAGCGGGATCGGGTCCTGCACATCCGGGAGCTGCAGGACCTGCTCGGCCTGACGCTGGCCGAGATCCAAGACGTGCTGGCGTCCGAGGACACCGTCGAGCGGGCTCGCCGGGCGGCGCGGGCCGACGCCCCCACGCTGAAGCGGCTCCAGCTGCTCTCAGATGCCATCGAGGCCAATCGCCGTCTGGTCGAGCGGATCAACGACCGCCTCCAGCGGGTCATCGAGTTCCGGGACGAGTGCATCGAGCGGGGCAACAGGATGGCAGCCCGGCGGGCCGAGCTCGAGTCCCAGCTCAGCCGAGCTGGCAAGGGCTAGGCCCGGGCCGGGGCGGGTGGCCCCGAACGCTCCCCGCCCAGCGGGTGTCCAAGGTCGGCCAGCGCGCGCTGGGCGGCCCACAGGCCGCACATGCCGTGGACGCCGCCGCCCGGCGGCGTCGAGGCTGAGCACAGGTAGACACCGCGAATGGGCGTGCGGTAGGGGTTCCAGCGCATGGTCGGGCCCACCAGCGTCCGGCGCAGGCCGGCCGCGCCGCCGTTGATGTGCCCGCCCACGTAGTTGGGGTTGTAGGCCTCCATGTCCACCGCAGTCATGGTGGACCGGGCGAGGATCAGGTCCCGGAACCCCGGCGCGAACCGTTCGATCTGGGCCTCGATGGCATCGGTCATGTCCACCGGCGAACCGGGAGGAACGTGGCAGTAGCCCCAGAGAGTGTGGGCACCGGCCGGGGCCCGCTCGGGGTCGACCACGCCAGGCTGGGCGACGAGGACGAAGGGCTGCTCGGGGTGGCGGCTGGCGTGGACCGCGGCCTCGCTGCGTGCCACCTCTTCGTAGGTTCCGCCGACATGGACCGTCCCGGCCGCACGGCAGGCCTCGGCCTCCCACGGGACCGGTCCGGACAGGCTCCAGTCGACCTTGCACACGCCGGGGCCGTAACCGAAGCGCCCCAGTGCCCGGCGGCGGCGGCCGTCGATGCGGTCCCCGGCCAGATCGAGGAGCTGGCGCGGCGAGACGTCGAGCAGGATCGCCTTGGACCTCGGGAGCTCGTCCAGATGGGTTACCCAGGCCCCGGTGTGGACCTGGCCGCCAAGCGCTCCCAGCTCGGCGCAGAGCGCGTCGACAATCCGCCCGGATCCCCCGGCGACGACTGGCCAGCCCACCCGGTGTGCCAGCGCCACCAGCACCAGACCGAATGCTGCCGACAGCGGTGCGCTGAGCGGGAGCATGGCGTGCGCGCAGGCGCCGGCCAAGAGGGCTCGGCCCTCCTCGGTCCCGAAGCGGTCGGCGAGCCGACTGGCGGGGCGCAGGCCTCGAAGGGCGAACCGGGCCACCGAGACGGGGTGCTCGGGGATCGAGCGGATCGGGCCGAGGAGCGCCGGGAGCAGGTGGTCGAGGTCCGCAACCAGCCGACCCACGACCGAACGGTAGGTCCGGGCGTCGGCACCCAGCTGTTCTGCGGTGCGCTCGACTGAGTCCTGGACCGCCGCCGCCCGGTCTCCACCGAGCGGATGGGCGAAGGCGGCCGGCGGAGTCTTCAGGTGGACGCCCCTGGCCACCAGGTCGATCTCGGCGAAGAACGGTGAGGCTGCCAGGAGCGGGTGGACGGCCGCGCAGACGTCGTGGCGGAACCCCGGCAGGGTCAGTTCTGCCGTCCGACACCCGCCCCCCGGGGAGTCGGCCCCTTCGAACACCTCGACCTCGAGGCCAGCCCGGGCCAGGACCACGGCCGCTGCGAGCCCATTCGGGCCCGAGCCGACCACGCAGACGTCGGGCACGGCGGGGCAGCGTACCGTCCGCACCGGGGCTCGCTGGTCTTGACGGTGCCCGACTCGGTGGTAACTTGGTGAGTGAGCTAACACTTACTTCATGGGGAGGGACCGAGCAGGTGCTGGCGTGACTGTCGAGTACGCCCTCGACTTCTTCGACCCGGCCGTGCAGCGCGACCCGTACCCGGCCTACGCGGCCATGCGGGAGCTAGGTCCCGTGCTGTGGAACCCGCTCATGGGCGCCTGGATGGTCTGGCGCTACGACGACGTCCTGGGGGTGCTGAACGAGTGGGAGCGCTATTCGTCGACCGCCATTGGGGGGCGTTCCCGGCGGCAGCCGGGCGAGGGTGCCGAGTCTGACGACAGCTTCGGGGCTCCGACCATGCTGACCAGCGACCCGCCGGACCACACCCGCTACCGCGGCGTTGTGGCGCGGGCGTTCACGCCGCGAGCGATCGCTGCCCAGGAGCCGGCGCTGCGGGAGCTGGCGGCGGCGCTGCTCGCCGGCCTGGCGGGAACCGGGTCGTGCGAGGTGGTTGCCTCGCTCTCCTCGCCGTTGCCGGTTCTGGCCATCGCCACCATGCTCGGTGTCGATCAGGCCGACGTCGTGAGCTTCCGAGACTGGTCCGACGACATCGTCGCCCGGGGCGACCTGCCGACCGACGAGGAGCAGCGTCTGGCTCGGGCCGCATCGGCGGCCCTGCGCGCCTACTTCTCACGCGAGGTGCAACGCCGCCATCACAAGACCAGCGACGGGACAGATCTGCTGTCCCGGCTGGTCGAGGCCAACCAGGGAGGGTCGCTCAGCGATGCCGAGCTGTTGGCCTCGTGCATCTTGTTGCTCGTCGCTGGCAACGAGACGACCACCAATCTGATTTCGAACATGACGCTCCAGCTTGGTCTTCATCGTGACCAGCGTGACCTGCTTGTTCGCGACCTGGGTTTGATGCCGTCGGCGGTCGAAGAGACCGTTCGCTTCGACGGACCCGTCCACTGGACGCTTCGCCTGGCCACCGAGGACGTGGAGGTGCAGGGACAGCCGATCAGATCTGGAGAGATGGTTCTGGCCCTGATCGCAGCGGCCAACCGAGATCCGGACATCTATGACGATCCGGACACCTACGACATCGCCCGAGGCTCGACGACCCATCTCGGGTTCGGGCACGGGATCCATTACTGCCTCGGCTCCTCGCTGGCCCGGCTCGAGGCCCGGGTCGCCATGGAGGCCCTGCTCGAGGTGGCTCCCCGTTATCGGGTGGTGCTCGGCGAGGGCGAACCCCGCTACACCAGGTCCAATCTCCGCAGCCCCAGAGCGTTGCGGATCACACGGTCATGAACCAGGCGGCCGCCCAAGTCTCGGCTGGCTGGGCCAGCGCCCAGGGGTGGGGATAGCGATGGCTCGGCGCCGGATGTCGGCCGATCAACGCAAGGCCCAGTTGGCCGACAAGGCCAAGCAGGTCTTCTTGGAGGGCGGGTACCGAGGGACCACAACCAAGGATGTGGCGGCCGCCGCCGGGGTGAGCGAAGCGCTGGTGGTCAAGCACTTCGGCTCCAAAGAGGAGCTGTTCCGCCACTCGATGATCGAGCCGCTGCTGCAGATGCTGAGCGAGGCCGTGCGCCGGGAACCGCCGGTCGGCGCTGATGTCGCCCAGCGCTGGACCAGCCTGCACGACTTCTACCGCGCCTGGTCGGTGGTGGTGCGCGATGAGGGCCCGCTCCTATGGGCCGTGCTCCGTGAGGCCCAGGAGTTCCCCGACGCCATTGCCTCCATCGCGGAGCTGTTCCGGAGTCACATCGTGCAGGTGGCCGAGAAGATCGCTCGCTCGCTCGAGCGGGAGAACTTCAGAGAGTTCGACGTGGAAGTGGCGACCTATATGGGCTTGGCCGGCGCCACCATTGCCGGGCTCATGCGTGGTGACCCCGAGCCATTCCTCGATGAGGTTGTCGACCTGATCTTCCTGGGGATCTTGACCCCGGCCGGCCGCCGGGAGCTCGCCGAGGCCGGGGGGCGTCTCGGGCGTGCCGGCGGGTCGCGGCTGCCATCGTCAGCCGATCGAGAGGACTGATGCAGTGAACGTCACGGCAGACATCGAACAGGGCCGGGTCTCGGGTGTGAGGGAACGGGGTGTGAGCCGCTTCCTCGGCCTCCCGTATGCCGCCGCCCCGTTCGGGGACCGTCGCCTGCGGCCGCCGGAGCCGCCACCGCGCTGGCCGGGCGTCCGAGACGCCAGCTGGTTCGGGCCGACGGTTCCCAAGAGTCCGTATCCGTGGCCGTTTGACCAGCTGTTCGAGGAGCCGGAGATCGCGGGGGAAGACTGCCTCAACCTGAACATCTGGACCCCCGAGCCATCGGCGAGCCTTCCGGTGTTCGTCTGGGTCCACGGGGGTGCCTTCGTGAACGGCTCGGGAGCGGTCCCCCAGTACGACGGGACGGCGTTCGCCCGAGACGGCGTGGTGACCGTGACCATCAACTACCGGCTCGGCGCCGACGGGTTCCTCGACACCGGTGACGAGCACCCCAACATCGGCATCCTCGACCAGCTCGCGGCGCTTCGCTGGGTCAAGGAGAACATCGCGGCCTTTGGCGGTGACCCGGATCGGGTCACCGTGGGGGGAGAGTCGGCTGGGGCGATGAGCGTCGCCACCCTCATCGCCTGTCCGGCCGCCACGGGGCTGTTCGGGCGAGCCATCCTGGAGAGCGGCGCCGGGCACCACGCACTGACCAGGCCGACCGCGCAGCGGGTGGCAGCCGAGCTGGCCTCCCGGCTCGGCGTGCCGGCCACCCGCCCGGGGATCGCCTCGGCGCCGCTCTCCGCACTGCTGGCGACCCAAGCCGCCTTGTCGGCCGAGATTCAGCAGGCCCCCGATCCCGGCCGCTGGGCCGAGCTGGCCGCCAATCGGATGCCCTTCGAGCCGGTGGTCGACGGTTCGACCGTCCCGGCGTTGCCCATCGAGGGGGTTCGCAGCGGCGCCGGGGCCGAGGTCCCGGTGCTCATCGGGACCAACCGTGACGAGAACCTGCTCTTCTTGGCCCCGAGCGGCGCTCTGGACGTGGTGGACGCTGCGATGCTCCGAGCGACAGTCGCCGGCTACGGCTTCGCCGATCCGGAATCGGTGGTGGCTGCCTATGCCGAGGCCGATCGGTCGTGGTCGCCGGGAGGAGTGCTGGCGGCGGTGACCACGGACTGGATGTTCCGAATCCCGGCTATCCGCTTCGCCGAGGCCCGGCATGCCGCGCCGGCCAGCACGCACGTGTACGAGTTCTGCTGGCCCTCGCCGGTCCGTGGCGGGACCCTCGGGGCGTGCCATTTCCTCGAGATCCCGTTCGTGTTCGACACCCTGGCCACCCCGGGCGCAGAGCTGTTCACCGGACCAGACGCGCCGCAGGAGCTAGCCGACGAGGTGCACGGGAGCTGGGTCCGGTTCATCAGCGGTGATGACCTGGGCTGGCAGCCGTACACGCCGGCCAGCAGAACCGTCCGCATCTTTGGCGGTCAAGAACCGATCGAGGAGGACCCGGGCCGAGCTCGGCGCGAGCTGTGGGAGGGCCTCCGCTAGCTCGAGCCCGAGGACCCTGGATTGTTGAGCAGCATCGGCACGGTGCACCGAGAGAAAGGCGAGCACCCGATCATGACCACCACGACCTTCGACAAGGAGGCCATCGTCAGGAAGTACGCCTACGAGCGTGACAAGCGCTTGCGGCCTGACGGTCCGGACCAGTACGTCCGGCTGACCGGGCGGTTCGCCCACTATGCACAAGACCCCTACATGCCGATCGTCGAGCGGGAGCCGGTCACCGACGACGTCACCTTCGCATTCATCGGCGGGGGGTTCGCTGGGCTCCTGGTCGGTGCCCGCCTGAAGCAGGCCGGCATCGAGAGCGTCCGAATCATCGACAAGGCGGGTGACTTCGGCGGCACCTGGTACTGGAACCGGTACCCGGGTGCGATGTGCGACACCGCATCGCTGGTCTACATGCCGCTGCTCGAGGAGACCGACTACATGCCGACCGAGAAGTACGCCCACGGCCCGGAGATCCTCGATCACTGCCGTCGGATCGGCAAGCAGTTCGATCTCTACACCAACGCGCTATTCCATACCCAGGTCACCGACCTGTGGTGGGACGAGGAGCGCCGCCGGTGGCGGATCCGGACAAATCGTGGGGACGACTTCACCGCTCGCTTCGTCGGCATGGGCACCGGGCCACTCCAGGTGCCCAAGCTGCCGGGGATCCCAGGGATCGAGGACTTCGCCGGCCACTCCTTCCACACCAGCCGTTGGGACTACGCGTACACCGGCGGCAGCCCCGAGGGTTCGCCCATGGATCGTCTGGCCGACAAGACGGTGGCGATCATCGGGACCGGCGCGACCGCCGTCCAGTGCGTCCCGGAGCTGGCCAGGGCGTGCAAGGAGCTCTACGTGTTCCAGCGAACCCCGTCATCGGTGGACGTCCGGGGCAACCACCCGCTTGACCCCGCCTGGTTCGCCAAGGTCGCCTCGCCCGGCTGGCAGCAGCGGTGGCTGGACAACTTCACTGCCAACTGGGAAGCGCTGGCCGGAGTGGCTGTCGACGAGGAGCTCGACGACCTCGTCCAGGATGGCTGGACCGACCTGGCGCGCCGGCTGCGAGCCATCATGCGGAGCATCCCTCCACAAGAGCGCTCGGTGGAGCGCATGATGGAGGCGTTCGAGGACGCCGACATCGCCAAGATGGAGGAGATTCGATCCCGGGTCGGCGAGATCGTCTCCGATCCGCGGACGGCCGAGAGCCTCAAGCCGTGGTATCGCCAGCTCTGCAAGCGGCCGTGCTTCCACGACGAGTACCTCCAGGCCTTCAACTTCCCCAACGTCCACCTCATCGACACCGACGGCAAGGGCGTCGAGCGGATCACCGAACGGGGCGTCGTCGCCGCCGGGACCCTCTACGAGGTGGACTGCATCATCTACGCATCAGGGTTCTTCGTGGAGTTCGGGACCGGCCTTCCCGAGCGGGCGGGGTACGACCCCAGAGGCCGGGGCGGGACTCCGCTGTCTGCGCACTGGGCCGACGGGATGCGGACCCTCCACGGCATCTACGTCCATGGCTTCCCGAACCTCTTCCTCGTCCAGCTCGGCCAGGGCGCGGCGCTCGCCTCGAACGTCCCCCACAACTACGTGGAGAGCTCCAAGACGATCGCCCATGTCGTACGTCACGCGCTCACCGGCGGTTTCGACGTCGTCGAGGCGACTGCCCAGGCCGAGGAGGCCTGGGTCGACCTGTTGGTCACGCACGGCCGAGCGTTCGGTTCCGAGGACTGCACGCCCGGCTACTACAACAACGAGGGCCGACCGGCCGGGCCGAAGGAGCGACGGAACTTCGGCTATCCGTTCGGCGCAATGGCCTTCTTCCGGCTGATGGAGGACTGGCGGCGCTCGGGCAGCTTCGACGGCCTGCAGTTCGGGTGAGCGCCGGGGCCTGAGCGCACCCGGCGGCCAGGCCCCGACCCTTGTCAAGAGAAAGTAAGTGTGTTATCACTTACTAACTTCGGTGGTGACCCGGGTGCGCAGTTCGGTGGCAACCGGTGCCCATCGGCACCAAGGCAGTCCGTGACCAATTGGGGGACCCATGCATCGCACCACGGCGTCGCGTCTGGCGGCCGTCGGCGCCACACTGGCGCTCACGGCGACCGCCTGGATGGCAGGGGCGAGCTCCGGCTCGGCCGGAGCGGCCAGCAAGGCCACCAGATCGAGCAGCATCGTGATCGGCGTGGCCAACAACGAGGGCCAGGGCATCTCGGTGCCCGAGTTCCGCTACGGGGCGCTGGCGGCGGTCAAGTACTTGAACGCGACCGGGGGTATTCACGGCCACCAGCTGAAGGTCGTCACCTGCATCGATGACGGCTCGCCGGAGGGTTCGATCAACTGCGCGAACAAATTCGTCGCGGCTCATGCCGCCGTCTACTTCGCCGGGATCGACGACGGGGCGGACTCGGCCATCCCCATCCTCAGCTCGGCAAACATCCCGTATGTGACCGAGTTTCCCTGGGGGAGCGTCCAGCGGACCAGTGCTGATTCGTTCGCGCTGGGCGGAGGCGACACCGCATTCTTCATCGCCCCACTCCACGCCTTAAAGGAAGCCGGCGCGAGCAACGTCGCGCAGTTCTACTACGACATCCCGACCTCCCAGGCCCTGCTCCCGATCGTTCAGGCCATCGCGTCCGGGCTCGGCTTGAAGGTGATCCCGATCGCAGTCTCGGCGACCAACCCGGACTGGACGTCTGCCGTCGCGACCGCCCAGGCCGATGGCGCGAAGTCCATGTGGGGCATCCTCCAGGAGTCCGACTGCACCAACCTGGTCCGGGCAGCCCGTTCGGCTGGCTTCCATGGCCCGATCGCAGTCGGTTCGTGCTCGGCGTACATCAACGCGCTGGGGAACCAGGCGGCGGGCACGCTCACCGTGTGGCCCTACTACTTCCCTCAGCTGTACTCGGTGGCCCCAGCATCGATCAAACCGCAGATCAAGACCTACGAGAAGTACATGGACGCGTCCGGGTACAAGAAGGACCTGAACGGCTTCGCCACTGCCTCGTTCGCGTCGATGGTCGAGTTGGGCGAGGTGATGAAGGGGATCGACGGACCGGTGAGTGGCGCCAGCCTCCTGGCCGCGCTCAAGACCGCCGATGTCCCGGGCTTCATGGGCCCCCAGGTCGACTGCGCCGCCCATGTCTTCGGTGCCACCGAGCCGGCCGGCTGCAATGCCAAGGTCCTCCTGCTCAAGGTGGTGGCGACCCGCACAGGACCGGTGCGCAAGCTCGAGCAGGCCGGGTACCTGAACACCGCGGCCGGCTGAGGCGGGGCACCGACCAGAGCCGCGCCGGGGCCAGCGGTGAAAGACGGCCTGATCTTCCTCCTCACCGGCTTTGGCGGGGGATCGATCTTCGCCGCCTTGGCCCTCGGCCTGGTCCTGATCTATAAGGCCACCGGGGTCATCAACTTCGCCGCCGGGGCGATGGGTGCATGGTGCGCCTACGTCTACAACGACTTGCACACGGCCGGGACTCTGGCCTTTCCGGTGATCGGCCTGCCCGGGTCGGCGCACCTGTTCGGGTCGGGCCTAGGCGTCGTCCCGTCGTTGGTGGTCGCCGCCCTCTACGGCGGGCTGCTCGGGGCCGCGACCTACCTGCTCGTGTTCCGCCCCATCCGGACCGCCCCGGTCTTGGCAAAGGTGGTCGCCTCGGTCGGGGTCATGCTGGCCGTTCAGGCCCTGATCGTCGAGCGGTTCGGTGACACCCCGGTGGTTGTCGACCCGATCTTGCCGGCGTCGACCGTCCGGATCGGCAACCTCGGGATCCCTGAGCAAGTGTTCTGGCTGGCCGGGATCGTCCTGGTGGTCACCGTCGGCTTGACCGTCTGGTTCCGCGTCTCGCGGACCGGACTGGCCATGCGGGCCGCGTCGACGAGCGAATTCAGCGCCTCACTGGCCGGGTTCTCGCCCAACCGCCTCGGTGCCATCGCCTGGACCGGCGCGTCGTGCCTGGTCGGCTTCCTCGTGGTGTTGGCCACCCCGATCGCCGGCCTGAATGACACCAGCTACACCTTGTACGTCGTCCCGGCGCTGGCCTGCGCCCTGGTCGGCCGGCTCACCTCCATCGGGCCGGCGGTGCTCGCGGGCCTTGGCCTCGGGATGGTCGATGCCGAGATCACCTTCTTGTCCTCCAAGCCTTGGTGGCCGTCGTGGGCCAACACCAGCGTCTCGGACGCGATCCCCTTCGTGGTGATCGTGGTCACCCTGTTCCTCCTGGGCAAGTCGCTGCCGTCGCGCGACGACGCACCAAGGAGCCGATTGCCGCGGGTGCCCCGGCCGAGGGTGCGCCCGGTCGTGGTTGTGGCGCTCATGGCCGTCGGGGTGGGGATCCTGGCCGGCACCGGGGGAACGATCCGCTTCGGCTTCATCGTCACCTTGTCGATGGTGGTGGTGTCTCTGTCGATCGTCGTGTTGACCGGGCTGCTCGGCCAGGTCTCGCTGGCCCAGGCGGCGTTCGCCGGCATCGGGGGCTTCGCACTGTCCAAGTTCAGTATCGAGCTCGGGATCGGGTTTCCGTGGGCCCCCCTGCTGGCGGCGGTGGTGGCCGCGGTGGTGGGGGTGATCGCCGGCCTCCCTGCCCTGCGGATCCGGGGCATCCAGTTGGCGGTGGTGACCGTTGCCATGGCGTTCGCCTTCGAGCAGGTGCTCTTCTCGAATCCCTCGTTCAACGGTTCGAGCGGCAACCCGGTGGCCGAGCCGAGGCTCTTCGGATGGGATCTGTCGATCAGGGCAGGCTCGGACATCGCCCGCCTGCCGTTCGGCATCCTGTGCCTCGTCGTGGTCTGCCTGGCCAGCCTGGCTGTCACCAACCTCATGCGCAGCAGCACCGGCCGACGCTTTCTGGCGGTTCGCTCCAACGAGCGTGCCAGCGCCGCGGTGGGCATCGGCGTGACCGCGACCAAGCTGATCGGGTTCGGCCTCTCAGCCTTCCTCGCCGGTCTTGGAGGCACGCTGATCACCTACAGCTACGGGTCGGTCTCGGTCGAGTCCTTCACCACGCTGGTCGGCATCTCGTGGCTGGTGTTCGCCTACCTGGGTGGTATCACCAGCGTGGGCGGAGCTGTCAGCTCGGCGACCTTCGTCACCTTGGGCATCGCGTTCGTCATCGTGAACAAGTTCGTTGCCGCGTCCAACGAGGCCTACCTCCTGGTCTCGGCGGTGGGGCTCGTCGTGTCGGTGATCTTCAACCCCGAGGGGCTGGCCGGTCGGTGGCGGGCCCTCGTGGCCAGGACGCCACTCGGGCGGCGGGGAACGGTCCGTCGGCGCGCTGCCGTGACCGAGCCGGAGGGTCCGCCCGACGGCCCCTGGGCCCCTCCTGACCCAGCCGAGCTCCAACCACTCATCCGGGAGGCCCGGCTGGCGATCTCCGGCCTGACCGTCCGATATGGCGGGCTGGTCGCCCTGGACGGCCTCAGCCTCGTCGTTGGCTCGGGCCAGGTGGTGGGCCTGATCGGTGCCAACGGTGCCGGCAAGACCACCGCGATCGACGCGATCAGCGGCTTCGCCCCCTACCGAGGCACCGTCGAGCTCTGCGGGGTGTCGCTCGACGGCGATGGGCCGCACCTGCGGGCCCGGGCCGGGGTGGCCCGTACCTGGCAGTCCTCGGAGCTGTTCGACGACCTGACCGTGCTCGAGAACATGCAGGTGGCCAGCGAGAGCGGCTCGGTCGCGGCGGCGCTGCGCGACTGCGTGTGGCCACGGCGCGCCGGGAGCGAGCAGGCCAAGGGCTGGCTGGAATGGTTCGGCCTGGAGGAGACCGCCGACCGCTCCCCGGAGGAGCTGAGCTTGGGCCAGCGCAAGCTGGTGAGCCTGGCCCGAGCCCTCGCTCGGGGCCCCAGGATCGTCCTGGCCGACGAACCGGCGGCCGGGCTCTCGACCGCCGAGACCGCGGTCCTCGGGCGGGCATTACGGCGGCTGGTCGCCACCCACGACATCGGGGTGCTGCTCGTCGACCACGATGTCGGCCTGGTCACCGAGATCTGCGACTACGTCTACGTCCTCAGCTTCGGAACCCTGATCGCCGAAGGGACGCCGGCCGAGGTCCGCGCCGACCCCTCCGTGATCGCGTCCTACCTCGGGGCGGAGTTCCAGGCTGTCGACCAGCTGGGCCCACCCGGCGCCGGTCCCGGCGGGCCCAGCGCGCTCGCTCCGACCACGAGTGGGGACTGAGCAGGTGGGACCGAGACCGGCCATCGAGGTCGAGGACCTGACCGCCGGCTACCACGGGATGGCCGTGCTCCGCGGCCTGTCGATCACGGCCCATTTCGGCGCGGTGACCGCGCTGCTCGGCGCGAACGGCGCCGGCAAGACGACCCCGCTGCTCACGATCGCCGGGTTCGTTCGGCCGATGGCGGGCCGGGTCCTGGTGATGGGCCAGCCGATCGAGCGCCGGGCCCCCCACGAGCTCGTCCGCATGGGCCTGAGCCTGGTCCCAGAGGGCCGCGGGCTGGTGTACGAGCTGACGGTCAGCGAGAACCTCCGCCTCCACACCCGGCGCGGCGCAAAGCCGCTCGTGGGCGACGTGCTTGACCTGTTCCCGGCACTACGCCAGCTCGCCTCGCGCCGGGCCGGCCTTTTGTCGGGAGGTGAGCAGCAGATGCTGGCGTTGGCCTGTGCGATCGTCTCAGGCGGCCGGGTGCTCCTGATCGACGAGATGAGCCACGGGCTGGCGCCGGTCGTGGTGGAGCGGCTCCTCCCGACCGTGCGAGCCGTAGCCCAGGAGCGAGATTTGGCGGTGGTCCTGGTGGAGCAGCAGGTGGACGCCGCGCTGCGGGTCGCCGACTTCGTGTACGTGCTCAACCGGGGCCAGGTCGCGCTGGCCGGCACTGCCCAGGAGATCGGGGGTCGGACCGACGTGGTCGAGGCCAGCTATCTGGGGGTGACCGAGCCCGGCCGTTGAGCGCCCCACCGGGCCGCAGGCTGGCGACCCGATGAGGCCCGTGGAAAAGCGAACATATGTTCGCTACCCTCTCTGGGGGTGAGCGTCGGCACCCCCCTGCCCCGGCTGTCCGACCAGGGCCCGGTCCTGGCCGGTGCGCAGGTGCTCCCGGCCCCCGGTCCGCTCGCACCGTTCCTGCCCGGCTCGGGGCTCCGTCGCGGCAGCTTGGTCAGCCTCTCAGGCCAAGGGAAGACCACCCTGGCGCTCTCCCTCCTCTCAGCGCCGGTCGCCCAGGGGGCATGGGCGGCGGTGGTGGGGCTGCCGGAGCTCGGCGTCGAGGCGGCGGCAGTGATGGGAGTGGACCTGACCAGAGTGGCGCTTGTCCCCGAGCCCGGCCCGTCCTGGCCGAACGTCCTGGCCGTCCTCCTCGACTCCCTCGACCTGGTGGTGGTCAGGCCTCCCCGGCGGCCGCGCCCCGCCGAGGCCCGCCGCCTCGTCGCCCGGGCCCGGGCCGGCCGTGCCGTCCTCTGCGTGCTCGGGGGTTGGCCGGAGGCACCGGACGTGGCCCTGGCGGCCGAGACCGAGGCGTGGGTCGGGCTGGGCCGGGGGTCGGGCTGGCTCCGGGCCCGCCGCGGCCGGGTGGTCGTCACCGGCCGCGGCAGCGCCGGGCGGCCGATCGCCGTGCCCTGCTGGCTCCCCGGTCCCGACGGCCAGCTGGCGGCCCGTGGCCCGGCCGGGATGGCAGTCGCGCCGGAAGCCCCCGAGGCAGCGCCGTGGGCGGGGTAGTCCGGACCCTGGCAGCCTGGTGCCCGGACTGGCCGGTCACCGCAGCCGGCTTCGGGGCCGACGTCCCGGTGGCGGTGGTGGCGGCCGGCCGGGTGGTCGCGTGCTCGGCTGCTGCCCGCGACGCTGGGGTGCTGCTCGGCATGCGTCGCCGGGCTGCCGAGGCGAGCTGTCCTGGTCTGCGCATCGTCCGGCGCGACGAGGGCCGGGAGGCTCGCGCCTTCGAGCCGGTGGTGGTCGCGGTCTCGGCGCTCGTCCCAGCGGTGGAGGTGACTCGGCCGGGGCTGCTGTCCCTGGCGGTCTTCGGCCCGGCCCGCTACCACGGCGGCGAGCAGCCGCTCGCGGCGGCGGTGGCCGCCCGGGCGCAGGCGGCAGTCGCCGCCGCCTGCGGCGTCCCCGAGCCGGTGGTGCAGGTGGGGATCGCCGACGGTCCCTTCGCCGCCGGGTTGGCCGCCCGCCGGCAGGCAGTGGTCCCACCCTCGGGCACCGCCGCGTTCTTGGCCCCCTTCCCGGTGACGGTCCTGGGCCGACCCGAGCTGGCCGGGCTCCTCGTACGCCTGGGCATCAGGACCCTGGGGGCCTTGGCGGCGCTGGAGGAGGGCCCGGTGGCGGCCCGGTTCGGGCCGGAGGGAGTGAGGGCCCACCGCCTGGCCCGGGGGCTGGACGACCGGCCGCTGCGCCTGGAGGCCCCGCCGGCCGCGCTGGTCGCCACGGCCGAGCTCGACCCGCCGGCCGAGCGCGTCGACGTCGCCGCCTTCGCCGGACGGCGGCTCGGCCAGGAGCTCGCGGTTCAGCTGGAGGCGGCCGGGCTGGCCTGCACCCTGCTCGAGGTCGAGATCGAGACCGAGCACGGCGAGCGGCTCGTCCGACGGTGGCGAGCCGAGGTCGATCTCGACGCCTCGGCCATGGGGGAGCGGCTGCGCTGGCAACTGGAGGGGTGGCTGTCGGGGACCGCTGTCGAGGCCCCGAGCGCGGGGGTCACCCGCCTGCAGCTCCGGGCGGTTGCCGTGGCGCCGGCGGCCGGGCGCCAGGTGGGGTTCTGGGGCGGGCGCTCGGACGCCGATCGGCGGGCCGTCCGGGGGCTCGACCGGCTGCGGGCCATGCTCGGCCCCGAGGCGGTGCTCACCGGGATGGTGGTCGGGGGTCGGGGACCGGGCGACCGGGCGCTGCTGGTCCCGTGGGGGGACACCCGGCCGGCGGCCCCCGAGCGTGCCCCGTGGCCGGGCGCCCACCCGGTGCCCCCGCCGGCACTGGTGCACCGGCCCCCCCGCCCGGCCCTGGTCACCGGGGGTGACGGCCGGCCGGTCGGGGTGAGCGCCCGGGGATGCCTGAGCGGCCTCCCCGAGCAGGTGGCGGTGGAGGGAGGTCGGCCGAGCCCCGTCGTGGCATGGGCCGGGCCGTGGCTCTACGACGAGCGGTGGTGGGATCCGCCCGCCCGTCGCCGCCTGGCGCGGTTCCAGCTGGTCGACGAGGACCAGCACGCCTACCTGTGCTGCGTCGAGCGCACTCGGTGGTTCGTCGAGGCCACCTATGACTGACCGGGCCGACTACGCCGAACTGCACGCCCACTCCAACTTCAGCTTCCTGGACGGCGCGTCTCACCCCGAGGAACTGGTCCACGAGGCCGCCCGGCTGGGTCTCGGGGCGCTGGCCCTCACCGACCACAACGGCCTCTACGGCGTGGTCCGCTTCGCCGAGGCGGCCCGGGCCCGGGGGCTGCCCACCGTGCTCGGCGCCGAGCTGACCCTCGACCTCGGGCGCCCCCAGCACGGGGTCGCCGACCCCGAGGGAACCCACCTGGTCGTCTTGGCCCGCGGCCCCGAGGGCTATGCCCGCCTCAGCCGGGCCATCGCCCAGGCCCAGCTGGCCGGGGGAGAGAAGGGACGGCCGACCTTCGACCTCGAGACGCTCTTCGACGCCCACGGCGGCCAGTGGCTGGTGCTCACCGGGTGCCGCAAGGGGGTGGTCCCGGCGGCGCTGGCCGCCGAGGGCCCAGCCGCGGCCGCCCGGGCTCTCGACCGGCTGGTGGAGGGGTTCGGGCGGGACAACGTCGCGGTCGAACTCACCGACCACGGCCAGCCGCTCGACTCGGCTCGCAACGACGCGCTGGCCCGGCTCTCCGTCTCCCGGCGGATCGACCCGGTGGCCACGGCCAATGCCCACTACGCCCGCCCCTCGGGCCACCGGGTCGCCGCCGCCCTGGCCTCGGTGCGGGCCCGGCGCTCCCTCGACCAGATGGACGGCTGGCTCCCGGGGGGCCCGGGCGCCCACCTGCGCTCGCCGGCCGAGCAGGCTCGGCGGTTCGCCCGGTACCCCGGCGCGGTCGAGCGGGCGGGCGAGCTCGGCCGGGCCCTGGCCTTCGACCTGCGGCTGGTGGCCCCCGGGCTGCCGCCGTTCCCGGTCCCCGAGGGCCTGGACGAGCAGCGCTACCTGACCGTCCTGGTGGAGGAAGGGGCGGCCCGTCGCTACGGGCCCCGGGGGGCCGAGCGGGTGCCTGGCGCGTGGGCCCAGCTCGACCACGAGCTGGACGTCATCGCGACCCTCGGGTTCGCTGGGTACTTCCTGGTGGTGTGGGACATCGTCCAGTTCTGCCGGCGCCAGGGCATCTACTGCCAGGGGCGGGGCTCCGCTGCCAACTCGGCGGTCTGCTTCGCCCTCGGGATCACCAACGCCGACGCGGTACGGCTCGGCTTGCTCTTCGAGCGGTTCTTGTCCCCCGAGCGCGACGGGCCGCCGGACATCGACGTCGACATCGAGAGCGGCCGGCGGGAGGAGGTGATCCAGTACGTCTACGACCGCTACGGCCGCTCCCATGCCGCCCAGGTGGCCAACGTCATCACCTACCGGCCCCGCTCGGCCGTGCGCGACGTTGGCAAGGCGCTTGGCTACGCCCAGGGGACGGTGGATGGATGGTCCCGCCGCATGGAGCCCCGGCGCCCGCTCGCCCAGGCCGGCCCCGACGGCGAGGTCCCGGCCCCGGTTCTCGAGCTGGCCGCCAGGATCGAAGGGTTCCCCCGCCACCTGGGGGTCCACTCCGGCGGGATGGTCATCTGCGACCGCCCGGTGGTGGAGGTCTGCCCGGTGGAGTGGGCCCGGGCGCCGGGGCGGACCGTGCTGCAGTGGGACAAGGAGGACTGCGCGGCGGTCGGCCTGGTCAAGTTCGACCTGCTGGGGCTGGGGATGCTGGAGGCGCTGCATCGGGCGGTGGACCTGGTGGCGGCCTCCGGTGGCCCCACCGTGGACCTGGCCGAGCTCCCCCAGGAGCCCGAGGTCTACGACATGCTCTGTGCGGCCGACACGGTCGGGGTGTTCCAGGTGGAGAGCCGGGCCCAGATGGGCACCCTGCCGCGCCTGCGGCCCCGGTGCTTCTACGACCTGGTGATCGAGGTGGCGCTCATCCGGCCCGGCCCCATCCAGGGCGACTCCGTCCACCCCTACCTGCGCCGCCGCAACCACGAGGAGGAGGTCACCTACCTCCATCCGCTGCTCGAGCGGTGCCTCGAGCGGACCCTCGGGGTCCCGGTGTTCCAGGAGCAGCTGATGCAGATGGCCATCGACGTGGCCGGCTTCACCCCGGCCGAGTCCGATCGCCTCCGCCAGGCCATGGGGTCCAAGCGCTCGGCCCAGCGGATGGAGGAGCTGCGGGAGCGCTTCTACGCCGGGATGGCCGCCCGGGGGATCGTGGGCCGGGTGGCCGACGAGATCTTCGCCAAGATGGCTGCCTTCTCCTCCTTCGGGTTCCCCGAGTCCCACGCGGTGTCCTTCGCCTACCTGGTCTACGCCTCGGCCTGGCTGAAACTGCACTACCCGGCGGCGTTCACCGCCGCGCTGCTCAACTCCCAGCCGATGGGGTTCTGGTCGCCGCGGACCCTGGTGGCCGACGCCCGCCGCCACGGGGTGGAGGTGCGCCGGGCCGAGGTCAACGCGAGTGGGGTGGAGGCGGGGCTCGAGCCCACCGAGGTGCCCGGCCGGCCGGCCATCCGGCTCGGGATCGGTGGGATCCGGGGCCTGGGGGAGGCCGCGGCCGCCCGGGTTGCCGCCGGTCGCCCCTACCGGGACCTGGAGGACCTGGCCCGGCGGGCCCAGCTGAGCGTTGGTCAGCTGGAGGCGCTGGCCATGGCCGGGGCGACGGCCAGCCTGGACGGCGGAGACCGACGGGCGTCGCTCTGGGCGGCTGGCGCCCTGGGGCGGCTCGGCCCCGCCGGTCTGCCCGGGATGGTGGTCGGGGCGACCGCCCCCCCGCTGCCGGCGCTGGACCGGGTGGAGCAGACCGTGGCCGACCTGTGGGCGACCGGGGTCTTAGTCGACTCCTCCCTGACCGAGCTGGTCCGAGACGAGCTCGACCGGCGGGGCGTGGTGACGGCGGCCGAGCTGGCCGGGGTCGAGCATGGCCGTCGGGTCGAGGTGGCCGGGGTGGTGACCCACCGTCAGCGCCCCGAGACGGCCAACGGGGTCACCTTCGTCAACCTGGAGGACGAGACCGGGCTGGTGAACGTGGTCTGCTCGGTGGGGGTCTGGGCCCGCTATCGCCAGGTGGCCTGCTCGGCCGGCGCCCTGGTGGTTCGGGGCGTGGTCGAGTCCCGAGGCGGGGTGGTCAACGTGGTCGCCCAGCGGATCGAGCCCCTGGCACTGGCGGCGCCGACCCGCGCTCGGGACTTCGGGTGACCGGGCGCGCCCCGCCGAGCCGCCCGCTCCCCGGCACCGCCAGGCCGCGGGCGACCGGCCGGTCGAGCTGGTGCCCGGCGACTACGGGGTGCCCTGGGGGTTGCCGCAGAGCGTGGCGTTGTTGGCGCCGGTTCCCGGCCCGTCGGCGCCGTTGCCGTTCTGGGCGTTGCCCGGGTACGGGACGTGGCCCGAGGTGCCATTGCCGAAGTTGAAGCCCTTGCCGAAGGCACCGAACGCGCCGTGCCCGGCGCACACGGTCTGGCCGGTCGCGACCGCGTACCCCGGAGGGGTGCTGCCGTTCGACGCCGCGCTGGGGGCGGCCATGCCCACCACCGTGGCCAGCGGCAGCGCCGCCAGCACGGCCAGGTACCGCCAACGCCGCAGCGTCCGCACCGTCGTGATCGTCCGCATCGTTCTCGTCCCCCTCGTCCTCCTCGCGCCCTGTGTGGTCGGGGCCCTAGTATCGCTCACCGACCGTCGCTGGGGGCGGTTCGGCGCCGGGCCTCAGCCGGCCGGCGAGCACAGCGACTGGACCAGGTCGGCCGCCAGCTGGCCCCGGCCCAGCTCGGCGATCGCCTCGGCCATGGACCGGGCCGCCGCCCGGTAGGTGCCGTCGTCGAGGACCGTGGCCACCGCCGCTCCGATCGCCTCGGGGGTGGCTCCGGTGGGCAGGGTGATCCCGGCGCCGCAGGCCTGCACCCGGTCGGCGTTGAGCGGCTGCTCCCGCCCCTGGGGGATGCACACCAGGGGGACCCCATGGGCGAGGGAGGCCATGACCGTGCTCAGCCCGGCGTGGCTGACCACCGCCGAGACCTGCGGGAGCACGGCCGCGTGGGGCAGGTGGTCGCGCACGACCACGTTGGCCGGGAGGCTCGGAAGGTCCACCGCGACCCGGCCCAGGGTGACCAGGGCCCGCACCGGCAGGCGCCCCAGTGCCTCGAGGATCGGCGGGAACGCCGCCGCCTGCCCCATCGGGGTGGTGCTCAGGGACACGAGCACCAGCGGCCGGCGGTCGTCGACCGCAAAGCCCAGGTCCCCGGGCGCCGGGGGCGGGTCCGGGTCGAGGATGGGGCCGACGTAGCAGGTGGCGTCGGTCACCGGCGGGTCGGGGTAGTCGAAGCTCTGGGGCACCAGCACCAGCACCCGGGCCAGCCGCTCGAGCTGCCCCAAGACAGCCGGCGGGGGGAGCTCGGGGAGGCCGAGGGCCGCCCGGCAGCGGTTCACGTCCACCGACATGTCGGCCCACAGGGTGACGAAGGGCTGGTAGAGGACGTGGACCAGGACCGCGGTGGGGATGCCGAGCACCTCGGCCGCCACCAGGCCGGCGCCGGTCATGCAGTCGACCACCAGCGCGCTGGGCTCGACCTCGGCCGCCACCGCCAGGATGTCGCGTCCGGTGGCCAGGCCGTTGCGGATCTCGTCGAAGCGCTGCGGGTCGTCCTCCAGGGTCACGCCGTCGGGCCAGGGCTCGACCGAGGGGTAGCTGCGCAGGGTGGCCCCGGCGGCAGTCATCCCGTCGTGCAGGGCACTGCGACCGGCGGGCTCGGCGTCGGCCAGGAACACCACCTCGTGGCCGGCACGGGTCAGCCGGGCGGCCAAGGCCAGGGCCGGGGTCAGGTTGCCGCCGCCGCCCCAGCTCACCACCAGGATGCGGCCGGCAGCCATCACGACCCCGCTTGGCCCTCGGCGAGCGTCCGGATGCGCTCGAGGGTCTGGCGCATGGCCTGCTCGCGGCGGCGGTCCCGGTCCTTCATCAAGAAGTCCTCGGCGATGCGGGCGCTGAGCGGGAGCCAGTGGACACAGAAGGACTCGGTGAGCTCGACGCCGCCGTCGGACGGCTCGATCCGGTAGGTCCAGGTGGTCATCTCCCGGCCCCGCACCAGGGTGGACCAGCTGAGCTCCTTGCCCTGCACTGCCGTCTTCACCTGGCACGCCACCGACCACTGCATCCGGCCGTAGCGGTTCCAGCCCCGAAAGCGCGCTCCTGGGGTGGCCGGCGAGGACGCACCGTCCTCCCAGGCGACCCGGTAGCACTCCGGGCTCCACTCGCCCATGCGCTCGAGGTCGGCGATGAGGGACCAGACCCGTTCGGCTGGCGCATCGATGTGGATCTGGACGGCCCCGCTTCGGGCAGTTCTCATGGCGGATCCCCCCTTTGGGCTCGCTGTTTGTTGGTCACGTGCTCGTAAGCCATGTCGGCCACGACGTCGATCAGCCGTGCCCAACGCTCCCCGCCGGGGTCGTTGGCCATCTGCTGGCTGACCAGTCCGGTGCTGAGCGCGGTCAACAGGTCCTCGTCCTGCTGGTCACCGACCAGCCCCACGTCGGCCAGGTCCTCCCGGAACAGCCGGAGCGCCTCGACGGCTTTGGCATAGGACCCTGGCGAGGGTTCGAAGCCGGGGATGGTCCGTTGGAACAGCAGCTGGTAGCGGACCGGGTCCTGGGTGCAGAAGTCGAAGTAGGTGTGAAAGGTCGCCCGCAGGCGTGCCCGGGGCTCTGCCGGCAGGCCCACCCGGCGAGCCCTGATGTGCTGGAGGAACTGGTCGTTGCCCTGGGCGAACATGGCGTCGTAGATGTCGTGCTTGGAGCCGAAGTACGAGTACAAGGAGGGGACCCGCATCCCCACCCGGGCGGCCAGGTCGCCCAAGGACAGCCCGGCCAGGCCCTTCTTCCTCGCCACCTCCCACGCTGCCTCGAGGATCTCCGACTGGGTGGCCTGATGCCGCCGAGCTCGACGATCTCCGCTCGGATTACCTAATACCATTAGGAATATCTATAGGGCGCTCGACCACGGCCGTCAAGGGGGCGTCCGGTGGCCGCCAGCGGGGCTGGTTGGTAGCGTCGGTCGGTCGTTGCGGGTCCGGCCGGGCTGAGCGGCCGGCCACGTCTTCCCCTGCCCATGAACTACCTCGCCCACCTGGCGGTGGCGGCTGCGAGCTCGGCGTCGCCCCGCTACGCGCTGGGGGCGGTCCTGAGCGACCTGTGCGCCCTGTCCGGCCTGCGGTGCGCCTATCCCCGGCTGACCGGGGAGCTGGCAGCTGGCCTCCGGTGCCACCGGGCCGCCGATCGGGCGTTCCACGCCGACCCGGCGTTCCTGGCCGGCGCCGGGTCGCTGCGAGCGGCGGCCCTGGCCGCTGGCCTGCCACCGGGCGCCAGCCGGGCGATCGGCCACGCTGGCTGGGAGCTCCTCCTCGACGGCTCCCCGGCGCTGGCCTGGGCCGGGAGTGGCCTGGTGGCGGCGCTCGGGGAGTGGCCGGCGGCCAGCCCGGCCTTCGACGCGGCTGGCCAGGCCACCTGGCGCCACCTGGCCGAGCGGCTGGCCGCCGAGCGCCCCTGGACCGCCTACCGCGACCCCGAGGCGGTGGCCGAGCGGCTGTGGCGCGCCCTCGATCGTCGGCCGCGGCTCGCCTTCGCCCGCCACCACCGGCCGGCGGTGGCGGCTCTGTTGGCGGAGGCCCGTCCGCTGGTCTTGGCGGAGGCGACCGCGCTCTTGGCGCGGGTCATCGGCCGGCTGGCCGACGAGCCGGGGGTCTGACGGCCGGTGCCGGCGGGTCTGCGCCGGCCCCCGACCGCGGTGCCAGCGTGTCCGGGGTGTCGTGGCGCGGGTTGTTGACCAGGTCGGACACCTCGACCAGGGCGAGCTGGCCGGGCGGGGGCGGCCGGAGGAGTCGCCCCGCCACCTCGGGTTCGAGGGCCTGGGGCGCGAGCCACCCCGCCCAGTCCTCGGGGCGCACGACCACCGGCATGCGGTCGTGGACGGCCGAGAGGTCGGGGTTGGCCATGGTGGTCACGATCGCCACCGTGCGCAGCACCTGGCCGTCGGGGCCGTGCCAGATCTCCCAGATCCCGGCCAGGGCCATGAGCGACCCGTCGACCGGCCGCACGAAGAACGGGCGGCCCCGTCGGCCCGTTGCCGTCGGGTCCCGCCGCCACTCGAAGAACCCGTTGGCCGGGACCAGGCACCGGCGCCGCTGGAAGGCGGCCCGGAACGAAGGAGCGCTGGCCACCGTCTCGGCCCGGGCGTTGATCAGCCGGTGGCCCGTGCTCGGGTTCGTGGCCCAGCTGGGGACCAGGCCCCAGCGCAGGGTGCCCAGCTTGCGGCTCTCGCCGTCGCGCGAGCTCACCACCGAGAGCACCTGTTGGGACGGGGCCACGTTGTAGCGGGCGTCGGGCCCCCCCGGGGCGACCTCGTCGACGCCGAAGGCGCGAGCCACTCGCTCCGACGGCTCGTAGAGGGCGAACCGGCCGCACACGGCGTCAGGCCAGCTCGGCGAAGGCTCGGGCGATCGGCTCCAGCTGGGCGGCCCGGTGGGGGGTCGGCAGGGGCACGATCGCCAGGTCCAGCCCGAGCTCGGCCATCGCGGCTGCCGTCTGCACCGCCGGCCCGGGGTCGCCGTCTCGGCCCAGCCGGATGTGACTCGAGATGGTGAGCTCGGCCGGGTCCCGTCCGAGCTCCTGGCAGTGGTGGCGGAGCACCTCGACCTTGCGCCCGAACTCCTCGACCGTGCCGCCGACGAAGTTCCAGTGCTGGGCGTAGCGGGCGGCGGTTCGCAGGGTGCGCCGCTCGCCGCTGCCGCCGATGCAGATCGGCGGGTGCGGCCGCTGGGGTCCCTTGGGCTCGCAGCGAGCGTCGCGCAAGGTGAAGAAGCGCCCGGTGAGCGTGGTCCGCTCGGTGGAGAGCAGGCCGATGAGCACCTGGCACGCCTCCTCCAGGCGGTTACTGCGCTCGGCCGGGCTGCCCAGGGCGATGCCGTAGGCACCCGA
This sequence comes from Actinomycetota bacterium, assembly GCA_021324355.1. GTDB lineage: Bacteria > Actinomycetota > Acidimicrobiia > Acidimicrobiales > RAAP-2 > Palsa-461. Next base: position 151,680 of record JAJPJD010000049.1, read on the forward strand.
CTCCTGCTCGTTCCAGCCGGCGCCGATCCCGAGCTCGAGGCGGCCGGCCGAGATGATGTCGATGGTGGCCGCCATGTTGGCCAGGACCGCCGGGTGCCGGTAGTGGATCCCGGTGACCAGCACCCCCAACCGGAGCCGGCGGGTCGCCTGGGCCAGGGCGGCCAGGGTCACCCAGCCCTCGAGGCAGGGTCCGTCGGTGTTGCCCACGATCGGGTAGAAGTGGTCGAAGGTCCAGCCGGACTCGAACGCCTCGATCTCGTCGGCGGCCCGCCAGACCTCGAGCATGTCCGACCAGGTGGTGTGCTGGGGAGCGGTTTTGAACGCCAGGCGCATCGGCCTGACTCTAGGCCCCCGCCGCCCGCGGCCCACTGCCGGCCATCGGTCGGTGTTCACCAAGAGTTCACCGGGAGTTCGCGCTCCGGTCAGCCACCGATGACCTCTCCGTTACCTGCCCCCGCGATGCTCACAGAGCGGAGGAGATGAGGCGACCGGTGGAGCAACCCGAGGCAGTTCCCACCCATCGAGGAGCACCGGCGGTGGTGCCTCGGCCGGCGGCCCCGGCCAGCCCCGGCGCCATGGCGACCGTGAGCGACCTGCTCAACGAGGCGCCGAGGACCCGCTTCCACCGCCGAGCAGTCATCGTCTCGGGGGTCGGGGTCTTCACCGACGCCTACGACCTGTTCGTGATCAGCACGGTGGCGGCCTTGGTCCACGCCCAGTGGCACCTGGCGACCACCGAGACCAGCTGGGTCACCGGCTCGGCCATCCTGGGCGCCTTCATCGGGGCGCTCGTGTTCGGCCGGATCGCCGACCTGGCCGGGCGAAAGAGCGTCTACGCCGCAGTGGCCGTGGTGATGGTGGTCGGGGCGCTCACCTCGGCCTTCGCCAACGGGGTGGTGTGGCTGGTCGCGGCCCGGTTCGTCCTCGGGCTCGGCATCGGAGGGGACTACCCGGTCTCGGCAGTCCTCATGAGCGAGTACGCCAACCGCGACGACCGCGGCCGGATGGTGGGCTTGGTCTTCTCGATGCAGGCGCTCGGCCTGGTGGTGGGGCCGCTGGTCGGCCTGGCCCTCTTGTCGGGCAGCGTGAGCCACGACCTCACCTGGCGCCTCATGCTCGGGTTCGGTGCGATCCCGGCGGCCGCCGTCTTGTACCTGCGGACCAGGATGCCCGAGTCTCCTCGGTTCCAGGCTCGGGTCCGGGGGCGGACCGAGCGGGCAGCCGCAGAGCTGGCCCGGTTCTCGCAGGGCGCGGTGGCCGCCCGCACCGTCTCGGCCGAGACGGTGGAGCGGGTGGGGGTCGGCTCCCTGCTCACCAGCGGCCGCACCCTCCGCCTGGTGCTCGGGACCGCCGGTGCGTGGTTCCTCTTCGACTACGCCTACTACGGCAACACCCTGTCGCTGCCGGCGATCCTCAAAGACGTCGCTCCTGGCGCCAGCCTGGTCACCAACCTGCTGCTCACGCTCATCTTGTTCAGCGGGTTTGCGGTCCCCGGCTACGTGCTGGCGTTCGCTCGGATGGACCGCATCGGCCACCGACGGCTGCAGCTGATCGGGTTCTCGGTCATGGCGGCCGCCTTCGTCGTCTTGGGCGCGGTCCCGGCGCTCACGACCACCGTGGCTCCGTTCATCGCACTGTTCGGCGTCAGCTACTTCTTCATCGAGTTCGGGCCCAACACCACGACCTTCGTGCTGCCCTCGGAACTGTTCCCGGTGAGCGTCCGCACCACCGGTCACGGCATCGCGGCCGGGATCGGCAAGCTCGGCGCCTTCATCGGGGTCTTCTTGGTCCCGGTGCTCGAGCAGCGGATCGGCTTGCGAGGGATGCTGCTGGTGGCCGGGGCGGCGGCGGTGGCCGGCTACCTGGTGACCCTCCTGCTGCCCGAGCCGGCGCGTCGGAACTTAGAGGACGTGGCGGCCGAGCGGCCCCAGGTCCGGACGGCGGGCGCCGGTCCGGGCGCGGGCTGGCGCCCGGCGGGTCGGCTGGGCGCCAGCCGGGCAGTCGCCCCCAGCCGGGCCCTGCGCTAGGCCCCCGGCGGGCGTACCCTGGCCTCGATGGCTCGACGACCAAGGAGGCTGGAGCGGCCGGCGGCGGGTGCGGTCCGGTGACCGGGCCCCAGGTCCTGGCCGAGGCCTACGGCCGCATCGGCCAGATGGTGCACGACGCGCTGGAGGGGCTGCGCGAGGAGGAGCTCGGGTTCCGGGTCGATGCCGGTGCGAACCCCATTGTCTGGCTGGTCTGGCACCTGGCCCGGGTCCAAGACGACCACGTGGCCGAGGTGGCCGGGCGGGAACAGGTGTGGACCAGCCAGGGCTGGGCCGACCGGTTCGGCCTGGACCTGCCGGTCGCCGACCACGGCTACGGGCACCGGCCCGAGCAGGTCGCGCTGGTCCACGCCGACCCGGCGACGCTGCTCGGGTACTACGACGCGGTCGAGCGGGCGACGCTCGAGTACCTCGGAGGGCTCAGCGATGCCGACCTCGACCGGGTGGTGGACACCCGCTGGGACCCCCCGGTGACCCTCGGGGTCCGGCTGGTCAGCGTCATCTGCGACGACGTGGCCCACGCCGGCCAGGCGGCCTACGTGCGGGGGGTGATCGAGCGCCGGTGAGCCGGCTCAGTGCCAGGCCGGGGCGGCGGCGAGGACCGAGCGCAGCGCCGCCACCATCGCTTCGATCTCCTCTCCTCCGCAGATGAGCGGCGGCGCCAGCTGGACGACCAGGTCGCCCCGGTCGTCGGCCCGGCAGATCAGGCCGGCGTCGAGCAGGGCGGCGGGCAGGTAGCCGCGCCCGAGGCGCTCCCGCGCCGCAGGCTCGAACCGCTGGCGGGTGGCCTGGTCCTGCACCAGCTCGATGGCGTAGAAGTAGCCGTCGCCGCGCACGTCGCCCACGATCCGCAGGTCGCGTAGGGACTCGAGGCCGGCCCGCAGCGACGCCTCGGTCCCTCGGACGTGGTCCAAGATGCGGTCGCGCTCGAAGACCTCCAGGTTGGCCAGCGCCACCGCGCAGCTGACGGGGTGGCCGGCGAAGGTGAACCCGTGGCTGAAGCTGGTGCCGGGCCGCAGGAACGGCTCGGCCAGCCGGTCGCTCACGATCATCGCCCCGAGCGGGGCGTAGCCGCTGGTGAGCCCCTTGGCCACGGTGATGATGTCGGGCTGGTAGTGGTAGCGCTGGGCGCCGAACCACTCGCCCAGCCGGCCGAAGGCGCAGATGACCTCGTCTGAGACGAGCAGGACCCCGTGGCGGTCGCAGATCTGGCGGACCCGCTCGAGGTAGCCCGGCGGGGGCGGGAAGCAGCCGCCGGCGTTCTGCACTGGCTCCAGGTAGACGGCGGCCACGGTGTCGGGGCCCTCCCGTTCGATGGCCCGGTCGATCGCGTCGGCCGCCCATCGGCCGAAGGCAACCAGGTCGTCGGCGTGCTCGGGCGCCCGGTAGAAGTTGGTGTTGGGGACCTGGACGGTGGAGGGCACCAGGGGCTCGAACGGGGTCTTGAGCGCCGGGACCCCGGTGATCGACAGCGCGCCCATCGAGGTCCCGTGGTAGGCGGTGGCTCGGCTCACGACCTTGGTCCGGGCTGGCTGGCCGATGAGCCGGAAGTACTGGCGGGCCAGCTTCCACGCCGACTCGACTGCCTCGGAGCCCCCGGAGGTGAAGAAGACTCGGTTGAGGTCGCCGGGCGCGAGCGAGGCCAGCCGCTCGGCCAGCTCGATCGCTCTGGGGTGGGCGTAGCCCCACAGCGGGAAGTACGCGAGTTCGGCCGCCTGCTTGGCCGCTGCCTGGGCGAGCTCGTGGCGCCCGTGGCCGATCTGGGTGGTGAACAGCCCGGACAGGCCGTCGAGGTAGCGCCGGCCGCGCTGGTCCCAGACGTAGGCGCCCTCGCCGCGCACGATGACCGGAACCTCGTGGCGGTCGTCGTAGGCGCCGAGCCGGGAGAAGTGCAGCCACAGGTGCCGGCGGGCCCGCTGGTCGAGGTCGGCGCCGTCCCTCCCCACCGTTCACCCCCCGCTGTCGGGCTGCCGGCGGTTCCGGCGCGCCCTGTGTGCCGTCCGTGCGCCGGTTGGCCGCCATGGCCGGCTCCGTGCGCCCATGCTACCGAGGCCCGCTCCGGTCGACCGCCCGAGGCGGCCGTCTCGGCGAGCGCTGGCGTGGCCCACGACCGCCGATACCGGCCTCGGCTCTAGGGTGGTCGGCGGTGCGGACGAGCCGAGCCACCGGCAGCGGCCCCATGGTGGGGCCGACGAGGGGGGAGCAGTGATCGTCGGGGTCCCCCGGGAGCGCCTGAGCGACGAGTACCGGGTCGCCCTCACCCCGGCCGGGGTCCGCGAACTCACCGCCGCCGGCCACCAGGTCCTGGTGGAGCAGGACGCCGGGGCCGGGTGCGCGATCCCCGACGCCGACTTCGTCCGCACCGGCGCCCAGATCGTGGCCGACCCCGACGAGCTGTGGGGCGCTGCCGACCTGGTCCTCAAGGTCAAGCAGCCGATCGAGGAGGAGTTCGGGCGACTCAAGCTCCGGCGGGGCCAGACCCTGTTCACCTTCCTCCACCTGGCCGCCGACCGGGCGTGCACCGACGCCTTGGTCGAGGCCGGCAACACCGCCATCGCCTATGAGACCGTCCAGCTGGCCGACGGCTCGCTTCCGCTGCTCGTGCCCATGAGCGAGGTCGCTGGGCGGATGGCGCCGCTGGTTGCGGCCAACCTGCTCATGCGACCGGCCGGCGGCAGCGGGGTCCTCGCCCCGGGGGTGCCGGGGGTGGCCGCCGCCAAGGTGGTGATCCTGGGGGCGGGCATCGCCGGCATGGCCGCCGCCACCTTGGCGGTCGGCTTGCACTGCCGGGTCTTTGTCCTCGACCGCGACCTGCAGAAGCTGCGCGCCGCCGACCACCACTTCCGGGGCGCGCTCGAGACCGTCGCGTCCAGCGCGCACGCGATCGAGGAGGCCTGCCTCGACGCCGACGTCGTCATCGGGGCGGTGCTCGTGGTGGGGGCCAAGACCCCGACCCTGGTGCCCGACGAGCTGGTGGCCGAGATGCCCGAGGGCTCGGTGCTGGTCGACATCTCGGTCGACCAGGGCGGGTGCTTCGAGTCCTCGCATCCGACGACCCACTCGCACCCGACCTTCGAGGCCCACGGCTCGCTCTTCTACTGCGTGGCCAACATGCCCGGTGCCGTTCCCCACAGCTCGACCCACGCCCTGACCAACGCCACCCTGCCCTACACCCTGGAGATCGCCGCCTCGGGCTGGCGGAAGGCGGCGGCCGCCGATCCGGCCCTCGCCCGGGGGGTGAACGTGGTCGAGGGCCACGTCACCTACCGCCCGGTGGCCGAAGCCCACCAGTTGGGCTACACCGAGCTGGCGACGCTGTTGTGAGCGCCGGTGCGCTCAGGGGTTGTTCGTGGTGATGAAGGCGACCATGGCGTCGATGTACTGCTGGGGGATGAACCCGCGCATGATCGCCGAGAGGTGACCCTTGCCCGGCAGCACGACGTTGGTGAAGTTCCTCGCCTCGCGCCACAGCCGGTGGGTCTTGGCGTAGGGGCGGTCGAACTCGCCGTTGACGGCCAGGATCGGGATGTCCAGCGAGGCGAGGTCGATCGAGGCCGACAGGGCCCGCTGACGGGCGAGGAAGGCCGACCGGTCGACCGGGCCGGGCGGCCGGCCGGCATTGCCGACCTCCTGGCCGGGGGTCGACGGACGGCTCCGGAACTGGGCCGTCGCCTCCGCCTCGTCGGGGGCCTGGCCCTCGCGGTCGGGCGGGACACTGCCCGACCACTCCTCGGTCTCGACCAAGCCCGAGCCGCCGAAGCTGGCGGAGAGGAACCGCTCCGGATGGGTTGCCAGGATCCCGGCGGTCACGAACCCGCCCATCGAGTACCCGCCGATGTGCGCCTTGTCGATGCCCTGGGCGTCCATGAACTCCACCACGTCGGCCGCCATCTTCTCCCGGCCGCCCTCGGGCCCGGCCTCGCTCAGCCCGTGGCCCCGCATGTCCAGGCCGATCACCCGGTTGGTCGGGGCCAGGGCCGGCGCGATGCCGTTCACGAACCAGTTGCCCACCGCACTGCCGCCGGCCCCGTGGATCAGGATGACCGGCGTCCCGGCGCCCATCTCCACCCAGTGGAGCTTGGTGCCGTCCGAGACACAGAAGTAGTGGTCGGTCCAGGTTGCCGGCTCGGTGCTCACGCCACCCCCCAGGTCTGCTCAGCCCGCGGTCGGGCTCGCTGCGACTCTAGGAGCGCCGTGGGAACGTTGCCAGCCGGAGTCCGCTCGGCAGCCGGCAGGGACCCGGTGCCGGGACCGGCCCGGCCCTCGAGGTGGCTGGCTGCCTCGTCATGCGGGCCCCTGGTGGGCGCCGTCAGGTGAGCGACCGGCACCCAACCCGGGCCCACGCCGGCCGGCCGAACACGACCAGCGGCCTGGTGGTGTGGCTGGTCCGCCACGCCGAGAGCGTCTGGAACCAGGCCGGTCTGGTCCAGGGCCAGGCCGACGCCCCGGGCCTCACCCCCTCGGGGGCTGCCCACGCCCGGGCGCTGGCGGAATTCCTGGCCGGAACCGGGGCTGCCGCGGTGGTGAGCAGCGACCTGCGCCGAGCGGTCGAGACGGCCCGCCCGATCGCCGCCCGCCTCGGGGCGACCCTGGTCACCGACCGGCGGCTGCGGGAGCGGAACCTGGGACGGCTGGAGGGCGGTCCGGCGTCGCTCCTCGGGCCCGAGCTGAGCGGCGACACCGCCACGGGCCAGGTCGACCCCGACGTCCGACCTGCCGGTGGCGAGACCCTGCGCGAGCTCTCCGCCCGGGTCGAGGACTGGCTCGAGGCGGTGCGGTGGTCGCCGCCGGCCCCGAGCTTCGTGGCCGTCACCCACGACGGCGTCCTTCGCGCGCTGCGGGCCCTGCTGTCCGGTCGCCCGCCCGAGGCGATGGCGGCACCGTCGATCCCCAACGGGGTGGTGTGGCGGGTCGAGCTGGGCGATGCCCGACCGGGGTAGCGAGGTGCCGGCGACGCGGGACCCCGCCCAGGGCCCAGCCCTATCCTGGGCCCATGCGCAAGCCTGCTGCCGTCGCCGAAAAGGCGGCCGCCGGGTTCGGTTCGGTGGACGAGGTGCTGGCGCTCGTGCGGAGTCGAGGCGGCCGGGCCACCTCGTCTCGCAGGATCCTGCTCGAGGTGCTCTTCGACTCCTCCGACCACCTGAGCGTGGAGGAGCTCACGGCGGCGGTGCAGGACCGGGCGCCCGACGTGCACGTCTCGACCATCTACCGCAACCTCGAGGATCTCCAGCGGCTCGGCGTGGTGGTCCACTCCCATCTGGGGCACGGGCCGGCCACCTATCAGCTGGCCTCCTTGGCCCATGCCCACTTCGTCTGCGAGCGCTGTGGCCGGCGGTTCGAGGCCTCCGACGACCTCTTCCGGGGGTTGGCCCGGGCGGCCAAGGCTCGGCTCGGGTTCGCCATCAACCCCCACCACTTCGCCATCCAGGGTCGATGCGCCGACTGCCAGGCCGAGCCGGACGACGCAGCGGCGCTCGATCCGTCCGAGCCCGGCCGGGGGTCCACCTGGACCGGGGGCCGAGAGGCCTGAGCGATGCAGCGGGCGACCATCGAGCGAGCGGTGCGCCTGGCAGGCCTCGAGCTGCCGGGAGATGCCGACTTCGAGGTCACCGGGGACGAGCCGGTCCTGCCGTCTCCCCACTACCTGGCGACCGGGGCAGCCTGTGCCCGGGTGCTCACCGGGCTCGCGGCCGCCGAGCTGTGGCGGACCCGGACCGGGGAGTCCCAGGCGATCTCGGTGGACGCCGCCCACGCCGCGGCCGCCCTGCGCTCCTACATGCACCTGCGGCTGCTCGACCGAGCACAGAGCCCGAGCGTCGAGCTGACCACCCGCCAGCGCGTCCTCACCGGCATCGTGCGAGCCCGGGACGGCCGCTACGTCCAGCTCCACCAGTCGTTCAACGACGGACCGGCAATCCTGGAGGAGCTGGGCCTCCGGGAGGACCCGACCAGGGAGGAGGTCGAGGCCGCGGTGGCCCGGCGGGACGCGTTCGAGCTGGAGGCGGCGTTCATCGCCCGCCGGGTGTGCGGCGGAGTGGTCATGAGCAAAGAGGAGTGGGCCGCGCACCCTCAGGGGCAGGCCATCGGGACCTGGCCGGTGGTGCGGATCACCCGGATCGGCGACGCTCCGCCGGAGCCCCTGGTCGACGGCGACCGGCCGGCCTCCGGGGTGCGGGTGCTCGACCTGACCCGGGTCTTGGCCGGTCCGACCTGCGCCAAGACCCTGGCCGAGCATGGCGCCGACGTCCTGCACGTGACCGCGCCGCACCTCGATCGGCCGGGCCCGTTCGACATCGAGACCGGGATCGGCAAGCGGCAGACGAGCCTGGATCTCAACGTCCCCGAACAGGCTGACACGATGCGAGCCCTCATCGCCGAGGCGGACGTCTTCTCGCAGGGCTACCGGCTCGGCACGCTCGCCCGCCGAGGCCTGTCGCCCGAGGACCTGGCACGGCTGCGGCCGGGGATCGTGTACGTGTCAGAGAACTGCTACGGCCACGTCGGCCCGTGGTCCGAGCGTCCCGGATGGGAGCAGCTGGGACAGGCCGCGACCGGGATGTCCTACCGCGAGGGGCTGGCCTCGGAGGGTGGGGTTCCCCGGCTCGCCCCGGCGGCGGTGAACGACTACACGACCGGGTTCCTGGCTGCCTACGGCGCGATGATCGCCCTGGCTCGGCGGGCAAGCGAGGGAGGGTCCTGGCACGTGCAGGCCTCTTTGTCGCAGACCTGCATGTGGTACCAGCGCCTGGGTGACGACAATGCCATGGACCGGGCCGACCCGGGCGACGTGCGACGGTTCGTGGCCCAGATGCCGACCGAGCATTTCGGGCGCATCGAGTACCTCCGCCCGGCGCTGTCCATGTCGGTCACCGAGCCGCACTGGGACCTGCCGCCAGCGCCCAGCGGAACCCATGAGCCGGCCTGGCTGGCGCGCTGAGGCGTGACGGCGCGCCCGCCATCGGGCGTCGTGCCTGCTCGGGTGGTGCGACCCGAGCCGACCCTCAGTGGTGCCGCGGTGCCTGGCACCGGTTGCCACCGCCCGCTGGGGGGTCGGTGACCCGAGGAATGCCCAGCTCGACCACCCTCAGACTGGTGCGGGAAGGGTTCGGTCTCGAGCTGCATCGCGGCCCGTTCGACGTCGTCGTCGACGGCGAGCGAGCGGCCACCATCGAGCCGCACGGCACGACGGAGGTGCCGATCGAACCGGGTCGTCACACCCTGAAGGTCCAAAGAGGCCGGTACTCGAGTAGAACCGTGACGTTCGAGGCGGCCGAGCAGACGACCACCGAGTTCCGCTGCTACGGCGCCAACCTCTGGCCGATCTACGTCGCGTCCCTCATCGTCCCGACGGTCGGGATCGCGCTGCACGAGCGGCCCTCGGTGGAGCGGCCCTGAGCCGGCGGTGGCCCGGCGGCGCGCACCGGGTGGGGAGCGCTCAGACCACCAGCGTGTCGACCTCGTACCGGGCGATCTGGCGGTCGGCGGTGACGATCCGCAGCCCGAGTTCGAGGGCCTGGGCCACCAGGAGCCGGTCGAATGGGTCACGGTGAAGCGGCGGAAGGGCCGGCTCGAGGCGTGCTCGCACCCAGCGCGGCGAGACGCGCCGCCGGCACCCCTCGGCGGGCGATGACGACCTCCCTCCGGCGGCGACGTGGTCCAACAGGCGCGACAGATGGGTCTTGGCCTGGTGGACACCAACGGACTTCGCCGTGAACCGTCTATGGCCACGGTCCGTGGCGTCCTCGTGGTGCTGGGCGTCAGCGGCCCGGCGGACCGGCTTCGACCTTCGGCTGCGGTCCCTTGGACCATCAGGCGGCCGACGGTCGACCCGCTCTGCCGCCGGTCAGGCGACCTCGGCGGCCTCGAGATCGAACGCCCGCCACATCTGCGCGTAGCGACCACCGGCCGCCACCAGCTGGTCGTGCGTGCCCTCCTCCACCACCCGGCCGGCGTCCATGACCACGATTCGGTCAGCCCGCCGGGCGGTCTGGAGGCGGTGGGCGATGAGGATGGTGGTCCGGCCGCTCGCCACCACCCCCATGGCCCGGTTGACCCGAGCCTCAGTGGCCAAGTCGAGGTTCGAGGTGGCCTCGTCGAGGAGCAGGATGGCTGGGTTCACCAGCTGGGCCCGGGCCAGGCACAGCAGCTGGCGCTGGCCGATCGACAGCGACCGGCCCCGCTCGGCCACCTGCTTCAGGTAGCCGCCCACGGCGACGATGAACTCGTGCGCGCCGACCGCCCTGGCCGCCGCCTCCACCTCGGCGTCGGTGGCCTCGGGGCGGCCGTAGGCGATGTTGTCGCGGATGGTGCCGCGGAACAAGAACGGCTCCTGGGGGACGTAACCCAGCTGGCGGCGGTAGGCGCCGAGGTCCACGTCCCGCAGATCGTTGCCGTCGACCAGCACGGCCCCGTCGGTGGGGTCGTAGAAGCGGGCGATCAGTTTCATCACGGTCGACTTGCCGGCCCCGGTCTCGCCCACCAAGGCAACCGTCTCGCCCGGTTCGATGTCCAGGTCGACGCCGCGCAGCGCTTCGGTGACCGCGCCGGCGTAGCGGAACCGCACGGCTCGCAGGGCGATCCGGCCGCGCAGGCGGCCGGGGTCGATGGCGTCCGGGCGGACCGGGGTCTCCACCGGGGTGTCGAGGACGCCGCGGATCTTGCGCAGCCCGGCGCTCGCCTGCTGGTAGGTGTCGAACACCTGGGACAGCTGCTGGACCGGGGCGAACAGCAGCGTCAGGTACAAAAGGAACGCAGTCAGGCTTCCGATCGACAGCGTGCCGGCGTGGATCTCCTGGTTGCCCACCCCGAGCACGATGAGGATCGCGATGTTCCCGAGGAAGATCGCCAGGGAGAAGTAGATCGAGCTGATCTTGAGCGAGCGCAGGCCGGCGTCGCGATAGCCGGCGGTGAGGCCGACGAAGGTGTTTCGGTTGTGGTCCTCACGGCGGAAGGCCTTGGTGACCCGGACCCCCGAGATGTTCTCCTGAAGGTCGGCGTTGACCGCGGCGATGCGGTCTCGCTGGAGGTCGTAGGCGCGGGTCGACTGGATCCGGTACCAGACCGTGGCCACCGCCAGCGGAGGGATCACCGTCAAGACGTAGAGCAGGAGGTGGACGTTGCGGGTCGCCAAGATGGCGACGACCCCGATGAACTGCACCAGGTAGACGAGGGCGTTCAGCAGACCGGACTGGAGGAGCTGGGCCAGGGTGTCCACGTCGGAGCTCATCCTGGTCAGGATCCGCCCTGTCATCTCGTGGTCGTAGAAGCTCATCCCCAGCCGCTGCAGGTGGGCAAAGATCCGCACCCGCATCGAGTAGAGCATTCGCTCGGCTGTCCTTCCGGTCCACAGCGTCTCGGCCCACATGTCGGCCCAGTCGGCCATGGTGATCACGAAGAACAACGCCGACAGCACGAACAGCGCCCGCTCGGCATGATGGACGATGACGCTGTTGACCGAGCTGCCGGTGAACGACGGCCCGACCAGGCCGGCCGCCGCGTCGAGGACCACCAGCACCACCCCGACCGCCAGCTGGGGCAGGAAGGGTCTGAGGAAGCGACCGAACCGGAAGGGCTGGTCGAGCTGGCGGTTCGCCTCGGCCAGCGAGGGATCGGGCTGGTCGACCACCGGCGGCAGTGCCTCGATGGCCGCCAGCAGCTCGGGGGTCGGGGGCGCCGACAGCCCGGCCCGCATCCCGCCACCGCCGCCACCACCGCCGCCCATGCCGCGGCCCATGCCCATGCCGGTCGGACCGCCGAGCGCGCCGAGGGTATCGGGGGAGGGGAGCCCGGAGAGGCCATCGGCGTGCTCGGCGCGCCATGCCGACGCGGTGACCGAGCCGCCTTCGGCCTCGGCATGGCGGCTCAGCTCGACCCCGTCACCCTCGGCGTCCTCGCCCGGCCCCGAGAGCAGCTCGCTGTAGAGGGTGCAGCGGGCCATGAGCTCCTCGTGGGTCCCCGAGTCGATGACCCGGCCGTCTTCGAGGACGACGATGCGGTCGGCCAGGTGGAGCGTGGAACGGCGGTGGGCGATGAGGATGGTGGTCCGGCCGACCATGAGCCGGCGGAGCGTGGCATGGATCTCCTCTTCGACCTTGGCGTCGATCGAGGAGGTGGCGTCGTCGAGCAACAGGATCCGGGGGTCGGTGAGCAGCGCACGCGCCAGGGTGATCCGTTGGCGCTGGCCACCCGACAGCAGCAGACCCCGCTCCCCGACGACGGTGTCGTAGCCGTCGGGGAGCGTCTCGATGAAGCGGTGTGCTTCGGCGGCCCGGGCAGCCGCCTCGATCTCGGCGTCGGTGGCCTCGGGGCGGCCGTAGGCGATGTTGGCCCGGACGGTGTCGGAGAACAAGAACGCGTCCTCGAACACCACCCCGATCTGGCGGCGCAGGGAGTCGAAGGTGACGTCCCGCACGTCGATCCCGTCGATCTGGACACTCCCGCTCTGGGGGTCGTAGAAGCGGGGCAGCAGCTGGGCGACGGTCGATTTGCCCGACCCCGACGCACCGACCAGCGCGACCGTCTCGCCCGGCTCCACCTCGAGGTCGAAGCCGTCCAGCACCGGTTCGGACCGCAGGTACCCGAAGCGGACGTTCTTGAAGCTGACCCGCCCCTGGACCTGCCCGAGCTCGACGGCGTCGGGCCGTTCGACGACCTCGGGCAGCGAGTCGAGCAGCTCGAGGACCCGCTCTGCCCCTGCCCTGGCTTGCTGGGCGGTGACCAGGACCCCGGCCATCTGGCGAGCCGGGGCGGTGAGCTGGGTGAGGTAGGCGAAGAAGGCCACCAGCGTGCCCACGCTCACCTCGCCGTGGAAGACCAGCCAGCCGCCGAGGAGCAAGACCGCGACCTGCCCCAGGGCGGGCACCGTCTGGAGGGTCGAGGTCCGCCGCGACCGAAGGCGCCAGTTGCGCATCCGTGATCCGTAGAGGCGGTCGAGGGCCTGGGTGAGCCGGGAAAGCTCGCGTTCTTCTTGACCGAAGCCCTTCACCACCCGAACCCCGCTGACCGCGTCGTCGACCACGCCGACCATCTCGGCCATCCGCGCCTGCATCTCCCAGCTGGAGGGGTACACGACCCGACGCATCCGGTAGGCGAGGAAGAACATGAGCGGGGCCACTGGCGCGACCACGGCGGTCAGCCGGAGCGAGAGGTGCAGCATGATCGCCAGGGCGAGCAGGAACTGCAGGAGGTTGGACAGGACCTGCGGGGCCTGGGACAGCAGCATCCGGATGAGGTTGAGGTCCGAGTTGGTCCGAGACACCAGTTGGCCGGTCTGGAGCTTGTCGTGCCCGGCCAGGTCCAGGCCCTGGAGGTGCTCGAAGACGATGTTGCGCAGGTCGTAGTTGGTGTCCCAGCTCACCCGTCCGGCGGAGAACCGGCGGAGGCCCCCGAAGGCGAAGCGCGCCGCGTACACGACACCCAGCGCGACCAGCAGCGGATCGATGCTGTCGCGGTGGTGGAGGATCGCGCTGTCGATCACCACCTTCTGGAGGAGTGGCGCGACCGACTCCATGATCGCCGACAGCACCGAAGCGAGCAGCGCGAACGCGATCAGCCGTCGGTGCGCCCACCACAGTGGCGCGAGGCGGCGGAGCCACCCACCGGCGTCCGGCCCCCGGATGAGCTCCTTGTGGACCTCGACCTCGCGTCGCCGGCGGGCCCGGTCCGTCCGCTCGGACGCGCCACGGTCAAGGCTCGCTCGCATCTCGGCCGTGAACTGTAGCCGATCAAACTATTCGAGTGCCTAATCAGTTCGGACCGACCGGGGGTCCTGGCCGGAACGGGCCACCCGGGCAGGCATGTTGCAGCGGCGTCATGTAGCTGTCATCGAACTGTCTCTAGAATCTCAGGGAATTCTCAGGTTCAGTTCGAGCGGGGAGGCCGATGACTGCACGACCAGGGACGTTGAGTCCACCGCGACTCGGGGCCGAGCGGCCACACTCCCAGGTGCTGCCCCATGGTACCGAGGCGGTGTCCGGACCCGTCGACCGCCGGTCGGTCCTCGACGGGCCGCCGGCCCCGGCGCCACGAACGCTGGTCGAGGTGTTCGACGCGACGCGCCGTGCCTGGCCGACCAACGTCGCGCTCGAGGACCACACCCGGTGCCTCACCTACGACGAAGCCTGGGAGCGCGCCGGCGCGCTGGCCGAGGAACTGGCCGCCCTGGGCATCGGGGTGGGGGACCGGGTCGGGATCCATGTCCAAAGCGGAACGGTCGAGCTCTACCTGGCGGTCCTGGGCGTGCTGCGCAGCGGGGCCGCGTACGTGCCGGTCGAGGCCGAGGACCCCGACCGGCGGGCCGCCACGGTCTTCGCCGAGGCCGACGTGGCAGCGGTGGTGGGCCCCCACGGGGTGCGAGTGCGCCATCGCGGCCGGGGGCGCCAGGGCCCGCCCGGGATCGACGACGACTGCTGGGTGATCTTCACCTCGGGCTCCACCGGCACCCCCAAGGGGGTGGCGGTCCGGCACCGCTCGGCGGCGGCGTTCGTCGACGCCGAGGCGCACTTCCTGCGGGTGCTCCCGACCGACCGGGTCCTGGGCGGACTGTCGGTGGCCTTCGACGCCAGCTGCGAGGAGATGTGGCTCGCCTGGCGCAACGGCGCCGCCCTGGTCGCCTGCCCGCGCTCGGTGGTCCGAGCCGGCGGCGACCTCGGCGCGTGGCTGGCGGCACAGCGCGTGTCGGTGCTCTCGACCGTGCCCAGCCTCGCGGCACTGCTGGACCCCGAGGCCCTGAGCGGCGTGCGGCTCGTGGTGCTCGGCGGGGAGGCGTGCCCGGAGCAGTTGGGATGGCGCTTGGCCGATGGCGGGCGGGAGGTCTGGAACACCTACGGCCCCACCGAGTCCACGGTCGTCTCAGCGGCCGCTCGGGTCACACCGGGCGAGCCGATCCTCATCGGCCAGCCGCTCGCCGGTGAGCGGCTGGCGGTGGTCGACGACGCCGGCCGGCCGGTGGAAGCTGGCGAGCCCGGCGAGCTGGTGATCGCCGGGGTCGGGCTCGGCCGCTACCTCGACCGGCGCCTCGACGCGGCCCGCTACGCGCCGCTCCCGTCGCTCGGGTGGGGGCGGGCCTATCGGACCGGCGATCGGGCCCGCCTGGTCTCAGGAGGCATCGCGTTCCTGGGGCGGGCGGACGACCAGGTCAAGCTGTCGGGGCGGCGGATCGAGCTGGGTGAGGTCGACCGGCACCTCGCTGCTGCCCCCGGCGTCCGTTCCGCCGCGGCTGCCGTGCGGACGACGCCGGCGGGGAACTCGATGCTGGTCGGCTACGTCACCGGCGCCCCCGACCCCGACGAGGTCCGCCGCTTCGTGGCCGAGCGGCTGCCCGCCGGCGTGGTTCCGGCAATCGTGGTGCTCGATCAGCTCCCGACCACGACCGCGGGCAAGGTGGACCGAGAGGCGTTGCCCTGGCCGCCCCCGGGGGCCGAGGCCGGTTCCCGCCCGGCAGGGCGCGGCACCAGGGCCTGGCTGGCGGAGCGGTGGGCCGAGCAGCTCGGAGAGGTCCCCATCGACGACCAGTCCGACTTCTTCGAGCTCGGCGGGACCTCGATGGCGGCCGCCAAGCTGGTGTCGGCCCTGCGGGCCCGCTTCCCTGCCCTCGCGGTGGCCGACCTCTACCAGCACCGTCGCTTGGGGGACCTGGCCGATCACCTGGAGCGGCTGTCGCAGGTCAGCGCGACCGCCACCGACTCGCTCGCCCACGGCCGCCGCTTCGCGGCCGGCCAGCTGGCCGGGGTGGCGGCCCTGTTCGTCCTCGACGCGCTGGGCTGGGTGCTGGCCGTGCTCGCCTTCGATCAGCTGCTCGGGGTCGGGCTGCGGGTGGGGTGGGTCCCGCTGGTCTTGGCCTGGGCCCTGCTCGAGACCGCGCCAGGCAACGCGCTCGTGGTCGTCGGCTGCCGCCGCCTCCTGCTCCGTGACCTCTCGCCCGGCCGGTACCCGCGGGACGGCTGGCTGGCCTGGCGGATCTGGTTCGTCGAGCGGCTGGCCGACCGCCACCACCTGGAGGAGCTCGAAGGCACCCCGATGGCGGCTCGCTACGCCCGGTTGCTCGGCGTCCCGGTCGGGCGAGGTGCTTGCCTGGGCACCCTGCCGTCGCCGGCTTGCCTGGTGACCATCGGTGCCGGGGCCACCCTCGAGGCCGACGTCGACCTGTACGGCTGGGTGGTCGAGGGCAGCGAACTCGTGGTGGGCACCATCGAGATCGGGCCAGGGGCCCGGGTGGGCACGAGGGCCGCCCTCATGCCCGGGGCCCGGGTCGGAGCCGACGCGGAGATCGAGCCGGGGAGCGTGGTCAGCGCGACGGTGCCGGCCGGCGAGCGCTGGTCGGGCGTGCCCGCTCGACCCGACGGCCGGAGCCGCCAGGGCTGGCCACCGGCCCGGGAGCCGGCGCCTCCCAGCCGCTGGTGGAGCCTCGCCTACCTGGGAGCCATGGCCCTCATCGCCCTGGTGCCGTTGGTCTCGGCAGTCCCCGGGCTGGTGCTCCTCGACCGGCTGGGCGGCTTCCAGTCCTGGCCGCAGGCGGTGCGGCTGGCACTCGAATGGTCACCGGTGCTGGCGGCAGTGTTCCTCGCCGCCTACGCCCTCGTGGTCGGCCTGGGATGCCGGTGGGTGGCGCACCTCATCCAGCCCGGCTGGCACCCGGCCACCAGCTGGACGTCCTGGGCCCTGTGGGTCCACGGTTCGCTGCTCGAGGCCACCCACGTCGTGCTGTTCCCCCTCTACTCGACGGTCTACACCCGGTGGTGGCTCCGGCTGCTCGGGGTCCGGGTCGGGCGGCGCAGCGAAGTCTGCACTGCGGTCGGGGTGAGCCGGTTGGTCGAGATCGGCGAGACCAGCTTCCTCACCGACGACGTGGTCTTCGCCTGCTCACGGGCCGGCTGGGGCTGGCTCGAGGTGCGACCGAGCGAGGTGGCCAGCCGGAGCTTCGTCGGCAACAGCGCGATCTTGCGCCCGTCGACCCGGTTGGGGGAGGGGACCTTGGTGGGCGTGCTCTCGGTCCCGCCGCTGCGGTGCGAGGCGGGGACCTCGTGGTTGGGTGCACCGTCGTTCGAGCTGCCCCGGGTGGTCGAGCCAGCCGACCCGAAGCGGACGACCGATCCACCCGGAGCCGTGGTGCTGGCCCGCGGTCTCGTCGAGATCGTCCGGGTCCTCCTGCCGGCCACGCTGTCGCTGTGCCTCGGCGCGGCGGTCCTGGGCTCGCTCGAGGTCCTGGCCACCCGGGCCGGGTGGGCAGGGCTGGTGGTTGGCGCACCGGTCGTGGTGGTACTGGCCGCGCTGGCGGCAGGGGCCCTGACCGTCGCCGCCAAGTGGGTCGTGATCGGCCGGTACGAGCCTGGCGAGCACCCCTTGTGGTCCACCTTCGTGTGGCGAGACGAGATCGTCAACTCCCTCCACGAGCAGCTGGCAGGGGCCTGGCTGCTCACGGCGGCCCTGGCCACGCCGATCATGAACGCGTACCTCCGGGCCATGGGGGCTGCCGTCGGCCCCGAGGCCTGGGTCGAGACGCTCTCGGTGGCCGACTTCGCCCTGGTCGACGTGGGCCGCGGGGTCGCGATCAACCGAGGGGCGTGCATCGAGACCCACCTGTTCCACGACCGACTGATGCGCCTCGGACCGGCCAGATTGGCCGAGGGCGTGACCCTTGGCCCCCACGCGGTCGTCCTGCTCGACGCCGAGGTCGGCGCCGGTGCCAGCGTCGGGGCCCGTTCGGTGGTCCTGCGGGCCGAGCGGCTCCCGGCGGGCACCCGGTGGCTGGGGATCCCGGTCCGAGTCGAGTGAGCCCGATGGGGCTGCCACGGCTGGTGCTCCTCGACGCCCGCTGCCGTGGTCTCGACCCGGCCGGCTTGCGCCGGTGGGCCCGGGAGGTGAGCGCCACGAGGGAGGGCCGTTCCAGTCGCTCCTACCGCTACCCGCTCGCGCTGGTCGGGTGGCATCACCGGCCACTCGGTGTGGATCTCGAGCGGGTCGAGCCCTGTGAGCCGTCGTTCGCCGAGCTGATCTGCACGCCTTGGGAGCGGGCGCTGCTGGCCGGGGCAGCCGATCCGGACCGCTTCCTCGCGTCGCTGTGGTCGTCCAAGGAAGCCCTGGCCAAGCTGCTGGGCGACCCGCTGCACTCGGTCCCGAGCCAGGTTCCCTCGCCGCTCTCGTGGCCCGATGACCACCACAGAGCGCTCCGGGCGGCGCCGGTCGCGCTGCCCGACGGCTTCGTCGGGTGGGCCTGCTGGCGAGCCACGCCACCGCAGCGCCCCGACCCGGCGCTGGTCTTGCGTCCGGCGTTGGCCGAGGCCGAGTGGCCGGTCCGTCAACCGGCAGGCGTGGCGGCGGCGTCGACCCAGCGCTGGCCGTCCCAGCGAACCGAGGCCACCCATCCCCCCCCGTCCCAGTAGGCGAGCACGCCGGCGTCACCCACCACCGGGTACCAACCGGGAGCCCTCCCGGCCGGAGGCACCACCACCGCGCTGGCCTGGAACCTGGGCAGGGCCCCTCCCTCCTCGGCCAGCACCGCGCCGCGCCAAGTCTCGGCGGTGGCCGGGAAGGTCGGCACCGGCGCTCCTCGCGCACCGGCGTGTCCCTCTCGCCGGCGCCGGCGAACCCGCAGCGCCAGGACCACGCCGAGGAGCGCCGCGATCAGCAGCCCGGCACCGATGTCGATCAGGTCGCGGGGGTTGAGGCCCCAGGACTCGGGGAACCCGGGCAGCGGTTGGCCGGTGGCGAGCGGCCGGTGGTGCGCCGGGCGGGTGGCTGCGGCCGCACCCCCCGGCAAGACGAACGCGCTGAGTGAGATCAGCGGCAGGACGATCCGGGTGGCGGTCCGATGGCACACAGCGCCCCTCCCTGGCGACGACGGCGAGCTTTGCAGGCCACGGAGGCGGTGGCGCGGATGCCCCCGGCCGGGCAGCCCAGCGGCGCTCCGACCACTCTGAGTGGTCACAGTCGAGGCCCCGGGCGCCCCGGTGTTCTGGTACGAAGGGGCCATGAGCCTCCCGACTGCCACCCTGGGCCGCACCGGCCTCACCGTCACCACGCTCGGCTACGGGGCGATGGAGCTCCGGGGCCCGGCCGGGGGCCGAGGTCGGGAGATCGACGACGCGACTGCGGGCCGGATCCTCAACGCGGTGCTCGACGCTGGGATCTCGCTCATCGACACCTCACCGGATTACGGACGCTCCGAGGAGCTCATCGGCACCTACCTGGCTGCCCGGCGGGACGAGTTCGTGCTCACCACCAAGTGCGGGTGCCCGGTCAGCCCGGACGGGCGCCCGACCTCGGGCGAGCACGTCTTCAGCCGCGAGAACGTCCGAGCCGGGGTCGAGCAGAGCCTGCGCAGGATGCGCACCGACCACCTCGACGCGGTGCAGTTCCACCTCAGCCCGTCGTGGAGCACGTTGATGGCGCACGACTCGGTGGCCGAGCTCCAGGACCTCCAGCGCGAGGGGAAGGTCCGGTTCATCGGCATGTCCGGGACGCTCCCTGCCATCGAGGAGCACATCGCGACCGGCATCTTCGACGTCTTCCAGATCCCCTACTCGGCGCTCGAGCGCGACCACGAGGAGATCATCAGTCGAGCCGCCCGGGCCGGGGCCGGGACGATCATCCGCGGCGGGGTGGCCAGGGGCGCGCCGGTGGCCGACCCCGAACGGATCAGGCGGCTGCCCGGGCGCTTCGCTGAGGCCTACGCGGCCCGGCGCGAGCGGTTCGAGCGGGCCAGGTTGGCCGAGCTGGCTGAAGGGATGACGCCGATGGAGTTCATGCTCCGTTTCACCATCAGCCACCCCGACCTGCACACCACCATCGTGGGCACGGCCAACCCCGAGCACCTGGCGGCGAACCTTGAGGCGGCGGCCAAGGGCCCGCTGCCCGACGACCTGTACCAGGAGGCCAAGCGCCGGCTGGCCGCGGCCTGATGGCCGCGAGGCCAGCTGGGTAGCGTTGGGGGTCGGCCGCCATCGGGGTACCGGTCGTGGGTGGCGGCGGGGGTGGGAGCCATGGACTCTCCGCAGTGGAGCGTCGCCGAGGTGGTGCGGTCACAGGCACGCGAGCGTCCCGACCAACCCGCCATCACCACCCGAGACGAGGTGATCAGCTGGCGGGAACTGGAGCTTCGGGCCAACAAGGTCGCGGCGGGGCTGGCTGCAGGTGGCGTGGAGCCGGGCGAGCGGGTGGCCTTCGTCGGGAAGAGCTCGCCGGCCTACTTCGAGCTGTTGTTCGGGGCGGCGAAGCTCGGCGCGGTGGTGGTGGCAGTCAACTGGCGCCTCCACCCGGGCGAGATGGCCCTCATCGTCCGCGATGCCGGGGCCCGCGTGCTCGTGATCGACGCCGAGCTGGGAGTGCCCGAGGAGCTGGTCGCCTCGGTGCGCACCACGGTGGTGGTCGGTGGCTCGCCGGCCGCCGGCCTCCAGGCCTACGCCGACTGGCTCGCCGGACCGCCAGCGCCTGACCCGGGGCACCGGGGGCGCCCCGAGGAGGTGGCGCTGCAGCTGTACACCTCGGGAACCACCGGGCTGCCCAAGGGGGCGATGTTGACCAACGCCAGCATGGGCTTCTTGGCCGGGGTGGCGGGCTCCATGTTCGGCATCGACGCGAACTCGGTGAGCCTGGTGGTGCTGCCCACCTTCCACATCGGGGGGGGCCGGCTACGCCCTGGTCGGGATGACCCAGGGGTGCCACACCGTGGTGTTGCGGGACTTCGACCCGCCCGAGGTCCTCGACGCGCTCCGGCGCTACCGGGTGACCAACGCCTTCTTCGTGCCCGCCATGCTGGCCGCGCTGTGCGCGGTGCCCGGGGCGGCGGACCACGACTACGGGTCGTTGCGTTCCATCATCTACGGCGCGTCCCCGATCACCGAGGAGGCGCTGCGCCGAGCGATGGCCACCTTCCGATGCCCCTTCATCCAGGTGTACGGCATGACCGAGACGTCCGGGGCGATCACCCAGCTGCCGGCGGCCGACCACGACCCCGGCGGCAGCCGAGCCCACCTCCTGCGATCGGCCGGCAAGCCGTTCGACTGGGTGGAGCTCAAGATCGTCGACCCGGCGAGCGGCGCGGAGCTGCCAGCGGGCTCGGTGGGGGAGCTGTGGACCCGCTCGCCCCAGAACATGGCCGGGTACTGGAACAACCCGGCGGCGACCGAGGAGACCATCACCAAAGACGGCTGGCTCAAGACCGGCGACGCCGGCTACCTCGACGAGGAGGGGTACTTGTTCTTGACCGACCGGGTGAAGGACATGATCGTGACCGGAGGCGAGAACGTCTACCCGATCGAGGTCGAGAACGTGCTGGCCGAGCATCCCAAGGTGGCCGACGTCGCAGTCATCGGCGTGCCCGACGAGCGGTGGGGCGAGACGGTGAAGGCAGTCGTGGTTCCGGCGCCGGGTGCCGCGCTCGACGCGGCCGAGCTGATCGAGTTCGCCCGGCAGCGGATCGCGCACTTCAAGTGCCCGACCTCGGTCGATTTCGTCGACGCGTTGCCACGCAATCCCTCGGGCAAGATCCTCAAGCGGGAGTTGCGCGAGCCCTACTGGCAGGGGATGGACCGAAGAGTCGGCTGACCGGGGCACCGGTAACATCGCCGCGGTGGACCACAGGGCCGAGTGGGAAGCGGGCTACGCCCGGTCGCCGCTCCGAGACGTGCCCTTCGAGACCATCTCGGGCATCCCCCTTGCGCCGGTCTACGGACCCGACGACGGCGAGTTCCCCGGCGTATGGCCCTACACCAGGGGGCCGTACCCCTCCATGTACCGCTCGCGTCTGTGGACCATGCGCCAGTTCGCCGGGTTCGGGACGGCGCGCGACACCAACCGTCGGTTCAAGGAGCTGCTGGCCGCTGGCGGCAATGGGCTGTCCACCGCCTTCGACATGCCCACGCTGCTCGGCCGGGACTCCGATGACCCGCTGGCCAAGGGCGAGGTGGGCCGGGCCGGGGTGGCGATCGACACCCAGGACGACATGGCGGTGCTGTTCGAGGGGATCCCGCTTGGTTCGGTGAGCACGTCGATGACCATCAACTCGGCCGCGGCGGTGCTGATGGCCATGTACATCGGGGTTGCCGACGCCACCGGGGTCGATCGGGCCGCGTTGTCCGGCACCATCCAGAACGACATCTTGAAGGAGTACCAGGCGCAGAAGGAGTACGTCTTTCCGCCGCGCCCGAGCGTGCGCCTGGCCGCCGACCTCATCGCCTTCTGCGCCGCCGAGCTGCCCCGGTGGCACCCGGTCTCGGTCTCCGGCTACCACATCCGCGAGGCCGGCTCCACGGCCGTCCAGGAGCTGGCCTTCACCCTGGCCAACGGGTTCGCCTATGTCGAGGCGGCCCGGGGAGAGGGCCTGGCGATCGACGAGTTCGCGCCCCGCCTCAGTTTCTTCTTCAACGCCCACATCGACTTCTTCGAGGAGATCGCCAAGTACCGGGCGGCCCGCCGCATCTGGGCTCGCTGGCTGCGCGACCGCTATGGCGCCTCCGACCCACGGTCGATGCAGCTGCGGTTCCACACCCAGACCGCCGGGGTCTCGCTCACCGCGCAACAGCCGGAGGTGAACCTGGCCCGGGTGGCCATCGAGGCGCTGGCCGGGGTGCTGGGGGGAACCCAGAGCCTCCATACCGATGCCTACGACGAGGCGCTGGCGCTGCCGACCGAGCGGGCCGCTCGCCTCGCCCTGCGGACCCAGCAGGTCATCGCCGAGGAGACCGGGGTCCCCCATGTCGCCGACCCGCTCGGCGGGTCGTGGTACGTGGAGTCGCTCACTGACGAGCTGGAGGCCCGGGCCGAGGACGTCTTCGCCCACCTGCTCGAGGCCGGCTCCGGCTCGATGCTCGATGGCGTGATCGCGTGCATCGAGGACGGCTGGTTCTGCGCCCAGATCGCCGACGCCGCCTATGAGTTCCAGACCAAGTTGGCCGATCGGCGCTGGATCCTGGTCGGGGTGAACGGGTACACCGAGGGCGACGATGACCTCCCGCCGACGCTGTACATCGATCCGGCGGTGGAGGCGGCACAGCTCGAGAGCCTGGCCCGGGTCCGTCGGGCCCGTGACGACGACCGGGTCCGCCGCTGCCTCGAACGCCTGCGGCGCGATGCCGCCGATCCGACCGTGAACCTGATGCCGGCGCTGATCGAGGCGGCTGCGGCCCGCGTCAGTGTGGGGGAGGCGATGGCCGCGCTGGGCGAGGTGTTCGGCACCTGGCTCGAGCGCTCGGCGGTGTAGTGGGGGCTGGATCCCCTATCCGGGTCCTGCTGGCCAAGGTTGGGTTGGACGGCCACGATCGAGGCCTGCGGGTGGTGGCCCGGGTGCTGAGGGATGCCGGGTTCGAGGTGATCTACGCCGGCCTCCGCCAGACTCCCGAGACCCTGGCTGCGGCGGCGGTCCACGAAGACGTCGACGTGGTGGGGGTGTCGATGCACAACGGTGCCCACCTCACGCTGGCGCCGGCAGTGGTCGGCGCGTTGCGCGACGCCGGCCACCCGGTGCCGGTGGTGGTGGGGGGCATCGTCCCCGAGGTGGACCTGCCGGCGATGCGGGCGGCCGGGGTGGCCGCGGTGCTCGGCCCGGGGGCCTCCAACGAAGCGGTGGTGGCGGCGGTGCGCAGGGCCGCCGAGGACCCGAGCTGACCGGGCTGCGCAGCGCTGGCGCGGCTCAGCGAAAGTGGGCTGCGACCTCCTCGATGAACAGGTCGCAGGTGTCCTTTCGGCGTTCGAGCGAGCCCAGGGTGAAGTCCGGGATGATCAGCTCGTCGGCCCCGGCGTCCCGGTACCGGCCGACGATGTCCACCACCTCGCTCGGCGTTCCCACGATGGCCGGCTGGCCGCCCATCCCCCCGCGCCGCTCGGCCAGCCACGACTCGTCGGTGGAGAGGAACAAGAGGGCCTGGGTCGACACCGACACCGCGCTGGCCGGCCGGCCGACGTCCTCCAGGTGACGCCGGAGGACCCCGACTTTGTGCGCGAGGACCTCCGGGGTGGTCCAAGAGTTCCACTGGTCGGCGAAGCGAGCCGCGATCCGCATGGTCCGGCGCTCCCCGCCGCCACCGATCAACAAGGGGAGAGGCTGCTGGAGCGGTGGCGGCTGGTTGGGGGCGTTGGTCACGGTGAAGTACGAGCCGCTGACGGTGGTCCGGGGTTGGCGCAGCATCGACCAGAGGATCTCGACTGCCTCCTCGAAGCGGTCCAGGCGCTCGCGGACCGTACCGAGTGGGATCCCGTAGGCGGCGTGCTCGTTCTCCTGCCACCCGGCACCCACCCCCAGCACGAGGCGCCCGTTGCTGACCCGGTCGAGCGCACTGGCCATCTTGGCCAGCACCGCCGGGTGGCGATAGGTGACGCTGGTCACCAGCGGAGCGAGGCGGAGCCTGGGCACCGACGCCGCCAGCGCGCTGAGGACGACCCAGCACTCCAAGGTGTCGCCGTCGGCCGGCTCTGCACCGGGCGCGTTGGGCATGAAGTGGTCGGCGAAGAAGACGCTGTCCCAGCCGGTGGCCTCGCAGTGGGAGACCAACTCCACGATCTCGTCGTAGGGCCGCATCGGAGACGGCCAGATGCCAAAGCGCATGGGCTGTTCCTAGGGCATGGGGGAGCCCCGGGCAACTCCGCCCAAGACCCGGTCGGGGCCAGCGTCCGAGGCTGGCCATGGTGGCCGCAGCCGCCGGGACCGCTAGGTTGCGGCAGCGTTCCAGCGCACGGAGCACGGGAGGCCGAGGTGGTCGAGGGGATGGAACTGGCCGGCCGGGTGGCCGTGGTGACCGGGGCCAGCCGGGGGATCGGGCGGGCAGTTGCCGAGGGCCTGGCCGCGGCCGGGGCGGACGTAGTGGTGGCCAGCCGCAAGCTCGAGGCCTGCCAGGTGGCGGCAGAGAAGATCGAGGCCGCGACCGGACGTCGGGCCCTGGCGGTCTCGTGCAACGTCAGCCACTGGGACCAGTGCGAGCAGCTGGTCGAGGAGACCTACCGCACCTTCGGTCACTGCGAGGTCCTGGTCAACAACGCCGGCCTGTCACCCCTCTACCCCGACCTGGCCTCGGTCACCGAGGAGCTCTACGACAAGACCCACGCGGTGAACGCCAAGGGTCCGTTCCGGCTCGGTGCGTTGTTCGGGTCGAGGATGCACGCCGATCGGGGGGGATCGATCATCAACGTGAGCTCGGTCGCAGCCTGGCGCCCCGGCCCTGGTGACCTTCCCTACGCGATGGCCAAAGCCGGGCTCAACGCGCTGACCCTCGGGCTCGCCGGCGCCTTCGCCCCCCGTGTCCGGGCCAACACGGTGGTGCCCGGGCCCTTCGACACCGACGTGGCCAAGGCCTGGCCGCCCGGGGCCATCGAGGCGTTGGGCCGGGCCAACCCGATGGGGCGGATCGGACGGCCCGAGGACCTGGTCGGGCTGTGCGTGTTCTTGGCCAGTGACGCCTCCAGCTACGTGAACGGCGCCCAGATCCTCGTCGACGGGGGCGCGGCTCGCCACCTGTGAGCTGGCACGGCGCTTGAACGCCCTGGCCGGGGCGGCGACAGTAGGGGGGTGTCCGAGCCGTTCGATCCAGGCCGGCAGCGCGTCGAGACGCTCTCTTTGGACCGGCCCACCCTCGAGCAGGTCGCCCACGTGGCGACCGAGGCCTTCGTCGACGACCCGTTCTTCGTGTTCCTGAGCCCCAACCGGCGCCTGCGGCGCCGCGGCCTGCACATCTACTTTCGGGGGGCGGTTGGCTGCCTCGGCGAGCGCGGCGTGGTGCTCGGGGTGCGCGGCGAGGGCGGGCGGCTGGTCGGGGTGGCGGCGTTCGTCAAGCCCGACGGCTACCCGCTGCCGGTCTCAGCCCAGCTCCGCCAGGCGTTGGCCGCGCTGTGGGCGCTGCTGCCGCGGCCCCCCGCCCTGGTCGACGGGAGCCGCTACCTGTGGGCGATCGACAAGGCCCACCCGCGTGAACGACTGTGGTATCTCGAGCTGCTGGCAGTTGACCCTTCCCTCCAGCGCCGGGGGATCGGCGGGGCGCTGCAGGAGCACCTCTACCAGCAGGCCGATCGGGACCAGCTGCCGAGCTACCTCGAGACCCAGAAGGAAGAGAACCTCGCCTACTACCGGCGCTTCGGCTACGAGCTGGTGTCCGAGCTGCGGCCGGTGCGACGGGGACCCCCGTTGTGGACGATGCGGCGGGAGCCTCGACCGGCCAGCTAACCGGACGCGGTGCCGGGCTCGCCGGTTCCGGACTGCCCGGGCCCGGGCCGGACTAGGGTGAGGCGACTCCGCCGGGGAGCCAGCTATGACCACTTCGCCCCGATCCCGCCTCGCTCTGGCGCTGCTCGCCTCCACGCTGGCCGCGCTGTCCCTCGCCATGGCGAGCTGGGCCGGTGGGCCGGCCGGGGCGTCGACCCGTGGGGCCCTCGGGCTGGCCAAGAGCCGCTTGTTGCGGCTGTCCGACCTGCCGGCCGGGTGGAAGGCGGTGACCGGCGTGACGACCGGCGGCGGTGGCCCGTTTCCCGGCGCCGGTCAGCTCGCCCGCTGCATCGGCGTGCCGGCGTCGGTGATCACCGCCAAACCGCCGGAGGCTGACAGCCCGGACTTCCAGAACAAAGACGGCTCACTCGGGGTTCAAGACAGCGTCTCGGTCTTTTCGAGCGCCGGGCTCGCGACCGCCGAGCTCCACGCGATCGCCGACGCCAAGACGCCCTCGTGCATGGCAGCGTTCGCGAACACCCCGACCTTCAAGGCCAAGCTGCTCGGATCGGCCGGCCAGGGAGCGACGATCGGGACGATCTCGGTGGCCCCGCTCCCCTCCGGGCCCTCCGGCCTCGGGGCGGCCGGGTTCACCATCTCGGTGCCGGTCCATGCCGGCCGGTCGACGGTCACCTCGGTGCTCACCGAGGTGTTCGCGGTCCGGGGCCGCCTCGGGGTGCAGGTCACCTTCGACTCCTACGACGCCGCCTTCCCGGCGGCGCTGGCGAGGCGCCTGGTGGGGACGGCCGAGCGGCGGCTGTAGCGGGGGTCAGTGCCCCTCGGACCGGGAGCGCCGGGAGGTGATCCGGGCCCGACCGAGCCACACCACGCCGGTCAGGGCGAGCACGCCACAGATCGGCACCACCACGACCGCGGCGTGGTTGTGTGCCCGCAGGGCGAAGGTGATGCCCACGATGGCCAACGTCACCACCAGGACCTCTGGCGTGTCACCAACCAGGAAGTCCCACACCGCGAGGCCGGCGCGGGCCACCCACCGCAGGACCACCCTCACGTGGGCACCGGGTCCCGTTCCCGCGACGCCGGGGCCGATCGCCTGGTCCGCCGCGTGATCCCGATGAGCACCATGGTGAGCACCGCGAAGCCGGCCACCAGCACCACCAAGGTGGCGTCGGATCCGGGCCAGCGCACCCCGGCGCCCTCGCCGACCCAGAAGATGCCGAAGCTGGTCAACATGACCCCGACCACCGTCTTGAGGAGGTTCTCGGGGACCTCGGAGAGCTGGCGGACGACCAGCGCCCCGACCCCGGCCACGAGGAGGGCGGCGGCGCCGGCAGCGGCAGCGGCCCACCCGATCCGGTGCTGGCTCGCGCCCAGGCCGATGACGATGAGCACGACCTCCATGCCTTCGACGAACACGCCCTTGAACGCGACCACGAAACCCTGGGCCGCGCTCCTCCTGGCTTCCTGCTCGGCGGTGAGCGAACGCACCGTGGAGCGGAAGATGGCGTCCTCGTCGTGCAGGGCGATGAAGCCGGCCGATCGCAGGATCGCCTTGCGGAGCCAGGACAGTCCGAGCAGGAGCAGGATCGTGCCGGCAACCACTCGGAGGGTGTCGATCGGGGTGTAGTCGACCAGCGCCACGCCGCCCCCACCGACCAGGACGCCCAGCACCGCCAGGGCAGCCAGCGCGCCCCGCAGGGCGCTCCGCCAGCCCCGGGTGGTGCCGACCGCGACCACGATGGTGAGTGCCTCGACCATCTCGACCAGGCTGGCGGCGAACACCGCGATGAGCAGCCCGACGAGCGAGGTCGTCGCCGGCGAGGTCGCTCCGAGGATCACCCGCTCCCCCCGTTCCGTGGCGTGGGCTGGCGAGCGCTCCCGCTCGGCCCCCGCCCAGTCCGCACGCAGTGGATGTGTACACCCGCCGATCGCTCGAGAACAAGTTCACGAGCTGCTCTGGCCACGGCCCCCGCAGCTGGTTCTGGAGGTGCCATCGGACCCGACCCTACCGTCCCCGTTGCCGCCGGAGCAGCCTCGCCGGATCTGCTCGACCCACAGGCGCCGTCCGACGCTCGGCGAACAGCCGCTCGTAGGCGTCGACGACCTGGGCGATCGAGTGCGACTGCCGCACCCGGTCCAGCGCGACCCGTCGCAGCTCGTCCCGTTGGCCGGGATCGCCAAGGAGCCGGCCGATGGCCTCGGCGAGGTCGTCGGGCGAGTTGGAGGCAGGAACGACGCCGGCACCCCCCCCAAGCAGGTCGCCGCCGGCGCTCAGCGGCGCGACGCAGGGCACCCCGCAGGCCATGGCCTCCAGGAGCACGTTCGGCATCCCCTCGCGGTGGGAGGCCAGGCAGAACAGGTCGGCGGCCGCCAGGTACGGGCGGACGTCGGTCTGCGGCCCGGCGAAGCGCACCTGGCCGTGCAGCCCCGCTGCGTGGACCAGCCGTTCCAGCTCGCCCACGTAGAGGCGGTCCGCCGCCTCGACCGGTCCACCCACCAGCACCAAGGTGGCCACCGTGCCACGGTCCCGGAGCCGTCCGAGCGCCAGGAGGAGCCGATCGGTTCCCTTGCGGGGCTGGAGGTGCCCGATCGAGACGATGACCGGCTCGGACCCAAGACCAAGGGTGGTGCGCGCCGCGGCGCGCTCGTTCGGCGTTGGCGGGCCGAACCGCTTGGGATCGACCGGGACCGCGATGGTGGCGGCGTTCGGCAGACCCAGCGCGGCCAGCTCGGTCGCCATCGCCTCGGTCAGCACCACCTGCGCGCTCGGGCGGAGGGCCCGTCGTCTGAGGCGGCCCTTGGCGCCGGCGAGCGACCGGGTGGCGTCGCCCGCGGTGACCCAGGTGAACACCGAGACCCGGGCGAGCCCGGCGGCCCACGCGCACAGCGCGTAATCGGCGTCCATGAGGATGCTCAGCGCGTCGATCCGTCGTCGCCGGACCGCCAGCCACCACCACAGCCGGGCCAGCACGATCGCCTTGGCCAGGTTCCCACGGCTCGGCGGTCCCATCCGCCGCACCTCGACCCCGTCGATGCGCTCGTGAGGCGGGCTGGCTGGCACCCGCCGGGTCACGACCGTGACCTCCCAGCCCCGGTTGGCCAGCTCGATCGCGTGCAGCCGGGCCTGGGTGGTGGTCCCGCCGAGCGCTGGCAGGTAGTCGGGCACCGCCAGGACGAGCGTTCGGCGCCGGGCCCCCACGACGTCCGGCGGTCCGAGATCCCGGGGGACCGGGCTGGTCGGGGGGGTCGTGGGCACCGGCCAGACCCTAGGGCCGGGCCGCGCCGCGCGGTCCGATGGGCGCGCCGCGCTGGTGGTGGTCGAAGATGGTGCGCGTGGCGCGGCGGTCCTGGCGACCGCCCCGAACCCCGAGGAGCCGCCATGTCCCCGTTGTCCACTCTGGAGCGCAGCGTGCGCGGCCGGACGGTGCTCGTCACCGGAGCCGGCAGCGGGATCGGCCGAGCCACCGCGGCACTGTTCGCCGACCAAGGGGCCTCGGTGGCGGTCCTCGACATCGACGGCGACCGGGTGGCGGCGGTGGTCGGCGAGATCACAGGGGCCGGGGGCACCGCGGCCGGCTGGACGGTGGACGTGGCCGACCGGGTCCAGCTCCGAGACGTGGTGGGCGAGGTCGCCGAGACCTTCGGGGGGCTCGACATCGTGGTCAGCAACGCCGGCATCGCGGTTGCGACCCCGGTCGACTGCCCGGAGGAGGAGTTCGAGGCGGCCTGGGAGCGCACGGTCGCGGTCAACCTGCATGCTCCGGCACGCCTGATCCGCTACGCGGTGCCCTACCTCCAAGCCAGCGGGGCCGGGCGGGTGGTCACCGTCGCCTCGACCGAGGCAATCGTGGCCACCGCCGGACTTCCGGCCTACACCGCCACCAAGCACGGAGTGGTCGGGCTGACCAAGAGCCTGGCGGTGGAGCTCGGGCCCCGCGGGGTGACCGTGAACTGCGTGTGCCCGGGGCCGATCCTGACCGCGATGACCGAGGGCATCCCCGAGGACCGACGGGCGACGTACGCTCGTCGTCGGGTGGCGCTGCGCCGGTACGGGACAGCCGAGGAGGTGGCGCAGGTGATCCTGTCGCTCGCCCTGCCGTCGTCGAGCTACGTGACCGGGGCCGTCGTCGTGGTCGACGGCGGCATGTCGGTCCGCCACACCTGATGGGGCGGGCCGGCATGGCACGCCGGGGCCCTCTGGCAGGCTGTGGGGTCGTGGAGCGTCCCAGGGCGCGGCGAACCCATGCTGGTGGGCGTGGCCTGCTGGCCGAGGGAGACGGGGAGTGGTGACCAGCGCCCCCAACATCGTGGTGGTGATGTCGGACCAGCACCGGGCCGACATGCTGGGGTGTGCCGGAGACCACAGCGTGGCCACCCCGGCCATCGACGCGCTGGCCGCCTCGGGCGTGCGCTTCTCCAGGGTCTCCTGCCAGGGTCCGCTGTGCATGCCGTCGCGGGCGTCGTTCCTCACCGAGCGCTACGTCCGAGACCACGGCGTGTACACGAACTGGTCGGAGGTCTCCGACGGCTGGCCGACGTACCTGTGGTGCCTGCGGGAGGCCGGGTACCACACGGTGCATCTCGGGAAGGCGCACTTGTACCGCGACGAGCTGACCGGGGCTCGCCACGTCGACGAGCTGGCGTGGCGGCTGCGAGCACTCGGGTTCTGCGAGGTGGTCGAGACCGGCGACAAGTTCCTGGGCGAGGTCGCCACCCGCTACAGCGACCATCTGGCGGCCTCTGGCCTCCTCGATGCCTACCGCCGGTTCATCGCCGAGCGCAGCTACCAGGGGGAGGCCGAGACCGGTCGCAATGCCACCAAATCGGTGCCGATGTGGGACGCCACCCCGGCCCCACTCCCGTTGGCAAGCTACGTCGACGTCTGGCACGGGGCCCTGGCCACCGAGTGGATCCTCTCCTACGACAAGGACCAGCCGTTCTTCCTCTTCGTCGGCTTCCCTGGTCCCCACGACCCCTGGGATGCCCCGGCCGAAGCCTTGGCCCGCTACCAGGACGTGGACATCTCGATGCCGGCGTCGACGGCACGGCCCCAGCTCGAGGGGACGGGTCGCTACCGGGCGCTGCTCGAGTCCTTCCTGTGGCTCTCGGACTCGGCCACCATGACCACCGATGCGATCAGATCGATGCGGCGGTCCTACGCCGCCGACATCACCGTGATCGACCAGGCAGTCGGGGAGATGGTGGCCGCGTTGGAGGCCCGGTCCCTCCTGGAGGACACCTGGTTCCTCTACACCACCGACCACGGGGAGATGGCCGGCAGCCATGGGCTCTTGTCCAAGTGCGTCCTGTACGAGCCGGCGGTCCGGGTCCCCCTGGTGGTTCGCCCTCCGGGGGGCTGCGCCCCCCGGGTGGTGGGGACCCTGGTCGAGCAGCTCGACGTGCCGGCGACGGTGCGCGAGCTGGCCGGGGCCCCGCCGCTGCCCGGGAGCGAGGGCCGTTCGCTGCTGGCCCACCTCGAGGGTGGGTCCTCCCCGCCCCGGCGGGTCGCGGTGTCGGAGAACTGGGGGTTCGCGTCCTTCGAGACCGATCGGTACCGGCTGGTGGTCGACGAGGACGCCGGCACGCCCTGCCAGCTGTTCGACCTCGACCAGGACCCGACCGAGGACGTCAACCTGGTGGCCGACCCCGCGCTCTCCGAGGTGCTCGAGGAGCTGATGGAGGAGCTCGTTCGGCCGTTCCTGGCCATCCCCCCGGCTCGACCGGTGCCGAGCCTGTTCACCGGGTGAGCGCTCGCGTGGCGCGTTGCGCTGGGTACATTCGGCCAATGCCATCGACCAGCGCCAATGGGATCACGATCGAGTACGAGAGCATCGGGGAGGAGAGCCGCCCGCCGTTGCTGCTGGTGGCCGGCCTCGGCGCCCAGCTCATCTCGTGGGACGACGAGCTGGTCGGGCTCTTGGTCGATCGAGGCTTTCGCGTCATCCGCTACGACAACCGCGATGTCGGCCGGTCGACCTGGTTCGACGGTCTGGGCGTTCCCAACGCGCTCGACGTGCTGTCGGGGACAGCCACCGCGCCCTACCTCATCGCGGACATGGCCGATGACGCGGCTGGGCTCCTGGACGCGCTCGGGATCGAGCGGGCACACGTGGTCGGGGTCTCGATGGGCGGGATGATCGCCCAGAGCCTGGCGATCTGGCACCCCGACGCGGTGGCGACGCTGACCTCGATCATGTCGACGACCGGCGACCCTGCGGTGGGCGCGGCCCACGACGACGCGGTGCAGCTCCTGTTGGCCGACCCGCCCACCGACCGCGACGGAGCCATCGCGGCGGCACTCGCCGGCTGGCGGGTGGTGGGGTCCCCCGGGTACCCGGCCGACGAGGCCCGCATCGCCGCCAACGCCGCAGCCGCCTACGACCGCGCCTGGCACCCCGACGGCACTGCTCGCCAGCTGGTCGCGGTGCTGGCATCGCCCGACCGCACGCCTGACCTGCGCCGGCTGGCGGTGCCGACGCTGGTGGTCCACGGGGACGCTGACCCGCTGATCGACCCGAGCGGGGGCGAGGCCACCGCCCAGGCGATCCCCGGGGCCGAGCTGTGGATGCTTCCCGGGGTCGGCCACGACCTGCCACCCCAGCTCTTTTCGGCCCTGGCCGACCGGCTGGCCGAGCACTGTGGGCTGGCCGGCCGGTGAGGCCCTCCCGGCCGGGCGAGGACCGAGACTGAAGGGACCGACGAGACAGAAGGGACCGACGATGTCGGCGATGACCACCGTCGAGACCACCCACGGGCGGCTCCAGGGGGTCGAGGAAGGGGGAGTGCGGGTCTTCCGGGGTGTCCCCTACGCCAGTCCTCCGGTGGGCGAGCTGCGCTTCGCGGCCCCCCAGCCCCCACTCCCGTGGCCAGGCACCCGGCCGGCACTGGCGTTCGGGCCGGCGGCACCGCAGGTCCCGCCGGCCAGCCCGGTGGCCGGGGAGGTGCCGGCGGTCCAGGACGAGGACTGTCTGACCCTCAACATCTGGACCCCTGGGACCGACCAGGCCCGGCGGCCGGTGCTCGTGTGGGTGCACGGCGGTGGGTTCACCGGCGGGGCCGGCTCCCTCGCCCTCTACCACGGAGCCCGCCTGGCCGAGCGGGGCGACGTGGTGGTGGTCACCTTCAACTACCGGCTCGGGATCTTGGGGTTCTGCGCCCACCCGGGGCTTGGGAGCGACGACCCAGCATCGCCTCGGGCCAACTGGGGGCTCCTCGACCAGGTTGCGGCATTGCGATGGGTCAACGAGAACATCGCGGCCTTCGGGGGGGACCCGGACAACGTGACGGTGGTTGGCGAGTCAGCCGGCGGGATGTCGGTCTGCGACCTCATGGTGATGCCGGCCGCGGTCGGCCTCTTCCACCGGGCAGTGGTCCAGAGCGGCCCGCCAGTCGCGGTCTCGATGGCCGCGGCCGAAGCACGCACTGCTCGGTTGCTGGCGGTGCTCGGTCTGGCCCGGCCGGATGCGCTGCGGGAGGTCCCGGTCGCGGCCCTGCTCGACGCCCAGGCTCGGGTACTGGCCGGAGGCTCGGCGGCCGCGGAGGCCGACGGCGGCACCGGGGTGCCGGCCGGCCTCGCGCTGGCGCCGGTGGTCGACGGGACCAGCCTCCCCGAGGACCCGAGCGCGGTCTTCGAACGCGGCGGCTCGGCCCCGGTTCCCCTCCTCATCGGGACCAATCGGGACGAGGCCAAGCTGTTCTTGGTCGCCGATCCGCAGAACCGTCAGCCGGACGAGGCGACGGTGCGCCGGCGGCTCGACCGAGCGTTCGCAGCCGCCGGGGTGAGGCGTTCCCCCGAGCGAGTCCTCGACGCCTATCGCGCCGCTCGGTCGGCCCGGGGCGAGCCGACCGATCCTCGAGAGCTGTGGTCGGCCATCGAGACCGACCGGATCTTCCGGATCGGCTCGCTTCGGGCCGCCCAGGCCCACGCACAGGTGGCGCCGACCTACAGCTACCTGTTCACCTGGGAGTCCCCGGCCATGCACGGGGCGCTCGGAGCGTGTCACGCCCTCGAGATCCCCTTCGTCTTCGGGACCCTCGATGCCCCGGGGATGGACCGCTTCGCCGGCTCGGGCGAGGACGCGTCGGCCTTGAGCCAGGTGATGATGGACGCCTGGCTGGCCTTCGCCCGCACCGGCCGACCTGGGCACGCTGCGCTGCCCACCTGGCCCCCCTACGACTCCGGGAGGCGGGCCACCATGGTGCTGGGCCCGACGATCGAGGTGGTCGAGGGCCCGATGGACCAGGAGCGGGCCCTGTGGGAGGCGGCGGCCGTCTAGCGGGTCACGCCGGGACGAAGGTGCAGGCGCCCCGGTCGATCACCACCTGGCCGCTGCTCGACTCGGTGACGAAGACCGCCCGATCGCCGTCGACCCACATCTTCACGGTGAGGGCTTCGCCTGGGAACACCGGCTTGGAGAACCGGCCCTCCATGCTGCGGAATCGGGCCGGGTCGGACCCGCACAGGGTGTGCAGCAGCGCTCGGCCGGTGAAGCCGTAGGTGCACAAGCCGTGAAGGATCGGCTTGGGAAAGCCGGCCGCCTTGGCGAACTCCGGATCCGAGTGCAAGGGGTTGCGGTCCCCCGAGAGCCGGTAGAGCAGCGCCTGGTCGGGGCGGGTCTGGTAGGTGACCACGTGGTCGGGTTGGCGCGCCGGGGGTTGGTTCTCGTCGCCGCTCGGCCCCCGGTCGCCCCCGAACCCACCCTCGCCCCGGATGAAGGCGTTCGAGGCCAGGCGGATGAGGGGCTCGCCGGTCTCGGCGTCGACCGACTCGGACTCGCTCGCCAGCAGCGCACCGGACCCCTTGTCGTAGACGCCCACCAGCCGGCCTCGGCTTCGAACCTTGCCCTCGACTGGGATCGGCCGGAGCAGCTCGATCCGTCGCCCGGCGTCGACCAGCATGGCCGGGTTGAAGGTGCCGACCCGGTTGCGCCCCCCACCGGCGGCTCCGATGATCACCGCGAAGGTGGGCAGCACCTTCTGCTCGACCCCGCGGGAGTTCTCGGTCGTGAAGGCGAGCTCGTAGCCGGTGGGGTCCTCGGCGCCGGCCCCCACCCCCAGCGCGTACAGCAGGGCGTCCTTGGAGGTCCAGGATCGCTCGATCCAGTCCCCCCACTCTCCAGTGGCGGCATTGGGGTCGATTGGCATGTGGCACAGCCTCGCTCGGGTCATGCCACCGCGCTCGTCGCGGCGCCTCGAGCTTCCGGCGACCGAACGAGGCGGCAGCCTCTTTTCGGTGAGGTCCCGATGATGTCGTCCGGGCGACAGGTGGTCAAGGCTGGGCCGTCGGTGCGGCGCCGCTATCCCTCGGGGCGCAGTCGGGTCTCGATCGCCTCCAGCGAGCGCCACAGGCCCAGCGCCGGGAGCGCGTGGGGCCGGCACTCCCGGAGTCGGGCCGTCGCCTCGTCGAGGCTCATGCCCTCGAGCATGAGGTAGGCGATGGCGACCGCGGCGGTGCGGGACACCCCGGCCTGGCAGTAGACGCCCACCACCACTCCGGAGTCGGCCAGCTCCTTCACCCGGCGGGCGGCCTGCAGGATGGGCTCGTCCTGGTCACGCGCCAGGTCCTCGATCGGGATGTGGTCGACCGGGGTGGAGGAGCTGGCCGGGGTGGCCTCGGCGCGCAGGTCGACCAGGTGGGCGACCCCGCCAGCGACCATCGCGTGCACCTCGCCGGAGCTCCCGAGGCGCACCATCGGGTTCAGGCAGTCGATCGGCATGGGTCGGTCCTCGTCGGGGTGGCACGGGGCGCCCTCGAGCCTCCTCGGGGCGCGCCGGTCGGGTTTGGGGGGCGCACGGGCTGTCGGCAGAATAGCGAGCGGATGTCGGCCCGAGCGCGCCCGGTGCGGACGGTGGGCTCCCAAGGACCGGTCGAAGGGGGAGCGGTGAGCGACAGACGGCTGGCCGGGCGGGTCGTGATTGTCACCGGGGCCAGCCGAGGCCCGGGCCGGCGCTGCGCCCTGGCACTGGGACGCGCCGGGGCGGTGGTGGCGCTGGTGGCCCGGGGCATGGGTCCAATGCCCGGCGGAAGTCTCCAGGAGACGGCGGAGCGGATCGAGGCCGCTGGCGGCCAGGCGCTCCCGCTGGCGTGCGACCTCACCGACCCCGACTCGCTCGAGGACGCGGTCCGGACGGTGCGGGACCGCCACGGCCGGATCGACGCCCTGGTCGCCCAGGCGCTGGTGCAGGCGCCGGGGGGCGTCTCGGGCATCCAGCCGCGGCACTGGCGGCGCATGGTCGAGGTCAACCTCCAGGGCGCGTTCGCCTGCTGCCGGGCGGTGATCCCGACGATGCTCGGCCAGGGCTCGGGAGCGATCGTGGCGGTGTCGGTCGGTGGCGACGCCTCGCCGGTCGTTCGGGCGACCCAGCGGGCGGTCGAGGAGCTCACCGTGGGGCTGGCCCGAGAGCAGGCGGCGAACGGGATCGCGTGCAACGTCTTGGTGGCCAGCCCCGAGCTCTTCACGACCGACGCTGGCGGAGCGGCCCCCGAACCCGACCCCTACGGTGAGGCGGCGGTTCGCCTCGCCCTGTCAACCCCGAAGACCTGCACCGGCCAGGTGCTGGATCACGCCGCCGTCTTGGCTCGGCTGGGACCGGTCCCGGCCGAGCCAGGCGCTCAGCTCCGGCCGGCCCCCTGAGGCTGGGCCGGGGCCTGGGCTTGCGCGAAGGGCCCGCTTCGCTGGCCGACCGCCGGGCGGAACGACGCTTCCATCATCCGAGCTGCCGTTTCCAGATCCCAGGGACCGGGTGAGGCGATCTGGCGGATGACCTGGGGCACGTTGTAGAGGCCGATCTCGTAGCCGCGGGCCGAGAGGACCTGGCCGGTGCACCAGTCCGAGCGCTCCGAGGCCAGGTAGACGACGGCCGGGGCCACGTTGTCGGGGGACCGTTCGTCGTTGGCGCTCTGGGTTCCGACCCCTCGCCGTCGCTCTTCTGGGATCGACTCAGTCATCCTGGTGGCGGCGCCCGGGGCGATGGCGTTGGCGGTCACCCCGTAGCGGCCGAGGGCGTTCGCGCACGAGTAGGTGAGGCCGACGATCCCCATCTTGGCGGCCGCGTAGTTGGGCTGGCCGGGGGCGCCGTGGAGCCCGGAGCCGGAGGTGAAGTTGATGATCCGGTGGTGGGCCTCGGGGTTGCGCAGCTCCCGCCAGTAGGCGCTGGCGTGACGGATGGTGTTGAAGGTTCCGCGCAGGTGGACCCGGATGACCGAGTCCCAGTCCTCCTCGCTCATGTTGAACACCATCCGGTCGCGCAGGATCCCGGCCACGTTCACGAGCACGTCGAGGCGTCCATAGGTGTCGATGGCTTGGCGGACCATGGCCTCGGCAGCGGCGAAGTCCGAGACGTCCCCGCCGTTGACCACCGCCTCGCCGCCACTCCGTTTGATCTCGTCGACCACCTGGGCGGCCGGGCCCTGGTCGGCTCCGGTGCCGTCGAGCGCGACGCCGAGGTCGTTGACCACCACCTTGGCGCCTTCTTTCGCCATGAGCCGGGCCACGCTCGCTCCGATGCCACGCCCGGCACCGGTCACGATCGCTACCCGCCCTTCCAGCATTCCCGCCATGTGCCCTCCCCTGGTACCGACCGAACTCCGGCGATCGGGTCTTCCGAGTCGACCGCCATTGTGTCCCTCGGGACCGCCGGGGGCAAAGGTCGGCCGTGGTGAGGTCTCAGCCAGCGGGCGCCGCGGCCGCAAAACGGGGCGCGTGGGGCCGGTGCTCGCCGACCAGCCGTGCGTGCGTCAGGGCGGCGACGAAGTCCGTCGGCCCGTCGAAGTCGGGCATCTCGACCCAGGCCGCGCCCACACCTGGCGGGTCGTGGGCGTCGGAGCCGGCCGCGACCGGCAGACCGTAGGCCGCCGCCACCGCACCAGCCGCCCGGTTGTGGGCATCGTCTTCGATCTTGGCATTGAACGCCTCGATCACGTCGAGCATCCCTGACTCGCACAGCCGCCGCAGCGTGGCCTCGCGGACCCCGGCCCGCACCGGGTCGAAGGGGTGCGGGGCGTAGACGACGCCGCCCTGGGAGCGGATCCGTCCCACCACCTCGTCGACCGGCAGGACGTAGGGGATCCGTTCGGTCAAGAACAGCCCGATCAGCTCGCCGGCCGGCGTGCGGATCTCCTCGCCCACCACCACCCGTATCCCCAGATCTCGCCGGAGTGCCTCGGTCGCGGCATCGATGGCGTGGTGGTCGGTGATGCACACCACATCGAGGTTGGTCTGCTCGACTCGCTCGGCCAGTTGCTCGAGGGTGGTCACCGCGTCGCCCGAGCGCACCGTGTGGAGGTGGCAATCGACCCGGACCCAGCCGGGCGGCAGCGGGGCCGCGAGCGCCGGGGCGGGGGTCCGAACCGACGCCTCGATGTGCCGGCCGGCGGCCGGAGCTGGGCGCGTGCGAGCCGTCATCGGGTCCTCTCCCTGGCCGACCAGCATCGCTCGGCCGGCCGAGGCATCGTGGGCCTGACGCCGGCAGCCGGTCAAGCCGGCCTGGCGGTGCCTTGGGAACGTTGCCAGGATGGCGCGGGCGGGGCAGAATCGACGAAGGGCCGGGCCGGCGCTCGGCCACGGTGGGGAGGGGGATGTCGTGACCCAGGCCGTTGACTCCTACGAGGCCACTCGGGACCAGGTGGCCGGCTGGTTGCGGGACCACTGGGACCCCGAGCTGACCGTCCGCCAGTGGTGGGCAGTCCTGGCCGACTCGGGCTGGGGGTTCCCGACCTGGCCCAGCGAGTGGTTCGGCCGGGACCTCGAGCCAGTGCTGAGCGGGGCGGTCCGAGAGGCGTTTGCTCAGGTGGGTGCCCTCGGCCCGCCGTCCAGCCTCGGCCAGCTGCTGGGCGGCCCGACCCTGCTCACCCACGCCAGCGAGGCGCTCAAGGAGCGGTTCCTCCCTCCCCTCGCTCGGGGCGAGGAGTTCTGGTGCCAGTTCTTCTCGGAGCCCGGGTCGGGGTCGGACCTGGCCAGTGCCCAGACCCGGGCGGTGGCCGACGGCG
Source organism: Actinomycetota bacterium (assembly GCA_021324355.1). GTDB lineage: Bacteria > Actinomycetota > Acidimicrobiia > Acidimicrobiales > RAAP-2 > Palsa-461. The sequence continues at coordinate 190,858 of JAJPJD010000049.1, forward strand.
ACCTGTTCATCGTGAACGGCCAGAAGGTCTGGACCTCGGGAGCCCAGTGGGCCGACCGGGGCATGTTGGTGGCCCGCACTGACCCCGACGTGCCCAAGCACCGGGGACTCACCTACTTCATCATCGACGTCGACCAGCCAGGGATCGAGGTGCGGCCGATCCACCAGATGAACGACGCCCACGGCTTCAACGAGGTCTTCTTCACCGACGCCGAAGTGGGGGCGGACCGGGTGGTCGGCGAGGTCAACGACGGCTGGGCGGTGGCGGTGACCACGCTCGCGTTCGAGCGCTTCATGTCGGCCTTTGGCGCCAGCCCGGGGAAGAAGGCTGGATTGCTCGACCGCCGGGCCGGGGAGGTGGCCAGCGGTGCCGTTCGGGGCCCCCGCGAGGGGGCTGCCTACGGCGCCGACCTGGCGTCCTTGGTGACCGAGGTCGCTCGGGCCCGGGGCCTGGCCGGGGACCCGGTGACCCGGCAGGGCATCGTCGACCTCTACATCCAGCAGGAGCTGGGCCGGATGGCCGGCCTGCGGTCAGCCGCCGCCGTCCGGGCCGGCCGGCGGCCGAGCGGCGACGGCTCGGTCCGCAAGCTGGCTCGCTCGGACCTCATGCGCACCGCTCGCGAGGTGGGCGAGGCGGTGCTCGGCCCGCACGGGACCCTGCGGACAGTGGGCGAGGAGCTGGGTGGCGGCACCATCCAGCAGGTCGCCTTGTCCAGCCCTTCGTCGTCGATCGCCGGGGGGACCGACGAGATCCAGCACAACATCATCGGTGAGCGGGTGCTCGGCCTCCCCAAGGAGCCGCAGGTCGACCGGGAGATCCCCTTCCGCGAGCTGCGGGTCGGCACCCAGCGGACGGGATCGTGAGCCGGTGAGCGGCACCGGGCTCCTCGCCCCCGAGCGACTCCACGACTTCTTCAACCCGGCGTCGGTGGCGCTGATCGGTGCCACCGACCGCTCCCGGTGGTCGATCTCCACCTTCGCCAACTGGCGGGCGTTCAGCGACGGTCGGCCGGCCTATCTGGTCCACCCGACCCACGAGACGGTCCACGGCGAGCGGGTCTACCCGTCGCTGTCGGCCATCCCCGAGGCCGTCGACCTGGCCTATGTGATGGTCCCGACCGACCAGGTCCTGCCGGTGCTGGAGGAGGCCGCGCAGCTGGGTATCCGAAACGCGGTCATCCTCACCTCGGGATTCGCCGAGATGGGGCCCGAGGGGCAGGCGCTGCAGGACCGGCTGGTGGCGCTGGCGGTCGAGCACGACATGGTCCTGCTCGGGCCGAACGGCAACGGGTTCATCAACGCCAGCGGCCACCGGGCCCCGTATGGCCTGCCGATCGCTCCGCCGCTGGTGGCCGGGCCGGTCGGGATCGTGCTGCAAAGTGGTGGCCTGGCCAGCAGCGTGCTGGGCATGGCCCAGGCCCGGGGGATCGGGGTGAGCCACGTGGTGTCCATGGGCAACGAGGCCATGGTCACCGCGACCGACGTGATGGCCTACCTGGTGGCCCACGACGAGACTCGGTGTCTCGCGGTGTTCTTGGAGTCGATCCGCCACCCGGAGGACTTTCGGACGGTGGCCCGGGCGGCGCTCGAAGCGTCCAAGCCCATCGTGGTCATGAAGGTCGGTCGGACTGCCGCCGGCCAGGTGGCCGCGCTCGCGCACACCGGCGCGGTGGTGGGCGACGCCGCGGTGGTCGAAGCGGCCCTCGACGAGCTGGGTGTCGTGCAGGTCCGCTCCCTCGAGGACCTCCTCACCACGGCCGGCTTCCTCGGCTACCAGAAGCGCCGCATCGGCCGGCGCTTGGGCGTGGTTGCCGCGTCCGGCGGCGCCTGCGACATCATCGCTGACCGGGCCACCGATGAGGGCATCGAGCTGCCGAACTTCCCCGAGCCCACCCTCCAGGCACTCCGGGACTTCCTTCCCCCCTACTCGAACCCCCACAACCCGCTCGACGTGACCGGCTACGTCGTGGTCGACGCTTCGCTGTCCCAGCGGGCCTTGGAGATCGTGGTCGACGGCGCCGCGGGAACCTTCGACGCAGTGCTGTTCCAATCGGCCGTCCCGCGGGTCGCTCCGCCCGATCCCGAGCCGCTCATGGCCCGCTACGCGCGGCTGGCCGAGATCATCGAGACGGCACCGGTTCCGGTCGTCCTCCAGTCCGGCTCGGCGGGGGAGATGACCGGGTTCGCGACCACGGTCATCGAGCGGTTCGGGTTTCACTTCCTGGCCGGTATCGAGCACGGGATGACGGCGCTCGGTCGGGCGCTGTGGTGGCAGGAGTGTCACGACCGCCTGCGGGCGGTGCCCACCCCGGTCCGTGCCGAGCCGGTCGCCCGGCCGGCGGACGCCAGCGGCGCCTGGGGTGAGGCCAAGAGTCGAGCGCTGCTGGCGGCCCACGGGGTGCCGGTTGTCCCGACCACGGTGGCCAGCTCCCCCGCCGAGGCGGCCGACGCGGCGGCCGAGCTGGGGTGGCCGGTCGCGCTCAAGATCGCCTCGGACCAGCTGCTCCACAAGTCCGACATCGGGGGCGTGGCCCTCGGCCTGCGAACCCGCGAGGAGGTCGCTGACGCCGCCGAGCGACTGCTCAAAGTGGCGGCCGAGCACCAGGTAGCCGCCGACGGCGTGCAGGTTGCCCCGATGCGCACCGGGGGGGTCGAGCTGCTGGTCAGTGTGAAGCGGGATCGGGCCTGGGGTCCGGTCCTCGCAGTCGGCCTCGGCGGGGTGTGGGTCGAGGTGCTGGCCGACACCGCGTTGCGGTTGCTTCCCACTGTCCCAGAGCAGGTCGACGCCATGTTGCGGGAACTGCGGGGCGCTCGCCTGCTCGACGGGGTCCGCGGCCAACCCCCGGTCGACCGAGCGGCGCTCATCGATGCGGTGCTGGCGGTGGCCAGACTGGGCGAGGGACTGGGGGAGGCACTCGACACCCTCGAGATCAACCCGATGTGGGCATCTGCGTCCGGCGCTGAAGCGCTCGACGCCCTCATCGTGTGGTCCGAAGGGACCTGAGGACGCACCGGCCCGGTCCGATCAGCGGCACCGGCCCAGATCAGCGGAACACGCAGAGCACCCGGAGCTCCACGCTCGAGCGAGCCGGGCGGCCGGGCTCGACCCGGGGGTCGCGGATCGCGCAGTGCGGGGTGAAGAAGACCGCGTTCCGCTCGACCAGCTCCGTGTCGTATGTGCGGAACGCCACGACCTCGTCGAGCGTCATGTCCGCAAACGCGTACCACCGGTGCGCGTCGGGGTGCGGCGGGGCGACGATCGCCAACGCATCGAACGCCCGGCCGCCGGCGACGTAGCCCGTATAGCGGAACGGTCGTGCCTCGGTCGGCCGGAGCGTCCTGGCATCACAGAAGGCCAGTGGCAGGTCCATCGTCCCCGGTCCGGTGTTCCGCCACAGCTGCAGCACCACCAGGCGCCGGGCCGCTTCGACGTCGGCTGAGGTGAGACCGTTGCGGGCCAACGCAGCGGCACCACGTCCGTGGACCGAGCGGTAGGCGGTGCGGGCGACCGAGGCGTAGTTGGCGGCGAAGTCCGAGTGCACCAGCCGCACCGGAGCCTGCTGCCTCCGCTCGGCGGCCGGCTGCGCGCTGCGACGAACGTGGTCGGAGACCAACGCGGCGTCGGCGCCGGTGAGGCGTCGGGCGAGTGCCTCGGCCTCCGGGTAGTGCACGGCCGCGAGCTCCTCGTCGTCGTCCCAGTCCCGCACGTCCGAAGCGTGGCGGACCAGCTCGAAGCCGCACTCCGACCAGCCTGGCAGGTGGGCGCGCCGGGCGTTTCGGACGACGACCTCGACCTGGCCACTCGGCCCGCTGAGCGGCGCCGGAGGGGGTGCGGCGTAGGTGAGCGTGGCTCGGCAGAACACGTCGCCGACGGCTGGCGGCTCGGTGCTCGCTGCCATCAGCTGAGCTCCTCGGTGGAGGGTGATGCCACCCGACGCCGGCCGCCTCGGACCCGGGGGGCGAGGGAACGCCGCACACTGCCATGTTACATTTCCATATACACATGTCAAGCGAACGTAAGACTGGCTGGCTTCGGATCGAGGTTCCCGGCGCCCGGCCCCTCTCGGCCCGGTCGGTGGTCGCGAGCGTCCTGCTCGGCACCCACCCACCCCGCCTGCCGGGCGCCGCACTGGTCCGTGCCGGCCAGCTGTTCGAGATCCCCGAGGGCACGATCCGGGTCGCCCTGAGCCGCATGGTCGCCGCAGGCGAGCTCAGGGGCGTCGATGGGAGCTACGAGCTCGCCGGACGGTTGCTCGAGCGCCAGAGTCGCCAGGACACGAGCCGCCGGCCGTCGATGCGACCCTGGAACGGACTCTGGCTCCTGGCGGTCGTCGCGCTCGAGCGGCGGAGGCCGGCTGCCCGATCGCAGCTGCGGGCGGCCGCCGCTGCGATCGGGATGGCCGAGGCACGCGAGGGGGTGTGGCTCCGGCCCGACAACCTCGACCCCCGATCCCTCGAGCCCGAGCGAGCGGTCGTCGAGGACCAGTGCTGGCAGTTCACCGCCCGGCTCGAGGAGGACCCAATGCTGCTGGTCCGCACGCTGTGGGACCTGGACGGCTGGGCACGCGTCGCCAGCAGTTTGCAACACGCGATGGCGACCGTGTCGGGCGCTCTCGCCCGCGGTGACGACGGCTGGTTGCCGACCGGCTTCGCTCTGTCCGCCGCGGTGCTGCGCCACTTCCTCGCAGACCCGCTACTGCCGGCAGAGCTGCTGCCAGCCACCTGGCCGGGCGACGCGCTCCGAAGCGACTACGAGGCATTCGATGTCTCGTTCCGAGCTGCCCTCGCCCGATGGTCACGCGCCCAGCACTAGGAGCGAGCCATTGCGGGTCGCTGGGAAGCCCGGCGCCGGCCGGGCCGGGGACGGACTCGGGTGTCCCCGGCCCACCTCGTTGGTGCCGGCTCGGTCCTCAGGCCGACAGCTGCTGGTGCTCGGGCCGGGTGGTCACCTCGATGCGGCGAGGCTTGGCGTGCTCGGCGACCGGGATCATGAGGGTCAGCACGCCCGCTTCGTACTCGGCCCGGATGTTCTCGGTGTCCAGGTTCGTGCCCAGGAAGACCTGCCGCACGAAGTGCCCGTAGGGACGCTCGGTGATGACCGCCTCGACACCGTCGGAGACCGGCGGCGCCGGACGCTCGGCCTTGATGGTGAGGACGTTCTCCTCGACCGTGAGGTCCACCGATTCGGGGCTCACACCGGGTAGGTCAACCCGAATCAGGAACGAGTCGTCCTTGCGGTAGGCGTCCATCGGCATCGCCCAGGACCGAGCACCGTTGGGGCCGGCCAGCAGCTGCTGGAAGAGCCGGTCAACCTCTCGGAACGGGTCAGTTCGCACAAGAGCCATGACCATCACCTCCTTCACAACACTGCTCTGGCGTCCGCCTTGCGGCGGCTCCACTGCCATATTAGCACTCGCGATGTCTGAGTGCTAGCACCTGTCAGAGAATCCCAGGTGGAGAGCCTCCAGTCGTCGCTCAAAACGCGACAGACGTCGGTCAACGGCGGGTCCGAGGACGCGGCCGCCAGCGGTCTGCCCATCGCTGGCGCTACGTTCCCGATGTGGCGAGCCCTCTCCTCGACGCTGCTGCCGGGCCCCTGGACGGGGTCCGGGTCCTCGACCTCACCTCGGTGATCATGGGACCCTTGGCCACCCAGGTGTTGGGGGACCTCGGAGCCGAGGTGATCGCGATCGAGAGCGGCCGGGGGGACACCAACCGGGCCATGGGGCCCGGTCCGGTCCGGCAGCTCTCCGATGTCTCGCTCAACCTCCTGCGCAACAAGCGGAACGTCGCGTTGGACCTGAAAGCGCCGGCGGGTCTCGAAGCGCTGTTCCGGGTAGCTGCAACCTGCGATGTGCTGGTCACCAATCTGCGACCGGCCCCGCTGGAGCGCCTCGGCATCACTTACGAGGCGCTGTGCACGGTCCGTCCGGACATCATCTTCTGCCGAGCCCAGGGCTTCCCCTCCGATAGCGAGGAGGCGAACGAGCCGGCCTACGACGACATCATCCAGGCCGCGGGCGGCGTGCCTGACGTGATGCGGCGAGCCGGGTCGGCGCCGTCGATGGTGCCGATCCTGCTGGCGGACAAGGTGAGCGGGCTGGTGCTCGCGAACGCGATCCTGGCCGCGCTCTTCCACCGCCAGCGCACCGGAGAGGGGCAGCAGGTGGAGGTACCCATGGTCGACGCCCTCCGAGCCTTCATGCTGGTCGAGCACGGGGCGGGCGCCATGAGCGGCGAAGACCGGGGAACCCGGTCGACCGGCTACCAGCGGATCCTCACCCCCGATCGACGGCCCCAGCAGACGGCGGACGGCTGGATCGCTGTCTTCCCCTACCTCGACACCCACTGGGAGACCCTCCTGGTCGAGGGGGGCCTTGCGGACCTGGTTGGCGACCCCCGCCTCACCCGAGAGGGCCGGTACAAGGACAGTTCCTTCGCCTATTCGACGCTGCGGCACGTGATGGCGACCCGAACCACCGCCGACTGGCTGGCCGTGTGTCGCCGGGCGGGGATCCCCGCCACGCCGGTGGCCGATCTGGACGACCTGATCGACACCCTGCCGATCGCGGAGCACCCGCAGGCCGGCCCGTATCGCCTCATCCCGTTCCCGGTCCGCTTCGGCGCCACCCCGGTGTCGGTTCGGCGGCACGCCCCGCTCATTGGCGAGCACAACCGCGAGGTGCTGGCCGAGGTGGGGTATTCGGACCAGGAGATCGACGCCCTCGAGCGCGACCGGATCCTGCGCACCGGTGGCGCCGCCGAGTCGGTCGCAAGGGGTGAGCGGCCATGAGGGCCTGGCGGTCGGTCCGCACCGACCGGACGCGGCCCGGTGGAGGGGTCCGGTGAGTTTCACCGCCGAGCTGGTGCGGCGCGTTCGGGCGGTCACGGCCGACGAGCTCCCCGATGACGTGATCGAGCTGGCCCGGTCGTGCGTGCTCGACTGGTTCGGCGTCACCTTGGCCGGCTCGAGGGAGCCGGCAGCGGCCATTGTGGCCGACGAGCTTGGGACCGGCGCCGGTGGCCCGGCGACGGTGGTCGGGCGGTCCTGGCAGCTGGGAACGCGTGACGCGGCGTTGGCCAACGGCACCGCATCGCACGCGCTCGACTATGACGACGTCAATCAAGCAATGTATGGGCACCCGAGCGTGCCGATCCTGCCAGCGTTGCTGGCGCTGGCCGAGGTCCGCCGGTCCTCGGGGTCCGAGGTGGTCACTGCATTCGTGGCCGGCTACGAGGCCGAGTGCGCGCTCGCCCGGGCTCTCGGTGGCGACCGCTACCAGCGGGGCTTCCACGCGACCGCCACTGTGGGCACGGTCGGCGCTGCTCTGGCTTGCGCCCGCCTCCTCGGCCTCGGAGCTGACGCGACCGAGATGGCGGTCGGCATTGCGGTGACCCAAGCGGCTGGACTCAAGGCCATGTTCGGGACCATGTGCAAGCCGCTGCACGCCGGTCTGGCGTCGTCGGCCGGTCTGCTCTCGGCGCTGCTGGCGGCGCGAGGTTTCACTTCGGCTCGGGGTGCGGTGGAGACCGTCCAGGGGTTCGCCGAGACGCACTCGGCGTCCTTCGACCCCGATCGCGGCCTGGCCAGGCCGACAGCGGGTTGGCATTTGCGGTCGCACCTGTTCAAGTACCACGCCGCGTGCTACGAGACCCACTCTGCGATCGAGGGCGTGCGCCGCATCGCGGCGACGTCGGGCCTTGGTCCCGATCAAGTCGAGTCGGTGACCATCCACGCCGACTCGGCGCAGCTGCGGATGTGCGCGATCGAAGAGCCCACTACCGGCCTGGAGACCAAGTTCAGCCTCCGGCACACCGCTGCGCTGGTGCTGGTTGGTCGGGACACCTCGGCGATCGAGACGTTCAGCGATAGCCAGGCGCGCGACCCGGTGGTGGTCGCCATGCGTGATCGGGTGCGCGTGGTCGCGGACCGGGCGCCCGGTGGGCCGACGCCGGTCGAGATCCGGACCACCGACGGCCGGGTCCTTCAGGAGACCTACGACGTGGCGGTCCCCGAGACCGACCGGGTCCGGAGGGCCGAACGCCTGACAGCAAAGTTCAGCTCGCTGGCCGTGCCAGTGGTCGGAGCGGAGCGGGCCGATCGAATCGCAGCCGCGGTGCACGCGCTCGACCAGCTTGCAGACCTCCGGTTGCTCATGGCCGCCTCTGCTTGCTGAGTTACTGGCTCCCTTGGGCCGCCTGGCTGCGGGTACCGCTCTGCTCGGCGATGCGCTCTGCCCGTTCGAGGATGCCGGCGAAGATGCGGGCGGTCGCGGCGTCGATCATGACCCCGCCGAGGTTGGCCGCCCCCTCGCCGGCTGCCTCGGCCCGAGCGACCGCCTCGACGACCGCTCGAGCCCGCTGCGCCTCCTCAGCGGTGGGGGAGAAGACCTCGTTAGCGATCGGGATTTGGTTGGGATGAATGGCCCACTTCCCGACAGCACCGAGGGTGGCCGCCCACGCCGCTTCGCGCCGGTAGGCGGCGTCGTTGCGGAAGTTCGCGTACGGCCCGTCGATCGCGTCGAGACCGTGGGCCCGGGCGGCCACGATCATGCGGTTCCGCGCGTAGTGCCACATGTCTCCCGGGTAACGGTCGGCCCCCTCGCCGATGTGGCCGGTCCGGATGCCCTGGGAGGCCGAGAGGTCTCCTACCCCGAGGATCAACGCCTCCAGGCGGGGAGAGCAGCCGGCGATCTCCTCGACCCTGGCCAAGGCCTCGGTCTCTTCGATGAGGACCTCGAGTCCGATCCGACCGCCAGGAAGGCCGAGCTTGGCTTCCAGCTGATCGAGCAGGGTCTCGACGAACCAGATGTCCCGAGGAGCCTTGACCTTGGGCAGGATCAGCAGGTCGACCGCGTTCGGGGCGCCGGTGACGACCTGGACGATGTCGTCGTGGCACCACGGGGTGTGGGTGCCGTTGACCCTGACCGCGCGGGTCTTGGGCCCCCAGTCGAGGCGGTTGAGGGCATCGACCACCAACGAGCGAGCCCGGGGCTTCTCTGCCGGAGCGACCGCGTCCTCCAGGTCCAAGAACACGAGGTCGGCGTCGCTCGCCGCCGCCTTGGCCATCATGGCCTCGCTGGTCCCCGGCGTGGAGAGCTCCGACCGCCTGAGCCGGAAAGGCCTGGTCATCGGGTCCTCCTCTCGAGCTCGGCCCGGACCTCCTCGTTGTGCTCGCCCAGTTTGGGAGCCCGCCGGAAGACCGAGGTCGGGGTCGCGCTGTAGCGGATCGGGGGGGCCGGGAATACCCCTGGGCGGGGGCTTCCTGGGTGTTCGATCGCGACCAGCATCTGGCGGGCCTGTAGGTGGGGGTCGGTGAACAGGTCAGGAGCCCGGTGCACCGGGCCCACCGGGACCTGACCACCGAGCGCCCGCACGATCTCGGCGGTCGTGCGGGTCGAGGTCCAGTTGCAGACCACCTCACGGACCAGCGGGGCATTGGCGACCCGTTCTCGGTTGGTCCGGGTCCGCTCGTCGTCGATGAGGTCTTCGCGCCCGATGATCCGGCACAGCCGTTCCCAGTGGTTCGGGGTGGGAGCAGCGATCGCACAGAGCCCATCGGCGGTCGGATAGAGGTCGAAGGGCGAGAGCTGGGGGTGGCTGTTGCCGACCGGTTGAGTCACGAACCCCCCGTAGGAGTAGCGATAGACGGCAGCCTCGCACAGGGCCACGAGGGCGTCGTAGAGGGCGATGTCCATGAACTGGCCTTCACCGGTCATGCGGGCGTGGTGCACTGCGGCGACGATCCCGAGTGCCGCCATGGTCGCCGGGTACAGGTCTCCGATGCTCGGGCCGATGCGAACCATCTCCCCATCAGCCGTCCCCGTCATCGACACGGCACCGCTCATGGCCTGCGCCACGACGTCGTAGGAGGGCCAGTGGGCGTATGGGCTCTCGCCGCTGCGAGGATCGCCGAAGCCACGGATCGCGGCGTAGACGAGGCGGGGGTTGCGCTGGTGGAGGTGCTCGAACGAGAGCTCGAAGCGCTCCATCACTCCGACACGGAAGTTCTCGACAAGGACATCGGCGTCCTCGACCAGTGCCACCAAGAAGGCTCGGTCTTCTGGCTGGTCCAGGTCGAGGACGATCCCTCGCTTGTTCCGATTGATGCTGGCGAAGTAGCCGCCGAAGGCGTGCTCCTCGTCCTGCTCCATGAACGGTCCGCCGAAGCGCGGGATGTCGCCACGGGGAGGCTCCACCTTGATCACGTCGGCCCCGAGGTCACCAAGGAGCATGGTGCAGAACGGACCAGCGAGGGCCTGGGTCAGGTCGACCACTTTGATCCCGCGGAGCGGTCCCGTTGGCTCGGTCGCCATGGGCGCAACTCTCTCGTGGAGCGACCGGTGATCGGGGATGCCGCTCACCGTCCGGCCCAGTGGCTCCGTCGTTTGACCATGATTGATCGATCCCCCTCGAACACGACCACCTGGTCCTGGTTTACGCCCCAGTGGTGGAAGGTGACGATCCCGGCATCGTCCCGCTCGGCTGGTTCGGTGGAGACGACCTCGCTGTAGGCGGTGATGGAGTCCCCGTGGTGGACTGGGGCCCGGAAGCGCAGGTTGTCGAGGCCCAGCTCAGCGAGAGCGTTCTCTGCGGTGTCCTCGCTGGTCAAGCCAATCGTGACCGAGGCGGTAATGAGCCCGAAGACCACCCGTCCGCTTCCGAGTGGCGAGCCCTTGAGGAAGTGCTCGTTCCAGTGGGCTTGCGCAGTGTTCATGACGAGCTTGGCCAGCATGGCCCCTTCGACCTCTCCGAGGGTGGCTGAGCGGGGGTGGCGAACCCGCTGACCTACCTGGAAGTCCTCGAAGTATGTCGAACTCCCGGTGAGTTGCGATGCCCGGGTCATCGGGTCCGCGTCCTCATGGCGACAAGGTTGGTGCGCTGGCAGTCCACCACGACCTCATCCCGTTGGTTCCTCCCTTCGGTGTGCCATGTCACCGTTCCCATTCCTGGTCTGCTGTTCGACTCTCGCTTTGCCACCACTACGGAACGGGCACTGAGGGTGTCGCCGGGATAGACGGGGCGGTGAAAGCGACAGCGGTCCAGTCCGAGAAACGGCCCGCCGGCCTCGCTCAGGTCTTCGACCGAGAGGCCGACCACCGTGCAGAGCACCAACAACGGGTTGATGACGAGGTCGGGGTGCCCGTGTGTTTGAGCATAGGCAACGTTGAGGTACATCGGGCTCCAGTGACAGGTGGCAGTGGAAAACAGCGAGTTGTCCCCAGCGCTCAGGGTCCGGCCCCAGTGGTGGTCGAACTGCTGGCCGACCTCGAAGTCCTCGTAGAGGTGGCCGCGGGTGATTGCGACGAAGTCGTTGGGGTCGAAGTTGCTCATCTGCGCGAGCAGATGGTCGGTGGAACGACGCCAGGAGTTGGGTCGGTCGGGGTCTGCTGGACGATCATCGGCGGCAGTCTGGTTCTCGGTGGTCGTGCACGGTCGCCCGGTCCTCGGTCGCCTCCGGATGGATTGTCCTACGATAGGACGACTGTGGAACTGCTGCCGGCCGCCCCGCCATCGCTTCCAGCCGCATATGCGACCGATGAGCGGTTGGCCATCAGGGACCTGGCTCGGGAGTTTGCGATGCGCGAGGTCCTCCCGGTGGCCAACGAGCTGGATCCGGTCCAGGGCCTGATCCCCGATCGCATCCGGAACCAGATGGCGGACATGGGGTTCTTTGGGATCTTGATCCCGGAGCGCTACGGAGGCCTCGGCCTGGGGTTGTTCGAGTACTGCCTGGTGACCGAGGAGCTTGCTCGGGCCTGGATGAGCGTCGCCAGCCTCATTGCCCGGGGCAATGGCCTTGGCGGCGGTTTCAGCGAGTCCCAGCGGGAGGCCCTCCTGCCCAGGGTCGCCCGGGGGGAATGGCTCGGCGCGTTCGCGCTGTCCGAGCCCGACGCAGGGTCCGACATCGCCTCGATCCGGACCAGGGCCGAGCGTGATGGCGATGGCTGGGTGATCAACGGCCAAAAGATGTGGTGCACGTTTGCCGACCAAGCCGATTTCCTCATCATCGTGGCCCGCACCACTCCCTACGACCCATCCAACCGCCATGCCGGCATCCGCAACTTCTATGTCCCCAAGGAGCGAGGCAGCTTCCCGCCGGGGGTGACGGGCAACCCAATCCGCAAGATTGGCTATCACGGCTGGAAGACCTGGGAGCTCTCCTTCAACGATCTCCGGGTGCCGGCTGAGGCACTCCTAGGTCAGGAGCGTCCGAGCACCGACGCCACCACTGGGTTCCGGAACGTCAGCCGAGGATTGTCCAGTGCCCGCGTCCACACTGCGGCGCGCAGCATCGGCCTCGCTCGAGGTGCACTTGAGGATTCGATCAACTACGTACAGCAGCGCAAGCAGTTCGATCGGCCAATCGGGGAGTTCCAGGCAATTCGATTCAAGATCGCCAAGATGGCGGCCGAGATCGAGTCCTGCCGCGCACTCATGTACCAGGTCGCGAGCGATGCCGATGCCGGCCTGCCAGTTGATGCCCAGGCGTCGATGGTGAAGTACCTGGCGAGCGAGATGTCTGAGCGAGTGACCAGCGAGGCGCTGCAGATCCACGGCGGAGCGGGCTACACAACGGACTTCCCGATCGAGCGGTACTGGCGTGACGCTCGCCTGACCAAGATCTTCGAGGGCACCTCAGAGATCCAGTTGCGGATCATCTCAGATAGGTATTTGCCGCGTTAGTGCCGCCGGTACCTATTCCTCGACGATTTCGATCGCGTACTCCGGGCAATTGGCAACCGCCAACCTGGCCGCGTGTTCGAGGTGGCTCGGTACGACATCGACCTTGACTGATGACAAGCCGTAGTCGTCAACGTCGAAGAGGTCGGCTGCCAGTGCGATACAGCGGGCATGTCCCTCGCATTTGTCGGGGTCGACTCGGATCCGCACTGCCCTTCCTCCCCTCAGAACTCGACCGGGAGCACGCGCGGACCTCGAACCTGACCGCCTGCCCACTTGACCTGATCCGGATCGGTGATCCGGAATTCCGGAATCACTTTCAGCCACTCTTCCAGTGCCACCTGGAGCTCCATGCGCGCCAGGTTCGATCCGGCGCAGCGGTGGATGCCGGCGCCAAAGGCAATGTGGCGGTTGTGCTCTCTGGTTAGGTCTACAGTGTCGGGTTCGACGAACGCCTCCGGGTCACGGTTGGCGGCAGCGAACGTCAACAGCACCTTGTCGCCGGCTCGCATGGGGCAGCCGGCGAACTCGATGTCTTGGGCCACCTCCCGTGCCATTGTCACCGGTGAGTAGGCCCGCAGCAGCTCCTCGATCGCGCTTGGCATGATCTCAGGTCGCTCGACGAGAAGCCGCTGGTCCTCTGGGTGCCCGCCGAGGTGCCACAACGCAGCCCCGATCGAACTCCATGTCGTGTCCACGCCTGCGACCAGTAGGAGGACGACGATGCCCAGGATGACGCTGTCATCGATCGGTGACCCGTCAACCTCGGCCTGCAATAGGGAAGAGATCAGATCCTCGCCTGGCTCCTTCTTTCTGAGCACGAGCTGATTGATGAAGAACTCGATGAACGCGTCACTGGTGTCACTGCGTCTCTCCGGGTTTTCGGCGAACTCGAGAACGTCTCGCACCCATCCAGTGAAGGTGTCTGACATCTCCTCGGGAACGCCGAGGATGTGTGCGATGACCCGAACTGGGATCTGCTGGGCGTAGTCAACCGCTGCATCGGCGTGGCCAGTTGAGGCGAACCGGTCGAGGAGCGCACGGCAAATGCTTCGGGTCATGGGGACGTAACCGGCCACCCGCCGATGTGAGAACCACGGAAGAATGAGCCTTCGGGTCCAGGTGTGCAGCGGAGGATCAGCCGATATCGGGGGCAGTCCATAGGTGAGTGGGTCATCCCCTCCGTCCAGCTCCGCTCCCTCTGGAGGCTTGAAGGGGATGACCCCCACATCACGCGAGCTGAAGTGCTCGATGTCATGCGCGATCGCGTTCACATCTTCGTAGCGGGTCGGGAGCCAAGTCGATCCGCGCCGGTCAGTGTGGGCGATCGGGCAGCGGGAGCGGAGGTCCGCCCAGATGGGGAACGGGTCCTTGACATACCCGGGATCCAGGACATCGAAGTCAGTCGCCCATTCCTTTACTGGCTCCATCAAGGACACTCCTTGGGCATCAAATACGGCGGCCGAGCGGGATCCTAGACCACCAAAGCGCGCACTGGCGGTTTGTTGGACCTGACGCCAGGCGGGGGTTCGACCGTTCTGGGCACGGTCACCGGACTGTGAATGTCAGGCGTAGACCAGCGAACCGTCGTCGAGGTCGGCAGAAGGCAGAATCTCCTTCTCAGTCGAGTACTCGTGCAGCAGCTGCCACGGCTCTCGGTCGCCTTGCTTGGGAAGCAGGTGCAGTGAGCGGGTCAAGTAGCCGGGATTGAAGTTCTCGGGATCTACCCAAGGTCCAAGAGTCATCTCGGACTCCTCGTCGCGCAGGCGGGGTGTGACTACTTCTGCCCCCAGCTCAGCCATGTGTGTGAGCAGTCGGCAGACAAACTCTGCGATCAAATCGGCACGTAAGGTCCAGCTGGCGCGGAAATAGCCGAAAACATACGCAAGGTTTGGGACCTCAGTGAACATGATCCCGCGGTAGGTAACAGTCTGCGCGAAGTCGACCGGGCAATCGTCGACGCAAAACGCAATGTCACCCATGACGTTCATGTTGAACCCGGTCGCCGCGATGATGACGTCTGCGGGGAGTAGCTGACCCGATCCGACCTCGACGCCGTCGGGCGTGAACCGCCGGATGTGGTCAGTTACCACCGTTACCTTTCCTGCTCTGATCCACTTGAAGAGGTCGCCCTCTGGGAGGACCGCGATCCGTTGCTGCCACGGGCGGTATGAGGGACTGAAGTGTCGTTCGAAATCGAATCCGTCAGGGAGGAGGGCTCTCACGGAGTCGAGAAGCATCTGTCGGAGGGCCTCCGGCTGCTCGAACGACATCCTGGTTATCGCATCCATGTCGCGGGTGATCTTGCGCCTCACGATCTCATGGGTCCATTCGTCAGGGATCTCGAGCTCCCGAAGCGTCTCGGCCAGCTCATTGACGTTGGGTCGTACGAAGTAGTAAGTCGGCGAGCGCTGCAACATCGTGACGTGGCCCGCTTGCTCAGCTATCGCGGGAATAAGTGTGGCGGCAGTCGCTCCGGAACCAATGACTACGATCCGCTTCCCCGACCAGTCGAGGTCCTCTGGCCACTGCTGGGGATGAATGAGCGTGCCCTGAAAGGTTTCAAGCCTCTCCCAGTCAGGAATGTGGACCTCATCATGGCGGTAGTAACCGCTGCACACCCACAAGAAGTTGGCGCTGAAGACGAGCTGCTGGCGCGTGTCGGTCCTCACGACGTCCAGTGTCCAAGTGTGGTTCTTGCTGGACCAAGCAGCCCGCTCGATACGGTGGCGGTAGCGAATGCGATCGGCGAGGCGGTTCTCATCGATGACCTCGCCGAGGTACTTGTTTATTTCCTCACCCGAAGCGATGGGGGCACCCAGCCACGGTTTGAATCGGTAGCCGAAGGTAAACAGGTCGCTGTCGGAGCGGACGCCGGGGTATCGATGTGTCCACCAAGTTCCACCGAAAGTCTCCTGTGCTTCGAGGATCACGAAGCGCTTATCAGGGCATTGAGCAGCGAGGTGGCAGGCTGCCCCGATTCCTGAGATTCCGGCTCCGACGATGACGACGTCGAAGTGATCGATCTCAGGCAGGCCGGGACCCGCTTCCGCGTCGAGTGGTTCAGCGAGCGTCGTCGCCATCGGCCCTCCTCGTCTCGTCGATCCTCGATCAGATCGTACCGAAGAGCGGGGGTTGGCCTGGGCGGACATCCAGTGGTCTTCACCAACGCGGCGTCGTAGGCTGTCATTGCATGAAGATCGGATTGAGCGGCGGCTCGAGCACCGTCGAGCGTGCTGTGGAGCAAGCGCTGGAAGCGGAGCGGGAAGGCTTCAGCAGCCTGTGGTTCGCAGGAGCCGTTGGCGGTGACCCGTTAGTCCAGATGGCGTTCGCGGGTAAGGCAACCCAATCGATCGAGCTCGGGACCTCGGTGTTGCAGACATATCCCTGCCACCCTCAGCTTCAGGCCAATCGAGTCAAGGCGGTTTCGACTGCAATTGGGCGTTCCGTCACGCTCGGCATCGGGCCCTCCCATCAGCCGGTTGTGGAAAGGTTGGGCTATCGCTACGAGCATGTGGCCCGTCACGTCGAAGAGTATGTGACTGCTCTTTCTCAACTGGACCCGGAAATCCCGGTCTTGGTGGCAGCACTTGGACCTCGCCTCCTTGAGGTTGCCGGGCGATTGGCACGGGGCACGATCCTGTGGATGGCCAATGCTCGGGCTGTCGAGAGTCACGTCGCGCCCCGGATATCGAAGGCCGCTGCCGCTGCCGGTCGTCCCGATCCCCGGATCGTCGCCGGTCTTCCGGTTGCCGTGCATGACGACGTGGACGAGGCTCGGTCGGCGGCGCTGGATCAGTTCGGGGGCTATGGGGCCTTGCCCAACTACCAGCGCATCCTTGCCCATGGTGGGGTCGACTCACCAGCTGAGGCTGCGATCGTCGGCAACGAGGAAGCGGTTGCCGGACAGATCGAACGGCTCTTTGCGGCCGGAGCCACCGATGTGTGGGCGGCACCATTCCCGGTGGGGCAGGATCGGGCGGCGTCCCGTCGCCGCACCCGCGCACTCCTCGCCGATCTGGCGAAGCGTTAGGCAAGCCCGGCCAAGCTGCTCGTTGGCAGCCGTCGGTTCAGAAGCCGGTGGATGAGAACGGGAGCGGGTGCGATCGGAAGAGCAGCTCTGCTCTTGCGAGCGTGCCTGGTTGCAGTTCGGTGACCAAGCCGGCCGCAGCCAGTGAGGTGATCTCCTGGCCTCCGAGGAAGACGGATCCGAGGGCGGTCGCGCTCATTCGTAGGTCGGGCTGCTCTCGGCGAAGAGCTGGCCTGCAGGACGCTCCGTCGGGACCAACGTCGAGGACCCAGCGGCCGGCTATGGGGTCGGGAGCCGGGTCGCCGTCCGCGGCCGCGTGCTCGGCTGCTGGGTCTACCTGGAGGACCAGACAACCATCGGTGATGTAGCGGCGAGCGGTCAGTGCTGCCGGAACGTCGAGCAGGCGTATCCACAGCCTGTCGTTCCACGAGGTCACCGTCAAGGCTCGAGGATCTTCGAGGCGCCACCGTAGGGGCTCGTCGAACGGACGGTTCGCCACGATGGAGTCGATGAGATCAATACCCAGTAGGTACTGCCAAAGGCCGGACTCGGCGTCAACCGTCACGCCCGCCAGGTCATCGACCCTTAGGACCGTCGGTTCGGAAGACCAGGTGCTGGTGGTTCGATAGATCACGTAGCCCTCGTCCCCGACTGCGAAGTACCGCTCGCCGAAAGTGCCGACCCTTCTCGAACCGAAGAGATCCGACCAGCTCGCGGCGTTGCGATCGATCTCGCCTGGTCTTCGGAGGCGTGATTGCTCGAACAGCATCGGGACGCGTTCGGCAGCCTCCCTCGCAGAACACAGTCGGAGCGCAAGATCTGGAACCGAGTTCGAGACCCGAGCAGCGCGCCTTTGAATCGAGACGCGAACTGACGAAGTCGCCCATCCGAAACCGAACCTGCTGTATATCGATCCCTCTGACGCCAGCAGGCCTGCTACTGGCTCATTGTGTCCGATGGCATCGTCGAGCATGACTGCGACCATTCGGCGGAGGAGACCTCGTCGGCGATGAGTTGGGTGGACGCCCACGCCGCTGATTGCTGCGAGTGGCACCGTTGGGCATGGCGAGCCGGGAAGGCCGGGGACCGTTACATTACGGCTGAAGACGCAGCAGTTTCCGACCGCAACACCCCCGTCGAACGCGAGCCAGGCTCGATCGGTTTCGAGGTGTTCCTCCCAATGCCGAACGGTGTCCTCGTTCGGAGTTTCGAGGAACGGGATGTGCAGACTGCGAATCCACTCCTCGCGCTCGTTGGGTTCTATCCGGCGGACCTCGAGGGCCATCGGGCCAGTCTTACGGGTCTTGAAGGCCCGTGCTGGGCTCGTGTGGGATCAAATCATCGTGGAGGTGCGTCGTGGCTCGCCGAAGGGGACGATCCATGCCGTTCAAGCAGGACCTTCGCCCACTCGTGTCGCCCGGTCGACCGGAGCCGCTGGCAGTACTCCTCGAGGCGGCCGCGGACATGGTACGGCCCACCCTCGCGGAGGGTGATCTCGAGCGGATCGTCAGGCGACAGAGACCGTTTGAGCTGTTCTTCGACCCAACTGGCCAGCAGTTCCCTGGCCCGACCGGTAGTGTTCTCGTCCTCGCCGGCTCGGTCGGATTCCTCGTGGGGGTCGGCCTCCACGTCGAAGAGCATTTCGCGGGCCCAGGCAGCGTGAAATCCGTCGTGCCAAGTCTCGAGGTAGAGAAAGCGGTCGAATCTCACGCCCCGCTGGCAGCTCCACGCGCCTTGGCTTGTGACCAGGTAGTCACGCCCGGCGATCGGATGGCCCTTCCGAAGTTCTTCGGCCCCACTGCGTCCATCCCAGTGATACGGCACACGGGCACCTGCGAGCTCCACAACTGAGGTCGCAATATCGAGGTGATAGAGGAGCCCATTTTGAACGTGCGAGGGAAGATATGCCCCAGAGAGGATGGAGGGGATGTGCGTGGTCGTCTCGTCAGCTGCCTGGTGGTCCGCATACACACCGAGTTCGCCGAAGGCCTCGCCGTGGTCGCTGCTTATCCAGATCAGCGTGTCATCGATAACACCGAGGTCATCAAGCTTCGAGCACAGCGTCCCGACAGCATCGTCGGCGTAGCGGATGCCGACGTCATAACCGTCGAACATCTTCTTTACATCGTCTCCGGACGCAAGGTTCCAGGGTTGTCGAGGCGGAGGTGGACCCCACTCATCCGGAGCAAAGCCCCATGGTTCCTGTGCCGAATGGGGACCAGGAAGAAGCCAGTTACGTTGTCGCACTTCTTCTGTGTGCCATTCGGGAATCGGGTCCTGCTCGAAGGGATTGCCGTAGGGTTCGGGAACGTTGTAAGGCGTGTGCGGGTCCCAGAAGTGCACATGAAGAAACCAGCGATCCATACGCCCATACCGATCAAGCCAATCAAGTGCACCAGGAAGAACTTCATCAGCGCGCTCCCCGCCCATTCCTCTGGTGAGGTTTATCGATTCCAGAAACCCGGAGGTCCACCAGGGTGCGCTATGGCGCAGCGGAAAGCTGGAAATCGAAGTGGTGTGATAGTCGGCTGACAGCAGGGCGCCGGCCAGTGAGCGGGCGGCAAGCCGTGAACGGAACGGCCGATCCTTTCCCCAGGGGCGGAGATCTGCGGTCAGACCACCGTGGTTCACCACCCCATTTCTGATCCCGAACATGCCCGTGATGAGAGCCGTACGGCTCGGAAGACAGGGCACGTCAGACGCATAGACCTTCGTAAACTGGACCCCTTTGGCAGCGAGGGCGTCAATGTTCGGAGAAGTCCTTCTTGGGTAGCCGTAGCAGCCCAGGTGATCCGGTCGGAGCGTGTCAATGTCGACGAAGAGGATTCTCACGCGGTACGCCTGCCGGTCGGCACCTTCCCGCGTGCGCGGAAATTGCGAGGCTGAGGTTGGGCACTGCGTTGGACAACACGCACAAGCACGTTGGGGAGTTCTAACGTGCGGCGCTGAGGTCGTCAACGATCATTGGCCTCCCGACTCCGGAGGGTGATCGACCTGTTGGCGCCTGGCCCGTCCATACCAGGGACGATGGCGCCCGAGACCTCCGAGCCTGCACGATTGGGTACCTGGCTAGCGGAATGGCTAGCGTCGGGCGACCATTTGGTTGAGGAGCAAGGGTTGCACTACAACTCGGGGGACACCGCATGGGTGTTGGTGAGCTCTGCGTTGGTCCTGTTCATGACCCCCGGACTGGCCATCTTCTATGGGGGAATGGTCCGACGGAAAAACGTCCTGGCGATGGCGATGCAGAACTTCGCCGTGATGGCCGTGGTGAGCCTGCTGTGGGTGTGGGTCACCTACAGTCTTGCCTTTGGCCCCGACCTCGGTGGAGTGGGAATCATCGGCTCGCTCCACTTCGCAGGTCTAGGACATATCCACCAGCCGGTACCTGGGTTCACTGGTGCACGAGCCCAGACCATCCCTCCTGTTGTGTTCATCACCTTTCAGATGATGTTCGCGATCATCACGCCGGCACTCCTCACCGGGTCGTCCGCTGATCGCCTGAAGTTCGGATCCTTTTTGATCTTCATCGTGGCGTGGTCGATCTTGGTCTATGCGCCGATAGCACACTGGGTGTTTTCGCCGCAGGGTTGGCTATCCAAAGCCGGTATCGAGGACTTCGCTGGCGGCACGGTGGTCGAGGTCAACGCCGGCGTGGCAGGAGCGGCTCTCGCCCTCGTTGCCGGACGGCGTAGGGGTTGGCCGAATCAGGTCATGCGCCCGCACAACATCCCGTTGACGGTACTGGGAGGTGGGATTCTTTGGTTCGGGTGGTTCGGCTTTAACGCAGGCTCGGCGCTAAGCGCGGGTCGAGCGGGCATCGCCTTCGTGAACACGAACACTGCGACAGCCGCCGCCCTTTTGTCATGGATCGCAGTGGAGCGGTGGCGAACAGGCCGACCGACAACGCTTGGTGCTGTGAGTGGGGCGATCGCAGGTGCGGTGGCAATCACTCCTGCCTGCGGCTTTGTGAACACTGCAGGAGCGACGGTGATCGGACTCCTTGCTGGTTTGGTGGCTTCGCTGGCTGTGAGTCTGAAGTTTCGACTCAAGCTGGACGATTCGCTTGACGTCCTCACTGTGCACGGTATTGCCGGTCTCGTGGGCACGATCCTTGTTGGGTTCTTTGGTACCGCAGAGTCGATGGGAGCAAATGGGCTTCTTTACGGCGGGAGCCCGCACCTCTTGGGGGTACAGGCACTAGGGTGCTTGTGCGTCGGTCTGTACTCATTCATGCTCACTGCAGGGATTGCGTTTGCAATAAGAAAGACGGTCGGACTTCGCGTAGGCAGTGAGGAAGAGGACGCTGGACTTGACCTCAGTCTTCATGAAGAGAATGCCTACGATTTTGAGTCATTGAGCTCACAGCGTTCGATTGGCCGCATGTCGCAAGGCTGACGCAGCCTTTCGGCGGAGCAGTGGACAGGGAGGTCGAGCATCGCGGACGAGCCGAGGTAACTCCTGACGCCACCCCGGAGCGCCGGGGTGGAAGACTCTGCGGTGTGACCGGCAAATGTGGATGCTCTCCCGTGGCTGCGAGGGTGGTTCACGTGGCCCGGCGAGCTGATTCGGAGATCCTCCAAGAGCTCTGAGTCGCGTGAGTCGACACCGCCGCGTCTACCTTCGTCCGCGGTCGTACCGCCTTCTTCGATCGCTTGCGGTGATCCTCGGTGTGGGGACCATCGCGGTCGGCGCCGTGGTGGTCTTCGGGGGCTCTAGGCCAGCCGCACGGAACCATCGCCATCCCCGTGTGCCCGGGACGACGACTTCGGTCGTGCCACCCTCCACGCCAGTGTGGCGGGTTGCTTGGGGTTCCGGCATGGCCTGGGGAAATGGAGTGGCGTCAGACGTCACGGTGCGAGACCTGGTCACCGTCGGGGTGGGCGGCGAGGCGGTTCGAGTTCGCATCTCGAACTTCTTTGGCGATCAGCCGCTCGCGATTGGCGCAGCGACGATCGGGGTCAGCGCTGCCGGTCCATCGATCCAGCCTGGGACGCTGCTCCCGCTGACCTTCAATGGCCAGTCCGGAGTGACCATCCCGGTCGGTCAGTACGTTTACAGCGACCCGGCATCTCTCAGCGTCACCGACGAAGAGACCCTCGCCGTCAGCATCTTCGTGAGCGGCACTGATCTGGTGTCGATTCATCCCTGCTGTACGACCATGGGGCCGGTCTCGTTCTTTACCCCCAACGGGGGAGGGAACCTGACCGGTTCGGTGACGGGTGCCGGTCTCAGCATCGCCAGTCCGTTCCCGCGGTGGATCGACGCAGTGGATGTTCTACAGACGAGCGGACAGGGCAGCATTGTCGTTGTCGGCGATTCGATAACCGATGGCTACAACGCCACCCTGAGTTGGACGACTGTGCTTCAGGAGCGGATCGACACCTTGCCGGTTTCAGAGCAGCGGGCAATCGTTAACGAAGGGATCACCGCGAATGCGCTGACTTCGGATGTTCCCACTGACGAAGCAACCGGCGGAGGCCCGTCAGGGCTATCACGTTTAGCACCTGATGCCCTTGACCAGTCGGGCGTGTCGGAAGTCGTGCTTTTCCTGGGTACCAACGACCTCTTCTTTGGTGATACAGCACAGCAATTGATCACCGGATATCAACAAGCCATTCAGGCGGTTCACAACAGTGGTGTTCGGATCATAGGCGTGACGCTTTTGCCGCGCAGTTCAGGGGTATTTCGATGGACGCCTGTGCAGCAGTCGGAGCTCGAGCAAGTCAATAGTTGGATCTTGAGCTCTGGGGCATTTGACGGCGTGCTGAATCTGGCTGTCCCGGTCGCGGACATCTACAACGGGGCTTGCAACGCCTCCGCTCTCTTTCCGCCGTACGACTCCGGGGACCACCTGCATCCCAATGCAGCGGGTCAAACGGCGATGGCGAACGCTGTTAACCCAGCGATCCTCGGACTTCCTGCCATTCCGCAGGTTCCGCCACTGGTCCCGGTCGCTCCAACACCCGGTTGTAGTGCGGATCAGCTGCCAGCTTCGACGTCAGCGGCGAAGTCGGGCGACATAGAAGCGTGGTCGCAGCTCGTTGCGACCACTCTGATGACGGGAGATCGTGACGATGATCGTCCGGCCGCTACGACCTAGCGACCTAGAGCAGAGCAGCAAGCTTCATCGGGATATCCTGAGCACCGAGTTCCTTGCTCGTGGCGGAACACGCTTTCTGCGCCAGTATCATCGGGCATGGATCGAGACTGCCGATTGCCTTGCCCTTGCTGCAGTCGACGATCAGGATGGAATTGTAGGCGTCTTGCTCGGGTCGACATCGCCGAATCGGCATTACCGCGCAATGCTTCGCCATCACGGTTTTGGTTTGGCCTTTCTCCTTCTGATTCAGGCGCTCCGGGACCCGAGCTTCGGACGAGAGCTCGTTGCCACCAGGACCTTCCGATATGCCCGCGGCGCACTCCGATCTCTTCTGTCGGGACTTTCCGACCTTTTGACATGGCGGCGCAGAGATCGAGAGCGATGGGAAGGGTCGGGCCACTTCGGCGTGAACGACCGGATTGGGGAGATCACGCATGTCATGGTCAGCGAGGAAATGACTGGCAGGGGAATTGGAAAGGCATTGCTTGAGCAAGCGCGTATCGCAGCTGAGCAAGCAGGCCTCGACGAGCTCGTGCTTGTCACGATGCCCGAGCTTCCCTCGCAAACCTTCTACGAACACCTCGGCTGGCGCCGCGTCGGGGAACGGATAAGTCGAAGCGGGGAAGCTTTCGTCGAGTTTCGGCTCCCATTGAGATCACCCGGCTGACCGTTCTTAGAGCGTTGGTGCACTCATAGCCGTCGGGCGGCCGTGCACGGATCAAGAGATGGGGCTGGGCTTGCGCCGGAGACCTTGTTGCAGTGTCACTCCGCATCGATTCCAAGGTCGCACGATCCTGCCCGGCCAGTGGCGTGTGCCGGATCTCGAGACATCAAGGAGCTTGACATATAGCTGGGCTGCTCCGTACGATGGGCGGAGCACGCCCCGGATGGCTTGATACGGCAGTTTGAGCGGAGTTTGGTTGCGTCACGGGAGGTCGGG
Organism: Actinomycetota bacterium; assembly: GCA_021324355.1. Classification (GTDB taxonomy): domain Bacteria; phylum Actinomycetota; class Acidimicrobiia; order Acidimicrobiales; family RAAP-2; genus Palsa-461. Next base: position 214,614 of record JAJPJD010000049.1, read on the forward strand.
GCGTGGAGTTTGAGCTCGAATCATTTGTGAAGTCACAGGGGACCGGAGTCGTTGTCTACAAGCCCGTGGAACCAGCTTCGCGGCATCTACGAGAACCCTCTGGGTCAGCGCGACCGGCTGCTCAGTGACGGCGTTCGGATCACGGCCCGTGAGGGTGCAGACATTTCTCGGGCGCTATTGGTAGCTGCAGGGTTCACGCCGATGACGGTTCCGCCAGGACCCGTCCGCCCTATGCCGCACGGCGACGAGTTCTTGGAGAGGGAGTCCTTCAGCTGGGATCATCGATCGGTGTTCGACCAGCTCATCGCAGGCGACTGGGACGGCGCCGATCGATTGTCGACCACGGCCTCCCGCGCTATGGACTACGAGATCGAATTCGGACGCTCGCCGCGCATTTCGTCACGTTCAACGAGTACCTGCATCTCCCACCATGGGCTGCGGCAGGGGCGGTGTGGGATGCTCAAATGCATCGCTTGACAGGCGGTGTGCAGCTAGCTCAGGAGCCAGGGCTTAAATTCATCACCCGTGAACTCGAATCTCATGGGATTCCGGCAATGCCTTTCCCGGTCGACGCAGTGGATGCCCGAAGTTGGGATGATGAGCCGGTCCGACAGCTCCTGACTGAGTTCATCGAGGATCGGCTTGCAAATGCCGAACCTTTTTGGAGGCGCTCATGACCCGAGTTTCACAATCCGCGGACCGGATGCGTCAGGCATCCCAAAATGTTCCCGACCTCTCAACGACGACTTATCTCGTCAAGCAATTGGAGCGTGCTGTGCGGCGCGCGATCGATAGGGAACTGCGTCCGTACGGACTATCGGCACTCCAGTACACTGCGCTCAGCGTTCTCGATCACCATCCCGGTATGTCGGGTGCACAACTGTCCCGGCGATCGTTTGTCTCGCCGCAGGCAGGTAACCAGATGATCATCAATCTCGAACGCAAAGGCCTCATATGTCGCAAGCCGACGGTCACCAACCGACGCGTCTTGGAAATCTTCCTGACTGACGACGGTCGGGACCTTCTGAGGTCATGTGACCCGGTGGTGAAAGGGATCGAGACCCGAATGATCGCCGGACTTTCGACAGCCGAAGTCTCGCGGTTCCGAGCGATGCTCAGAACATGCACCCGGGCAATCGAAGGCGGCATGTGAGTCCGGCTCGGGGATCTGACAACAGGCAGCTGGGATCGTAGAAGTACTGACCCAATCCTTGGCGCCGGTGTTGAGGCGAGGCTCTGTATCCAGTTGGTGAGAGGCGAGGTATTCGGCCACGCCATCATGGTTGCCGCCATGATCGAGAACCTCGCTCACGTACCGAGGTCATCTCGCCGAAGTGCGACAGCTACCGGTTGAAGGACTGAGACCTCGGAGGTGCCTACCGCACTTACGACAGTCTGTGACGGAGTACCAGGTCGATTTGCAATCGTGAAAAAGGGTCAGTAATCGGGCGCTGTTGACACTGTTCGGGGCGGCTATCCAGATCGGCTCGAGCCCGTAAAGACAGCAAATCTCACGTTGCTATCGTGCTGCGACGGTCAGTCCCTCAGCTCCGCTCCACGTGAGACCACCATCGACATCGACGGCGATGTTGAGGTGCGTCGTCCCAAGTGGGATGTCGTCTATTGCGACAGCTCCCCATTCAGGTGGTAGGGACGGGCCAAGACGAAGTGTAGATGCCGGGACGTCTGGTTCCAATCCGAGCAAAGCGGTCAAAATCCCGATTGGCGCCGCAGACGCCCAAGCCTGTGGCGAACAGCTTGTCGGATAGGGGACTGGACCTGGGACTTCTCCCCGATCAAATCCGCAGAAGAGCTCTGGTAGGCGGCCTGAGAAAAACGCAGCGGCTTCGATCAGTCCAGCGGCGACGCGACGCGCATGGTCAGTGAACCCATAGCGCATCAGCCCGGCCACACACAGGGCCGTGTCGTGAGGCCAGACAGATCCGTTGTGGTAGCTGGCGGGGTTGTAAGCACCCATGGACCGAGCCAGGGTGCGGATGCCGTAACCCGTGAACATCTCGGGTCCCAGCAGATGATCGGCAACCGCTTGTGCCTTGTCTGGTTCGGCGATGCCTGTCCAGAGAGCATGGCCCATGTTCGAAGCTAGGGCATCAATGGGCCGTTTTTCGGCGTCGAGCCCGACGCAGAAGTAGCCTCGGTCGGCGAGCCAGAAGTCCCGATTGAAGTTGCGCTGTAGCGAGCTTGCCTGTCGCGACCAGTGGGCGGCAGCCTCCTCGTCTCCGTGGATCGCGGCGAGCTCAGCCCGAGCCACGTAAGCTCCGTACACGTACGCCTGGACCTCCACCAAGGCGATGGGTGGCTGAGCAAGGGTGCCATCGGCAAAATTGATCCCGTCACTTGAGTCTTTCCACCCCTGATTTCGCAGACCGCGATCTGTCGCTCGCTGGTATTCAACGTAACCGTCGCCGTCGCGGTCTCCGTAGTTCGTGATCCAATGGAGAGCGGCATCGGCAGCGGGCAACAGCTCCTCAACGATCTCTGGGTTGGCTCCCCAGCGCGCGAGCTTTCCGAGGAGGATGACGAACAGTGGGGTTGCGTCGACCGAGCCGTAATAGCGATCAGCTCGGCCCAAGGCTAGGGACACGTCGGCTCCAAACCGGAGTTCATGAAGGATCCGGCCCGGCTCCTCCTCACTAAGTGGGTCAAGGGTGACCCCCTGGTGCCGAGCGAGTGCCCGGAGTGTTCCCACGGCCAAGCCGGGGTGAACCGCCAACGTGAATGCACTCGTTATCAGTGAGTCTCGACCAAACAATGCCATGAACCAGGGGGCACCTGCGGCGATTACCGTCAAGTCAGGCTCCGTGGGATCGGCAAGCCTAAGCCCGGCGAGATCTTCTTGAGCTCGGTTCACCGCGACCTGAAGGGCGAGGGAGTCGGCCCTGACGATCGGGCTCGCCTGTTGCCACTCGGCGATCAGCTGGGCTGGGCCGGTCATCTCAAGAGGCGTGTCGAGCGGGAAGCGCATCGGTAGTTCCTGTCCATCGACCTCAGCGGTCACCGCAACCGAGGTGTTCCATTCGCCATGTGGCGGGACAACAATCTGAAAGGAGATGCCGTCAGTACTGACAGAAGCGCCGGGAGCATGGACATGGACAGCCCGCTCGCGTTGGCCCTGACGAGCCACTGCTGACCAAACCTCCGAGCCGGGGTTTACGGTTACCTCAGGCAGAAGTTCTGAAAGTCTTCCTAGCTTCACTGCGAATAGGTCGGCGAAATCGGCAGCAATATCGATTGAAAGAGTGACTCCAGCAGACTCGCCACCAAAGTTCTTCAGCGTAAGGTCCTCGCGCATTCCGCTACCGACGTAACGGCGACGCTCGACGAGAAGTGTTGGCTCGGTGTGCCCATCGCGCACCCGGCTCTGGCAGACGAAGACACCGGCGAACGGTTCGGCCGTGAAGCCACCGAGTGGGTCTACGGGTTCTCCGTCGACCCGCAATCGCCAACGGGAGATGATCCGGGCGTCACGGACGAAGAGCCCCTCGGTGGAACCCTCGATGTCCCCTCCGGGCCGGCTGGCGACGAAGGTGGCCCCTTCGACCAGGATCTGACCGCCTCGGTCTGGCGGTTCGAACCCGAAGCCCGAGCGGGCAGGTCCGGCGTGGGTCGCCACGGTCGCGGCAGCACTGGGCTCGCGCCCCGAACCCCTGCCAGGATCTCTTGTTATCATGTTGACAACTTACCTCATACAACAGTATTAAGTACGTCAGGCAGATGGCCCGGAGGAGCACACCAGTGGACTCGACTCAGAAGGCGCGGAACCGTTCTGGCAAGCCGAGCCGGCCGGCGAACGATCGGGCTGCATTGGACGCGGTCCTCGGTGATAACCGAACGCCGCTCTACAGCGTTGGTCAGGTCGCCGAGCTCCTGGATGTCCGGCCCTGGTTTTTGCGGCGGCTCGATGCCATGGGAGTCGTCACCCCGACCCGTAGCGAGGGTGACCAGCGCCGTTACAGCCGAGAGGACCTTGAGCGCCTCATTGACGCCAGATCCCTCATGCGAGAGGGAGTGAGCGTGGCGGGCATTCGTCAGGTCCTGGCATTGAAGCAGCGGGTTTCGGAGCTCGAAGCCGAGCTCTCAGAAGCTCGCCGGCAGGCGGCCGAACGAGAGCGATCGGCCTAGCCTTTTCACGGAATCTGGCGGCGAGGGCTATCGGAGAGGCCGTTGGCAGACGAGAATACGAAAGGAGGAGCGTCACTATGGCGGTGCTGTCACCCGAGCGATCGAAAGCAGCGTTGGATCAGGCGGCACGGCCTCTGCGCATCGGGATGATCGCGCCCCCATGGTTCGCCGTACCGCCGGTTGGCTATGGGGGAATCGAAGCCATGGTTGGGGGGCTGGTCGATGGCCTCGTGTCCCGTGGTCATCAGGTGAGTCTGGTGGCGGCGGGTCCCGCTGGGACCAAGGCGCAGCACTACCACTCGACGTACGAGGTGCCCCCGTCAGAGCGCCTAGGTGACGCGCTTCCGGAAGTGGTTCAGGCAGCCGAAGCGGCGAACTTCCTTGAGGGAAAGCGTCTCGATGTCATCCACGACCACACCCTTGCTGGTCCTCTCCTTGCCAGAGGTCGAGAAATCCCTACGGTGGTAACCGCCCATGGACCTGTCACAGGAGAGCCCGGCGACTATCTAGTTCGCTTGGGTAGAACTGTGAAGGTTGTCGCCATTTCGAACGCGCAACGAAAAAGTCGGCCACAGATCAATTGGGTCGCGACGGTTCACAACTGCGTCGATGTTGAAACCTTTCCGTTTGGCTCAGGGGATGGTGATTACCTCCTATTCATCGGGCGGTTCCACCCTGACAAGGGCGCCCATCTCGCCATCGACGCTGCTCGGCGAGCGGGCCGCCGTTTGGTGCTGGCTGGCAAACTCAACGAGCCAGCTGAGCGGGAGTACTTTGCAGTCGCGGTTGCGCCGAGACTTGGACCGGACGTTGAGTATGTAGGCGAAGCAGATGCGGTGACCAAGCGAGAGCTGTACTCGGGTGCAAGTGCACTGCTCTTCCCAGTCCAGTGGGAGGAGCCATTCGGGATGGTAATGGTGGAAGCGATGGCATGTGGCACCCCCATTGTTGCCTTGCGAAGGGGCAGCGTTCCTGAAGTCGTTGTCGATGGCGAGACAGGGATCATCGTTGATGATCCTTCGGACTTGGTAAAGGCGATCTCGAAAGCTGAAAGACTCGATCGTCGTCGGTGTCGGCTACACGCCGCGAGTCGGTTTGACGTCTCGAGGATGGTCTCTGAGTACGAGAGCGTGTATCGGAACCTGGCTGAGGACGGTGAGATCAGCGCTCGACTGACAGAGGTGGTTCCCACGGCGGCCACGATCGCGTCTGTTGTTCAGACGCGGGTCGAAACTCCCATAGCGTTGCGTGCAACAGGCGCTTGAGCTGAGCTGCGCGTGACCTCTTCGACGACGTTTGGCAGCAAGGCTGCTCGGGTGAGGGCGGCCGGGGAGCCCGCGCTCGTTGTCGAACACTTGACCAAGCACTTCGGTAGCCGGATTGCCCTCGATGACGTCTGCTTCGAGGTCGAACAAGGCGAAGTCTTCGGACTTCTCGGACCGAACGGCGCTGGCAAGACGACGATGATCCGCATCCTCGGAACGCTGATCAAGCCGACCTTTGGGAACGCCACAGTGACTGGGATCTCGTTGAGTCGGGAGACCGGATCGGAGATAAGAGCTCGGATCTCGATCATGCCTGAGACCCCAGGTCTGTATTTGCGCCTTACAGTCTGGGAGAATCTCGAGTGCTTTGCTGGGCTGTACCAGCTCTCACATGTGAATGAGCGGATTCGTAAGGCGCTGGCCTCGGTCAACCTCGCCGACCGGCAGAACGAACTGTGTGGATCCCTGTCGAAAGGTCTCCGTCAACGGGTTGCGCTCGCACGGTCTCTGCTCAGCGACCCGGCGGTTCTCTTTCTAGATGAACCGACGTCGGGCCTCGATCCGGTTGCCGCTCATGAAGTCCACGATCTGATCGGCGCTCTTCGTGAGCATGGAGTGACGACATTGGTTACGACCCATCGCCTCGAAGAGGCTGAGCGCCTGTGTGATCGTGTAGCGATCGTGAACACCAAACTCCTTCTGGTTGGCAAGCCAGACACTCTTCGTGCAGACCTCTTCTCGCGCAAGCTGGAAGTGCGGCTGAGCAGCCGGCTGAGAGATCCATCACGGGTGTTCTCCGAAGTTCTTGGGGTCAAGCACTGGGAAGAACCTGAGGCGGGTTCGTACCTTCTGGACGTCGAAGATCCGGATCTAGTGGCTCCGCCATTGATTCGGACGCTTGTCGGCTGTGGTGCTGACGTACTTGCTGTCGGCGAACGCCGGCATTCCTTGGAGGATGTCTATCTTCAGCTCATTGGCGACGGCGCTGGAGAAAGGAAGTGACGTTCAGCTGGCATCGGGTAGGTGCGATAGTCAAGAAAGAACTCAAGGATTACCGGCGCAACCGATTCGTCGTGATCCTGACAATGACGGTTCTTCCGCTAGTCTTCGTCCTTCTTCCGGTCATCCAGTTATTCACAATTCGGGTTTCTGAGATCTCGAGCTCCAAGCTCGACACCCGGATCGGGATATCGCTCCTATACATGCTGATCGTGCCTGCGATCATTCCGTCAGCGCTATCGGCTTACTCCGTCATCGGAGAACGGGAGCAAGGCACGCTCGAACCGCTCCTGACAACGCCGATCCGATCAGAGGAGCTCTTGGTTGGCAAGGCGCTGGCTGTTTCGATTCCGACCCTTGTTGTCGCATACGCGATCTATGGGATTTTTCTGATCGCTGTTGGAGCCTTCGCTAACCCAGCCCTGCAGGTCGTCGTCTTCGGTCAGGCACACCTACTCGTCGAGTTGCTTTTCATACCGCTCCTTGCGGGCTGGTCCATCTGGGTGGGGATCGCTATCTCGACGCGATCTGCTGATGTTCGGGTTGCTCAACAGCTCAGCGTGTTTGCAAGCCTCGCTCCGTTGATCATCGTTGCCCTGCTTGCTTTGAACGTGATTAAGCCGACGCTTGTGCTCACGCTTCTGTTAGCGGCAGGGTTACTGGTGCTCGATAGCGTAGGTTGGCGGCTTGTAGCTCTCATGTTCGATAGGGAGCGACTCATTGTTGGCGAGCCGAGGTAGAAGGAAGACGATCGCTGTTCGGACCTGAGGTCAGATCGAAGGGGGATGTCTCCCGCCCGGGCTTGTCGAGCAGATGTGGCTCGGGTGGTGAAAAGGTGCTGTTCTCAGAAGATCACTGCTCCCCGAACGCTATTCGCCACCTCTTGGTGAGGGCCTCGCGGAAGAGGGGCCGTCCGCGGAGTACCGACCCAGCTTTGAGCGCACAACCAACACGGACGGAGTTTGAGGATGGGCGTCGGTCGCTCAAGAAACCGACGGATGGTGCGGTTGCTGCGTTGCCTGGGGACTAGGGACTTTGCGCGGTCATCAAGACCTGGCCCACTCAACTACTTGTGATGGTATCATAGCACTGTGAGTGGTACACATACAGTCTTAGTGGGAGACAGGGGACGGCTCGTGCTGCCCGCCGAGGTGCGGCAGCGGGCAGGCCTTGTCGAGGGCTCGAAGCTCGTGCTGGTGGAGACGCCTTCCGGCCTCGTCCTGATGACTCAAAGACAAGTACGCGACCGTGTCCGGAAGGAGCTGTCGGGTCTGGACTTGGTCGGCGAACTGATCGCTGAGCGCCGTTCGGAGTCAGCCATTGAGGACCAGGCATGAGTGTGGTTGATGCGTCGGCCCTGCTCGTGTTCCTGCAGGGCGAGGAGGGAAGCGACCAGGCCGAGGCGGTCTTAGCAGAGGGCAGGGCGAGCTGCGGCGCTGCGAGCTGGTCAGAGGTCGCCCAGAAGATCCGTGCTGCGGGTCGCGACTGGGACCTGGTGCGGGCACTGTTGGTCAGCTACGGGCTGAGGATCGAACCCGTCCTGGAGGCAGACGCGGAGTGGGCGGCTCGTAGATGGCGGAGGGGCGAAGGCTTATCGCTCGCAGACCGGCTCTGTCTGGCCCTCGCCGAGCGGTTGAACGACGACATGTGGACGGCCGATGCGAGCTGGGGATCCCTGGGCAGAATCCATCAGCTTCGTTGAGACCGGCCGAGGCGCAGTTGAGCTCAGGTGAGGGACGCTCGCGCCCGCAGAAGGGCGGAACGAGAGCGGAATCGCCAGACGCCGCTGTAAGGCGCAGCTCGGGCTCGGGCGCATGGCTCTACGAAGGACTCCTTCCAGGTGTAGCGGTGGATCGATCTTGGAGCCGATGCGCAGCGGATGCATCGGGCCGGTTGCGCCGATGGCTGAACTGGCAGCGGTGACGTCGTCTCCTGGTTCTGGCTGTGCGACGCCGCCCTCGTGCATCGATGTTGGCCGCCGCGTCGCGAAGCAGGCCGGGGCGGCCATCGCCGTCGGACAGCCGGCCACAGAGAAGGCAGTGGAGGTGGCGGGAATCGAACCCGCGTCCCCAAGCGCCTCGACGGGCCTTCTCCGAGCGCAGCTGATCGAGGTTGTCGGGATCGTTCGGTGATCAGCTACCGAACGATCCGTATCCGATGGTGATGTCCCCGAGGGCCGATCGGAACGGCCATTCGGGTGAGCCCCACTGCATGACGCCCGTTACCGCTCCGTGGGGCTAAGAACGGACGGACGTCGCTACCTAGGCAGCGAGCGCGAGCTGAGGCTCGGCGTTTGTTTGTGTTCCCGGCTCTTTAACGTGGCTCCGGGCACCACGGCTCGCTTCTCCCGTCTCAACAACCTGGGTCGATACCATTCACCCCCTTGGACTCTTGCTTCGCTCATTGTACCGAGCGGTCGACCCCATCCTGGCAGGCAGGTCAGGGCTTTGCGGCACCCTCCGAAGGGGCTATGCGGTCAAGGGAGGGACCAAGCGCGTCCAAATCGCCAGTCAGGTCGCCCCCCCTTCCCTGCCCGACCCATGCCGTGTACAGAGCGGCGTAGCGCCCTCCCTTGGCCACCAGCTCATCGTGAGTCCCGAGCTCGAGGAGGCCGCCATTGTCGACCACCCCAACGCGGTCAGCCCGTTCAGCCGTGGAGAGTCGGTGAGCGATGACAATCACGGTTCGACCAGCCATCAACGCCGCAAGTGCTCGTTCGACCTCGGACTCGGTACCGGGGTCGAGGCTGGAGGTGGCCTCGTCGAGGATCAAGACGTCGGGGTTCGCTAGCGCTGCTCGGGCCAGCGACACCAACTGGCGTTCGCCCGCAGACAGCCGAGATCCTCGCTCCCTGACCTCGGTCTGAAGGCCCTCGGGCAGCGCGTCGAACCTCGCTTCGCACCCGATCGTGCGCAGCGCCCTTCTAACGTCGTCCTCGGTTGCCGTTTCATCGGCGAGTCGAACGTTGTCCAGGATGCTTCCGTGGAACAGGAAGCCTTCCTGCGGCACGACCGCGATCCGTTGTCGGACCGAGGCAAACGTCGCATCGCGCAGGTCGACTCCGCCGAAACTTACGGTGCCCTCGACGGGGTCGTAGAAGCGGGCCATCAACTTCGCCAAGGTCGACTTCCCGGCCCCAGTAGGGCCAACCAAGGCGATTCGTTCTGCTGGTGCGACTCTGATGGACACGTCCCGTAGCACCATCTCCGACCCGCCGGGGTTGTAAGAGAAACTGACTCGGTCGACGACCAGTTCACCCTTCGCCGGGAGCTCAACGGCACCAGGCTTCTCGGAGACGGCCGGTTGGGTGTCCATCAGCCCAAAGATCTTCTTAAGCGCAGCTCCGGACTGTTGGACCAGATTGAACAGCTGGCTGAACTGTTGGATCGGGTTGATCAGGTATGCCAGGAACAGGACGAAAGCGCTGACGGTGCCGATCGAAGTCCGGTGCCAGTGAACGAGTAGTGCACCAAACCCAATGATGACGGCTGTCGCCGCGGCGTTCGTGAACTCGACAATCGGGAAGTACCGAGCCGAGATTTTGACCGCGTGCAAGTTCGCGTCGTATTGCGCTTGGTTGTGGTCGACGAATCTGGCGAACTGTTGCTCTTCTCGCCCGAACGCTTGAACCACCCGAATGCCAGACAGGGATTCCTGTAGTGTCGAGAGGGTCTGGCTGATGCGGTCCCGAACCGTTAGGTACGCGAGGTCCGAGTCTCGTCGGAACTTTCGGCTGGCGATGATCACCGGCGGCAGCACCACCATCGTGACCGCGAACAACAGGGGGGACAGCACGGCCATGATGACGATGACCCCGACGAAGAGCAGACCGCTGGTCACAAAGACCACCATTCCCTGCTGAACGAGGTTCTCCAGGGCGTCGATGTCGGTAGTCATGCGACTGACCAAACGGCCAGTCTGCTCGCGGTCGAAGAAAGACATCGACAGGGACAGCAGGTGTCGGAAGACTCGCTTGCGTAGGTCGCGGAGGAAGGACTCTCCCACCCTGTTCACCAGGATGATCTGGGACCGCTCGAGGATCCCCATCGAGACCGCGATCACCAGGTAGACCAGCGCCGAGCCGACGATCACCCGCTTGTCGAAGTGGTGCGGGATCAGCGCATGGTCGATCGCGTACCGGACAACGAGGGGTCCGGCCACAGTGGTCGCGGTATAGCCAACGAGCACCACCAGAGCCAGCATCAGCCCGGCCCGGTAGGGCTTCGTCATCCGCCAGGTCCGTTTGATGATCCGCCCGGCTTCAGCCGCGTCGACCCGATCTTCGTCCTCGATCGCGCCCTGGCTCCAGCCGGGGCCCCCGCCCATGCCACGCATCAGCTCGTCACCTGGTCGAACTGGCTGCGCAGCTCAGCACGAGCTGCGGCAACGGCTGCTTGAGCCAGGACTTCTCGGTAGCGAGAGCAGGTCGTGATCAGCTCGTCGTGGGTCCCGCTGGCAACGATCCGACCAGCATCGAGCAGCACGACGCGCTCGGCGAGAGCGATAGTGGCTGGACGATGAGCTATGACGATTGTCGTTCGATCGGCCATGACCTGCCGAAGCGCATCTCGGATCTCATGCTCTTTGTTCGCGTCGACAGAGGAGGTGGCGTCGTCCAGGATCAGGACGCGAGGGTCGGCAAGAATCGCTCTGGCGAGAGCGATTCGTTGACGCTGGCCGCCCGAGAGCGAGAAGCCGCGCTCGCCGAGCACGGTGTCGTAGCCGTCGGGGAGCTCGGAGATGAAGGAGTCGGCCCCGGCTAAGCGAGCAGCGCGCTCGATCCGCTCGAAGGCGGCACCGGGTTCAGCGAACGCGATGTTGGCGGCGACCGTGTCGGTGAACAAGAAGGTGTCTTCGAAGACCACTGCCACGGCTTTGCGCAGCTCGGTCAGCTTCAGGTCACGGACATCGTGGCCGTCGAGCAGCACCCGTCCGCCGTCGACGTCGTAGAAGCGTGGGATGAGTCGGGCGAGAGTGGTCTTGCCCGAACCGGTCGGCCCGACTACCGCGACCGACTCACCAGGCGCAACAACTAGATCAAGTCCGTCAAAGACTGGTGTGTCGCTCTTGGCATACGCGAATCGGACGCCCTCGAAGCGGATCTCACCTGGGCCAGGATCGAGGTGCTTGGCCGAAGGCCGATCTTTGACCTCCGGGAGCGCATTGAGGATCTGGCTCACACGTTCGGACGAGGCGACGGCGCGCTGGGCCTGGGCGATGATCTGCCCCAATGACTGGAGCGGGTTGATCAACATGGTGATGAACAGGTTGAACTCGACGAGCTGTCCCACCTCGATCCGGTGGTCGATGACGAGAAACCCTCCGTAGGCCAGGACCGCAACCATCGAGATGGCCGGAATGGTGTCCAGCATCGGCTGGAACAAACCTCGAATCCGTGCCAGCTCGACGATTCGTTCAAAGACACGGTCTGCCCGGTGGCTCAACCGGCGGTACTGGCTGCCCTCGGCACCGAATCCCTTCACCGCTCGGATACCGGTGACGGTCTCCTCGACGACGGTCGAGATGTCCGAGATCTCCTGCTGCAGGGACATCGACACCGGGTGGATCCGGGTCGAGAACTGCTTGGCGGCGAAGTTGACCACCGGCAGGCAGCACAGCGCGAGTAAGCCCAGCTGCCAGTCGATGACGAGCAGAAGGATCGATACGAGCACCACCGTGAGCAGGTTGGCCACCGTGATCGGGATCATCGTGCAGAGTTGGTTGATCTGTTGGAGGTCGGTGGCCGCGCGGGCCATGAGCTGGCCGGTCTGGGCTTGGTCGTGGTACTGGAAGTCGAGCTCCTGCAGGTTGGCGAACATCGCCTGACGGAGGTCCGTCTCTACGGCATAGGAGACCTTGAAAGCGAGGTAGCGGCGGAAGCCCGAGCAAGCGGAAGACAGGGCGCCCAGCACGAGGATCGCTGCTACGTCGAAGAGCAGGTTGACGGGGTGCCAGCCGTTCTGCATGTCCCGGTCGATCGCGGTACCGGTGAGGTCCGGGATGAACACCCGGATGGCACTCCACAGCAGCCCGGCTCCGACACCCAGGAGGACCGCTCGCCGGTGGCGGAGGATGGTCCTGGTCAGCAGCCGCCATCCAATGGACTTTCCGGACTCCCTCTGCTCCCGATTTCGCCCCAACAAGTGCTGCTGTCCGATCGATCGACGCGTCGCGCGAGGCGCAAAGGCCTCGAATGACACACCATCATAGGGTTCAGTGCGGTCGTTCTGCGAACCCTCGTCCGGGCGCCGGTGACCGAGATCGGGGACGAGGCGCTACAGCGCTTCGTCGACGCCCAGGATGCGGACGGTTGCTTCGAGCGCGCCCTGGCCGAGTTGCGCTCGGGCCGCAAGCAGACCCACTGGATGTGGTTCGTGTTTCCGCAGCTCGCTGGCCTGGGGCGGAGCAGTACCGCCAGGCATTTCGCGATCGGCTCTTTGGCCGAGGCCCGGGCGTACCTTGGCCACCCGGTGCTCGGGCCTCGGTTGCTCGAGTGCGCTCAGGTCTTAGCCGAGCTTCCGGCCACCAGGGCCGAAGCGGTGCTGGGCCGGCTCGACGCCCAGAAGCTCCGGTCCTCGATGAGTTTGTTCCATAGGGCTGATCCGACGGAGCCGCTGTTCCAGGCGGTGCTGGACAAGTACTTCGACGGCCAGCCCGATCCGGCCACCGATGCCCTGTTAGGGATCCAGTGACTGCACCCAACGGGAAGCATGGCTGGCGACGCGGGCGGCCTCGCGTTCGGCCTCCCGTGCCGCCAGAGCCCGCCGCTTGTCGTAGAGGCGGCGACCCTTGGCCAGGGCCAACTCCACCTTGGCCCTCCCGTCTTTGAAATAGAGCCGGACCGGGATGAGGGTCAAGGCCTGCTGTTGGGTCCGACCGAGGAGTTCGTCGATCTGGGCGCGGTGGAGGAGGAGCTTGCGACGCCGGTCCGGGTCGTGGGCGCCGAAGCCGCTCGCGAACTGCCATGGGGGGATGTGCATGCCCACCAGCCAGACTTCTCCGTCGGACACCCTGGCGTAGGCATCGGTGAGCTGAGCCCGGCCGGTCCGGAGCGACTTGACCTCGCTTCCTTGCAGGACGATCCCGCACTCGTAGGTCTCGAGGAGGTCGTAGTCGTGGCGCGCCCGGCGGTTGGTCGCTACCACCCGGTCAGCAGACGCGGCCTGCTTCTGGGCGAGCCGCTTGGCGATCTTCTTCTTGGCCCGCGCCACCGCTGCAGGCTACCGGCCGACGGGAATCGGTCGGGGTCCCCGCCCTGGTCGTGAGCGATCGTTACGCTTTGATGTCGATGCTCCGGCTCTCGACAGAGGTCCAGCTGGCGGTGGTGGCCCACTGCCTTGCGGGCCTGCCCGAGGAGGCCTGCGGGCTCCTAGCCGGGGATCCGGCGCTCGAGGAGGTCGTGGCCTGGTACCCGACTCCGAACATCGCCCGGTCGGCCCGGGTTTACACGGTTGACCCCCTTGCCCACCTGCGGGCAGACCGGGATGCAGAGGCCCGGGGCCTGCAGATCGTCGGGGTCTTCCACTCCCACACCCATACCGATGCCTACCCGTCGCCTACCGACATCGCCCAGGCACCCGATCCGACGTGGCACTACGTGATCGTCTCGCTCCGAGACATCCAGCCGGTGCTGCGGAGCTACCGGATCGTCGACGGGGCGGTCGAGGAGGAGTCGGTGGTGGTCCGGACCCACTGGGCCCAGGCCAGCTGAGCTTCCGCCGGATCGCCGGGCCTCCGACCGGTGGCCGGAGGGGCCCCAACGGTCACCGTCCCGGTACAATCCTCAGCGGTTGGGTCAACATTGAGGCCGCCGGTCACCGCCGGCGTGCCGAGAGGGAGGTGCCGTGCCGGTCGAAGTCCGCCTGCCCACCGTCCTGCGCTCCCAGGCCGGGGGTCGCTCGACGGTGTCGGTGGAAGGCTCCACGGTGGGGGAGGTATTGCGTTCCCTCATCAGCCAGCACCCGGGGATGGGCGAGCAGGTCCTCAACCCCGACGGGACCCTTCACCGGTTCGTGAACGTCTACGTCAACGACGACGACGTTCGGTACCTGTCGGCTCTTGATACCCCGGTCAAGGAGGGTGACGAAGTCTCGATCCTGCCGGCGGTCGCCGGGGGCTGAGCGCGCCCGTGCCTGTCGCCCGCAGCGTCCTCGACTTGATCGGCGGTACGCCGATGGTCGACGTCAGCCAGCTGAGCCCCAACCCTGACGTCCGACTGATCCTCAAGCTCGAGGGGCGGAACCCCGGCGGGTCGGTCAAGGACCGCGTCGCGTTGGCCCTGGTTGAGCAGGCCGAGGCGGAAGGGGTCCTCGAGCCTGGCCGTCCGGGACAGGTCCTGCTCGAGCCGTCGTCGGGCAACACTGGGATCGGGCTGGCCCTGGTCGCCAGGTTGAAGGGCTACCACCTCAAGGTGGTCCTGCCGGCCAACGTTTCCATCGAGCGTCGTCAGCTGCTCGAGCTCTGGGGAGCCGAGATCATCGAGTCTCCAGGGGACGAGGGGTCCAACGGGGCGGTCAGACTTGCGCTGCGGCTGGCCGAGGAGCACCCGGACTGGCACATGCTGTACCAGTACGCGAATCCGGCGAACCCGGCGGCCCACTACCGGACCACCGGTCCCGAGATCTGGCGGGATTGTCCCGAGGTCACCCACCTGGTGGTCGGGCTGGGAACCTCGGGGACGCTGTTGGGTGTGGGGCGGTATTTGAAAGAGCGCAATCCGAAGGTCCAGATCTGGGCGGTCGAGCCCCCGGCCGGTGAACGAGTTGACGGTTTGCGCAACCTCGACGACGGCTATGTGCCGCCCATCTTCGACCAGCTGGGGGGGGCCGAGCTGCTCGATCGAAAGATCGTCGTGCGGCCCCGGGAGTCGATCGAGGTCACCCGGCGACTCTTGGCCGAGGCTGGATTGTTCGTCGGGATTTCGACTGGGGCCGCCACGGCCGGCGCCATGCGCTGCGCCAAGCAAGTCCCTGAGGGGAGGTCAGCGGTCGTGGTCGTCATCTCAGCCGACGACGGGTGGAAGTACCTGTCGACCGGAGCGTGGACCGACGACCTCGATGTCGTGACCAAGCGCGCCGAGAACACGATCTACTTCTGACGTGCCCAGCGGAACCCTGACCGTCCTGGGCTGTGACGGAAGCTATTCCGGCCCAGGCGGGGCTGGCAGCGGGTACTTGGTCAGGTCGGCCGAGGCGGTGATCTGGCTCGATGCTGGGCCCGGCACCTTCGCCCGGCTCCAGGAGGTCTGCTTTCCCGGCCTGCTGGACGCGGTGGTGCTCTCCCACGAGCACCCGGACCACTGGAGCGATTTCGAGTCCTTTGCCGTGTGGACCCGATTCCAGCGCGCCGCCGAACCCTTCCTGGTGCTCGCACCCCCGGGCCTGCGGGAGCGGTCCTACTTCGGCCGGGACCGTTCGCTTGCGTGGCGTGAGGTGACGCCGCCGTTCGAGATCCAGGTGAAGGACCTCCGGTGCCACTTCGGTGGGACCGACCACGGCCCGCCCACGCTGGCCCTTCGTCTCGAGAAGGCCGAGGCTGGGGCGGACGACCTGGCCCTCGTCTACTCGGCCGATACCGGGCCCGACTGGTCAGTGGAGGAACTCGGCACCGGCATCGGGACGTTCCTCTGCGAGGCTTCCTACACCAAGGAGTATGAGGGCAGCTTCAAGCACCTGAGCGGACGTCAGGCTGGAGCCATGGCCCAGGGGGCGGGGGTTGGGGACCTGGTGGTCACCCATCGGTGGCCCACGGTGGATGCTGAGGCCCTCGGGCTCGAGGCGGCCGAGGCATTCGGACGTCCCGTCTACCAGGCGACGCCCGGCATGGTCCTCGAGTGGTGAGCCGGGACGCTGGTCCGAACAGGAGGGAACCCTGAGCTATGAGCGAGCCGATCGATTCGCGAGTCCTGCGAGAGGACGGGAGGCAGCTGGACCAGCTGCGGCCGGTCGCCTTCGTGCGGGACTTCACCGAGTTCGCTCCGGGATCGGTCCTGGTCACGATGGGCCGCACCAAGGTCCTGTGCACCGCCTCGCTGGAGGAGCGGGTGCCTCCGTGGATGCGGGGAACCGGGCGCGGGTGGGTGACTGCCGAGTACTCGATGTTGCCCGGCTCCACGCCCGAGCGGACAGACCGGGAGGCAGCCCGGGGCCGCCAGTCGGGTCGGACCCAGGAGATCCAGCGGCTTATCGCCCGGTCGTTGCGGTCGGTCTGCGACCTCGTCGCTCTGGGCGAGAACCAGCTGACGGTCGACTGTGACGTCCTGCAGGCCGACGGCGGGACCAGGACCGCTTCGATCTGTGGCGCCTACGTCGCCCTCCACGACGCGTGCACCCGCCTCAAGCAGACCAGGGTCTTGACTGAGCATCCCCTGATCGATGAGGTGGCGGCAGTCTCGGTCGGGATCATCGACGGCGTCCCGATGCTGGACCTGCCCTACGGCGAGGACTCCCGGGCTGACGTCGACATGAACGTGGTGATGACCGGCTCTGGCCGGTTCGTGGAGATCCAGGGGACGGCCGAGCGAGCGGCGTTCAGCCGCACCGAGCTCGACGAGCTTGTGGAGCTGGCCGCTCGCGGGATCGAGCAGCTGGTTGCCGGTCAGCGGGCCGTCCTCGCCGAGCCGCCACCCCCCCGGTGAGCGGATCGGGCCGCTCCCTTGAGCTGGTCCTGGCCACGGCCAACCCGGACAAGGTGGTCGAGATCGGAGCCATCCTGGGGCAGGCCGGCATCACGGTGCTGCCCCGGCCGACCGACGTGGGCGAGGTCGAGGAAGACGGGGAAACCCTGCTCGACAACGCCCGGCTGAAGGCGGTCACCCTCCAGCGTGCGACTGGCCGGGCCGCGGTGGCCGACGACACCGGGCTGGAGGTGGCCGCCCTCGACGGGGCGCCCGGGGTCCGTTCGGCTCGCTACGCCGGCGAGGGAGCGACCTACGCCGACAACGTCGCGAAGCTGCTGGCCGAGCTCGAGCGGGCCCCGAGCCGGAACCGGCAGGCCCGCTTCATCACGGTCGCCTTCGTCTCGTTCCCTGACGGCACCGAACTGTGGGAGACGGGCGTGGTGGAGGGGCACATCGCGACGGAGCCCCGCGGCTCCAACGGGTTCGGCTACGACCCGGTCTTCGTCCCCGAACCGGGGGACGGCCGGACGTTCGCGCAGCTGTCAGCAGCCGAGAAGCAGGCCGTCAGCCACCGAGGGCGGGCCTTTCGAGCGCTGGCCAATCGGCTCGGCTCGATGTGAGCGGCGCCACAATGTGGCGGAGGCCTTCACAAACCGACCGGGACGCGAGACAATGATGCTGAGGCCGGCCTCTCTGAGGCTCGACCGTGGCGAAAGGAGCTTGCGGATGTCGCACAGCTCGAGCGAGGAGCGTGTTCCGCCCGGGAGACCTCGCCCCGTCGGGTGATCCGGCGGGGCATCCGCACCGGCCAGCGGCCCAGGATCC
Source organism: Actinomycetota bacterium (assembly GCA_021324355.1). Lineage (GTDB taxonomy): Bacteria > Actinomycetota > Acidimicrobiia > Acidimicrobiales > RAAP-2 > Palsa-461. The sequence goes on from JAJPJD010000049.1 coordinate 232,464, forward strand.
GTCTGCCTTCGGCCGTGCGCGGGAACCCCACCGGGGCTCCGGGCAGCGCGGTCCCAGCACCATGCGGCGAGCAGTGACCGGCTGGCTGGGGTGACAACTGCACAGCGTCTGCGGACGCAGTCGGGGAGCCGGCCGTTGGGCCGGCTCCGCCGCGCCGGGGAGGTGGCCGTCACCCGATCGGCTGGCACCAGCCGGGCGCGGGGTCGGCGGCCCGGCGCCACCTGGCGCGGCTTAGGGTAGGACGGCTTCGAGAGGGGAGCGGGCGTGTGGGCACAGAGCAGCGGCGTCGGCATCCACTACGAGGTGTACGGGGAAGGCACGCCGGTGGTCCTGCTCCACGGGTTCCCCGACACCAGTCGGGTGTGGCGGCACCAGATCGGCCCTCTGGTTGACAGCGGCCATCGGGTGATCGTGCCCGACCAGCGTGGCTATGGGTCGTCGGACAAGCCGGGCCGGGTCGACGACTACGCCATCGTGACCCTGGTGGCCGATGTCGGGGCGGTGCTGGCCGACGCTGGGGTGGAGCGGGCCCACGTCGTCGGACACGACTGGGGGGCCGCGGTGGCGTGGGTCCTGGCCGCGATTGCCCCGGAGTCGGTCGACCACCTGGTCGTCCTGTCGGTCGGACACCCCTCGACCTTTCGGGACGGTGACTTCGAGCAGTACCGCCGGTCGTGGTACATGCTGCTGTTCCTGTTCGAAGGGGTCGCCGAGCGGTGGCTCTCCGAGGACGGCTGGGCCCGGTTCAAGCAGTGGAGCCAGCACCCAGACGCCGACGCGGTTGTGGCCGAGCTCGAGGCGTCTCACTCACTGACGCCGGCGCTCAACTGGTACCGAAGCAACGTCCCGGCGTCCACCTTCGTCGAGCCGCTGGCGGCCCTCCCGCCGGTCCAGGCCCCAACGCTGGGCGTGTGGAGCTCGGGCGACGTCTTTCTGGGAGAGTCTCAGATGGTCCGCTCGGCTGGGTCCGTGGCCGGCCAGTGGCGCTACGAACGGCTCGACGGCCCGGGCCATTGGTTGCAGCTGGAAGCAGCTGCCCACGTCAACCGGCTCCTGGTCGAGTTCCTGGCACCCTGAGGGATGGGGCGCGGCGGAGGCCTGGTCGTCGTCGGGGGCGCGGCCCTGGTCCTGGTACTCGGTCTGGCCAGCCTCCGGGCAGCCGGTGTCCCCCAGCCCGCTGGAACGGCCACCGGGTCGGCGGCGGGTCCGGTGCTCGTGGTCACCCCGTCCGTCGGCCTGGTCGACGGCCAGCAGGTCCAGGTCAGCGGGTCGGGGTTCGGCGCCGGCAGCGAGGTTGTCCTCGGGGAGTGCCGGCAGGGCGCCACCTCGGTGTCGGACTGCTCGTCGTCCGGAGCGGTGGTGGTGGCCGACCAGGCAGGGAGCTTCGCCACCACCTTCGTCGTCTCGACGCCGATCGAGATCGGCGCGGCCGAGGTCGACTGCACCGCGCCGTCGACCTGTGAGCTGGCCGCCGGCGTGCTCCCCGGCTTGTCCAGCAGTGCCGCCACCCCGCTCGCGTTCGCCCCGGCTGTGCCGGCTCCCAGCCCGACGACGCCATCGTCGACCCGTTACTACCTCGCCCTTGGTGACTCCCTGGCCACCGGCGACGGGGCGCCGGCCGGGCAGGGCTACGTGGACGACCTCGCCACGCACTACCGCTCCGCGATTCCCGGGCTCGTGACTGTCGACCTGGGCTGCCCCGGGGAGACGACAGTGAGTTTCATCAACGGTGGCAAGTGTCCCTACCCCCAGGGGAGCCAGCTGGCTGCCGCCGAGGCGTTCCTTGACCAGCACCATGGCCAGGTCGCGCTGGTGACCCTGGACATTGGCGGGGACGACATCACCGGCTGCGCCAGCTCGTCGCCACCGTTCACGGTGTCTGCGGACTGCGTCGCCAACGCCCTGGCCCAGATCGCCACGAACCTGGGCACGATCGGCGGCGGACTCCGGTCGGCCGCCGGGGCGTCGGTGCCGATCGCCGGGATGACCTACTTCGACCCGTTCGTCGTCGAGTGGCTGGCCGGGCCGGCCGGCGAGCAGGAAGCAGTCGACTCGGTGCAGGCCCTGGACCAGCTGAACACGACGCTCGAGGACACCTACCGCGCCTTCGGGGCCGTCGTGGCCGACGTGGCCGGGGCATTCTCGAGCACCGACCTCACCGACCTGGTGGGCTCGCCCTACGGGACCGTTCCCGAAGCGGTCGCGGTCGCGTGCGCCTGGCTGACCGTCGTCTGCCGGGCGGGTGGCCCGGTGACGGTGAGCGTGCACCCCAACGCAACCGGGTACGCCCAGATCGCGAGCGCGTTCGAGGCCGTGCTGGGCCCGCTGGCCGCCAACGGGCCGCCGCCGGCCCCGGTGTCCCCGCCCAGCTCGACGGTGCCCGCGGCTGGTCCCACCCTGGCGTTCACCGGGTTCGACGCACTCCGGTGGGCCGCGGCCGGCGTTGCCTGTGTGGCGCTCGGTGCTGGCCTCCTGCGGGTGGGCCGGCGGCGACGGCGACGGCGCCCTGCCGGGGCGCTCCCGGCCCCGGGTGCGGGCGAGAGGGCTCGAACCTCCATCCCCCGGGGGGGACCGGGACCTAAACCCGGCGCGTCTACCAGTTCCGCCACGCCCGCGTCTGGTCGGCAGGGGAGAGTCTAGGGGCGGGCCTTCCTCGGACTCGGGCGTCGGGGACTCGGGCGTCGGGACCGGGGGAGGGCGGCCGGATGGGCCTGAGAGCCCGCCAGGGCCGGGTAGCCTCGTGGCCATGCTCAGCCCCTTGGTCCCGCCGCTCGTGAGGGCGGCCAGCGGCGTTGCCGACCCGAGCGCGGAGATCTTCCAGCGCCTGTTGAAGGAGCGGATCATCTTCCTCGGCTCGGTGGTCGACCAGGCGACCGCCAATTCGGTCTGTGCGCAGCTCATCCTGCTCGAGGCCGAGGATCACGAGCGCGACATCTCGCTGTACATCAACTCGCCCGGTGGTTCCGTCACCGACGGCTTAGCCATCTACGACACGATGCAGTACGTCCGTTGCGACGTCTCGACGATCTGCCTGGGCCTGGCCGCCTCAATGGGTCAGTTCCTGCTGTGCGCGGGGGCGAAGGGAAAGCGGTTCGCGCTCCCGCACTCCCGGATCCTCATGCACCAGCCCTCGGGAGCGATGCAGGGCCAGGCGGCCGACATCGCGATCCAGGCCGAGCAGATCGTCTACCTGAAGCGGATGATGGCCGAGCGGATCGCCATGCACACCGGCCAGCCAGTCGAGCGGATCGAGGCCGACTCTGACCGTGACCGCTGGTTCACCGCGCACGAGGCCCGGGAGTACGGGTTCATCGACCAGGTGATCGAGCGCTCGACCGCGCAGGTCGGCGGGAACTGACGGTGGCGCTCGAGGCTGCGGCCCCGAGCGGAAGCGCCGGGCGCCTCAAGGCCACCCGCGTCGTTTCCTCGCACGTCAGTGTCTCGAGGCGGGTGCTCGAGATCTGGCGGTCACGGCAACTTCTGTGGAATCTGGTCTCTACCGAGATCAGGGTCAAGTACAAGAACTCTTTCCTCGGGCTGGTCTGGTCGTTGCTCTCGCCAGCCATGTCGCTCATCGTCTACGCCCTGGTCTTCGGGATCGCGCTGCGCAACGGCTACCCGGAGTTCGTGATCCTGCTGTTCTCCGGTCTGCTGGTGTGGAACCTGTTCCAGACCTCGGTGCTCACTGCGACCGGGGCCATCGTGAACAACGCCGGACTGGTCAAGAAAGTGTCGTTCCCCCGGGAGATCCTTGCGCTGGCCTCGGTTGGGTCGGCCTCGGTCTTCTTTTTCTTCCAGGCGTGCGTAATGGTCCTGTTTCTCCTGGCTCTGCAGTGGCGGCCGGCGTTCGGTGAGTTGTTCCTGATCCCAGTCGCGCTGGTGCCACTCCTGGTCTTCTGCTCGGCCATGGCGATCTTCCTCGCGGCCGTCAACGTCTACCTGCGAGACGTCCAGCACCTGATCGAGGTCGTGGTGGGCTCGGCATGGTTCTGGGCGTGCCCGATCGTCTACTCCTACCAGCACATCGTCTACCCAAAGCTGAGCGAGCACCACATCTTGTGGTTGTACTTCTTGAACCCGCTCACGCCGATCGTCATGACCTTCGAGCGGGTGATCTACGCCCGAACCGGTCTGGTCCACCTCACCACGCCGGGCCATCCGCTGGCCCAGCTCCTCCCAGGCTGGAACTCATGGACGTACGTCGAGGCTGACGCGATCGTCCTGGCGGTGTCGCTGGTGCTGTTCGCCGGGGCCATGGTGGTGTTCGGGCGGCTGGCCGGCAACTTCGCCGAGGAGCTCTAGGTGCCAACGGCGGTCGACATCCAGGGCGTCTCCAAGCGGTTCCGCCTCTACCACCAGAAGTACACCTCGCTCAAAGAGCGGGTCATCCATGCCGGCCGCACCCCCTACACAGACCTGTGGGCGCTGCGGGACATCTCCTTCCAGGTCGAGGAGGGGGACACGGTCGGGATCCTCGGCCGCAACGGCTCGGGCAAGTCGACCCTGCTCAAGTGCATCTGCGGGGTCCTCCAGCCGACCAGCGGTCAGGTGGTCGTGCGAGGCAAGCTGGCCGGCCTGCTCGAGCTCGGGGCAGGCTTCCAACCCGACCTGACCGGCCGCCAGAACATCTACCTGAACGGGTCGCTGCTCGGCCTGTCCAAGTCGGACGTGGACCGGGTGTTCGACGAGGTCGTGGCGTTCGCCGAGCTCGAGCAGTTCATCGACCAACAGGTCAAGTTCTACTCCTCGGGGATGTACGTGCGGCTCGGCTTCGCGGTGGCGGTCAACGTGGACCCCGACGTGCTGGTCATCGACGAGGTTTTGGCGGTCGGGGACGAGCGATTCCAGCGCAAGTGCCTTGACCGGGTTCGACAGTTCCAGGAGGAGGGCCGCACGATCATCTTCGTTTCGCACTCCCCGGACCAGGTGCGGGCGATCTGTGACCGCGCCGTCGTCCTGAGCGAGGGGCAGATGATCGCCCACGGCCGGCCGGGGGAGGCGGTCCGCCTGTTCCGGGAGAACCTGCTCGAGGCAGGCGACGTGCTGGCGCCCAGCCTGGACCTGCCGGCCCAGGCGGTGCCGCCCAGCGTCCCTGGGCCGAGCACGAGCCGGCACCCGGTGCGCATCACCGGGGTCGAGGTCTCGCACCCTGGGAGCGGCCAGCGGCCCTACGTGGTGACCGGTGAGCCCGTCACGATCAGCGTGCGGTTCCACTGCGAGGAGGCGACCGCGGCTTCATTCGTGGTCGAGATCCGCGACGACATGGGCCGAGTGTTGGTCCGCACGGTGAGTGCGGACCTCGACGCCACCATCGACGTGGTCCCTGGCGACGGCGTGGTCTCGTTCCGGTACGCGGCGGTCCCCTTCACCGACGGGGCCTTCGGGCTGGCCGTCGGGGTCGAGCACCGCTCCGGCGGGGAGCTCTACGACTGGAAGGAGGCGGCCGCGACGCTCGAAGTGATGAACCCCTCCAAGACCATCGGCCTGCTCAGTATCCCGGTCACGGTGCTCGTGGAGCAGGACCCGGCGGCGCTGGGCGCCGCGCTGGGGCCATGACCACTGGCGGGGCTGGCCCTGCGGACGGCAACGACGACCTCGCGGTCGCGCAGCGGTACGTGGCCGAGGTGATGGCCGAGATCGACGAGGAGGTGCGGCGCCGCCGCGCCTCGGGGGACCTCCCGGCGCGAGTCGAGCGGGAGCTCGACGAGCTCTTCCTGCGGTACTCACCGATGGCCAGCCGCTTCGGCGGGCTGGACGAGGCGCTGCGGGCAGTCGAGTCGACCAGCTACATCGACCCGGTGGTGCCGGTCGCCTCCTCCCGGGCCGGCGGTGCGCTGGTGAAGCGGGCGATCCGGCAGGCCAGCCTGTGGTACGTGGGCTGGCTGACCGCGCAGGTCAACCAGTTCACCGCGGCCGCCAGCCGGGCCCTGCGGGCGCTGGACGACCGGGTCCAGGCAGTGCAGGTCCAGCTCGACCGCCAGCGGGTCCCACCGGCCCCGGTCCTGGAGACGGCCTGGGCCCACCGTCCCGGGGCGTGGTGGGTGGAGGCAGTGGTGGCCGAGCTGTCCAGCCAGCCCGGCCGGGTGCTGCACGCAGCGGCCGACGACGGGTGGCTGGTCCGCCGCCTCCTCGACGCCGGGGTGGACGCCTACGGCGTGGAGCCCCGCCCGGGACGGATCGACCGGGCCTCGGCGGCCGAGCTCGACCTGCGAGAAGAGCCGGTCCTCGAGCATCTCGGGGCAATCACCCCCGGCGCCCTCGGCGGCCTGGTCCTCACCGGCGTAGTCGACGGGATGCACGCTGGCGAGCGCAGCGCGCTGATGGAGGCGGCTCGGCGGACCATCGCCCCGGGTGGGACCCTGGTGGTGCACTCGTTGTCCCAGGCAGCGTTCGACGCCGAAGACGCCCCGATCGAGGCCGACGCCGCTGGCGGGCGGCCCCTGCGTGCCCGCACCTGGGCGGCCCTGCTGGAGCGGCAGGGATTCGGAGCCTCGGTGCGGCCGGGGCCGAGCGGTCTCGACTACCTGGTGGTGGCGGTGGCGGGGGAGCGGCACGCCAGCGAGGGCCGGTGAGGGTCGTCTTCGTCACCCCTCGCTACGATCCCGGAGCCATCGGCGGGGCCGAGGCCGCCGCCCGTCTGCTGGCCGAGCACTTGGCCCAGGAGCCCGGCATCGAGGTCTCGGCGTACTCGACCTGCGCGCTCGACCACCTGAACTGGGAGAACCAGCTGCCGCCGGGCACGGTGTGCCTCAACGGCGTCGAGGTCACCCGGTTCGAAGTGGCCGAGCCCCGGCGGCGGGCCTTCTTCGACCTCGACGCCCGGCTGCGAGGCGCTCCCCAGGGAGCGAGCCGTGAGGAGTCCGAGCGCTGGGTGCGGCTGAACGGGCCACAGTCGCCCGGGCTGATCGAGGCCCTGCGCAGCGCCAAGGCCGACGTGGCGGTGTTCTCGCCCTACCTGTTCCTCTCGACCGTGGCCGGGATCTCGGCTGCGCCCATGCCGACCGTGCTCCACCCGGCCGCGCACGACGAGCCGCCGCTCTACCTGGCGGCGGTGGGAGAGGCGTTCGTGGGGGCCGACGCCCTGTGCTACTTCACCCACGCCGAGCGACGCCTGGTCCAGCGGGTCCAGCCGGTGGCGGCCAAGCCCCAGATCGTGCTCGGCACCGGCCTGGGCAAGCCGGTCGAGGGGGGGCGCCCGGGCGGGCAGGTCCTTGGGACCGGCGACCGGCCCTACCTGCTCTTCGTGGCCCGGATCGATGCCCACAAAGGCGCCGACCTGCTGGACCGCTACTTCCGCACCTACAAGCAGCGACGTCCCGGTCCCCTCGCCCTGGCCCTGGTCGGCCCGGTCTCGACCGAGATCGAGCCCCATCCCGACGTGGTGGTGACCGGCCCGGTCGACGAGCCCACCAAGTGGGATCTGCTGCGCGACGCGCTGGCGTTCGTCCACCCCGGGGCGCTCGAGTCGTTCTCGTTGGCCATCATGGAGGCCTGGGAACAGGGCGTCCCGGTCGTGGTGCACGGGCTGTGCGAGCCGACCCGGGAGCACTGCGCCCGCTCCGGCGGCGGCCTGTGGTTCACCTCCTACCGCCAGTTCGAGGCGGTGGTCGACCGCCTGGTGGCCGACGAGTCGCTCCGCAGCGCACTCGGGGCCAATGGCCGCCGCTACGTCCAGTCGCACTACCAGTGGCCGGCCCTGGTGCCCCGCTACGTGCGCTTCCTGCGCTCGGTGGTCGAGCGGGGTCGGCGGCCAGCGGCCTGAGCGGGCCCGGCGGCGCGGCTCAGCCGGCGCCGGTTGCTGCCGCCAGGAGCTCGACGAACCGCTGCGCCGAGGTCTTGCGGTCGAAGTCCGCGACCCGTCGGGCGGCGGCTGCCGCCAGGTGCCGCCGGAGCTCGGCGTCGCCCAGGACCCGGGCCACCGCGGCGGCGAAGCGCAGTGGCTCCTTGGACGGCAGCACGATGCCGGCGGGGCCGACCGTCTCGGGGACCGCAGCGGCGCCATAGGCAACGACCGGGACCCCGCGACCCATCGCCTCGACCAGCGGAACACAGAACCCCTCGTGGTCAGAGGCGCTGACGTAGACGTCGGCCGCCTGGTAGTAGGCCTCGAGGCCGCTCGCGTCGAGCGAGCCGACGATTCGGACCGCGCCGGCGAGCCCCGCCTCCTCGATGAATGCCCGCAGTGCGGGCTCGTAGCGATCGCCGATCGGTGTGCCGACCAGGTGCAGGCGAGCTCGGGGATCGTAGAGGCGGCGGAGGACCGCCACCATCTTGACCAGGTCGTGGGGCGCCTTCCAGGGGGCGATCTTGCCCACGTAGAGCAGATCGGCCCCGCCGTCGGCCTTGGCCGCTGCCAGCCGGTCGGCCACCGCCTGGTCTGGCTGGTGGCCGGTCGAGGTCATGTCGATGAGCAGCGGCACCACGGCCGTGCCCCGGAAGCCGGCCGCCACCAGCTCGGCCTCGTTGAATGCCGAGTCGGCGATGGCGAACCGGCTGACCTCGGCCAGCCGGGCCAGCTGGCCTCGCCCCAGGGCGACCTCGTGGGTCACCTGGGGGGCCCAGCCGTCGATGAGCTCTGCCGGGGTGATGTTGTGGTAGTTGACCAGCGTGGGCTCCTCCCGGGCCCGCAGGATGTCGTAGACCGGGCTGCCGATGGAGGCGTGGTAGAGGAGCCAGCGGTCGGTGGCCAGCCGGCCCAGCTGCGTGATCGGCCGGCCCAGGTGGGCCACGTCGGGGGTGCAGCTCCCGTAGTAGATGTCGGAGCCGATGCCGGCCGCCCGAAGGGCGTCGGCGAGCGCCAGGGCGTGGGCCCCGATTGCGTCCCTGCTGGCCAGGGAGGGGAGGACCTGGTCGATCCGCACCGGCGGGAGTGTAGGCGGTGCCCCGGGAGCCGCCTCGGACTCGGCGGTCAGCCGGATCGGTTGGGTGCTGGCGACGCCGGGGCCGATTCCACTTGGGCGAGCGAGGGGAAGCGGCGGAGCGCGCCGAACTTGCCCAGGCGACCGGCGTCGACCGGGTGGTCGGCCGCGCCGAGGAGCCAGGCGTCGCCCCGGCTGTTGCCGTAGGCCCACAGGACGGCCTGGGCCTGCCCGGCCCCGGCCAGACCGTTGGCCCGCATCCACCCAACCACCCGGGCATACTTCTCGGCCCCCCGGCAGTTCTTGCCCTCGAAGCGCCCCGAGACGATGCCGGCGGCGTCGACCGCCAACCGGGTGGCCAGCACGCCGTCCACGCCGAGCAGCTCACCGGCCGGCTCCACGTAGTGCTCCACGGAGGCTGAGACCAGCACGATCCGGTGTCCTTGCTCCCGGTGCCACTCCATCCGGCGCCGGACCTCGGGCCGAAGTCGGAGCCGCAGGTGCGTGGCGGCGAAGGCACGACCCTTGCGGGCCAGCTCCTCGTTGGGCGTCCCGGCCAGCAACCGCATGAACAGCTGCTCCTTGTACTCGTCAGCGGCGGTCCCGGACAAGACTGCCGCCCGGAGCAGCCCCGGGAGGCTCCGCAGCAACGCCAGGGCCACCGGGAGGAACCCCCGCACCGAGATGAGGAACGGGACCGTGCTCGCCCCCCTGGTCACGGTGCCGTCGAAGTCGAACGCGGCCACCGTCGGCCGCTCGCGCCCCTCGCCGTCGGGGCCCAGCAGGCTCACAGTGCGGCCCCGCCCCGCCCGGCTCCGGCCGCGAAGCGCTGGGCGCCGGCACGCGGCTCGCCGCGTGCGATGACTTCGCGGCCCAGACGCGCCTCGAGGACCGCCGCGTCCTCCTCGGAGAGCCCCCACTGCGCGATGGCCGACTGCCGGTCGCTTCGCAGGCAGGCCTGGGGGAACCTGGCGAGCTGTTCGGCCAGCTCGACTGCGCTGGCGAGGGCCTGCCCCGGAGGGCAGAGCCGGTTGGCCAGGCCCATGGCCAGGGCTTCGGTGGCCGGGACCGGCCGACCGGTCAGGATCATGTCCATGGCCCGGCTGGCGCCGATCAGTCGAGGGAGGCGCACCGTCCCCAGGTCCACCAGCGGCACCCCGAACCGCCGGCAGAACACCCCGAACACGGCGTCGGTAGCAGCGACCCGCAGGTCGCACCAGATGGCGAGTTCGAGGCCGCCAGCGACCGCGTGGCCCTCCACCGCGGCGATGACCGGCTTGGAGAGAGCGAGGCGAGTCGGGCCCATCGGTCCGGGCCCGCCCTCCCGGACCGGGCGGCGGTCCCCGGCGGCCAGCGCCTTCAGATCGGCGCCAGCGCAGAAGGTTCCGCCGGCACCGGTGAGGACGGCCACCGACGCCGTGCCGTCGTGCTCGAAGGCCTCGAAGGCGGCCAGCAGGGAGGCAGCGGTGGCGCTGTCGACGGCGTTGCGGACCTCGGGCCGGTCGATGGTGACCACCGTCACTGGCCCCCGGCGATCGACCCTGACCGTGGGGCCGGGCGCGGGCGGTCGGGCAGGCGGTGAGGGCATCGCACGGATTGTGGCATGACCGGGACCGGCCTCGGGCCACCGTGGCGGGCACAAACTTGACCAAGGCGGTCGACAATTGTGCGCGGCACCGGTAAGGTGGGCGGGAAACGACGCAAGGTCCGGTCCGAGGGCGTTGGCTCACCCTCGGCCAGGGAAGAGGAGGACCAGCACAGCGATGGCAATTCGACTGGGGGACACCGCCCCCGACTTCACGGCGGAGACCACCGAAGGGACGATCCATTTTCACGAGTGGCTCGGCGACAGCTGGGGGATCCTGTTCTCCCACCCCAAGGACTTCACCCCGGTGTGCACCACCGAGCTTGGGGCGTTCGCCAAGGCCAAGCCGGAGTTCGACAAGCGCAACACCAAGCTGATCGGCCTGTCGGTCGACCCGGTTCCGTCCCACAAGGGATGGGCTGCCGACATCGAGGAAACCCAGGGTGCGGCCCTGAACTTCCCCCTGATCGGCGATGAGGATCACCGGGTGGCCGACCTCTACGACATGATCCACCCGAACGCCAACGACACCTTGACCGTCCGGTCGGTCTTCATCATCGGTCCCGACAAGAAGGTGAAGCTGACGCTCACCTACCCGGCCTCGACCGGCCGCAACGTCGACGAGATCATCCGGGTGCTGGACTCGCTGCAGCTCACGGCCGACTACCAGGTGTCGACCCCGGTCAACTGGACCGACGGCGACGACGTGATCATCGCTCCGGCAATCTCCGACGAGGAGGCCAAGACCAGGTTCCCCAAGGGCTTCAAGACCCTCAAGCCCTACCTGCGGCTCACCCCGCAGCCGAACCGCTGACGTCCGTGCCGCCCCGGGGGCGGGGTCAGGCCGAGGGGCCTGGCCTACCCCCGGAGGACGGTCGGAAGATGGTCGAGCGGTAGTAGGCAAGCTCGACCACGCTCTCTTTGATGTCGTCCATCGCCCGGTGGGTGGTCTGCTTGCCCGGGGCAGCTGCGAATGCCTCCGGGTACCAGCGCCGGCACAGCTCCTTGATGGTCGAGACGTCCACCGAGCGGTAGTGGAACCAATGCTCGATCTCGGGGAGGTGGGCGGCCAGGAAGCGGCGATCCGTCCCGATCGAGTTTCCGGCGAGCGGGACCGTGTTCGCCTCAGGGATCTGCTGTTGCAAGAACCCCAGCACCTGGCGTCCGGCCTCCTCCAGGGTCAGGGTGGACGCCTGGATGGCCTCGAGCAGGCCGGAGCGGGCGTGCATCTCGCGCACGAAAGGGTCCATCGCGTCGAGCTGCTCGGGGGTGGCCGAGATGACCAGGTCGGGTCCCTCGGCCACGACGTTGAGCTCGTCGTCGGTCACCAACACCGCGATCTCGACGATGACGTGCCGAGTCGGCTCGAGCCCGGTCATCTCCAGGTCCATCCAGGCCAGCACCGCCTGGGACGCTACTCGGTGGTCGCAGCACCCCTGCGCCCCGCCGGCTCGGTATCGTCACCCGGACATGGTCGCCATTCCCCTCCACCAGCTGGACCCTGAGCTCCCGCTGCCCAGCTACGCCCATCCCGGTGACGCTGGCGCCGACCTCTACGCTCGGGTCGACGCCCACCTGCCGGCCGGCGGCGGCCGAGCCCTGGTGCCAACCGGCGTCGTGCTCGCCCTGCCCGACGGCTTCGGGGGGCTGGTCCTGCCCCGCAGCGGGCTCGCGTTGGCGCACGGCGTGACCTGTCTCAACGCGCCGGGCCTGATCGACCCCGGCTACCGCGGGGAGCTGGCGGTGTTGCTGGTCAATACCGATCCGCAGCGGAACTACGAGCTCCGGCGGGGAGACCGAGTCGCCCAGCTCGTGATCGTGGCCGTGGCCCGCGCCGACTTCGAGGTGGTTGGGCTGGAATCGCTGCCAGCCTCGGAGCGGGGCGCAGGTGGCTTCGGGCACTCTGGTCGTTGAAGCGGCTGAGCCCCTCCGCGATATCCTGGAGCCGCTGCGGACGTGGCTCAGTTGGTAGAGCATCACCTTGCCAAGGTGAGGGTCGCGGGTTCGAGTCCCGTCGTCCGCTCCAACTCGCGGTGATCCGGGGGTCATCGGGGCTCTTCGGATTCTGAGGGGGAGCGGTCCACCCCAAATCACCCTGTGGCGCGACGAAGGTGCGTCACTTGTGAGGTGTGAGCTTCCAGGCAGGAAGCACTGACGTCATGGCCGACCATCGCGAGATCCTTCGGGCAGTGGTGGGTCCCGCCGCGCCGGGTCAGCGCGTGAGTTCGGCTGGGCAGCGGACGAGCAATGGCCGCTTACCCGCGTTCTCAGTGAACAGCAGTGCCTCCTTCAGGCTAGGGCTTCCGGACCGAGGGTCGAGGTGACAGATGGGCCCTGTGGCTGATGGTCATGCTGCCTTGTTCCTCCGGTGCTTGTCGAGGATCTGATGCGGAGTGCGCCCACGCAT
>JAJPJD010000062.1 GCA_021324355.1 Actinomycetota bacterium
GCTGGGGGTGGTGATACCGGGATGTGGATCCGAGCGCGAGGTAGCAGGAATCCTCCTCACCGGCGGGTTTAGTCGTCGTATGGGCTTTGACAAGGCCTCCATGGAGGTCGATGGTGTTCCATGCGCGGTTCGGGTCGGGAACCTGCTACGACACGTGGTCAGCTACGCCTTGGAGATCGGTCCCGGCATTTCAGGGCTCCCTTCTGTGCAGGAGGAGACGCCTGGGTGCGGTCCACTCGTGGCGATCTGTAAGGGGGTTGAGGTGCTACGGGCCGCTGGCATTGCGTGCCCCACCTTGGTGGTCGCGTGCGACCTTCCGCTCCTCAGCGAGATTGTCCTGCGTACTTTGGCTCAGTGGCCGGGGACGAACTCGGTGGTCCCTGTCGTCGAGGGACATCCGCAGCCGCTTTGCGCGCGCTGGTCAATGACGGACCTCTGCGCCGCACTCATGCTGACGAAGGCGGGAGCACGCTCGATGCGCTCTCTGCTCGAGCGACCAGAAGTGGAGTTGGTCGACGAACTGAGATGGCCGGGCGAGCTGGACCGGCGAGCCCTGGCAGATGTCGACACCCCAGCTGACCTGGAGCGCCTCGGTCTGCTGCGCACGGGTCACGCGTGGCAACGGGCACTGGCACCGGGCCCGAGTTCGGACCGTCGTCCGTCACCGCCACCGGAGGGACCCAAGAATAACGCCGCGCTCGACAGCCCTCGGGAAGCGACACACCGCCAGGCCGCAGATCGCCTCGGCCCGACCGGTTGAGACCGAGTCCACCACCGTGCGCACCGTGACCGCCCAGCTCACGAGGATCGACCATGGCGACGCCGTCGTCTCAGTAGCATCCGGCTACGTGGACGTCGACGCCCGGACGTGGATAGATCGCTTTGCCCTCGTCCTCGAAACGCACACCGTCAGCGACGACGACCTCGAGGCGCTGCTCGAGTTGGCCGGCATCGCTGCTCACAGCTCGGAACGGATGGCCGCACCGATCTCGTGCTGGCTGGCCGGGCAATCGGGCGTGACGCCGGCGCAAGCTCTGGCCCGAGCACGAGAACTCGCTGCCACACTCGGATCGATCCCAGAAAAGTGATCTCACTTCGGGGTGGTCCGACTAGCCGGGTTGCCGAGTAGCCGAGCCTTCTCGACGTGGGTCCCGACTACGTGCTGGGACGATCTGCCTCTTTCTCTATCAAGCCGAGGTCGTCTTCACGCAGGGAGAAGACGAACGCTTCAAAGAACACGATCTCGGGAAGGTGCCTCGCGATGGACGACGACCAATTGACTGTTTGATCGCTTCGACAGCCGTCTACGCTCCAGCCTCACCCCTCCACTGGGACGAAGGCTTAGTCCCCGGGGCGCGCGGTGCCGCTCACAAGCAGTGAAAACTGTGCCGGGGTCGCCCGGCGACGTCGGAATGTCCTTGGTGTCTTGAGCCCGCGGCTTAGAGCGCGCGCCAATAGGCTCGCTCACGCTGCTGCGAACACTGGCCCGAAGCGCTTGCGCCACTTGACGAGCTTGGTGGTCAGGATGAGCGCGACGGCGAGGTCGAGGGCTGCCTCGCGGTGCACGAGTTTGCGATCCGTGTTGCGGCGCAGCAGTCCGAAGTTGGTGAGCCAGGAATTCGCCCGTTCGACGGGCCAGCGGTCACCGAGACTGATCCGGGACTTCGCGCGGTGTGCACCGCGCTCGACCTTGCGGCGCAGCGGGATGGCGGCCTCGACCCCCGACTCCCTGAACAGTTCTTTGACGAAGGCGTAGTCGTAACCGCGGTCGAGGTGGACGGTGGCCACTTCGACCTCGTAACCCCGGAAGTCGAGGATGGCAAGGGTCTCTTCGAGCAGCTTCGAGTCATGGCGGTTGGCGGCCTCGGGCGCCCAGGCGATGGGGATACCCTTGGCATTGGTGGCGAGCGACCATTTCCAGCCGAGCTTGCCTCGGTCCGTTGGGTTCTTGCCGGTGCCCTCTCCCCCGGAGGGTGCCTTGTGGAGCGACCCATCGACGGCCACCTCGGAGAGGTCGAGACCGACGACGCGGTCGTAGCCCTCCAAGGCTTCTGAAGCCAGCGCGCCGAAGATGCCGGTGCGCACCCATTCGTCACGCCGCCTCCGCAGCGGCGTCTCTCCGACCTTGCAGATCCGGGCCGCCACGTCCCACGAGCAGCCGGTCACGAGCCGGGTCAGAATCCCTTCGAAGCAGGTGCGGTCGGGGACCCTCGGCCGGTGACAGCCGAGAGGATGGGTGTCAGGCGGACGATCGGGCAGTAGGGCTTCGACGGCTGCCCAGATGGCGTCGACAACGGTCGGGTGTAGTGCAGGCATGGCGTCCTCCGCTGGTCATTGGGGAGTGGGTTCCAAACCCGAGCTTGCTCGGGCACTCCGGGTGACCGGTGGACCCTTTGCCCTGGTCAACGGCCATCCACCACGGCGCCGAAGCCCTTTGCGACGATCGCTTCGTCACGAAGGAGGCGGCCATGGCCAAGGTCGGGCGAAACCAACTGTGCCCGTGTGGGAGCAAGAAGAAGGCCAAGTGGTGCTGTCACGGTCCGGTCCGGACCATCGACGTGCGGATCATGCCGCTCGACGTGACCGAAGAGGCGTTCACACTCCTCCGGCACACTGATGTCGCCGAGATGCGACGTCAGTTCGACCGCTTGGCCGAACTACCTGAGACCGACCTCTCCTTGCAGGTGCCGCTCCCACGGATCATCACGCCCGCGCTCGACCAGGCGATTACCGCCTTGCGCCAGGATGACGTCGAGGAATTCGACCGGATCCTCCCCCAGATCGTTGGGACCGTCGACAGCGTCGAGCGCCGCATGGACCTGGCCAGAGCGATTCTCTTCTTGCGCGATGAAGGACGGATCTCTCCGATCCTCGCCGCCATCGCTGTCGTCGAGCTCGACCGTGAGGAATCGATCCTCTTCACGTCCGCGGTCGCCGAGTCGATCAGTGTCTTGGCCGGCGACCAGAGAACGCCAAGCGGGCTCCTCGTCGCAGCCCGATAGCTCGTCCAGTCTGCGATCAGAGCAGCCCATGGGGTTCACCTATTGGCGCGCGCTCTTAGTTGGACGCGGGAGCCTCGGGAGCGCCGAAGTGTTGCCATGAGCACGAGTGTCAGAGTCCATCGCAACGAGGCTCCTCCGAGCGGCCCCACTGCACCGACGTCGAACCACGGGGCCGGAGAGGAAGCCACATGGATGTCGTCGTTGAACGCTGCTGCGGTCTCGACGTCCACAAACACACGGTCGTCGCCTGCGTGCGGACGCCCGGGAAACGAGGGAAGCGCAATCAGGAGACGCGCACGTTCGGGACGATGACCGCGGACCTGTTGGCGCTGCGGGACTGGCTCGTCGCCCTCGGCGTGACGCTCTGCGGCATGGAGTCGACCGGCGTCTATTGGAAGCCCGTGTTCTACGTGCTCGAGGACGACATCGAGTGCTGGCTCTTGAACGCCCGGCACCTGCGCAACGTCCCGGGCAAGAAGACCGACGTCGCCGACGCCGAGTGGATCTGCCAGCTCGTCGAGCACGGCCTCGTCTCGCCCTCCTTCGTGCCGCCGAAGCCGATCCGCGAGCTGCGTGACCTGACCAGGTATCGCAAGGCACAGATCGAAGAGCGCGGCCGTGAGGCACAGCGCCTCGACAAGGTCCTCCAGGACGCCGGCATCAAGCTCTCCTCGGTCGCGTCGAACATCATCGGCCGCTCGGGGCGCGACATGCTCGACGCGCTCGTCTCGAGCACGCGTGATCCCGAAGTCCTCGCCGAGCTCGCGCGGGGAAAGCTCCGCAAGAAGATCCCCGAGCTCCAGCGGGCCCTCGTCGGGCGCTCCAGCGCGAACCACGCGCTTGTCGTCTCCACGATCCTTGCCAAGCTCGACTTCCTGGAGGAGGCCATCAGCGGCCTCACCGAGGCGATCGAGGCACTGATCGGCCCTTTCGAGGTTGAGGTCGCGCTCTTGGACACGATCCCGGGCGTCGACCGGCGCATCGCCGAGTGCCTGATCGCCGAGATCGGCGTCGATATGGATCGCTTCGGCACCTCGGCGCGCCTCGCTTCTTGGGCCGGGATGTGCCCCGGCAACAACGAGTCCGGGGACAAGAGACGGTCGGGCAAGACACGAAACGACTCGAAGTGGCTCGCCGCCAACCTCGCCGAGGCTGCAGAAGCCGCCGGCCACTCGAAGGACACCTACCTTGGCGCGCAGTTCCAACGACTGCGCGGCAGGATCGGCCACGCGAAAGCCCGCAAGGCGGTCGAGCACTCGATGCTCGTCGCCGCCTTCCACGTCCTCGACCGACGAGTCCCCTATGTCGACCTCGGCGCCAACTGGTTCCAGAAGCGTCGCCCCGACGCGCACGCGCACCGCCTCGCCCGCCAGATCGAAGCGCTCGGCTACCGCGTCACGATCGAGCCCGCCGAAGCGGCTTGACCTGACCCAAGGCGGAAGCATCGGGACGTCGTCCCGAGCGGGACTCTGCCCCGCACCCCTGACCTCGCGCGTCTTGATTACGGGGTTTTCGTGTCAGAGGTTCTTGCACGCGGCACCGAACTCCAGAACAAAAGCCGAAGTGTCTGTCCAATGCTCGGACTGCCGAAGGCCTCGACGGTCACTCACGGTCTTGCGGTCGCTGCCGCATCTCACTCTGGCCCGGGGAGCCGAGCCGAATAGATCGAGTACCCGTCGATGTGCCGGGAAACCAGCGTCGCCAGAAAGGTGGCTGCCATGAGCGGCACCAGGATGGGGATCCCGGTGTGGGTGAGCTCGATCACGAGGACCAGGCCGGCGAGAGGAGCCTGCAGAGCCGAACCGAGCATGGCGGCTGCGCCGAGAAGCGCGACCGCGCCAACCGGGCTCCCGGACCACAGATGACCCCAGCCGAACCCGAACATCGCGCCGAACGCCGCGCCGGTCGAAAGGAACGGGGTGAACAGGCCCCCGCTCGCCCCGCTCCCAAGGCACATCGCAGTGACGATCGGCTTCAATGCGAACAGCGCCAGGAACGCGAGCGCGGTGCCCTCCCCCAGGAATGCCCGATGGGCGAGGTCCTTTCCGTTGCCGAACAGCGCCGGGTACACAACACCGATCGCCCCAAGCACGCTAAACGCCCCAAGCGGCCCCACCAGGACCGCTGACCGCTTCAGCCTGTGGTGGGACACCCAGCCCATGAGCCTGATGTAGACCGACGCCAGCAGGCCGATGAGCGGTCCCATCACCACCGCGCAGACAAAGATCGACAGTGAGAAGTGGTAGTCGGGGAGGTCGACGTAGGTGGCGTGCTGAGGCAAATAGAGCCACGCCACCGCGGTCGCGACGAAGCTGCACGCGATGGCCGGGAGCACCACCGGGATCGTGATCGAGCCCATGAGCACCTCGGCGGTGAACAGCGCCCCGCCAAGGGGGACGTTGTAGACCGCCGCGAGGCCAGCCCCGGCGCCACAGGCCACCAAAAGGCGCCGCTGGGGGGTGGTCAACTTAAACCAGCCGGCGCTGACGCTCCCCGAGACGCCACCCATCAGCTTGGGGGCCTGCTCCCGACCGATCGAGGCCCCCATACCCACCGCAATCTCGGAGATCACCCCGGAGATAAAGCTTCGCCGGGGCGACAGTCGGCCATCGCCGGTCCAGATCGCCTCGTCGACCTCAGACTTCTCCCCTGGCGTGTACCGCCGCAGCAGATACCACGCCGGCCCGGCGAACGCGCCGGCGATCGCCAGGGACGCGACGCGGTGCAGCGCCGTTGCTCGCTCGACATGGCTCTGGTAGTCCCCGGGACCGGTCCCAAAGGCAAGGTGCTCGAAGCCGAAGAGGACCACCATCATGAAGTCCCCCAATAACCCGGTGGCCACCGCAGTCAACAGCAGCGCGAGCCAGAACCGGACCGTGAGCGGGGTGTCCCCGTCGCCAGTGGTGTTGGGCTGCTCGGTCGCGCCCCGCCCGGAGGGGAGCCGGTGCTTGATCAGCGGCTGGGGAACCCGAACCCGGTGGTGGTGCGGACGGGGGGAGCCGCCCTTCCTCGCCCTGGTCCAGCGCCCACTGGCGCGTTTCTCCACCGCTCCGTCAGCTCCCATCGGTTCGAGTCGGGCCCCCAAACTGACCGTAGCCGCGGTGGCGCCGACCGACGGGTAACGACCGCTCGGCCCGACCCCCATGGCCGTGGTCCCTAACCTGGCCGGGGAGGTTCGATTCGAGCGCGGCCCACGAGGGCCGGGAGCGGAGTGGATGGTGACCGGGCAACCTCAACAGCGCCGGGACGACGAGGACGCGATGCGGCTCGCCCTAGCCGAAGCAGCCAAGGCACTCGACCACGAGGACGTCCCGATCGGTGCTGTCGGACTGGTCGGTGACCAGGTGGTCGCGTCCCGCCACAACGAGCGGGAGCTGCGTGCCGACCCGACCGCCCATGCCGAGCTGCTCGTGCTGCGCGACCTCGCCCAACGCTCGGGACGTTGGCGACTGAGCGACGCCACCGTCGTGGTCACCGTCGAGCCGTGCCCGATGTGCGCGGGCGCCATGGTGAACGCCCGTCTTGGCCGCCTCGTCTACGGCGCGGCCGATCCCAAGGCCGGGGCAGTGGGCTCCCTGTACAACCTTTTGGTGGACCCCAGGCTGAACCATGAGGTTCCAGTCACTGCAGGGGTGCTGGCCGAGGAGTGCGCGGCTCTGCTGACCTCGTTCTTCACCGACCTGCGCAACGGCTGAGTGCACCGCTCGAAGGCCAGCGCCAGCCGGGGAGTCCCCGGGATGGCCAGTAGAGTCACCCGTGGAGGGATGCGAGAGTGGCCGAATCGGACGGTCTCGAAAACCGTTGTGCTCGCAAGGGCACCGTGGGTTCGAATCCCACTCCCTCCGCTCGTTGGGTCGTGTCGAGGCATCGTGGCCGGACACCTGGTTGCGTCCCGGTCGGGATACGGGCCGACCACGTGGTGCTTGTCAGGGGGCGTGTAGCGCAATCTCGAAACCCCGCTCGGCGGATCGACAGAACCTCGCCCGGAGCGGTCAATCCATAGGTGACCATCGACGCCCACGCAGCGCTCGCCGGTCTCGATGAGCGGGGCGCGCCCCGATGGTGCCCTGGTCGAACGCAGCGTCACGACAAGGAGGAGACATGGAGCACCGTTTCAAGGATCAGACGAGCCGAGGTCCGGCCACATGGTTCAGCGGCGAGGTGTGGCTCGACCCGGTGGCTCAGGGACATGGCGCGACACCAACCACCGTTGCCCTGGTGCGGTTCGCACCGGGGGCGAGAACGGCCTGGCACGCCCACGAGGTTGCCCAGACCCTCTATGTCACCGAAGGTGCGGGGCTCGTGCAGTCACGGGGCGAACCAGTCACGGCCCTGCGCGCCGGCGACGTCGTGGTCGCTTCCGCCGGCGAGTGGCACTGGCACGGCGCGGCGCCAAATCACCTCATGTCCCATCTCGCGATCAGCGAAGGACGGGTGGAGTGGGGCGAACACGTCACCGATGCTGAATATGGTGGAGGCTCAGAGTAGGGGGCCGGCGATCGCCCGACTGGCCGGGCTCGCAACCGGATCAGCCGGTTGGGCGCGGCGCCAACCCCTTAGCAGGGTGCTGAAAAACCCCCGGTGAGTGCTCGCGATTTCGAGCGGCGCGGGCCATGCTTGGTTCCGTCGTCGAGATCGGGGGTGCTTCGATGCGCGGTGCTCAGGACCGGCAGTTGGCCATGTTGACCA
>JAJPJD010000042.1 GCA_021324355.1 Actinomycetota bacterium
ACAAGCCGGTGCGTCGTGGCCACATGTGTCAGGTAGCCGCCAGTGGTGTGCAGGATCCCCTTTGGCTTGGCTGTCGTTCCGCTCGTGTACATCACGTAGAGCGGGTGTTCGGAGTCGAATGACTCGGCCACGTGCACCGGGCTCTGCGAGTCGACCAGCTCGTGCCACCAAAGGTCTCGGCCGTCTCGCCAGTCGATGTCCTGGCCAGTACGCCTGATCACCACCACGTGGCGCACATCTGGGCACTGCTCAAGGGCCCGGTCCACGTTGACCTTCAGCCCAGAGGCAGTGCCACGACGGAAGCCCCCGTCGGCGGTGATCACCACCGTGGCTCCGAGGTCAAGGATCCGTCCGGCCAGCGCCTCGGCCGAGAAGCCGCCGAAGACGACCGAGTGGGGCGCGCCAATCCGCGCGCACGCGAGCATGGCCACGACTGCCTCGGGGATCATCGGGACGTAGATGGCCACTCGGTCCCCGGTCCGGACACCAATCTGGAGGAGGGCATTGGCCGCCCGGCAGACCATCTGGTGCAGGTCGGCATAGGTGATGGTTCTCGTGTCGCCCTCGGGCTCGCCGACCCAATGGAAGGCAACCCGATCGCCGAGGCCGGCCTCGACGTGGCGGTCGACGCAGTTCACCGAGGCGTTGAGGCGGCCTCCGACGAACCAGCGGGCGAACGGAGGGTTCCATTCAAGATCCCTCTGCCACGGGGTCTCCCAGCGCAACGTCCGCGCCTGCTCCGCCCACCAGCCCACCGGGTCCGCGGCTGCCTGCTCGTAGATGCCCGGCTGGGCCACCGCCTTGGCCGCAAAGTCCGCTGGAGGTGGGAACCGTCGGTCCTCGGACAACAGCGCGGCGAGCGCCTCACCACCCGTCCCCTGGTCGCTCATCAGGCCCCCTTCCTCTTGGACGAACTGCCAGCCCCATTTCTACCCGGGAGCGAGCCCGAGGAGGCCGGAGCTCGACGAAGCGACTCCCTCCGGTTGGGACCCCGGGCCGGCTCGAACCGGTTGCCGGTAGGCTTGGAGACGATGGCTCGTCAGACCGACCGAAGCGCAGGGGGAGAAGAGCCGCCTCGCTGGCGTGGCATCAACCATCTCGCGCTGATCACCAACGACATGGACGCCACCGTCCGCTTCTACCACGGCGTCCTGGGTGCCCGTCTGGTGGCTGATCTTGCGGTCCCTGGCCAGTTCCGCCACTACTTCTTCGAAATGGGCCCCCAGAACACCATCGCCTTCTTCGAGTACACCAACCACCCGGTCGAGGCGTTCGCCAAGCCCGCCGGGATCCCCGACCCCCGAGCGATCCAGTTCGACCATGTCTCGTTCAACCTGCCCGACGAAGCGGCGCTTCTCGCTTTGCGCAACCGACTGAAAGAGGCAGGCAGCGAGGTCACCGACATCGTCGACCACGGGTTCTTACGCTCCATCTATTTCACCGATCCCAACGGGATCGCCCTGGAGGCGTCATGCTGGGTCGTCGACCCCACCGGCAGGCCCGCCGACTACACCGATGATGGCCTCTTCGCCGACCCGGATCCGGTTCCCGCCGTCGTCGAGCTGCGCCGGGATGGTCGGTTGTCGAGGGTCCCTAAGACCCGACTTTCCTGAAGGGCTGCTGTCTACCCCTCCCCAAAGGCTCGGAGCAGACTCGCCCATCGAGTTCGTCCTCGCCCAATAGGAGGCGGCTGGTTGCTGCTCGATCGCGTCGCGCCGACAATGAGCAGTGACTGGTGCGAATGCTCGTTGCCGGGCTTGCCATGAGGGGCTTGAGGAAGGAGTGCGGATGACCAAGAGCCGTGAGGTCCACCTCGTCGCCCGTCCAAATGGCCTTCCGGCAGTCACGGACTTCGAGATCGTCGATTCGCAGGTCGCGGACCCGACTGACGGCGAGGTCTTGGTGGAGAACCTCTACATGTCGGTCGATCCGGCGATGCGACCTCGACTCACCAACGGATACGAGTTGCATGAGCCGATGTCGGGAACCGCGATCGGAAGAGTCGTCCGGTCGCGGACAAAAGACCTTGCGGTCGGCGACCTGGTGATGAGCCGCCTCGGTTTCCGGGAGTACTTCACCGCCAGACCCGACCAACTCGTCAAGCTAGACACACCCGATGGACTGCCGATTACCGTCCATATGCACGCCCTCGGCGGAACCGGGTTTACCGCTTACGGTGGACTTCTCAAGATCGCTCAGCTTCAACCAGATGACAAGGTCTTCGTCTCCACCGCAGCAGGAGCAGTTGGCTCGGTGGCAGTCCAAATCGCCAAGATTCACGGATGTTGGGTGGTCGGCTCGACCGGGTCGGCGGAGAAAGCTCGATGGCTAGCCGAGGAGGTCGGAATCGACGCGGTCATCAACTACAAGGAAGCTCCGATCCGTCGAGGTCTGCGTTCGGTCGCCCCGGAAGGGATCGACGTCTACTTCGACAACGTCGGTGGAGACCATCTCGATGCGGCGCTTGCCTCGATGAACACCCTGGGCAGAGTGGCCGTCTGCGGGATGATCTCCGGGTACAACGAGCCTGGCGCGCGCACAACTGTCCACAATCTCGCCAACATCATCTACGGACGGATTACCTTGCGCGGCTTCACGGCGGCCGACTTTCCCGAGATGCGGCCGGCCTTTCTTCGTGAGATGTCGCAGTGGTTGCGTGAGGGCCGGGTCGTCTACCGAGAGACGGTGCTCGAAGGAATCGAGAGCGCCCCGAGAGCCCTGATCGGCCTATTCGAAGGGATCAACGTCGGAAAAATGCTGGTTCGGCTCGCCGACTGACCGACCTGCCGGGAGCCGAAGACCGTCCGGGAGGGCCGGAACTCGTCCCAACCGGACGGGAAGGGTCTTGCGAGATGAGGCGGCGCACCCGGCCTCCCAGAATGCGAACCTCGAACCATTGGTCCAAGGGCCGGCGATCAGCCTGGCGGCTCGACACGCCAAGGTCCGTCGCGAGGGGTATGCCAAGTGATGGGGTCAGAGAAGGGCGATGAACTCCGCCAGCGTGAGACCGGCCTGTCTGAGCACCGAGCGGAGCGTGTCGGTCGCAAGTGCCCGATGCATCGGCACAATGACCGTCCGGCCGTCGCCTCGGAGCTGCACATGGCTGCCCGCTGGCTCACCTGCACGAACCCGGCCTTGGCCAGAGCAGCGATGACCTCTGCACCGCCGACGACCGGCAGCCCCGGGCTCACGCCGGGAGTTCGACGGTGGCGATGATCGGAGGCTCGATGGCCTCGGGCAGGGTTTCGTCCTCGAAGTACAGCTCGAGTGCTTCTCGAAGATTGGCGAGAGCGTCGTCGGCCGTGCGACCCTGGCTGGTCACCTCAACCTCCAGAGCGCGGGCGACGTACCACCCATCTTCGTGCGTGACTGCCGCCGTGAACTGCACAATCGCCAGATTACGACGTCGAGGTTCACGCTCTGGCAGAGAACACACCTCGAAGTCGCTGGTCAGCGAAGTGGCGCCCCGGGCAGGATTCGAACCTGCGACGCACGGTTTAGGAAACCGACGCTCTATCCCCTGAGCTACCGGGGCGATCCGTGGCACGTCTGCCAGCCGACGCAGACGGCCTCGTGGATGAGCCTGCATCCACCCCCGACGTTAGACGTCCCGGCAGGGAGTCGTGGACCAGGCTGTCGGCCCCGCCAGGACGTCAGCGCACCGACTCGCCCGGGCGCTCGGTGGCGGCCCGACGCCGCTTCGAGGAGCAGGTAGTTTTCTCCTCTGCCAGGCACAGTCGGAGGTGAGGAGATGGGGCTGTTCCAGCGAGCGCACGAGATCGTAGAGGCCAAGGCCAACCGGGCGCTCGACGCGGCCGAGCGTCCAGACGAAATGCTCGACCTCTCCTACGAGAAGATGCTCGAACAGATCACTCAGGTGAAACGGTCGCTGGTCGACATCGCGGCATCTCGCAAGCAGCTCGAACTCCAGGAGCAACAGCTCCAGCACTCCGTCGACCACCTGCAGGACCAGGCCAAACAGGCCCTGGCGGCTGGGCGGGAGGATCTGGCCAAAGAAGCCCTGGCCCGCAAGGCGACCGCTCAGGCGCAGATCGACGCGATGGAGCCCCAGCACCAGCAGCTCAGCGAGGAGGAGGAGAAGCTCGAGCAGACCCTGGCCACGCTCCAGCAGCGGGTCAACCAGTTCCGATCTCAAAAGGAGGTGCTCAAGGCCCAGTACAGCGCCTCGAAGGCGATGTCGAGCGTCGACGAGAGTGTGGCCGGAATCTCCAAGTCGCTGGGCGACTCAGGAGCGGCTTTGCAGCGCGCTCAGGACAAGATCGCGAACATGCAGGCCCGCTCTGGGGCTCTCGACGAGTTGCTCGAGTCCGGGGCGCTCGAAGACGTCGGAGGCGGGGACGACGACATTCAGCGGGAACTGAACGAGGTCGC
The DNA here is from genome assembly GCA_021324355.1 of Actinomycetota bacterium. Lineage (GTDB taxonomy): Bacteria > Actinomycetota > Acidimicrobiia > Acidimicrobiales > RAAP-2 > Palsa-461. The sequence continues at coordinate 4,393 of JAJPJD010000042.1, forward strand.
GACCAAGAGCAATGTTGACCAGGAACTCGCCGCCCTCAAGGCCCAGATGAGCGTGGCGGGGGAGATCGAGAGCGGCTCCTCTTCGTCATCCTGAGTCTCTCCGTCGCAAAGCCGCGTGAAGCGCGGCCTATTGTCTGAGGTCACGCGCCGAACCACAGGGCGCACCCTGTTCCGAACCGAGCCAGCCCCGGACAAGGAGGGCCCATGACCACTGCGCACGACCGGCCGCCCTTCAAGGTCGCAGACCTGCGCCTGGCCGAGCTCGGTCGCAAGCAGATCGAGCTGGCCGAACACGAGATGCCAGGCCTCATGGCCATGCGGGCCGAGTACGGACCGAGCCAGCCGCTAGCCGGAGCGAAGATCACTGGTTCGCTCCACATGACGGTGCAAACCGCAGTGCTCATCGAGACCCTGGTCGCATTGGGCGCGCAGGTGCGCTGGGCAAGCTGCAACATCTTCTCGACCCAGGACGAAGCCGCAGCCGCCGTCGTGGTGGGCCCGCATGGCACCCCGGATCAACCCCAAGGCGTTCCCGTCTTCGCATGGAAAGGCGAGAGTCTCGAGGACTACTGGTGGTGCACCGAGCAGGCGCTCACTTGGGACGATGACGGACCAAACATGATCCTCGACGACGGGGGCGACGCCACCCTCTTCGTCCACAAAGGAGTCGAGTACGAGAAGGCTGGGGCGGTGCCAAACCCCGAGACGGCGGACAACCCTGAACTTGCGGTGATCCTGTCTCGGTTGTCTGAAAGCTTGGCCTCAAATCCGAACCGTTGGACTCAGATCGCCACCGGCATCCGCGGAGTGACCGAGGAGACCACGACCGGGGTGCACCGCCTGTACGAGATGGAACGCAATGGCTCGCTGCTTTTCCCGGCAATCAATGTCAACGACTCGGTCACCAAGTCGAAGTTCGACAACAAGTACGGCTGCCGGCACTCCCTGATCGACGGCATCAACCGAGCCACCGACGTGCTCATTGGGGGCAAGGAGGCGGTGGTTTGCGGTTTCGGTGACGTTGGGAAGGGATGTGCACAGTCACTGGCTGGTCAGGGAGCTCGGGTCGTGGTGACCGAGATCGACCCCATTTGTGCGCTTCAGGCTGCGATGGAGGGATATCAGGTCACCACCCTCGAAGATGTGGTTGAAACGGGGGACATCTTCATCACCGCCACCGGGAACAAGAACGTGATCACCGCCGAGCACATGGCTCGGATGAAGCATCAAGCCATCGTCGGCAACATTGGCCACTTCGACAATGAGATCGACATGGCCGGCCTCGCCAAGGTGCCAGGCATTGTCAAGGTCAATGTGAAGCCTCAAGTTGACAAATGGGTCTTTCCCGACGGCCATGCGGTGATCGTTCTCTCGGAGGGTCGCCTGCTCAATCTCGGAAATGCCACCGGTCATCCGAGCTTTGTGATGTCGAACTCGTTCACAAACCAGACGATGGCCCAGATCGAGTTGTTCACTAGGTCCGGCCACTACCAGAACAAGGTGTACGTCCTGCCGAAGCACCTCGACGAAAAGGTTGCTCGGCTCCACCTGGACGCTCTGGGGGTCAAGCTCACCCGGCTGACCGACGAGCAAGCGGCCTACATCGGTGTTTCTCCCGACGGGCCATACAAGCCCGACACCTACCGATACTGAGCGATCGCCCTTAGGCCAGAAGGCGGGCAGCCGCCAGAACGTCTCCGTTCGAGTCGACCAACCAGGCGGCCTCCACCTCGGTGGCGGGGACCTTCAGCGCGTAGGCCCAGCTGCCCGTCCCGGCCTGGAGGTAGAAGGATCCGACCGTCTCCGCCCGGCCGTTCACACGAACCCGGCAACTGACCAAGCCTTCAGCACGAACGCCGTGGACCGACATGAACAGCCAGCCAGGGTCTCCGGGCACGAGGTAGACGGTGCCCTTCACTGTCTGCCCGGATGTGAGGGTGGCGACGATGGCCGACGCCGGCGATCGAACTTCAGGTGCTCCGCCGAGGCCAAGACCAAGGCCGAGGCTCAAGGCAAGCGCACCGGCCAGGATCAGCGACCCGATGGCACCACGCCGCCATCGGCGGCGAGGGCCGGTCAGACCCATCCGGTCAAACAGCCGGGTCTCGAAACCGGGGGTCGGGTCGAGACTCGGAGCCAACGAGAGCAGGGCGTCCGCAACGGCTGACAACCGGCTGACCTCGTCGCGGCAGGCTGCGCAACCTTCAACGTGGGCGAGAACGCTGGCCCGCTCGAGCCCCGAGAGCGTGCCCAGGGCAAGCTCGGGCAGGTCTGGACCCACCCGGCGGCAGTCGTCGTTCGGGGTCACGGCTCGACCGCCGGCTGGTCCAGCGCCCGACGGAGCTTGACCAGTGCAGTGCGGATCCGGGTCTTTGCCGTTCCGACGGGAATGGACTCGTGCCTGCTCACCGCCTCAGAGGTAAGGCCGTAGACGGCCGCGAGCACAAGCGCTCGGCGCTGCTCGACCGGGAGCTCGCGCAGGGCCCGCACCAGGCCCAGATCGGCCGCCGCCCAGCTGTCGACCGCCTCGTCGGGCGACGAGTCGGTGCTGACCTGTCTCAACAGCGCGAGGTTCGAGGGGTCCACCGGGGTGCTTCGGCGAAGGCGGAGCGCGTCGACCGCCAGGTTTCGGGTGATGGCGAGTACCCAGGTTGCCGCCGACCCGCGGCGAGCATCGAAGACCGGAGCGTGCCTCCAGACCCGAAGCAGCGCCTCCTGGGCGACGTCCTCAGCCGCTTGGGCGTCACCGAGCATCGACATGGCCAGGCCGAAGGCCCGTCGCTGGTAGCGACGCACGAATGCCACCGCTGCCTGCTCGTCGCCGACGGCCATGCCGGCCAGCAGCGCCTCATCGGAAAGCTCGGTCACCAGGCTGGCTCAGCGTCGCCCACCAGGCACGATTCTCCCATCACCAGGGTTACGGGCGGGCGCCGCCGGCAGATTGCGCAATCCGAGCCGGGACCTCGACCGTATTGCCGGGTGACGGAAGCCCGAGGCCCATGAACCTGCCCGGGAGCGGATCGACGAGGAGCGCCATGACCCTACAACCGCGAAAGCGAGCAAGCCGTGGTCAGGACCTGGTTCGGCTGGGTGTCAGCGTCGCTGTGATCGTTGGGCTCGGCACCTTCGCCCTGATGCCGGCGGCCACAGCGGCCGTCCGTCATGGTCATGGGGCGGCCAGCAGCCACCATGCCAGCGCTGCCGGCCAGAAGACCAAGAAGCGGACGGCCAAGGTGGTCGACACGGTGAAGCTCGTCGTGCACCAAGGGCTAGGCAGGATCCTGGTCGACGCGGCTGGCAAGACGGTCTACGTCTTCACTGGCGACTCGGCGAATCACGCGACCTGCACCGGAGGGTGTGCGAGCATCTGGCCACCGGTTACCCTCCCCAAAGGTGCCAAGCCTAGGGGCGGGCCGGGCGTCACCCACCTCGGCACGATCAAGTCGGGGAACAAGCTCCAGGTCACCTGGTACAAGCACCCCCTCTACACGTACACCCTCGACAGCGGGCCGGGAATGGTCAATGGCAACGGGGTGAAGCAAGGATCGAACACCTGGTTCGTCGCGACCGTGGCCCGGGTCACCGCCAAGGAGCAGCCGGTGGGGACAACCACCACGACCAGCGGCTCGACCATGCTGCCTCCAGGCGGCTACGGCTACTGAGCGCGCCGGCCTTGACCTCCACTCGACGCGCAATTCGGCGCTGAGCAAGGTGGGAGCCAGCCGGCTCGGGTGGCTGGCGCACGACGGCTCGCCTCACCGGGGCGCTGTCTCGGTTGCAACCTGGGGAGCGTCGGCGCTCACCGTCGCCTCTGCCGCGATCCATCTCCACCTCTACACCGTCGGCTACGGCGCGATCCCGACCATTGGACCGCTGTTCCTCCTGCAGGGCGTGGCTTCGATCGTGATCGCTCTCGGTGCCTCGGCACTGCGCCGGGTATGGACCATGCTCCTTGGAGGAGGCTGGATGCTGGCCACGGTCGGCGGCTTCCTCATCTCGGTCAACTTCGGCCTGTTCGGGTTCCAGGACACTTTCAAGGGGTCGAACCAGGTCGGTGCGTTCGTCGTCGAGATTGCGGCGGCAGTCCTGTTCCTATCGGCGGCCGTCCTGGCCCTTTCTGGCCTTCGAATCCGCCGACCACGCCCGGGCTGATCACAAGGACGGCCGACGCCAGCCCGGCCGGTCAGCGGCAGACCCGCTGGTCGAACGCTGTGCCCGCGCTGGTTGCGCCAGAATCGCCTCGACAGGGCCTTGCGGCGACCACGTGCCGGTGTCCACCTCGAAGTCGTCGTGGTTCGCCGAGTGCACCGCCTCCTGCCACCGTTCGACTGCTGGTGCGAGCGGCTCCCGCCAACGCCCGGTCCTGTCCCCACGTCAGGCGCCGGCGCTCCCACATGACCTCGAGGGGCACTGGACCCGACAAACGGACCGACGATCCCCTCAGCGCCGGCGCGCAGCGCGCCAGGACGCTTAGCAGTTTCGAGTAGTCGTCATGATGTGCGACGTCGACCACCACATCGAACCCAAGCCGGCGCGGCGACAGCACCGTAGATGCCGAGGTCGAAGGCAACGACATTTCGGTCGAGCTCAGGTCGCCCTCCGCCAGGCCGAGGCCGATCCCGGGGGCCAGCGGGCGGGACCCAGGCGGCGGACCCCTCGACACCAAGGTGCACTAGCCTCCGGTCGACTGAAAGGCGTGAGCGATCAGGTCTGACCCGACCGCGGTGGCCCGTTCAGGACTAGGACCCGGCCCGGCGGGACCGCGACCCCTGGGTCACTCGGAGAACGGCGGCCCGCGGTCAAGTTTGGAGGTCGCCAACCGCCCCGGCCAGGTGCTCCAGCTCCTCGCGCCAATGATCGGGCGCAACGACGGGGCGAACCACGAACTTGGAAAATCCCACCTCGATGAATTGTTCGAGCAGCTCCCGGAGCGCCGGCAGCCCGATCGGCACCAGCCGGCGCGGGTCTCGCCCTCGAGACCGAGCCGCTATGGCCCCTGCCACCCGGTCGTCGAGTGGGAGGTGTGCATAGATGATGCTGACTCCAAAATGCTCCGGGCTGATCTGGCGGCCGGCCTCCTGGGCAGCCTCTTCGACCACCTCGCGTCCGGCCCGAGCCTCCTCCGGAGTACACAGTGAGGGGAGCCAGCCATCTGCGATCCGACCACACCGAACCAGCGATCGCCTCGCCATCCCACCCAGCCAGACATCAAAGGGGCGCTGCACTGGCAGGGGCCAGAGCTCCGTCGCCGGAAACCGCCCTGCCGGTCCGTCGTACCCGACCCTCTCCCCGGACCACAGGCGGCGGAGGACCGGCAGCAGTTCTTCGATCAGACCGCCCCGGGCAGCCAAGTCGACGCCGACCGCGTCGCGCTCGGGAGCCTGGGACAAGCCCGGCACCACGGTGAGCAGGAATCGGCCGCCGGTCAGAGCGTCTGCGGTGGCCACCTGCTTGGCCAACCGCAGCGGGTTCCGTCCGGGCAGGAGGGCGGTGGTGCCCAGCTTGAGACGCGGGTTATGGCCGCCGATCCAGGCAAGCGCCACCATGGGATCAAACGCCGGCTGGGTGAGGATCTCGGGCAACCAGATCGAATCGAAGCCAAGCTCCTCGATGTCATCTGCCAGGGCCCCGAAGCGCAGTGGATCGGCATCGCCGCGGGCGCTTACTCCAATGCGGATCTTCACCTGGTCACACCGGTGCGCTGGACAGGGCAGACAGTGCCCGCTCGAGGCCCACGTCGTCGATGTCGTGGTGGGTCATCAGTCGCATCACCCCCGGAGCGATCGTCCCGCCCAGGACACCGGCCATCCGAAGGTGGTCCAGGAGTCGGTCGGTATCGGGATGGGAAAACACTACGCAGTTGGTCAGCACCTCGTTGGGGTCGAGTCCGCAGCTGGGCCAGCGCTCCGCCACCGCTTCGGCCAATCGCCGCGCTCGTCGGTGGTCCTCTACCAGGCGCTCGACCATGGTCCGCAGGGCAACCAGGCCGGCGGCGGCAAGAACCCCTGCTTGACGCATCGTCCCCCCCAAGCGGTGCCGCTCAATGCGGGCGACGGCGATGAAGTCGGCGGGGCCCGCGAGCACCGAGCCCACTGGAGCCGCCAGGCCCTTGGACAGACAGGCCATCATGGCGTCGGCCCCAGCGACCAGCTGGGCAGCCGGCACGCCCAGGGCCACCTCGGCATTGAAGATCCGGGCGCCGTCCACGTACACCGGGACGTCCCCGGCCGCGGTGCGGAGCGCGTCCATTGCCTCGACGGAAAGGGCCTGGCCTCCCGAGGCCATGTGGGTGTTCTCGACAGCCACCATGCCGACCTGGGCAAGATGGTGCGCCACGCCAGCGACGGCTAGCGCGACCGCGTCGAGATCCAGGCGCCCTCCGTGGTCGTCCAACGGAGTGAGCTGGGCGTCGCTGTTGCGTGCACCGGCACCATTCTCGTAGGCAATCAGGTGGGACCGTCGGCCGGCCAGGACGGCGGTCCCGGGCGGTGCAAGGACCCGCAGGGCGACCTGATTGGCCATGGTCCCCGACGGAACGAACAGGCCTGCCTCCTTCCCCACGCGGGCCGCGAAGGCAGCCTCCAACTCGCGCACGGTCGGGTCCTCGCCATAGCCGTCGTCGCCGACCTCAGCTTGGGCCATGGCCTTGCGCATGGTCGCCGTTGGACGAGTGACAGTGTCGCTCCGCAGGTCGACCAGCGACGACACGCTCCGATGGTACCGGGGACCCGACGTCGGCGGCATCCCGCGAACGCCGCGGCACGACGCTGGCGCTCGCCCCGGTCGCCGCAGTAGGATGTAGTGTGCGATCGGTGCCACCGATTGGAGTACCCCGATCCCTGGGGGTCATCCTCCCAACCATCCCTTGGCGAGAAACTCCTGGCAGACGTGGTCGTACTTGTGGTAGTACTGCTGGATGTACCACAGGTGCTACCGATCGAATTCGGGCGTTCGTGGCTGAGGCCGAGAGCGCCGGCGTGGCCGGACTCTGGGCGTGTGACCACCTTTTGTGGCACCTGCCGATGCTGGAGCCCCTGACCAGCCTGGCGGTGGTTGCCACCGCCTCTCGCACCGCCATGGTTGGCACGTGCGTCCTGCAGCTGCCGCTGCGCCACCCGACCGTGGTCGCCCGCCAGGCGGCGACACTCCAGGTCCTGACTGGCGGCCGGTTCGTCCTCGGGGTCGGCGTCGGCAGCCATCCGGGAGAGTACGAAGCCGCCGGATCCCGCTATGACCAGAGGGGGCGAGCGCTCGACCACGGTGTCGGTGTGCTCCATCGGGCATGGGAGGGGCGCAACCTGGGCCGGTACCGGATGGAGCCGGAGGTGTCCCCGATCCCGATCTGGATCGGCGGCTCGAGCGACCAGGCGCTGGCTCGCACGGCTCGTTCGGGCGACGGCTGGGTGCCACTGTTCCTCCCGGCGGCCGACTACGCCCGGGCCCGGACGAGGCTCCTCGAGCTGACCGCCGGATCCGGACGGGACCCGGCCGACGTGGCGACCGCGGTGGTCGTCCCGATGTGCACCGGTGCGACCGCAGAGAGCGCACGCATGCAGGGCACGACATGGCTGGCCGAGCTCTACGACCTGCCGCCGAAGGCCTTCGAGCGCCACCTCATCGCGGGCCGCGCCCAAGACTGCGCCGCGTCGATCACCGCCTACCACGATGCGGGTGCGAGTCACGTCATCGTGCTCGTCGCCGCCGACCAGGCGCTCGAACACCTGGTGCCGGTACTCGAGGCCCTGCCTTCAACCGCTGAGCCCGCCACAACCACCAAGCTTGGAGTAGCACCGTGAACGCGAAGCTCTATGTCCTCGGAACCGCCATGACCGATATGAGCCGGCGGGACCAGACCCCCGAACAGATGGTGCTCGAAGTGGTCGACGGTGCCCTGGGTGACGCTGGGGTCGACGTCGACGACCTTGCCCTGGTCGTGGTGGGCAACGCCGGCGGAGGACGACTAAGCGATCAGGGCTGCATCAGGGGTCAAGCGTGGTTGCGCAAGTCCTCTCTCGGCAATGTCCCCATCATCAATGTCGACAACTCTTGTGCCGGAGGCGTGTCAGCGCTGCACGTCGGGTCGCACGCCGCCGTGGCCGAGGACCGACCAGTGCTCGTCGTCGGGGTCGAAAAGATGTGGACCGGCGACCGGAGAGCCACCCTCGAGGCCATCGAAGCTGGGCTACCAGCCGATTACCGGGCCGATATGCACGCTCGGCTCGCTGAGCGGGGCAACCCCGCCGGGAGCATCCTCATGGGTTTGAATGCGGCCTGGGCGGAACAGCTCATGATCGAGCGCGGGGCGACGATCGAGCAGATTGCGGCGGCCGCCGTCAAAGCCAGGCGGCACGGGTCGATGAACCCGCTGGCCCAGTGCCAGAGCCCGGTGACCACCGAAGAAGTCCTCTCCTCCCCTCCGGTGGCAGGCGTACTGACTCGGCTGATGTGCAGCTCCTTCACTGACGGTGCCGCCGCGGTCGTGCTGGGAACCAAGCCGGCCGGCTCGAGCCAGCCGCTGGCTCGGATCGTCGGCACCATTGCACGCTCGGGATGCGGCAACCTCGACTACCACGACCGGCTCGCGGAGACAGCTCGGGCTGCCTACGAGGCATTCGGGCTCGGACCTGAGGACTTCGACCTGGTCGAACTGCACGACGCCACTAGCGCGGAAGAGCTGTTCGCACTGGAGTCGCTCGGGATTTTCGGCCCCGGCCAGGCCGGGCCGGCCACCCTGGCCGGAGAGACCGCGATCGGCGGCCGTGGCATCACCGTGAACCCGAGTGGAGGCCTGGTGGCTCGGGGGCACCCCCTGGGCGCGACTGGCATCGCGCAGGTCATCGAGCTGGTCGCTCACCTCTCGGCCAGGGCCGGGGTCCGCCAGGTGGAGGGGGCCAGGCTCGGCCTGGCCGTCAACACTGGCGGAGTGGTCAACGGCGACGCCGGCTACGTTGGGATCACCGCGGTCGCGGGGGCCCGGTGAGCAGTGCGCGGGGTATCGCCGTCCGCAGCTGCGGAATCGCGGTACCCGAAAAGGTGCTCACCAATGACGACCTCGCAGCCACGCTGGACACCAATGATGCCTGGATCACAGAACGCACCGGCATCAAGGAGCGCAGGATCGGGGGTACGACGTCCTCGCTGGCTGCCGAGGCCGCTAGCGAGGCCCTGCGACGAGCCGGGTTGTCCGCCGAGGACATCGACGTCCTGGTACTGGCCACCACGACGCCCGATGGCATCGCGCCCGCCACTGCATCCGCCGTCCAGGACCTGCTCGGAATGCGCCGGGTCGGCGCATTCGACCTCAATGCAGGTTGCTCAGGGTTCATGTACGGCCTGGTCGTCAGCGCGGGGCTGGTGGCAACTGGCTACGAGCGGGTCTTGCTCGTCGGCGTCGACACCCTCAGCCGCATAACCGACTGGACCGATCGCACGATCGCCGTCCTGGTAGGCGATGGAGCGGGTGCCGTGGTCATCGAGGCTAGAGACGGCCAATCCAACCTGCTCAGCCACAACCTGCACTCGGACGGATCGCTGCGTCATCTGCTCTACTGCGAACACGGTGGCTACCTGTGGATGGATGGACAAGAGATCTTCCGCAAGGCCGTCCGTGTCGTGGTCGAGTCAGCCGAGCAGGCACTGTCAGACGCCGGCTTGGAAGCTGACGACATCGCACTGCTCGTCCCCCACCAGGCGAATCGACGCATCATCCAGGCCGCCTGCCAACGGCTCAAGATCCCCGAGGACCGCACGGCAGTGGTCATCGACCGTTACGGAAACACCTCTTCGGCCTCGATCCCCCTGGCACTGGCTGATGCCCTCGAAGCCGGCAAGATCAGCGACGGCGACCTCCTGTTGCTCTGCGGGTTCGGTGCCGGGATGAGCTGGGCAAGCGCCGTCCTACGCTGGGGGTCGTGACCGAAACAGACCTGCCCCTCGTGATCCTGGCAGCAGGCCTGGCCAAGCGCTACGGGGGGGGCCTGAAGCCCCTCGCGCCCGTCGGCCCGAACGACGAGGCGATCATCGATCTGGTGGCCAGTGACGCGCTGGCTGCCGGCTTCTCGAACTTCGTCGTGGTCGTGAACCCTCAGAGTGGTCCGTCTATCACCGAGCACGTCAGACGGACCTGGCCGAGTCACCTCGACGTTCGCTACGCAGTCCAGCCCGAACCACGAGGAACTGTCGATGCGGTGCTGGTCGCGTACCCAGCCCTTGAGGGCGCACAGTCCTTCGGGGTCGTTAACGCCGACGATCTCTACGGGGCATCAGCGCTCAGGCTGATCTCCGAGCACCTGGTCTCGACCACTGAGACAAATGCCCTGGTAGCGTTCAGGTTGGACCGTGCGGTAGTTGGTGACTCCCCCGTTACCAGAGGAGTGTGCCACGTCGGGTCGGATGGTCGACTGATCGCGATCGACGAGCGGCGAGGGGTTCGACGCCTTCCCGACGGCCGATTCGAGGCCACCGACGGCCGATCACCCCATGTTCTCGAGGCAGCCACCCTCGTGTCGATGAACCTGTGGGGGCTCCGGTCCTCGATCCGGGCTGAACTCGAGGCAGCTATGAACGACGTTGGATCGGGCGAGGTGCTCCTTCCCGAGCTGGTCGCGAGCCTGGTGGGCCGGAGCGATGGCCCACGCTTCGAGGTCCTCCCAACCGATGGCCACTGCGTCGGCGTCACGCACCCCGACGACCTCGACCTAGTCCGTTCGGCCGTTGCCACCCAGATCAGCCGAGGCGAACGGCCGGCCAAGCCATGGCTGGACCGCTGAGCGTCCGAAACCGCTCCCGGCGACTGGCGGTCGTCCTCGCTGCCAACATGGCGCTGGTGGCCGGCGAATCGGCCGCAGGGTGGCTCGGTCACTCCACCGCTCTGCTGGCGGACGCTGGGCACAACCTGACCGACGTCGCCGCCGTCGCGGCTGGCCTCAGCGCACTGCGGTGGTCGACTCGGCCCAGAAGCGATCAGCGCTCCTACGGAAACCACCGAGCCACGACCCTCGCCGCACTGTTCAACGCCTCGGTCCTGGCGCTCGTCACCCTGTCGGTCATCGCAGTTTGCACCGACCGCCTCCTGCGCCCGTCAGTACCGCAGGCCGGTGTCTTGACGAGCGTTGCTGGGCTGGCTCTGGTCGTCAACGGGGCAGCAGCGCTGATCCTGTTCGAACGAGTGGTGCCCGACCTCAACGTTCGCGCCACTGCGGTTCATATGGGCGCCGACGCCTGCTCGGCCGGCGTCGCGCTGGTGGCCGGATTGGCAGTGCTCGTAGGGGGTCCCGGGGCGGCCCTGGCGGACCCGGCAGCTGGGCTGGCCGTGGCGGTGCTCATCGCCATCCAAGCCGCCCGGCTTCTACGAGCGAGCGTGGACGTTCTCCTCGAAGGGACGCCGCCCGACGTCGATCTCGACCGTCTGCGCGCAGTGATCACTGGCGAGGCCGGCGTGGGTGAGGTCCACGATCTCCATGTGTGGAGCCTGTCCAGCGATCTTCGGGCGCTCTCCGCTCACCTCGTCCTGACCGGCCACCCCACCCTGGAAGAGGCCCAGGTCGTGGCCGAACGGGTGCGGACCACCATCGCACAGCGTTTCGGCCTGCAGCACAGCACGCTGGAACTCGAGTGCGAGCGTTGCAGCCAGATCGACGACCCGTGCCAGGTCTCCAATCTGGAGCACCGCCTGGCTGCCGGAGGCCGAACGCGACGCAGCCCCGAGTAACCGTCCGGCCGAAGCCGTCCGCGCTCCTCGGGGCCACGCCCGTGGCGGTCTGCTGCACCTGTCAGCGGGGGCCGTGTCGGACAACCCCCGCCCGGCGCAAGCCGACGGCTCCAGGGAAGCCGCCAACTCTTGCAGAGCCGCCCGTCGGGCACTTTCCTCCGCCCCGGCCGTGACTCCTTCGAGCCATCGACCGCCCTTGGTTCTGCCTCTCGGCTTCCCCTCGGATCATCCGCCGATCGGCCTTGCGGCTTCTCGTCGGTCCTCGCCTCAGGCCACCTTGCGGTATCCCTTCGGCTCTGGCGGGCTTCAGCCACCCGAACTGTTGGCAAGCGTGCGCCTTTGCAATTCCCAGGTCAAGAGCCGAACGCGAAATCCAGATGTTCTCCCCACAATTTCCAACTCATCCCCAATCTGTCTCCAGCCCTCCCCAACTCCTGCATCATGTTCCCCAGATCATCCCCAGGAGACCCACAGGCCCGCACTCCCTTCCGGTGGTCCGACCGCGCTGGATGCCACACTGAGCCAGTGATGGCCACCAACGACGACCGGCCCCGGTGCGGCTGGGCCAGGGGGGAACTCCTCACCGCATACCACGACCACGAATGGGGCGTGCCCGTTCACGACGACCGGCGGCACTTCGAGTTCCTCGTCCTCGAAGCCGCCCAAGCCGGGCTGAGTTGGCTGACCGTGCTGCGCCGGCGGGAGGGGTACCGACAGGCCTTCTGTGACTTCGACCTCGAAGCAGTGGCCCGATACACCGATCGCGACGTCCAGCGCCTCCTCGAGAACCCTGAGATCATCCGGAACCGGGCCAAGATCGAGGCTGCGGTCGCAAACGCCCGGGCGGCGCTGGAGCTGGCCGAGGTAGCCGGCGGGTTGGCCGCCTATCTGTGGGACTTCGTGGGTGGCCAACCTCTAGTCGGCAGCTGGCGCCGCGATGCCGAGGTGCCGGCGCAGACCTCACTCTCGAAGCGGCTCAGCCAGGAGCTCCGCCGACACGGTTTCCGGTTCGTCGGCCCGGTCGTCTGCTACGCCCACCTCCAGGCGACCGGGCTGGTCAACGACCACCTCCGCTCCTGCTTTCGCTACCAGCAGGTCGGCAAAGCTTCCGGGCCATGACCACCCGGGTTCCCAGGCTGTCGAGGCCGTTTCCCCGCTCGGCCTCCCTGATGGACGCCAGCTCGGAGCACCAATGCTGGCGGGGCAGCTCAACGAAGCCGGCGGAACGGTAGAAAGGTCCGTTCCATGGGACGTCGCGGAACGTGCACAGCGTGACCACCGAGTGCCCAGCTTCCCCCGCATAGCGGCAGGCGGACTCAAGCAGGGCTCGCCCCAGTCCCCGACGGCCGGCGTCACGTCGGACAGCCAGCTCTTCGATGTGTGGGTGCCCGGAGACGAGCTCGAGCCAGATGAATCCGACGGGAGGGCGCCCGGCAACCAGAACCAGCAGAGGTGGCTCTGACCGCTCGGTTACCGCTCTGTCGACGACCAGGTCCATGCCCAGATCGGCGAAGCGGACCGACGCGTCCCGCTCAATGGCCGCTAGGAGCGGGAGCTCAGGCGCGGTGGCCTGCCGGATCGGTTCGTTCAGCGGGGACGCCGTGGTGATGCCTCCTTGACCATCCTCGACACCAGCTGGCGGGAGACACCCCATCCTCGAGCAATCTCGGCCATGGTGCTGCCCTCGGCGGTGGCCAGCTTGAACTGCGCACGCTGAGCCCGGTGGCGGGCACCTTGGACCTCTCTCAGGATCTCGGACGTTGCCTCCCGGGCTTCGGCGGCGTTGACCTGGAGCGCGACCTCGGTCGCTGGATGTCCTGCCTCGATTAGCTTGCGAATCCTGCGCATAACAGTCTCCATGAACTTCAGCTGCTCGCGGGTTCGCACGATCGCCTGCTCCAGTTCTTGAAGCGTTCTGACAGCTTCGCGCCGCAGGTGCAGCAGCTGCGTCGGTCGGACTGCTGTGGCTTTTGCCTTTGCATTGCGCGCCATGACGCTTCCTCTCTGTTCGAATCACTCGTTCGCAGCTCTGTCCTGCTGACCGCGGCCCTATGGTGCGATCGCCCAGGGAAAGAACAGGGCGATCCGGGTGGCTCTACTACGAAGCCTTCTTGCCGGCCGTCCGCTTGGAAGCGGCCTTCGGGGCCGCTCCGGCTGACTTGGCCGGTTTCTTCGCTCGGCTGGGTGGCCTGACCGTTGCGGCCGACGTCCTCGCCCGAGCTCGCTTCGGCGACGGCTGCGCTCCTGCGGCCTTCACGCTGGCCTCGAGAGCAGCCATGAGGTCGACGACCTTCTGGACGGCCGGCACCTCGGCTGCAGCGATCTCTCGCCCAGTGCGCTTGGCCTCGATCAACTGCTCGATGCGCTCACGGTATGTGTCCCGATAGTTCTCGGGCAGCCATGGGGCAGTCATCGCCTGCACCAGCTGACCGGCGATCGCGAGCTCACGCTGGCTGAAAACCTGGTCAGCAGAGGGGAGATTCGGGAGCTCCTCTTTCGGAGACCTGACCTCGTCAGGGAAGTACATCGTCTGCAAGACGAGGACCTTGTCCTTTGGACCTGGTCTGATGGTCACCAAGTACTCCTTGTTGCGCATGACCATGGTGGCCACCGCGACCTTCCCCTCGGCCGCCATCGCAGTGTGCAGGAGCGAGTAAGCCCGTTGCGCGCCCTCCCCCTGCGGCCCGAGGTAGTAACCGGCCCGGTAAAAGAGGGGGTCGATCTCACCCGCGTCGACGAAATCGGTGATCTCGATCGTCCGCGATCGCTGGGGGTCGGCGGCCGCAAGTTCCTCGTCGGTCAACTGAACAACCTCACCGCTGCCCAGATCGATGCCCCGAACGATGCGAGCGTTGTCGACCTCACGGCCAGTCCGCTCGTTTACCTTCTTGTAACGGATCCGGTCGGAGGTTCCTACCTCGAACTGGTTGAAGTGAACCGTCTTGTCCTGAGTGGCCGAGAACAAGCCAACCGGAATGCTGACCAGGCCGAAGCTGAGTGATCCCGACCAAATCGCTCTCGCCATCCTCGTAGTCTTACCCAGGCCAGCGGTGGGGTCCACCATCGCGTCACACCCCTTGGCCACACTGGGCTCCATGGGGAACCGGCAGGATCTCACGAAGTTCGCATCCCTGGCCGCCAGGGGCCTGGCCGAGCTCCGGGACCACGACCTGCGAGGCGACCGCCTGCCCCTCGAGCTCCAGGTCAGCGTGTGGCTGCGCCGGTCGGGAGTCGAGCTCACCGCGGCACCCCGCGCCCTGCTCACCCTGAGGGAATCGGTGCTCGCCGCCGCTGGGCTTGACGAGTCCACCGAGCCGGTGCCGATCGTGGTAGCCGACGGGCACCGGGCCGTGCTCAGCCTCTGCGTCTACCTGTGGGGATTGATCCAGCGGGCCGCCCGGTCGGGCTCCTGCCAGCCCGTCGAAGTGATCGAGCGCGCCCTCGCTCTCCAGGGGGCGCCTGCGGCGCGTCGCACCTCGTGACCTGTCCAGAACCGCCCCCACAGGGGCCTAGGGTTTGCCTGTGAGCCAGCAACGCTGGGACGAGGTCGACCGGTACTTGGAGGAGCGGCTGATCGCACCCGACCCAGTGCTTGAGGCGGCCCTAGAAGCCAGCATGGCAGCCGGGCTGCCGCCCATTGCGGTGGCACCGAACCAGGGCAAGCTCCTCGCCCTGCTGGTCCAGGCCGTCGGGGCCCGCCGAGTCCTCGAGATTGGAACCCTCGGCGGTTACAGCACCACTTGGATGGCTCGGGGGCTGCCCGAGGACGGCCTCCTGATCACCCTGGAGATCGACCCCAATCACGCCGCGGTCGCCCGAGCCAATCTGGACCGGGCTGGTCTGTCTGACCGGGTGGAGATCCGCTTGGGGCCGGCACTTGAGAGCATGGCTCAGCTGACCGAGGAGGCCGCCGGAACATTCGATTTCGTGTTCGTCGATGCCGACAAAGAGGGCACCCGCGCCTACTTCGAGCAAGCGATCGAGCTGACCAGGCCCGGCGGGCTCATCTTCGTGGACAACCTGGTCCGGGACGGCGAGCTGGTCGACGAGGGCTCGACCGACAGCCGGGTACAAGGGATGCGAGCATTCCTCGAGTATGCGGCCACCGAGCCCCGGGTCCAGATGACCGCCCTGCAGACGGTCGGCTCAAAGGGCTACGACGGCTTCGCCCTGGCCCTGGTCAACGACACACATCCGAGGTCAGCGCGGGCCGGATAGCTCCCAGCGTTGGGGGATCTCCCTGGTCCGGCGGATCACCCCACGCGACTCCAACACAATGAGATGCGCAAGGGTCTCGCCAAGCGCGGCCCGCTGCATCCAGAACTGGATCTCGCTCCACGGTCGGCTCCAGGTCAGTTGAATCGTGATCTCCCACGCGGTAGCTCCGGGTTGCGAAGCCAGCACTGCGGTGACTTCGGAGAGGCGGCGTTCATGATGCTCCCGGAGTTGGACGATGCGACGAGCCAGGTTCCGAAACCGGTACTCGTGAGCCGGTAGGACCTCCTCGACCTCCAGCCCAGACACTCGATCGAGCGCATCGAGGAAGTCCGCGAGGGGATTCGAAGTCTGTTGCGGATGCACCGAAATGTTTGGCGTAATGCGGGGCAGAACATGATCCCCGGACATCAGGAGTCGGCGCTCAGCATCGTAGAAACACAGGTGGCCCGGAGAGTGTCCTGGAGTCCATACCGCGGTCAGCTCCCACCCCGGAACCTCGGGTCGATCGCCATTCTCAAGGAGCACATCAGGAAGAACGGCGTTGACGTAGCCACGCACCGGCATGGAAGCTCCGCGCATGCTGTCCATGGCCTCCAACGGCACGCCGCACTCGAGTAGGTGCGTCCGCATCGTCGTGAGAAGCCCGTCCATCTGCATGTACCGCTGTGGCAGGATCGCGGCATCGGCAGGGTGCAGGGCAATCCACGCGCCCGATGCCTCGCGAACCCGTCCGGCCAGACCATAGTGGTCCGGATGAATGTGGGTCACCAGTACCGACCGCACGTCGGTGATCTCGTACCCTGCTTTTCCGAGGCCAGCGTTGAGAGCGGTCCATGCCTCCTCGGTATCCCAACCGGCATCGATCAGTGTCACCCCGCTCGGTTGCTCCAGCAGGTACACGAGCACGTAGCGAAGAGAGCTCTGGGGCATGGGAACCGGCACCGACCACAAGCCCCGGCCAAGGTTCTCCACCGGGGGCAGGACGTCGTCCTCCCACGCCTGCTTCTGCAAGGTCCCGCTGATGTCGATCGCTGCAAGGTCCGCGTCCAAGGTCGACCCCCAAGGTGCCGGCTGAGTACCCGATGCTATCGACCACCCCTACCGCAGCCGCCATCTCCCAGCGTGGGACCGCTATCCGGACACGCCGGCGGCGGCTTGGTAGATTACGCAACCGTGGTTCGCCCGTGGCCGGCGCGCAGTATGGAGCGGGCTGGCTTCCGGTGACCAACTTGCCGCACGATCAACTCCGAACACTCGCCCGTCGACGCCGCCTTCGGAGGCTCGTGGCCCTCGGCCAAAGTGTCGTTGGCCTCGCGGACCTGGTCACATCGGTTCTGCCACCGTCAAGGGTTCACCTCACTTTGCTCCTGCGGTTCGCACCTCTGATCGTGACCCAGGCCGCCGCCGCCCTGGTCGCGCTGTGCGGCCTGGTCCTCCTCACGCTCACCGGTGGCCTGCGCCGTGGCCAGCGCCGCGCCTGGGCCGTCTCGAGCGTGGTGATGGTGGCCACGGTGCTTCTGCACCTTGCCCGGGGCATCGACGCCCTCCAGTGCGCCGCCGGGCTAATCCTGTTCACTGTGCTGGTTGCCAGTCGACGGGCGTTCCGCGGCGCGGCCGAACCGACGGCCGGACGCACGGGGCTCCTGCTGATCACCGGTGGCCTTCTGGCCACCGTAGCTGGGTGCACGGCGTCGATCGAAGCCTTCTTGGCTCTGGATCCCGACCACAGCAGCCTCCCCCTCCACCAGGCCGTCTTCGGAGTGGCCGAACGCCTTGCCGGGGTCCAGACGGTCGCGCTACCCGAGCGACTCAACCGGTTCGTCTCCCCGACCCTTCTCGGCGTCGGCCTCGCGATCGCCGTTGCGGCGGTACTGGTCACGTCTCGCCCGCTGGTCGACCGCCGACAACGAGGCGGCCGCCGCACGCGTGAGCAGGCCCGCCGTCTGGTCAGAGCGCATGGTGGCGGGACTCTCGACTACTTCGCACTGCGCGACGACAAGGTCCATCACTTCAGCGGTGAGACTCTCATCACCTACGCAGTGCACGCCGGGGTCTGCCTGGTGTCACCCGACCCGATCGGCCCAGCCGAAGATCGGCCACAGGCATGGGCGGAGTTCTGTCGGTTCGCCGACGACCACGGGTGGGTGGTCGCGGTACTTGCGGCCGACGACTCCTGGTTACCCGTCTACCGAGCATCTGGGCTCCATGCCGTCTATATCGGGGATGAAGCGGTTGTCCAGCTGGCCGACTTCGACCTCGCCGGCGGGCACCGCAAAGGCTTGCGCCAGGCGGTGAACCGGATCACGCGTAATGGCTATCAGGTGTCCTTCTACGACCCACGCCACCTGGATCCGTTGCTCGCCGAGTCGCTCCGCGCGCTGATGGTTCGAAGCCGTCGGGGCCAGCACGAACGAGGGTTCTCCATGACCCTTGGGCGCATCTTCGACCCCGCCGACACAGACCTGCTCCTTGCGGTCGCGACCGACTCCAACGGCCAACCGGTCGCGTTTTGCCATTTCGTACCGGCACCGGCGATCGGAGGCTATTCGCTCGATCTCATGCGGCGCGACCAAGGAAACCACCCGAACGGACTGATCGACTTTCTCATCGTCTCCACCATCGAGCACCTCCGGTCCCGCGGCATGAGCGCTCTGGCGCTGAACTTTGCAGCAATGCGGGGCGTCGTAGCCGGCGAACCAACCGGTATTCCTGGAGCCCGACTCCTTCGGTTGGTGCTCAAGGTCCTATCCCGCTCGATGCAGATTGAGTCGCTATGGCGGTTCAACGCTAAGTACGAGCCCCGCTGGGTCCGCCGCTACCTGGTCCATCCGGGCGCAGAACACCTTCCCGCAGTCGGTATGGCTGTGGCCCGGGCCGAGTCGATGTGGGAGCTTCCGGTGATCGGGCGGTACCTGGCATCGACCGGACCTCTAGCCCGACGTTCTGACCGCCGCGCCGCCTAAGGGCCAGCCATGACGAGGCGGGTTCCCTATCTCAACTCCCGTCTCCAGGGGCTGGGCACAACCGTGTTCGCCACGATGTCGGCCCTGGCCGAAGAGACCGGCGCGGTGAACCTGGGCCAGGGATACCCAGATTACGACGGACCGCCAGCCGTCCTCGAAGCGGCGAGAACCGCCATCGCGGCCGGATACAACCAGTACCCCCCGGGCCGGGGAGTCCCGACCCTGCGGCAGGCCATTGCCGACCATCAACAACGGTTCTATGGCCTGACCTACGACCCGGACCGGGAGGTCCTGGTCACCGCCGGGGCGACCGAAGCCCTTGCCGCCTCAATCCTCTCGCTATGCGAGGTCGGCGACGAGATCCTGGCCTTCGAGCCGTACTACGACGGCTACCCCGCGCTGGCTGCGATGGCCGGAGCGATCCCTCGGTTCGTGCCGCTGCGGCCGCCACGGTGGGACTTCGACCCTGACGAGCTCGCTCGATCGGTGACCCCTCGCACCCGGCTCATCTTGGTCAATACGCCCCACAACCCGACTGGCAAGGTCTTCGACCAAGACGAGCTCTCTGCGATCGCTGCACTGTGTATCGAGCACGGTCTGATCGCGGTGACAGACGAGGTCTACGAACACTTGGTCTTTGACGGTGTTCACCGTCCGCTTGCCAGCTTTGAGGGAATGCGCGACCGCACCGTGACGATCTCCTCGGCGGCCAAGACGTTCTCGGTCACCGGATGGAAGATCGGGTGGGCATGCGCCAGCGCCAGTCTCCTCGAAGCGGTCCTCACAGCCAAGCAGTTCCTTACCTATGCCGGGGGGACCCCGTTCCAACATGCGATCGCGGTGGGTTTGGGGATGGGAACCGAGGCAACTGAACCGGTGCGCGACGACCTGCGAAGCCGCCGGGACCAGCTCTGCGAGGGACTCGAACGGCTCGGCTTCGAGGTCGCCAAGCCGGCGAGCGGGTACTTCGCATTGAGCGAAGTCTGCGAGCCCTGGTCAGACGCGACCCAATTCTGCGCCGAGGCGCCAAGGCGTTGGGGCGTGGTCGCCATACCGGCGGGGGTCTTTTTCACCCATCAGGATCTCGGGGCCCGCCTCATCAGATGGGCGTTCTGCAAGCGAGCATCCACCCTGCAAGAGGCCCTTCGTCGGCTCGCTCCGCTTGCCGAGATGACCTGATCGGGGCGCAGCGGCCAAGACGAGCCCTCCTGGCCAGGGCTCGAGCGATCGATGCCAGGGCCGACGACCGGTCACGAGTGGTATACCGGACTCATGCGAACGAAACGAATCGGGAGTCTCGAGGTGTCGGTGGTCGGGCTGGGCACGAACAACTTTGGCTTCGCCATGGAAGCTGACGCCGTTGGCCCGGTCGTCGACCGAGCCATCGAGGCGGGAATCAACTTCTTTGATACAGCGGACAGCTATGGGGCAAGCGAAGAGCGCCTCGGTCAAGCCCTCAAGGGGCGACGTGACCAGGTGCTCATTGCCACGAAGTTCGGCAGTCCGATGGGTGAGGGCAAAGGCGGTGCCTCGCCCGCCTACGTTCGGGCAGCCGCGGAGCGAAGCCTGCGAAAGCTGGGAACCGACCGGATCGATCTCTACCAACTCCACCGCCCTGACCCGAACACCCCGATCGCCGAGACGCTCGGTGCCTTGGGCGAACTGGTCGCCGAGGGCAAGGTGCGGGAGATCGGATGCTCCAACTTCACCGCTGCCATGCTCGAAGAGGCAAATCAAGCGGTAGCCGATGGTGCTCCGAAGTTTGTGTCGGTCCAGAACCACTACAACCTGCTTCACCGGGATGACGAGCACGAAGCGATCCCAGCCTGTCAAAAGCTCGGGCTCGCTTACCTCCCGTTCTTCCCACTGGCCAGCGGGCTTCTCACTGGCAAGTACACGCGGGGGCAGGCCCCGCCCGAAGGGACCAGGATGCACCGCTGGGGTGAACGAGCTGCTGGTGTCCTCACGGATGCCAACTTCGACGTGGTCGACCGGCTAACTGCCTGGGCCGAGGACCACGGTCACAGCATCTTGGACCTGGCCATAGCGTGGCTGGCATCCAAGCCTTTCGTCGCATCGGTCATCGCGGGCGCCACCAAGCCTGAGCAGGTCAGTGCGAACGCCGCCGCCAGTGATTGGATCCTGTCGGACACTGAGATTGCCGAGGTCGACGCGCTCGCGACCCAAGGCTGAGTCGTCGGAGTGTGGCGCGCCAAGGCCAAGACCTGGCCAAATGCTCCCGAGAGCCTAGGACCGAGGCCAAGGCGGACCTAAAACAGGTTGAGCCGATAGTCTGACGCGCCGTGTCCGCCGAGGAGCAGTCGTCGGCCGTCGTGCTCCAGGGGTTGGTCAAGTCCTACGGTCCAGTCCGTGCCGTAACAGGTGTCGACCTCCAGATCCGCCACGGCGAGACGGTCGCCCTCCTGGGCCCCAACGGAGCCGGCAAGACCACGACCATCGACATGATGCTCGGGCTCACAAAGCCCGACACCGGGTCGGTAAGCCTGTTCGGGCAACTGCCCAGGGCTGCGGTAGCCCGTGGTGCCGTCGGGGGGATGCTGCAAAACGGGACTCTGCTCCGCGACCTCACGGTGCGTGAGTTGGTTGCGATGGTCGGTGGCCTCTACCCTGATCCCCTGAGCGTGGATGACGTCCTCAGGATCACTGACACGGTCGACATCGCCGATCGCCGGACGCAAAAGCTCTCTGGAGGGCAGGCACAGCGAGTCCGGTTCGCGATGGCGCTGGTTTCGAATCCCGAGCTTCTCATCTTGGACGAGCCCACAGCGTCATTAGATGTCGGCTCGCGCAGGGAATTCTGGGGGGTGATGCGGCGCTCGGCGGCCTTGGGCAAAACGGTGGTCTTCGCCACTCATTACCTGGAAGAAGCAGACCTTTATGCCGACCGAGTGGTGGTTATGACTCGCGGCAGAATCGTTGCGGACGGTCCGGCTACTGAGATTAAGGCTCGTGTCGGCAGGAAAAACATTCGGGCAACTCTCGCCGACGTAGGGATCGATTCGCTTCGAGAGCTTCCAGGCGTCGTCGGTGCCGAACGCCGCGGAGAGTCGATCCTTCTGCGCTGCGTCGATTCAGACCAAGCCCTTCGGCTCCTTTTGTCCCGATACCCGGCCGCAAGCGACATCGAGGTCACCGGCGTCGGATTGGAGGAAGCGTTCATCGAGATCACCGAGGGGCCTGACTCATCCCTGACTTCAGGTGAAGATCACTGATGAGGCGTGCGATTGCCTTCACCGGCTACGAGCTGCTCCGCTCGTTCAGGAACACTCGGTTCTTCATCTTTACGCTGGTGTTTCCACTGATCCTTTTCTACACGGTGGCCGGTTCAAACCGTCACGCCGAGCTGGGGGGTGTCAAGTTCCCCGTCTATTACATGGTCGGGATGGCATCGTGGGGAGCAATGACCGCTGTAATGAGCGGTGGAGCTAGGATTTCGCTCGAGCGATCGGCAGGATGGACTCGACAAATGCGGATCACTCCGCTTTCGACGTCCGTATATTTTGGATCGAAAGTTGTGGCCGGCTACCTCATGGCCATCGTTAGCCTCATCCTGCTCTTCGGTGCAGGAATCTCGCTTGGAGTACGCCTCAGTGCCGCTCAGTGGCTGGAAGCCACCGGCTTATTGTTGGTCGGGCTGATCCCTTTCGTGATCATGGGAATCCTGCTTGGTCATTTGTTGAGCGCGGACTCAATGGGGCCTGCTCTCGGTGGTGTGGTGGGGGTCTTCGCCTTGCTCGGTGGAGCATGGGGGCCACTGGGGCAGACTGGCACACTGCACCGAATCGTGGTGAACATCCCTTCCTACTGGCTGGTGCAAGCGGGTCACGTCGCTCTTGGGTCGGGGGCCTGGCCACTCCGGGGCTGGGTGGTCATCGCTGTCTGGACGCTCGTGATCCTGCGACTGACTGTCGTCATCTACAGGCGTGACACCGCCAAGATTTGATCTGCCCGCGTCTTCCGGCAACCAGCCAGGGAGAGAACCATCGGCCGTTGCACGACCCTTCATGCCTGGCTATGGGATCCAAGCACCGTCCGAAGGTACTGGCCTCCTTCCTTGGTCGTGGGCGCTCGAGCGTCTGCGGGATTCGCATGAGTACTGGCTTGCTTCTCTTGCTCCGTCTGGTCACGCGCACCTAATGCCCATTTGGGCGGTGCTCGTAGATAGTCGAATGTGGTTCTCCAGCTCTAAGGCATCCCGTAAGGCCCGAAACCTGATCGGCAATCCTTCTTGCAGCCTCGCGACCGACAATCCATTAGAGCCGGTTGTGGTCGAAGGCTCGGCCGAGCTTGTTGTCGATGATCCAATACTTGCTGCGGTGCTCGCCGAGGAGAACGCCAAATATCACACTCACTACGGACCCGAAGTCCTCGATCCCGAGGTCAACTCGTGGTTTGCCCTCCAGTTCGAGCACGTCTTCGGCCTCACTTCGGCGGACTTCACGGGCTCACCGACAAAGTGGTCGTTCACGATCTGAGTGTCCTCCCTCCGAATAGATCCTCGAAGAATCGAGACTCCCAGTACCCCTAGGTCTTCTCGATGTCACAGCCGTCATGAAATCGATCGAGGCTTCTTAGTACCCCATTAGCGCGGTCATAGGTGCCTCAGGAGAAGAGCCTCCAAGATTCTCTCGTCCTTGCGAGATCCGCATGGACGAGATGAGAAGAGAGGAGAGCCGTGAATCGACGAACAAGGTTGTTGATCTCTGGGATTGCGTTGACTGGAGCTCTGATCGGGGTCGGAACATCAATGGCTTTTGGAGCCACGACATCCAATTCGAGCCCACAGAGCACCACCTCAGCATCGAGTTCGGGCACATCGAGTTCGGATACGTCCGGCACGTCGGGTTCCGGCACATCGAGTTCCGGTACGTCGACAACCCCGTCGGCCGGGTCCACAGCGAACTGCCCGAACATGCATTCAAGCTCATCTACCACTAACTGAAGGCCCAACCACCAGCCAGGTCTCGCCAAACCCCGGGACCTGGCTGGTGGTTGGCCACACTGCCCGTCCCTGCTCAACCAGGACCCAAACGAGGTACCCTCAGCACATGACATGCCGCGTTCGTGCTGGAATCTCAAGGAGGTCTTCGTGACGTTCACCACACCCAGCGGGCTCGCAATCAGCGACGCCACCTTCTGGCGGCGTCCCCTCAACCAACGAATGGCCGACTTCGCTGCGCTGCGGGAGCAGGGCGCATTCATCCCCCAGGAGCTTGGCGATCCGGCTTTCGGAGAGAGGAGCCCCTTCTACGCGGTCATCCGGCATGCCGAGGTGACCGAAATAAGTCGCAAGCCTCAGATCTTCTGCTCAGGGCAGGGGTCAACAACCATCCAGGACATGCCGATGGAGGCTGCCGAATACTTCGGCTCGTTCATCACGATGGACGATCCTAGACATGCGCGCCACCGTCTTGTCGTTGGAAGTGCCTTTACGCCACGTCGACTTAACGCACTCGTCGACTCAGTCGAGCAGATCTGTGCAGAGCTTATCGATGATATGTGCGAAAAGGGCGAAGTCGACTTGGTCGAGGCCCTATCTGCACCCTTCCCATTGCTTGTGATCTGCGACATGATGGGGATTCCACGATCTGAGTTCAGAACTGTTCTGAACGCCTCGAATGTGATCTTGGGTGCGGGAGATCCTGAGTTCCTGGGCGAAGGCGACCCTTTGCAAACCTTGCTCAACGCGGCTAACACCCTGATCGGGCTCATGAATGAGCTAGCCGAAGCCCGTCGCAAGAGTCCCACAGACGATCTGACGTCGGCACTCGTCCACACCGAAATCGACGGTCAACGGCTTGCGCCCGAGGAGTTGGGCCCGTTCTTTATCCTCCTCGCAGTTGCCGGAAACGACACCACCCGGACCGCCACATCTATGGGCATGTCAATCCTTGGCGACAATCCAGATCAGCGTCGCATCTGGCAGGAGGACCCCGAGAAAGTCACTCCGACGGCAGTAGATGAGATCGTGAGATACGCGTCACCGGTCGTGTATATGCGCCGAACGGCGACCCAATCCGGAGTTATCTCGGGTATGCCGTTTGAAGAAGGTGACCGGTTCATCCTCTTCTACGGTGCAGCCAATCGTGATCCACGAGTGTTCGAGGATCCTGAGCGGTTTGATGTGCGACGGACTCCCAACCCACACGTCGGGTTCGGCGGGCCCGGTCCGCACTTCTGCCTCGGGGCCCACCTCGCACGACGCGAGCTCGGAATCGTGTTTCGGCAGCTCTTCGAGCGCCTACCGGACATCCACCCGATTTCCGAACCGGAGTATCTCGAGAACTCCTTCGGGCCGCCTCTCGTGAGCGGTGTAAAACACCTGAGGGTGGCCTTCACTCCGACGAAGCCCCGTCGTCTGGACTGAACCGGCTCAGCCAGACCGAATCACCCTCGCGGCGTCGAGATCGGCAGCCATCTGGGCTGACCTATTGGCCATCGCCATGAACATGGCATCACCTCGATCTGTACGCCCGACCACCATTGAGGCGAACACCGCCATCGCCAGGCTTGAGTACGAAAAGCTGACGTACTCGTGCCAACACTGGTCGAAGGAGTAGTCGTCGACTCCATAATCCTCGGTCAGACGTCGGTGGTAGCGAGCAACAAGATCACGCTCGCAACGACGCCGAACCTCAGGCTCGAAAGCGTTGCCCAGGAAATACGCCACGTCTCTGGCCCCTGTCCCAAGCTGGATCGTCTGCCAGTCGACCACAGTCAGGCCGGGAGGGCGACCGCCGAAGAGCATGTTGTCGAGCCGGTAATCGAAATGCGTAGGCGTGACCTTCGGCCTGGGGCGCGACGCCATTAGCGGTGCAAGGTCGATGAGCTCTCTTCCACTTTCCAAGGTCACAGGGAGCAGCGAGCTCCGATAGCGCTCGACGAACCCCTCCCAGACCATTGACAGGGCAGTCTCCAGGCCACCCCCGCCTCCGGAGGCCCTCGCCAACCACTCCAGAGACCAGAGTTTCGGGTCGCCCCAGCGAGGCCCGTGTAGCCGGGCGGCCTCGTCCATGGCCAGCTCGGCTTCGGCCACCGAACACCCCTGAATCTGGTCACCTTGCACGGCCGGTGCCAGGTCTTCCATCAACACAACGGCCTCGGCAGTCCCAGAACGGACAGCAGCGAAGTAACAGTAGGGTCTGGACACGTCGACCGTTTCCGCAAGCTCCCGGTAAAAGGCGACTTCAGTCTCGTAGAGGCGCATGGAAACGCCGGCTGCCGC
>JAJPJD010000039.1 GCA_021324355.1 Actinomycetota bacterium
CAAGTTGCGGCCCGAGCAACTGCCGGTGGCCGAGCAGCTGCTCAAAGGTGGCCTTCCGGCGGTTCGCCAAGCGATCGCCGAGCAGAACGAAGCCGCCAAGGCGGCTGGTCAACCGCCGGTGGCGGCCGATGCGCTGCTGGCGATGGCCGAGGAACTCCTGCCGATCGTGAACCTGGCCGGCTGGAAGGACCGGGCGACCGCGGCCCAGAACGCCGGACGAGCGATCCGGTTGCGGGACCTGCGGGCCATCGTCGCCGCGTCGCGCACCGTCCCGCTCGACGACGAGGCGCGGGAGCTCGCCCGGGCCCTCACCACCAGCCTCGAGGAGCGGGTCGCCCACGTGCGCGAGGAATGGCAGAAGCGGATCGAGAACGCCTTGGCTGCCGGCAAGGTGCTCGAGGCGCTCCAGGCCTCGGCTCGGCCGCCCGATGTGGCAACCCGCTGCCCGGCGGATCTGGCGGTCCGGTTGGCCCAGGCGGCCAGCGAAGCAATGACCGCCGAGTTGCCCAGCGAGGAATGGCTGGCACTGCTCGGCGCCGTGCTCGACTCCCCGGTGCGCCGGACGGTCCGCCCGGCCGGGATCCCCGACACCGACGAGGCCCGGGACGCCGCCCGCAAGGCCGCCGGCCTGGTGCCCGAGCTGGCCAAGCTGGTGGGCCTGGCCGTCCCTCCCCCGCCGGTGCGCCGGTCGCCGCCGGGTCGCCGGCCGCTCAGCGGAGTGGGCGGTGGAGGACCAGCAGCCGGGCCTTGAACCCGGCCGCCTCGAGCAACTGCTTGGTCGACCGGTCCCCCGGCAGTGCGAGGGCGTCGACGTCGGTGCACCCGACTCCGGCGAACCACCCGATGAGCCCCTCGATCAGTGCCCCGCCCACGCCGACTGCCCGGGCATCGGGCTCGACGTAGCAGCACTCCACCCGGCCGACGAGGCGCGCCCCGATCCGCTCCAGCATGCCGGCCGCCAGCCCGACCACGGCATCGTCGTAGGTTCCCACCAGGAGCCGGGCGTGCGGGCCCGCCTGCCAGCGCTCGAGCAGGATGGCCGGATCGGTGCCGACCGCCGAGATGAGCAAGGCGGCGCCGCGCCGGGTGCGATTGGCCGTCAGCGCCTGGGCCAGCAGCTCGTGGCACCGATCGAGGTCGCTCGCCTCGGCTGGCCGGGCCGCTTCCACCGGCCGCCGCTACTCCGGCCGGCGGTGGGGGTCCGAGGCGCCCTCGCCCGATTGCAGCTGCTGGATCCGGTGGAGGATCGTCCCGCGATGACGGGTCGCGGCCTCGTAGCGGTAGACGGCGTCGAGCTCGTCGGGCCCGAGACCCTCGAGGCGTCGGACGACCTGGGACGCCGAGAGGGTCTCGTAGTCGGGGATCGCCAGCTCGGGGGGTGGCCGCCACGGCCGGGCGGCCTCGTCCTCGGCCGGCGGCGGCGGGCTCACCTGGGTGGGCTCGCGGGGGGTCTGCGCCGGGCGCTGCCGGAGCAGCTCGCCTTCCACCACGCGACGGCCGGTGGCGATGGTGAAGCGCCCGACCACCCGGGCGTTGGCGAGCAGGCGACCGAGGCGGCCGCGGCCGCGCTCGGCCAGCTCGGCGATGGTGTCCGGGCGGAGGTCCTCGAGCGAGCGGGAGAGCAGGCCGACCGGTGCGTAGACGAACAGGTCGAGCGCCTCGTCGACGAGGGCTCGCCCGCCGCGGCGCGCTGGCTCAGACGCAGTCACGGCACAGGCCCCGTTGCTCGTCAGCCAGCTGGCTCGAGTGCTTGACCAAGAAGCACGAGCGGCAGACGAACTCGTCGGGCTGCTTGGGCAGGACCCGCTCGGCGGGCTCGCTGCGGTCCTCGGCGTCGGTGAGCTCGTCGTCTTCGATCTCGTCCTCGACGACCAGGCGCTCCTTCAAGATGACGTCCAGGCTGGCCTCGACGTCCTCGTCGTCGGCTTCCTCCTCGTCGTCCTCGTCGGCCTCGTCGGCCCGCTCGGCGGTGGTGGTCGCGTCGTTCTCGTCCAGGTCTTCTTCTAAGTCGAGGTCCTCGTCTTCGTCCTCGTCCAGGTCTTCTTCGAGGTCCAGGTCCTCGTCCTCGTCGAGGTCGAGGTCGTCGGGCGCGAGGTCCTCGTCCTCGTCGAGGTCGAGGTCGTCGGGGACGGGATCGTCGAGGTCTTCAGGCACCGTTCCTCTTTGGGCTGGGCTTGCCGGGCGGGAGCATAGACGTTCGTGCTCGGGGCTCGAACGCGTCCGGCGGCCCTGCTCAGAGGCTTGGTCGGCCCCCCACGGAGGCGAGCCCGGGGGTCTTTGGTGCCGTCACGTCCCGACCGACGTGGTGTTGTCTACTCGACCCCCGAGCCCAGCCACCGCCAAGTGCCTTCCCGCTCGGCCTCACGGAAACCGACCTGCGTGCTCCGAGGGGAATGAGACGGTGGTAACGATACGCAGATCTTCGGCCCTGCCGTCAAGGGACACGACGCCGCCGTCACCAGGGATTTCGGGGGTACTCCCTGGTCACAAACTCGTCACGTTCGGAGCCCCTCCCGGCGGGCCCGCCGGATCTCGGCGCGCCGCTCCCCTTCCAGCCGTTCGAGGTCGGCCCAGCCGTGGTCGACGTGCACCATGGCTGCTGCCACCGCCCGGTGGCCGGCCTCCTCGGCGATGGCCCGGTACATCTGCTGGGCGATCCGGCGGTAGGAGGGGTGGCCCTGGGTGCCCGAGCGCAGTTCGATCAGATGCATCGCCTCCCGGGCGTTCATCTGCATGACGCAGCGGACGCGGTGCGCGAGGGCCACCGCGTACCCGGCCTCCAGCGGGAAGTCAGGGAGCATCGCGTCGTACAGCGCACGGGAGCGCTCGAGCGACTCGACGTAGGTCGGCTCCTCCCCCGCCTCCACCACCAGGTCGGGCAGGGTGTAGCCGAGCTCGGGGGTGAGCCGCTGCCACTCGATGGTGAGCAGCCGGTGGCGCTGGAGGTCCCGGAACGCGCCGTAGTCGACGACGATCTCGAAGCGGTAGTCGATCCGCTCGAACGCCCGCCCAGGCCGGTGGCGGCGGTTCTTGCGGTCTCCGACGTACGCCCGGAGCAGCGCCACCCGGTCGTCGGCCGAGAGCGCCCGCACCCGGCGCAGGGCCTCGGTCTCCGACAGGGTGGAGGCGGCGAAGCAGATCGCGGCCAGGAGCTTGTCCTCGCCCTCGGGGTCGAAGTCGACCAGCCGGACCTCTCCCGGCGCGTGGTCCAGCCGCTCGGCCGGCTGGCCGGGCATCGCGTCGGGCCAGAGCCGCTCGAGCACCCGCTCGGTCTGGCTCCGGGTCTCGGCCAGGTAGGCGGACCACTGCCCGCCCCGCTCCGAGACGTCGACCCGCTGGAGGAAGGACGGGATGACCTTGCGCAGCTCGGTCAGCATCATCTCGGCGTAGGTGCGGACCTCAGGGAGCGGGTGGGCGCGCATCTTGAGCAGCAAGGACTCGTAGGCCTGGCCCGATCCGTAGATGCCGACGTTGGACAGCGAAGCCGCGGGCAGCAGGCCGCGCAGGCTGTCGAGGGCCTTGGCCCGGATCGCCTGGCGGTGGACGAAGTCCGAGTCCCCGGGCTGGCGGGGGAACCGGGCCATGAGCCAGGCCTGGAGCGTTGGCATCAGCTCGGCGTAGGTGTCGAACATCCGGTCCATGTCCCCCACGTAGCGGGCGCCGAGGCTGGAATCGAGGACCGCGGCCGGCCGGTAGTAGCGGTAGTGGCCGTTGGCCATTCGGGTGTCGTACCCGATGTAGCGGGTCGACTGCTCGAGGTAGGCCATGAGCCGCCCCCACTCGAGGACCTTGGTCAAGATGTTGGAGGCCTGCTCGCACGCCAGGTGCACCCCGCCGATCTGGGCCACCGAGTCGTCGCCGTACTCGTAGAACACTCGTTCGTAGAGCTCCTCGGCCCGTTTGAGGCCGACGGTGGCGTCCACGGTGGCGTCGCCGGAGATGTCGAGGTCGCAGACGAACTCGTCCAAGAACAGCCGGCGGAGGCTCTTGGCCGAGCGGGAGTAGCGGGCGAACAGCGCCCCTTTCACCACCTCTGGCAGGTTGACCAGGGCGAAGACCGGGCCGTAGACGTTCGTGAAGTACCGCTGCAGCACGGCGACCTCGTCGTCGCTGAAGCGCTCCTCGACGTAGGGAAACATGTGCGGGCCACCTTAGGACGGCGCTGCTTCCCCGATCGCGGATGAGGGCACGGTCCCGGCGGCGACCACGTCCCGCAGCAGCAGGTCGTGGGCGGTGGCGGCCGAGCCGGCCAGTTCGGGATCCGGGGCTACCAGGGCGACCTGGTGGACCAGGTCGGCCAGCTGGCGGACGGTGCGGACGAAGTCTCCGGGGGCCAGCTCCCCCACGTCCCGGGCTGCCACCTCCAGGGCGGTGCCGAAGGATGCGCCCCGAGCCCAGGCCGCCACCGCGGTGGCCAAGCCCGGTTCGGGCTGCGGGGTGCGCGGCACCAGGTGGACCTCTTCGAGGGCCCGGAGCCGCTCGTGGTGGGCGACCAGCCGCCCCAGCCGCTCTGCCAGCTCAGCCCGGCGACGCTCGCCCAGGCGGTCGCCCCCGGAGCGCCGCTGGCCGCCCCGGTGCGGGCGCCGGCCCCGGGTGGCGCCCGCCACTCGCCGGGCCCGGCGGCGCTCGAAGACCACTGCCGAGAGGACCCCGGCCACGATGGCCGGCTCGGCCCCCGCCAGGACCTCGCTCGAGAGGGCCTCGGCCACCAGGAGGTCGGCCTCGTGGTACACGCTGGCCAGCCGGATCCCGGCCTCGGTGAGCGCCCAGCCCCGCACGTACCCGAGCTCCTCTAAGACCGCCAGACGCCGACCCAACGCCTCGGTCAAGGCTTCGTGGTGGCGGTGCGGGCGCCGGTGGGCCTGGAACTGCGCGAACGAGCGGCGGAGAATCTCGTGCGCAGTCTCCCGCTCGAACCTCCGCACCAGGTTGACCGCCAGGTTGTAGGTGGGTCGGAAACTGGAGCGCAGGTCGGGCAGGGGCGCCAAGGCCACCCGGGCCGCGTCGGCGAGGGGGGTCTCGGGGGCGAACACCACCACCGCATGCCCCTCGGCGTCGTGGCCCCGCCGACCTGCCCGCCCGGTGAGCTGGGCATACTCGCCCGAAGTGAGGGTGGCGCGTCCGGCCCCGCCGAACTTGGTGAACCGCTCGATCACCACCGTCCGGGCTGGCATGTTGATCCCGAGCGAGAGCGTCTCGGTGGCGAAGACCACCTTGAGCAGCCCCCTGGCGAAGCACTCCTCCACGGTCTCCCGGTAGGCCGGGACCAACCCGGCGTGGTGGGCGGCCAGCCCCGACTCGAGCCCCTCGAGCCACTCGGGGTAGCCCAGCACCGAGAGCTCCTCGTCGGACAGGGGCGCCACGTGGCGCTCGGCGGCCTCCCGGATCGCCGCTCGCTCGGGTCGGGTGGTGAGCCGGATGCCGTCGCGCAGGCACTGCCGGACCGCGTCGTCGCAGGCCGCCCGGCTGAAGATGAAGACGATGGCCGGCAGCAGCTCCTCGTCCTCGAGCAGTTCGATCAACTCGACCCGATACGGCGACCGCACCGGCAGCCGGGGCCCGGACCGCCGTCCGGCCGCCGTGAGCAGCGGCCCGTTGTGCCGCGCCCGCCGGACCGCCTGGTCGATCCGCTGGGCCTCCTCGGAGGGGGCGCCGTGCCCCAGCAGGGGTGCGAGCAGCACCCGGTCGTCGGCCCGACGGTAGGCGGCGAAGTGGTGGCGCAGGGTGATCGGTCGGTGTTCCTCCACCACGACCTGAACCGGACCCCGAACCGAGCGCAGCCACGAGCCCAGCTCGTTGGCGTTGGAGACGGTGGCCGAGAGGCACACGAAGGTCACGGTGGGCGCGCTGAGCACCAGGACCTCCTCCCACACCCCGCCCCGATAGGGGTCTTGGAGGTAGTGGACCTCATCGAGGACCACCAGCTCGAGCCGCTCCAGCAGGTCCGACCCGGCGAGCAGCATGTTGCGCAGCACCTCGGTCGTCATGACCACGATCGGGGCGTGCGGGCGGATCGCGGTGTCACCGGTGAGCAAGCCCACCTGCTCGACCCCGTGGGCAGCGCACAGGTCCCGGTACTTCTGGTTGGACAGGGCCTTGAGGGGCGTCGTGTAGAACACCTTGGTGCCGCGGGCCAGGGTGCGGCAGATGGCGTACTCGGCGACCAGGGTCTTGCCCGAACCGGTCGGGGCCGAGACCAGCACCGAGCAGCCGGCCTCCAAGGCGGCGAAGGCTTCCAGCTGGAACGGGTCGGGCTCGAACCGCAGATCGCCGAGGAAGTCGCGCCGCAGCGCCTCGTCGGCGGTCACCGCGATCCCCGAGCGGCGCTGCATGATCACCGTCTGAACAGGGTGCCGATGCCGATGGAGAGGAAGTAGAAGGAGATGAGCGGGACGGCGAGCACCAGCATGGAGAGGGGGTCCGCACTCGGGGTAAAGACCGCGGCCACCAAGGTGAGGCCGATGACCGCCCACCGCCAGGCCCGGAGCAGCTGGACTGGCCGGACCACGTTGGCCAGTTGCAGCCCAACCAGCAGGACCGGGAACTCGAAGGTCATGCCGAACAGGAACATCATGAGCAGGATCAGGCTCAGGTTCTGGTTCGGCGAGAGGATCTGGTGGAGGCTGGGACCTCCCACCTCGCGCAGGAAGGCCAGCGCGTGCGGAAAGACGCTGTAGGCGAGCGCACAGCCGGCCACGAACAGCACGATCGACACCGAGACGAAGGGGATGACATAGCGCTTCTCGTGCGGGTGCAGGCCAGGGGTCACGAACCGCCAGAGCTCGAAGAGGATCACCGGCGACGCCAGGACGAGGCCGCCGAAGGCTGCCATCTGGATCCGCAAGGTGAGCGGGTCCAAGGGGCCGGTGACGTAGAACGCGCAGTGATGGGGGGCGGCGCGGCAGTAAGGGTGCTGGAGGACGTCGAGCATCCCCTGGTAGAAGGCGGCCGCGATCGCGGTGCCGACGACGAAGGCGATCACCGAGACGATGAGCCGCCGCCGCAACTCGGCCAGGTGCTCGGCCAAGGTCATCGCGTTGGGCGACGGGCGGTGCCGGCGGCCGTTCAGCAGTCGGGTGGCCATGGCTCGCTCACGCTTCCGGTGGGCTGGCGCCGCCGGCGCTCAGTTCATCCCCGGGTCGACCGGCACCCGCAGCGGCCCACCGGGTGGGTGCCCGAGGGCCGCCGGCCGCTCCTGCGGCGCCGGGGCGGCCGTTCCGTCCTCGGCGGCCGGTGTCGGTTGTCCATCGGGCGAGTCGGCCAGGGAGTTGAGGTACGAGACCGGCGACCGGGCGATCCGGACGATCTCCTGGGTGGAGGGCAGCTCGGGCACGACCTCCCGGACCTCTTGCTCCATGCGCTGCTGGAACTCCCGGAGCTTGGCCCATCCGGCTCCCAGCTGGCGGGCCAGCTTGGGCAGCTTGTCCGGGCCCAGCAGCACCAGGGCCACGATCAAGACGATGAAGAGCTTCTCCGGGCTGAGCGACAGCATCTGGGCTCGATCCTACCGGTGCCATAGCGGGCCCCCACGGCGAGCGGCACCCTGGTGGCGAGCGCGGCTCAGAAGAAGGCGATGCGTGACAGCGGCCAGATCCGCATCTCCACCTTGCCGATGATCTCCGAGCGGTTGACGGGCCCCCACAACCGGCTGTCGCAGGACTCGGTCCGGTTGTCGCCCATCACGAAGTACTGGTTGGGGCCGAGGTGGTACCGGTGGAACGGCCCGGTGTAGGTCGCCGGGTCGTGCGCGGGCAGGTAGGTCTCGTGCAGGGGCCGGCCGTCGATGTAGACGACGCCGCCTCGGTCCGAGATGGTCTCGCCGGGCAGTCCGATCACCCGCTTGACGAGCACCTTGTCGGTGGTGTCGCAGCTCGAGGCCACTTTGGGCGGCGCGTCGAACACCACGATGTCCCCTCGCTGGACAGCGTGGAAGTCATAGGCCAGCTTGAACACGACGATCCGATCCCCCACCTGCAGGGTCGGGCTCATGGAGCCCGACGGGATGTAGAAGGTCTGGACGACGAAGAGCCGCAGGAGCACGGCAGCCGCCACGGCGACCGCGACCACGATCCCCCACTCGCCGATCCGGCGCCGGAGCGAGCGGCGGGGCCCCGGCGCGCCAGGGCGCTCCGTCGGGCCGCCGGGGGCGGTGGCGTCCTCGGCGGCCACGCCGCTCGGAGGGGTCAAAGCGAGGCGATGAGGCGTTCGACCCGTTCGTCGTGGGACTTGAACGGGTCCTTGAGGAGCATGGTCCGCTGTGCCTGGTCGTTCAGCTTGAGGTGCACCCAATCGACGGTGAAGTCCCGCCGGCGCTCCTTGGCCCGCCGGACGAACGCCCCCCGCAGGCGAGCTCTCGTGGTCTCAGGGGCCCTGGTCATGGCCAGCGCGATGTCCGAGTCGTTGCAGGTCCGCTCCACCTGGTCACGGTCCTGCAGCTTGTAGAACAAGCCTCTTGAGCGGTCGACGTCGTGGTACATGAGGTCGACCAGGGCCACTTTGGGGTGGGCGAGCGGCAGCTGATGGCGGAGGCGCACCTCTTCGAGCAGCCGGTACTTGGCCACCCAGTCGCACTCGCGCCACAGCGAGAGCGGGTCGGACTCGAGACCCTTCAAGCAGTGCTCCCACATGCTGAGGGCCAGGTCCTCGTCGGGCTGCAAGCCGCGCTGGTCCCGGAACCGCTGCGCTCGCTGGAGATACTCGGCCTGGATGTCGAGGGCCCGCATCTCGCGGCCGTTGGCCAGGCGGACCCGGCGCTGACAGGTGATGTCCTGGCTGATCTCGCGGATGGCGCGGATCGGGTTCTCCAAGGTGAGGTCGCGCAGCACCGTCGAGGCGTCCTCGAGCATGGTCAAGATGATGCTGGTCGCCCCCACCTTGAGGAAGGTGGCGTACTCGGACATGTTGGAGTCGCCGACGATCACGTGGAGGCGGCGGAACCGTTCGGCGTCGGCATGGGGCTCGTCACGGGTGTTGATGATGGGCCGGCTCCGGGTGGTGGCCGACGAAACCCCTTCCCAGATGTGCTCGGCCCGCTGGCTGAGGCAGAACGTCGCCCCCCGAGGGGTGTGCAGAACCTTCCCCGCCCCGGCATAGATCTGGCGGCTGACCAGGAACGGGATCAGTACCTCGGTGTAGCGACTGAAGTCGTCGTTTCGCTCGGTCAGGTAGTTCTCGTGGCACCCGTAGGAGTTGCCGGCCGAATCGGTGTTGTTCTTGAACAGGTAGACGTCCCCTCGGATGCCCTCGTCGCGGAGCCGCGCCTGGGCCCCGGTGACCAGCTGGGCCAGGATCCACTCCCCGGCCTTGTCATGGGTCACCAGGTCATTGATCCGATCGCACTCGGGGGTCGCGTACTCGGGGTGGCTGCCCACGTCGAGGTAGAGCCGAGCACCGTTCTCCAAAAAGACGTTGGAAGACCGTCCCCAGCTCACCACCCGGCGGAACAGGTACCGGGCGACCTCGTCGGGGCTGAGGCGCCGCTGGCCACGCAGGGTGAAGGTCACCCCGTACTCGTTCTCCAGCCCGAAGATGCGGCGGCGCACGCGGCCACCGTACCGCCCGGGGCCGACGGGCGGCAGTACCCCCTCGATCAGGGGGACGGCTGGGACTCCAGCGGCCCGCCCGGTGTCACCTGGGTACCGCCAGAGCCGAGGAGCTCCGCCAGCTCCCGGTCCTCGATCCGGCGGAATGTGCGCCGACCGTTCTGGCGCGACAGGATCGCCACCTCGAGGTCCTGGGGTCCGAGGGTGCGGTCCTCGCCGGCCAGGGCCGAGACGGTGGCTCCGAGTGCGGTCGGCAGGTCCCATCCTTCCTGGTACACGGCGGCGACCCGCTCGGTGATGGTCTCGGCGTCACCCCCCAGGACCAAGAAGTGCTCCTCGTCGGTGATCGTGCCCTCGTAGGCCACGTGGTAGAGCTGGTCCGGTCCCCCATCGTCGGCCAGCTCGGCCACCAGGATCTCGACCTCGAGCGGCTTGATCTCATGGGTGAAGACGTTGTTGAGGTACTGGGCGTAGAGGTTGGCCAGGGACCGGGCGTCGACGTCCTCCCGACTGAACGCGAAGCCCTTGGTGTCGGCGTGGCGGACACCGGCCACTCGGAGCTGCTCATACTCGTTGTACCGGCCGACCCCACCGAAGGCGATCCGGTCGTAGATCTCGCTGATCTTGTGCAGGGTCCGGGAGTGGTTCTCGGCCACGATCAGCACCCCGTGCTGGTAGGTAGTGGCGATGAGAGGCCGGCCGCGCGCGATGTTCTTCTGGGCGTACTCGGCCCGGTCCTTCATCGCCTGCTCGGGGGCGACATAGAACGGGACGGTCACTGTGGCTCACCCCTTCCCCCGTCGCGGCCACGCTCGGCCCGCCGACGTTCGATCAGCGAGAGGAAACGGTCCGCAACCTCCTCCTCGGCAACCGGCGCATAGCCGGCCGAATCGACCACTGCGACCAGCGGATAGATGCCGCGAACCAGGTCCGGGCCGCCGGTTCCGGCGTCCTCGTCGGCGGCCTCAAAGAGCGCCTCGATCGCGAGCTCGATCCCGTCTGCTCTCGAGAGTCCCTCCCGGAAGCCGAGCTTGATGGTGTTGCGGGCGTCCCGGCCGCCAGAGCCGGTCGCTTGGAAGTCGGCCTCCTCGTAGTGGCCGCCGGTCACGTCGTAGGTGAAGATGCGACCGATCCCCCGCCGCAGGTCGTAGCCGGCGAACAGGGGCACCACGGCCAGGCCCTGGAACGCCATGGGCAGGTGCTCGCGCACCATCTGGGCGAGCTGGTTTGCCTTGCCCTCCAAGCTGAGCGAGACCCCTTCCACCTTTTCGTAGTGCTCGAGCTGTACTTGGAAGAGCCGGACCATCTCCACCGCCGGCCCGGCGGCACCGGCAATGGCCACCGCCGACCAGCGGTCGGCCGGGAACACCTTGTCCATCGCCCGGTGGGCGATGGAGTAGCCCTCGGTGGCCCGTCGGTCGCCGGCCATCACCACGCCCTCGGCGAAGCGCAGCGCGACCACGGTGGTCGCGTGCGGGACGCTCAGCTCGGTGGTCACCGGCGGGAACACCGGGATGCCGGACTTCCTGAGCAGGCTGGCGAAGTCGGGGCCCGGGTCCTCGCCCGGGTGGAACAGGGGCAGCGCCACCGGGGTCCTACTGCCCGCCCTTCTGCACGTAGTTGCGCACGAACTCCTCGGCGTTGTCCTCGAGCACCTCGTCGATCTCGTCGAGGAGTTCGTCCAGGTCGGCCTTGAGCTTCTCGCCACGGGGCGAGGCGGGTGCCGGCTCGTCGACGACGTCGGCCTCAGTGCGCGCGGGAGCGCTCCGGCGTCTCTGCTCTCGCTCTGCCATTGGTCATCACCTCAGGAGCTCAATCGTTCCAAGAGTTCGGACGGGCTGTCACAGGACTCGAACAACGAGGCCGTGTGGTCGGCCGTTCCCTTGAGCGGGTCCATCATAGGGACCCGCCGGAGCGGGTCGCCGCCCACGTCGAACACCAGAGAGTCCCAGTTGGCTGTGACCACGGCGTCCGGCCACTGGGCCAGGCAGCGGCCCCGGAACCAGGCCCTGGTGCGTCGGGGTGGTTGGGTCACCGCGGCCGCCACCGATTCGTCGTCGACCAGGCGCTCCATGGGAAGCCGCTTGAACAGGGACCGCTCGGGGCGCAGGTCGTGGTACTGGAGGTCGAGGGCGGCCAGGCGGTGGTCGTCCCAGGAGCAGCCGTGGCGCTCGCGGTAGGCCTCGATGAGCGAGCGCTTGGCCAGCCAGTCGATCTGGCCGGTGAGGCTGCTCGGGTCCGACTCGAGGCCGGTCAGGACCGCCTCCCAGCGCTCCAGGAGCATCTCGCCCACCTGCTCGCCGCCCACCGCGTCCAGCCCCTTCTCCTTGGCGTAGCGGCGGGCGGCGGCGAAGATCTCCCACTGGACCTCGAGTGCGGTGATCGTCGAGCCCTCGGCCCGCCGCAGCGGGGTCGACAGGTCCACGTCCGCCGAGACCTGGTGCATGGCGCGCACCGGATCGGCCAGCGTGAGCTGCTTGGTCGGGAACTGGTCGTCCTCGATCATCGCCAGCACCAGCGCGGTCGTGCCGACCTTGAGGAACGTGGCCACCTCGGCCAGGTTGGCATCGCCCACGATGACGTGCAGCCGACGGAACCGCTTGGGGTCGGCGTGGGGCTCGTCCCGGGTGTTGACGATGGGTCGTTTGAGCGTGGTCTCCAGCCCGACCAGCTCCTCGAAGAACTCGGCCCGCTGGGAGATCTGGTACGGGACGCTCTGAGACCCGAAGGCCGAGGTCTCGGTGCCCACCTTGCCGGCCCCGGTGTAGATCTGGCGGGTCACGAAGTGCGGGGTCACCCCGGCGACGACGTTGGTGAAGGGCACCGCCCGGTCCATGAGGTAGTTCTCGTGGCAGCCGTAGGAGTTGCCCTTGCCGTCGGAGTTGTTCTTGTACACGACCACCGCCGGGGCATTGGGAACGCTCGCGGCGGCGAGCATCGAACGCCGCAGCACCTCCTCGCCCGCCTTGTCGTGGCAGACCAGCTCGAGTGGGTCGAAGCACTCAGGGGTCGAGTACTCGGGGTGGGCGTGGTCGACGTAGTACCGGGCGCCGTTGGTGAGCACGGTGTTGGCCAGGTGAGTCTCCACTGCCGGCGGCAACGCCCCCTCGCGGGCGTAGCCCCGGGCATCTTTGTCAGGGGTTTCGTCCTCGAAGTCCCATCGGGTCCGCCGGTCGACAGCCGCCGCGTACGCATTGACCAGGAGCGACGACGCCGACACCGGGTTGGCGTCGGGCCCGGCGGTGTGGACGCCGTACTCGGTCTCGATCCCGCTTACCTTGTGGATGGCCACCGATCCGACCCTAGCTGGTCATCGCCTCGGGGCTCCGGGGCCCGGGGCCGATTCCGCAAGTCCCGGCCGAGCCCCAGTTCAGAGGTACTGCCCGGTGCCTACCCGCTCGATCGAGCGACCGCCCTTGGTCTCGCTTTCCTCGGTGAGCAGGGTCCGCACGTAGACGATGCGCTCACCCTTCTTGCCGGAGATCCTCGCCCAGTCGTCGGGATTGGTCGTGTTGGGGAGATCCTCGTTCTCCTTGTATTCCTGGCGAATCGACTCCAAGAGGTCCTCGGTCCGGATCCCGCCCACGCCGGTGGCGATCTCACGCTTGATCGCGAGCTTCTTGGCCCGCCTGACCACGTTCTCGATCATCGCTCCGGAGGCGAAGTCCCGGTAGTAGAGGACCTCTTTGTCCCCGTTCTGGTAGGTGACTTCCAAGAAGCGGTTGTCCTGGCTGGTGGAGTACATCTCGGCCACCGTTCGCTCGATCATGACCTGGGTCGCCTTGGCCGGGTCACCCCCCCCCAGCCGCTCGACCTCGCCAGGGTCGAGCGGCAGGTCGGGGGTGAGGTACCGGGCGAAGATCTGGGCCGCCGCTTCCTGGTCGGGCCGCTCGATCTTGATCTTCACGTCGAGGCGCCCAGGCCGCAGGATGGCCGGGTCGATCAAATCCTCCCGGTTCGACGCCCCGATGACGATGACATCGCGCAGGGCCTCGACCCCGTCGATTTCGGCCAGGAGCTGGGGAACGATGGTCGACTCCATGTCCGAGCTGATCCCGGTCCCCCGGGTGCGGAACAGCGAGTCCATCTCGTCAAAGAAGACGATGACCGGCACGCCCTCCTCGGCCTTCTCGCGCGCGCGCTGGAAGACCAGCCGGATCTGTCGCTCGGTCTCCCCCACGTACTTGTTGAGGAGCTCGGGACCCTTGATGTTGAGGAAGTAGCTGCGGATGCTGGTGTTGTTGGTGGCCTCAGCGACCTTCTTGGCCAGGGAGTTCGCCACCGCCTTGGCGATGAGGGTCTTGCCGCAGCCCGGTGGGCCGTACAGGAGGATCCCCTTGGGGGCGGGAAGCTTGTACTGCGCGAACAGCTTGCGATGCAGGTACGGCAGCTCGACCGCGTCGGTGATCGCCTCGATCTGAGCGTCGAGCCCGCCGACATCGGCGTAGGTGATGTCGGGGACCTCCTCGAGCACCAGCTCCTCCACCTCGGGACGTGGCAGCTTCTCGATCAGCAGCTGGCTGCGCACGTCCATGAGCAGGGCGTCGCCGGCCCGCAGGTGGGTCGCCGCCAAGTCGTCGGAGAGCTCGACCACCCGCTCCTCGTCGGCTCGTGCGTAGACGATGGCTCGCCGCCGGTCCTCCATCACCTCCTTCAGGGTCACCACCTCTCCGGAGAGGTCCCCGTCGCGCACCAAGACGACGTTCAGCGACTCGTTCAGGACGACCTCGTTTCCCTTGCGCAGGATGCCGGGATCGATGTCGGGATGGAGGGCAACCCGCATCTTGCGGCCGCTGGCGAACACGTCCACGGTGCCGTCCTCGTTCAGGTCGAGGAAGGTCCCGTAGGCGGCTGGCGGCTGGGTGAGCTTGTCCACCTCCTCGCGCAGGGTGGCCAGTTGCTCCTTGGCCTGCTGCAGGGTGAAGGTGAGCTTCTCGTTCTGCGAGATGGCCTGGTTCAGCTGGCCCTTGGTCTCAAGGAGGCGCTCTTCCAGGGACTGCACCCTGGCCGGGCCCTCCTGCAGACGCCGGCGCAGCACCCGGATCTCCTCTTCGGCTTCGGCCAGCCGGGCCCGGACCATCTCGAGCTCGGCCTGGCTGGTTTCGTCGTGGTCTTCGGGTCTCGGCGTCGGAACCACCTCCCACCGACGTTTTGCCTCACCCTATCGGCAGCGCAGGCGGGATTCGGACCGCGTTGCCGAGGACCTGGGCGAGGGCCGCGGCGGCCTCCCGGGCGCCGGCGGGACAGCCGTGGGATCCTTGCCGAAGGACCGCCTGCTCGAGACCGGAGGTGCCATGAGCCCGGCCGACCCCCCCGACCGCTACGACGAGTTCTCGATGTTCCACGAGAACGCCGAGGAGTTCGGCATTCCCTACGACGGTCCCCCGGTGGTGTGCCGGCGGGCGGTGCCGATGGGTGACGGCCGGTCGCTCAGTGCCCTGGTCTGGGGGGAGCGTGAGCCCGAGCTGGTCTTGCTCCACGGTGGCGCACAGAACGCCCACACCTGGGACACCGTCGCGCTTGCCCTGGCCAGGCCTCTGATGGCGGTCGACCTCCCCGGCCACGGGCACTCCGACGGGGGGCGTCGGGGCACCCGGAACCTGGCTGACAACGCCGATGACGTTGCCAGGGTCATCGAGGCGCTCGCCCCCAGCGCCCGGGCGGTGGTGGGGATGTCGCTCGGCGGCCTGACCGCCCTGGTCCTGGCGGATCGCCATCCGGAGCTGGTCCGGCGGCTCGTCCTGGTGGACGTGACCCCCGGGGTGACTGCGGAGAAGGCCCGGGCCATCACCGCGTTCGTTCGGGGGCCGGAGAGCTTCCCCGACTTCGAGGCGATCTTGGCCCGGACCATCGAGCACAACCCGACCAGGAGCGTGGCGTCGTTGCGTCGCGGGATCCTCCACAATGCGGTGCAACGTGAGGACGGGAGCTGGGTCTGGCGCCACGCCCGCCACCGAGCCGAGGAGCCACCCGAGCCCCAGGAGGGTCCGCGCTTCGCCGAGCTGTGGTCGGTGGTGGAGCGGATCGAGGTGCCGTTGCTGCTGGTCCGTGGGATGCGGCCCCAGTCGGTGGTCGACGACGCGGACGAGGCCGAGCTCCTCCGCCGCCACCCGACGGCACGGGTGGAGCACGTCGAGGAGGCCGGTCACAGCGTGCAGGGGGACGCCCCGGTTGCGCTGGCCCGGCTGCTGGCCAGCTTCGTGCCCTGAGCTGGCTCGCTCGGCCGGCGCTGCGGCGGGGTGGCCGGCGGCGGCGGTCCTCACCTAAGGGTCGTCGGGACCTACTAGCATCGGAGGGAGGTGATCGACCGGGTCGTCCGGGCGGTCGTGGTGCCCGTCGCCGCAGTGCGCGAACCGGGCGGTCGACGTCAGAGGGGAAGGCAGACTGCGGGGATGAAGGTCTGGATCGATCAGGACCTGTGTACAGGCGATGGTCTCTGCGAGGAGATCGCTCCTGCCGTCTTCACCCTGCTCGATGACGGTCTCGCCTACGTGAAGGAGGGCGACGTCATCAAGAACGACCCGGGCGGGTCGGCGGGCATGGCACTCGTTCCCGAGGACCTCGAAGAGGCGGTGGTCGAAGCCTCCGAGGAGTGCCCTGGCGAGTGCATCTTCATCGAGCGGGACTGACGCCCGCTTCGGCCCCTTCGGTCCGGCCAGCGCCGCCGGCGAGGAGCCGAGCCGTGGTCAAAAAGCCGGTGTGCGCGACCATGCGATGGTCGGGGCGGATCGAGCGTGCTTCGACATGCCAGGTCCGGCGCAAGATCTCCTGCGTCTCGGCCAGCGCGAACCCCGAGGCGGCGAGGGAAGCTCGAAGCAGCCCGGTCTGGTTGATCGTCGGGAGGTAGGCAAGGAAGATCCCACCGGGCCTGAGTACCCGGGCAGCGTGGGGCACCACGGCCCAGGGTTCGGGCAGGTCGAGGATCACACGGTCGAAACCGTCGTCGGACACCCCCTGGGTCACATCCGCGAGCTCGATCCGGTAGTCGACCTCCTCGCCGAGCTGCTCGGTCACGTTCTGGCGGGCCCGTTGGGCGAAGTCCTCGCGCAGCTCGTAGCCGACGACCGACGCGCCCGCCCGCAGGAGCGCCATCGACAGCGCTCCTGAGCCGACGCCGGCTTCGAGGATCCGCTGCCCCGGGCCCACGTCGGCCGCGATGAGGATGGCTCCCAGGTCCTTGGGGTAGATGACCTGGGCGCCTCGGGGCATCTTGAGCACGACATCAGCGAGGGTGGGACGGAAGGCGAGGAAGCCTCGACCGGTCGAGCCGACCACCGTCGAGCCCTCGGGCTTGCCGATGATGTCGTCATGGGCGATGACGCCGGCGTGGGTGTGGAAGGTCTCCCCGGCTCGCAGCCGCACCAGGTAGCGGCGTTGCTTGGGGTCGACGAGCAGGACCCGCTCGCCGGCAGCGAGGACCCTCCCGACCCCCACGCTCAGCCCGGCCGCTCGGCCGGTTCGCCCCCCGGAGCCCGTAGTGACACGACGAGGCGATCCCCTGCCCGCACCGTTCCGGAGTACACCACCGGCCGGTCCCGGCTCCTGGCCCGTCGC
Organism: Actinomycetota bacterium; assembly: GCA_021324355.1. Taxonomy (GTDB): domain Bacteria; phylum Actinomycetota; class Acidimicrobiia; order Acidimicrobiales; family RAAP-2; genus Palsa-461. The sequence continues at coordinate 17,097 of JAJPJD010000039.1, forward strand.
AGCAGGTACGCCGCCGCCGCCAGGGCGAACCATGCCCAGTGCTCGCCCCGCAGGCCGCGACGGGTTCCGGCGCGCACGAGTCGTCGGAGCAGGTAGTCCACGGCGTCGCCTAGAGCCGTCGGATCTCGAGGACGGCCGAATCGCGCCGGCCGCCGCGACGCCCCAGCCAGTACGCCAGCGCGAGCACCACCACGACGACCGCTCCTGCCAGCGCCGCTGCCGCCGGCAACTTGGCCTGGACGGCCTCCTGGCCCTGCCCGAGCATCTTGGCCAGAGCCGCCTGCACCTCGTCACGGCTGATGCGCCGCCCGTTGGTCTCGATCGACATGAGATCCCTTCCCTCGCCGGCCGACGTGGCCGGCTACTCGTTCGCCTTCTTGGGGGTCCGCCGAGCCGCCGGCCCGGCCACGATCCGCCAGGCGGCCAGGGCGATCACCAGCAGCCCCAGCACGGTCACGATCACATAGGGCACCCACGAGAGGTTGCCATGGAAGGTCCCGGTCTCGGTCTGCAGGATCCGCAGGGCGGCCAGCAGCAGCAGCACGGTGCCGGCAGCGATGGCGACAGAGCCCGCCACGCCGAACAGCACGAAACGGCCGAAGCCCTTGAGCGGCTCGACAGTCTCCTGCTTCACGTATGCCATGAGCAGCTCGATGGCATCGCGCCGGGTCCCTGACGTCCCCGGACGTCGGTCCCTGTGGGCGGCCCGCCAGGCCCTGGTCAGCAGCGGCACGGGCCCGACGCTAATCGGCGCGAGTGGACGAGACGAGCAGCTGTCCCCCGGGCGAGGGGACAGCCAGCGCCTAGGTGCGGTCTCGGTAGAGGTAGGTCGAGCTCGCCCGGGCGACCTTGGTCCCCGCGGCGTCGGTCACGGTCGCCTCGACGAAGGCCACCCGCGATCCCCCAGAGACCACCTCGGCGTCGCAGCGCAGCTCGGTGCCGATCTGGACGGGCGCGAGGAAGCTGACCTTCAGCTCGGCATTGGCCACGAAGACCTTGCGCCCCTGGGCGTAGGTGACCGCCGCCGACCCGAGCGCGGTGTCGACGAACGCGCACAGGAAGCCGCCCTGGACCTGCCCGGCAGGGTTGGCGAAGCGCTCGTCGGCGACCATGGTCCAGGTGGTCCGTCCGGGCACCGACTTGTCGACGCACACGGCGCCGAGCAACAGGTCGCTGTTCGGGGGGACCTGCATCCGCACGGCCATCGGGTGCAGTATGGGCCAACCGCCAGGGCCACGCCATCGGCGGCCCCGCCGCAGATGGTCCCGGGTCCAGTGGGTAGGGTGCTCTCGTGGTCTCGACCCTGCAGGACCCCGCGCTCGAGCAGCTCGGGGTCAACGTGATCCGAGGGCTGGCGATGGACGCGCCGGCCAAGGCTGGCTCCGGCCACAGCGGGACCGCGATGGCGCTCGCTCCTTTGGCGCACGTCCTGTTCACCCGGATCATGCGCCACGACCCGACTGATCCGGCGTGGCCGGACCGGGACCGCTTCATCCTCTCGAACGGGCACGCCTCGATCCTGCTGTACTCCTTGCTCTACCTCACCGGCTACGGGCTGACCCTCGACGACCTGAAGGCGTTCCGGACCGTAGGGAGCCGGACCCCAGGGCACCCAGAGCGTCGGCACACCCCAGGGGTGGAGGTGACGACCGGGCCCCTCGGGCAGGGCTTCGGGGACGCGGTGGGGATGGCGGTCGCTGAGCGCTTCGTGCGCGATCGGTTCGGCCCCGAGGTGTGCGACCACTACACGTTCGTGATCTGCGGGGATGGCTGCCTCGAGGAGGGCATCTCGCACGAGGCGGCCTCACTCGCCGGTCACCTTGGGCTTGGGCGTCTCATCGCGGTCTACGACGACAACCACATCACCATCGACGGCCCGACCGAACTGGCATACACCGACGATGTCTTGGGACGCTTCGCCGCCTACGGCTGGGACGTCGATCCGATCGGCGAGGTTGCCAACGACCTTGACCGGCTGGAGGCAGCGCTTCGCCGTGCCATGGGGGTCGCCGACCGGCCCTCGTTGATCGTGCTTCGCAGTCACATCGGCTGGCCGGCGCCGGACATCGTGGACACCAAGGAGGCCCACGGGACCCCGCTGAGTGCCGAGGAGATCCACAAGACCAAAGAGATCCTCGGTCTGCCGGTGGATGAATCGTTCTGGGTACCCGACGCGGTGCTCGACTTCTACCGGCGCTGCGTCGGCCGTGGCGAAGCGCTCCGCCAGGCCTGGCAGGCCCGGTTCGACTCCTCGGACGTCGACCGTGCCGCCTGGGATGCGGCGTGGTCGGGGCACGCCCTCGAGGGCTGGGCGTCAGCCATCCCGAGGTTCGAGGCCGGCCAGCAACTGGCCACCCGCCGGGCCATCAACGCCTGCATCAACGCGACCGCACCGGCGATCCCCGGCTTGCTGGTCGGGGCAGCCGACCTGACCGAGAACACCGGGGTAGCGCTCGAAGGAGCTGAGCGCCAGTCCCGCCAACACCCCGGCGGCCGCCAGCTGCACTACGGGATCCGAGAGCATGGCATGGGTGCCGCGATGACCGGGATGGCCCTGCACGGCGGCGTCCTGCCGGTCGGAGGCACTTTCTTCACCTTCAGCGACTACATGCGACCGGCGGTCCGGCTGGCCGCGATGTCCGGAGCCCACGTCATCTACTCGTGGACCCATGACTCGATCGGGGTCGGTGAGGATGGCCCGACCCACGAGCCGGTCGAGCATCTCGCTTCCTTGCGGGCCATGCCCGGGCTGGCCGTGGTCCGGCCGGCAGACGCCAACGAGTGCGCCCAGGCGTGGCGGTGCGCGGTCGAGGCCGACGGCCCGGTCGCGATGATCTTGTCCCGCCAGTCGATCCCGGTCCTCGCCGAGACCGCAGCCGTCGCCGCCCAGGGGCTGCCCCGGGGCGGCTACGTCCTGCGAGCCGAGCCTGGCCCACTCGAGCTGGTGCTGGTGGGAACCGGGAGCGAGGTCCACCTGTGCCTCGAGGCGGCCGATCAGCTGGCCACGCAGGGACACTCGGCCAGGGTCGTGTCGCTTCCGTGCTGGGAGTGGTTCGAGGCCCAGGACGACGAGTACCGAGGATCGGTCCTCCCCGGCGACGTGCCCACGCTGTCGGTCGAGGCCGGCTCCTCGTTCGGCTGGGACCGCTACGCCGACGCCAGCGTGGCCATCGACACCTACGGCGCGTCCGGGCCGAGCGCAGCGGTGCTGGCCCACTTCGGGTTCACCGTCGAGCACGTCGTGGCGGCCGCCCTGGAGCTGGTGGGAAGGAGCCGTCGATGAACCGTCTGCAAGCGCTCTACGCCGAGCAGGGGCAGAGCCCGTGGTTGGACAACCTCCGACGGGACTGGATCCGCAGCGGCCGCTTGGCCGAGCTCGTGGAGGCTGGGATCCGTGGCGTGACCTCCAACCCCACCATCTTCGCCAAGGCGATCGAGGGCGAGACGGACTACGACGAGCAGTTCGGCTCGCTCATCGGCCACCTTGGGGTCGAAGACGCCTACTGGGAGCTCGTGATCCAAGACATCCACGACGCCTTGGCGGTGCTGCGACGCCTCCACGACGAGAGTGGCGGCTCCGACGGTTTCGTCTCGCTCGAGGTCGCCCCGGCGCTGGCCCACGACACCGACGCGACCGTGCGTTCGGCTCGCTCGCTCCATCAGCGGATCGATGCGCCGAACCTGTTGGTGAAGGTGCCGGCCACGGCCGAGGGCGTGGCGGCCATCCGCCAGCTGGTCTCTGAGGGTCTGAGCATCAACGTGACCCTGATCTTCGGGCTTCCTCGCTACGACGAGGTGGCCGAGGCCTACATCTCGGGGCTCGAGGCCTACGCCGCCGCCGGGCACCGGGACCTCTCCGGCGTTGCCGGGGTGGCGTCGTTCTTCGTGAGCCGGGTGGACACCGAGGTGGATCGGCGCCTGACCCAGCTGGCCGGCGGCGAGGACGGCGATGCGTCGATCCTCGCCCTGCGCGGTCGGGCCGCGGTGGCCCAGGCGCAGCTCGCGTACCAGCACTTTCGGCGGAACTTCTCCGGGCCCCGGTGGGAGGCACTGGCGGCCTTGGGGGCGAGGGTCCAACGACCGCTGTGGGCCTCGACCTCGACCAAGAACCCGGCCTACCCCGACCTGCTCTACGTCGACAACCTGATCGGGCCCGAGACGGTGAACACCATGCCTGAAGGCACCGTGGACGCCTTCGCCGACCACGGCACGGTGTCGCGGACCGTCGATCGGGACCCCGATGGAGCCAAGGCCGTGCTCCAACAGGTCGAGGCGGCCGGCATCGATCTGGCGGACGTGGCCGCCACCTTGGAGGACGAAGGGGTGCACGCGTTCGCCAAGTCCTTCGAGGAGGTCATCCAGGCACTGAAGGACAAAGCGGCAGCGCTTGGCGGAGCGGCCCGGTGAGCCGGGTCGACGCCGGCCTGGCCGCCCGCCTGCGGAACCGTGATGCCACGTTGTGGCCGCCGGGCAACGTGTCGGCCAGCCGGCTGGGCTGGCTGGACGTCCCGCGGCGGATGGCTGCCGAAGCGAGGGACCTGGCGGCGTGGGCTTCGACCATCGACCAGTCGACGGTGGTCCTGCTCGGGATGGGCGGGTCCTCGCTGGGCCCGGCTGTCCTGGCCGCGGCCCCCAGGAGCGGTGGCTCCGGCCGCCGCCTGGTCGTCTGCGACACGACCGATCCCACGACGGTGGGCGGTCTTGAGCTCGATGACGCCTTCGTCTTGGTGTCGTCCAAGTCCGGCACCACCCTCGAACCCACCGTGTTGTTCGACTACGCCTGGTTCCGGCTCAAAGACGGCTCGCGCTACGCCGCGATCACCGACCCCGGCACCCCCCTGGCCACTCTGGCCCAGGAACGAGGGTTTCGCCGAGTGTTCGAGAACCCGCCCGACATCGGCGGGCGCTACTCGGTGCTGTCCTACTTCGGGATGGTCCCGGCGTGTCTGCTCGGCTACGACGTCGCCGAGCTGTGCGAGCGCGCCCTGGCCACCGACGTGGAGGAAGCGGTCGAGCTCGGCTTCGAGATGGGTCGGGCGGCCACCGAGGGCCGGGACAAGACCACGATCGTGGTGCCGGCCGCCTTCCGGGCGTTCGGGTTGTGGGTCGAGCAGCTGATCGCGGAGTCCACCGGCAAGCGTGGCACCGGGTGCGTGCCGGTGCCGACGACTGAGGTCGAGACCGGTGATGACCGGCACCTGGTCCGGCTGGAGCCGACCGAGGCCACGGATCTGGCCGAGCTGTTCTACCGCTTCGAGGTCGCGATCCCGATCGCCGGGCATGTCCTGGCCATCGACCCGTTCGACGAGCCCAACGTGGCCGAGTCCAAAGCCAACACCAACCGGGTGCTCGAGTCGCTCCCGCTGCCCACGGTCGCGGCGGTCGAGCCAGCGGCGGTGCTGCCTTGGCTGCGCGACCAGGTCCGAGCCGGCGACTACGTCTCGCTCCAGGCCTACCTGCCCTTCGGCCAGGACGACGCCCTCGAAGCCCTACGTTGCCGGGTCCGCGATGCCCTGGGCGGGGTCGCGGTGACCGCCGGCTATGGCCCACGGTTCTTGCACTCGACCGGCCAGCTCCCCAAGGGAGGGCCCAACACCGTGGTCGCGGTGCAGTTGGTTCGCCGCTCCGAGCAACCGACGGTGCCGATCCCGTCCAAGCCGTTTGACTTTGCAACCCTGATCGCGGCCCAGTCGATCGGAGACCACCAGAGCCTGCTCGCCCATGGCCGTCGGGTACTGCGGGTGGCGGTCGACGACCTGGACGCGCTGGCCTGAGACTGGTGACCGTCGGAAGTACCGTCGGGGGCGTGAGAGGAGCGAGCCGATGAAGATCGCCATGGTGGGCCTGGGGAAGATGGGCGCCAACATGACCGAGCGGCTGATCCGGGCCGGTCACCAGGTGGTGGCCTACGACCTGTCGTCCGAAGCCCGAGCCCAGGCAGCCGCGAACGGCGCGATCGCCGCCGACGACCTCGACGACCTGGCCGCCAAGCTGGACCGACCCCGAGCCGCCTGGGTCATGGTGCCGGCGGGGCCGCCGACCGACTCGACCATCGACGCCCTGGCCGAGCGCTTCGGACCGGGGGACGTCATCGTCGACGGGGGCAACTCCAACTACAAGTCGGCCAAGCCCACCGCAGATCGCCTGGCCACCAAGCAGATCGGCTTCGTGGACGCCGGGACCTCCGGCGGCGTCTGGGGCCTGACCGAGGGCTACTGCCTCATGGTCGGCGGGACCAAGGAGGCGGTGGCCGTGGTGGAGCCAGCCTTGCGGTCGCTCGCCCCCGAGGGTGGCTACGCCCACGTCGGACCGGTCGGCGCCGGGCACTTCGTCAAGATGGTCCACAACGGCATCGAGTACGGGCTCATGCAGGCCTACGCCGAGGGATTCGAGATCATGCGCTCGGCCACCGAGTTCGACCTCGACCTGCATGAGATCGCCAGCATCTGGCGGTACGGATCGGTGGTTCGTAGCTGGCTGCTCGAGCTCACCGAGCGGGCCCTGCGCCCGGGATCGGGGTTCGAGGAGATCAAAGGCGAGGTGAGCGACTCGGGTGAGGGCCGCTGGACGGTCGAAGAGGCGATCGAACGGGCGGTGCCCGCCCCGGTGATCTCGGCCGCGCTGTACGCCCGGTTCGCCTCTCGGCAGAAGGACTCCTTCGCTGACCGGCTGCTGGCCGCGCTGCGCAACCAGTTCGGAGGTCACCCGGTCACCCTCGAGTCGGGCGGGCAAGGATTTGAGACCACCACCCCGAGGAGCTGATTCCCGGTGAGCACGTCCCCCGTCGCGACGCGGGTGGCGCGAACCCCTCCCCCGTTGGTGCTGGTCATCTTTGGGGCGTCGGGCGACCTGACTGGCCGCAAGATCCTCCCGGCGTTGGCCCAGCTGGCCAACCGGGGACGGCTCAACGAGCGCTTCTGCGTGGTGGGCGTGGCCCGCACCGGCTGGTCGGACGACGACTTTCGCCAGGTGGCCCTGAAGGCCGACGACGGTGGCGGTGGCGCGTGGGCCGAGATGGTGAAGTCCTTCCGCTACGTATCGGGCGAGTACGCGGCCACCGAGACCTTCGACGCCCTGCGGCGGGTGCTGGCCGAGGTGGACCAGGCCCGAGGGACCTCAGGGAACCGGGTCTACTACCTGGCCACAGTGCCCGAGATGTTCGGGGCGGTGGCCGAGGCTCTGGCCAAGGAAGGGTGCAACCGCCCGGGCGAAGGTGGCGAGTTCGTGCGGCTGGTGGTGGAGAAGCCCTTCGGGCGGGACCTCGACAGCGCGCTCGAGCTCGACGCTCAGCTCCACCGAGCCTTTGACGAGGACCAGATCTTTCGGATCGACCACTACCTCGGCAAGGAGACAGTGCAGAACGTTCTCGCACTGCGTTTCGCCAACGCCATCTTCGAGCCGATCTGGAATCGTCGGTACGTCGAGCAGGTCCAGATCACGGTGGCCGAGTCCATCGGGGTGGAGCACCGGGGCGGCTTCTACGAGACGGCCGGGGCGCTGCGCGACATCGTGCAGAACCACGTCATGCAGGTCCTCGCGCTCACGATGATGGAGCCGCCGACCCGCATGGACGCCGCGCACATCCGCGACGAGAAGGTCAAGCTGCTCAAGTCCATCGACATCCCCTCCCCCGACGAGGCAGTCGATCGCTCGGTTCGGGGCCAGTACGTGGCCGGGGTCATCGACCAGCAGCCAGTGGTCGGCTACCGGGAAGAAGAGGGGGTCGACCCGAACAGCGAGGTGGAGACCTACGTCGCCCTGCGACTGTCGGTGGACAACTGGCGCTGGGCCGGGGTCCCGGTGTACGTCCGCACCGGCAAGCGCCTGGCCGCCCGGGTGACTGAGGTTGCGCTCCAGTTCCACGAGGTCCCCTTCCTGGCGTTCGAAGGTGCTCTGTCCCGGGAGCTCCGCCCCAACGTGCTCGTGCTGCGAATCCAGCCTCACGAGCGGATCTCTTTGCACTTCGGGGCCAAGGTCCCAGGGGAGGACTTCCGGGTCCAGTCGGTCTCGATGGATTTCGGCTACGAACAGGCCATCGCCGAGATGGGGATGGACGGGTACACCCGCCTGCTGTTCGACGCGATGATCGGCGACCCCACGCTGTTCATCCGCACCGACGAGGTTGAGCAGGCATGGCGGATCGTCGACCCTTACCTCGAAGCCTGGAGCGAGCCAGGAGGCGGCCTGCACTTCTACCAGGCTGGCACCTGGGGTCCCCACATCGCCGACCTGCTCTTGCAGCGCTCGGGTGACGCCTGGCGGGTACCGGTGCTGTGATGGGGCGAGCTGCCGAGCTGCTGCGCACCGTCCAGCCGGTCGACGACGTGCCGGAGCGGTTCGCCGCGCTACTGCAAGAACGCTTCGCCAGCCGGCCCGGGGCCCGGTTCGTCCTGGTGGCTTCCGGGGGGGCGACCGCGGCGGCCTGTTACGACCGAGCGGCCGAGCGGGCCGAGGTCGACTGGTCCCTGGTGGACGTGTACCTGGGTGACGAGCGGGCGGTGCCGCCCGACGACCCCGACGCCAACCAGCGGCTGGTCCGTGAGCACCTCATCGAGGCCCTCGGCGGTGTGGGATCCTTCACTCCCATGGCCGCCACTGGCGATCTGGAACGCTGCGCTGCCGCGTACGACGAGGTCCTCCGTCAGCTGCTGCGTGGGCCGGGGATCGACCTCATCCATCTGGGCGTCGGCCCCGACGGGCACACTGCCTCGCTGTTCGCCAGCGCCGCGAGCCTCACCGAGCGGGAGCGGCTGTGCGTCGCGACCTGCGACCCGGCCGGGCGCAACCCGCACGATCGCCTGAGCGTGACCTACCCGGTCATCGATGCCGCCCGGACGGTGGTGCTCACGGTGACAGGGCCCGAGAAGCACGAGGCGATCAGGCGGATCCGAGACGGCGAGGATCTCCCGGCTGGACGGGTGGCGGCGGCTGACATCCGGTGGCTGGTGGACGAGGCGGCATTGCGAGGAGGCGGGCGGTGAGCGGACCCCATACCCGAGTTGAGGAGTCGTGGCTGCTCGAGGCGCCGCTCGACGAGCTCACCGAGGCAGCCCGGGCGGTGCGCGATCGCCACCACGCCAATCGGGTCACCTACTCGCCCAAGGTCTTCATCCCGCTCACCATGTTGTGTCGGGACCGGTGCGGCTACTGCACCTTCGCCAAGCCTCCGGCCCGACTGGCCCACCCCTATCTCGAACCCGACGAGGTGTTGGCGATCGCCCGAGCGGGTCGGGACGCCGGCTGCACCGAGGCACTGTTCACCCTGGGCGAGCGGCCAGAGCTGCGCTACCGGGCAGCCGCCGAGTGGTTGGCCGCCAACGGCTACGCCTCGACGGTCGACTACTTGGCGGCCATGTGCGCGGCGGTGGTGGAAGAGACCGGGCTCCTGCCTCACGCCAACGCCGGTGCCCTCTACCGAGACGAGCTGGCCCGGCTCCGTCCGGTGACCGCCAGCCAGGGGATGATGCTCGAGACCCTGGTGCCGGACCTCGCCGCGCACCGCGGCTCGCCGGACAAGCTGCCCCTCCGCCGTCTTGGGACCCTGGAGGCGGCCGGCGAGCTCGCCATCCCCTTCACCACCGGCATCCTGGTGGGGATCGGCGAGACCCGCCGGGACCGGCTGGCCGCGTTGGTAGCCATTGCCGACGCCCATCGCCGCCACGGCCATGTCCAAGAGGTGATCGTCCAGAACTTCCTGCCCAAGCCGGGCACGGCCATGGCGCGGGCTGAGCCGTGCCCGCTCGACGAGCTGCGCTGGAGCATCGCCGCCGCCCGGCTGCTCCTTCCTCCCGAGGTCCACCTCCAGGCGCCGCCGAACCTCTCCGACGACCTGTCGTGCCTGCTGGCGGCGGGTGTCGACGACTGGGGTGGCGTCTCGCCGGTCACCGTCGACCACGTCAACCCGGAGCGAGCGTGGCCGCAGCTCGAAGCGTTGGAGGCCGCCACCGAGGCCGCCGGCCACGTGCTCGCCCCTCGCCTGACCATCTACCCCGAGTTCGCCCGGGACCCCGAGCGCTGGCTGGACGAGGCGATGCGGTTCTTCGTCCTGGACGTCTCGGACGCCGAGGGCCTGGCCCGGGACGCCCCCTGGTGCTCCGGCGGGGAGGTCGAGCCCCCACTGATCGTGGACCCGGCCCGCCTGGCCTGGCCGTCGGGACACAGTCCGGTGTCCGAGGTGCTCTCGGGGGTCCTCGCTGGTCAGGAGGTCGGCGAGGACGAGATCGTGGTCCTGTTCGGGGCGCGTGGCTCGGAGGTCCGGGCGGTGGCCGAGGTCGCCGACCAGCTGCGATCGGAGTTGGTCGGCGACGAGGTGACCTATGTGGTCAACCGGAACATCAACTACACCAACGTCTGCACGTTCCGCTGCCGGTTCTGCGCCTTCTCCAAGGGCCCGCGATCGCTGAACCTGCGAGGCGACCCCTACCTGCTCGGCTTGGACGAGGTGACCCGCAGGGTGGTCGAGGCCGAGGAGCAGGGCGCGACCGAGGTCTGCCTGCAAGGCGGCATCCACCCCAACTTCGACGGCGACTACTACCTCGAGGTGGTGCGGGCCGTTCGGGCTGCCTCGGAGCGGATCCACATCCACGCCTTCACCGC
>JAJPJD010000047.1 GCA_021324355.1 Actinomycetota bacterium
CCTCTGGTCCGCTCGCGCGGCCGCTGCTCGTCCGACCGATCGTCGGCACCTCCCTCTCGTCGGCCCCGAGGCGCCCGGGCCCCCGGACGCCGGGCCCGGCGCTCGCCACGCTCGTCGCGCTCGCGCAGCAGCCTTGAGCCCCGGGCCAATGACACCACCACGCCGCCCTCGCCGCGCGGGGAGCCAAGCACCTCGATCCGCTGGACCTTCTCGTTGGCGCCGGCAGCCGGCCGCAGCGGGGCCAGCGACACGATCTCGATCCCCTCCAGCCCCGACTCGATCTCGGCTCGCAGCACGTCTCCGACCCGGCCGCCCTCGGGCACCAGGGCCGCCGGCACCGTGCCGCGCGGCTGGCGGGCCCCAGCGGCACGCCACGTCCAGGTCCCCTCGGGCGTCTGGCTGGTCAGCTCGATGTCCGTGTAGCGAGACATGCGGTCGACCACGCTACCTCGTGGACTGGCTCGACTCCGCCGCCCAGGGGCCGAGGGCCCATGGCGGTCCCGCTGTCCTACGATGAGCAGACGACGCCGACCGGCCGCTGCGCCGTCGGCGGGGTGCGGCGGGGACCTGGGTGCAGGAGGACCGCGATGGGTGAGCGTTTCGGCGAGCCCCCGGCCGAGCGCGCCGGACCGCCCAGCGCCGAGGAGGCCGTGGAAGCCTCGCCGGCGCGGCCCACGGCGGCCCCGTTCAGCTGGGCCGGTGGCCCGGCGTCGGTGCCCCCGCCGGCCGAGGTCGCTTCCTTCGTGCCATCGACTGGCGACCGCCAGCCGACCCAGGCGGCGGTCGGCTCGGGCCGGCCGAAGGGGGGGAGGAGCTGGCTGCTCGTCGCCGTGGTGGCAGCGTTGATCGGGGCGGCGGTCGGCTCCGGGGTGACTGCGCTCGGTGCCGGCCACAGCAGCGGCCAGTCCGTCACCACCATCAAGGAGGGCTCAGCTGAGCCCGGGCCGGCCGTCGTTGACGGGGCCGGGATCCCGGCCCTGGTGCAGCGGGTGCTGCCGGCGGTGGTCTCCATCGACGTGAAGACCCCGACCCAAGAAGACGAGGGGACCGGGATGATCGTCTCGCCCAACGGCATGGTGGTGACCAACTTCCACGTGGTCGCGTTGGCCGCCGAGGCCGGCGGCCGCATCACCGTCACCGAGTCGGGCTCGACCCGGGCTCAGCCGGCCAAGTTGGTCGGCGCGAACCAGGACGACGACGTCGCCCTGCTCCAGATCGACGGGGCCTCGGGGCTCAAGACCGTGATCTTCGGTGATTCCACCAAGGCGGTGGTCGGCGACGCGGTCGTGGCGATCGGCAATGCCCTGGGGCTCTCGCAGGGCTCTCCGACGGTGACCTCGGGCATCGTGTCGGCGATCGGCCGGACCGTCACCGTGAGCGGAAGCCCGACCGGCCCCGAGACCCTGTCCGACCTCATCCAGACCGACGCTGCGATCAACTCGGGCAACTCCGGCGGCCCCCTGCTCGACTCCGCCGGCCAGGTCATCGGGATGAACACCGCAGTCGCCGGGACCACCAGCGACGGCACCAACGCCCAGAACATCGGGTTCGCGATCCCCTCCGCCGAGATCGAGGCCCTGCTGCCCAGCCTCGAGAAAGGAACGAGCTCGGTTCGCTCCCCGGGCTACATGGGCGTGGACGTGGCGACGCTCACCCCGTTGCTGCGCACCGAGTACGGCTTCACCCCCACCCAGGGGGCGGTCGTGGTCGGCGTGGTGCCCGGGGGACCGGCTGACCAGGCCGGCCTGGCCCTCGACGACGTGATCGTGGCGATCGACTCGACCCCGATCGCCTCGTTCTCGGACCTCCAGCAGGCGGTCCAGTCGCACCAAGCCGGCCAGAGCGTCACCGTCACCTACTACCGGGGCCCGACCAGGCACACGACATCGGTCACCTTGGTCACACAGTCGGCCATCCAGAGCCTCGAAGCGACCGAGGGGAGCGGGGTCTTCGCACCCTGAGCCGGCCGTCGGGGGCACGGTTCCCGGTAGCGTCTGGCCCATGGCGACCTACCTGATCCTGTGCGCGGACACCGTCGGCCAGCATCAGCACGTGACGACGGTCATGGCCTCCAAATGGCGGACCGACAAGGGTGGCTACGCCCCAGCGGAGGCCCTGGACTGCCTGGACGTGGCAGCCAGGATCCGCGAGGACGACCGGTTCTTCGTCGCCGTCCCCCGAGACGACGGGGAGGGCGTGCGAACGGCCGAAGTCCGCGTCACCCAGTGCCGGCTCTGCCGAGAGCCGACCATCCGCATGGTGGGGGAGAACCCGCTCCGCGACAACCTGGACTTCATGCCCTGCGGCTGACCACAGGCCGCCCGGCGTCCGGGTCCCTCAGCGACCTCGCCCAAGCGCGGTCGTCCCGCGTCGCCGGTGCCAGAGCCACTGGAAGCAGAAGCCGGCTGCCAAGACGATGACGAACCCGGCCGCCTCGGCTCCGTGGAGCACGCTGTGCCCGACGGCCGCGCCGGCGAGCGCCACGACACCCAGCACTGCCCAGCCGGGGCCGGTCACCGCGCAGTGCGCCTCCCGGCACCGCCACAGGTTCACCACGCACCACCAGCTTGCGGCCAGCATCGCGGCACCCTGCACCGCCAGGCCGACTCGGCGGGGGAGGTTCGGCCCTAGCGCGACCGCACCCACCACCACGGCGAAGAACGCCCACTGGCCCCGCCCAACAGGGAGGAGCCGATCCGCCAGCGTCTCGCCCCGAGTGTGGGCGGCTGGCCGGGGCGGCCCGCAACACCACGCCCACCGAGCGCCGCCCACCCGGTCACCCTCGACGGCGGCGGAATTCGGTTCCATCACCAGTGTACCATCTTCATATGAGTGTAGAAGATACACCAAAACCCACCAGCGAGCCACCGCAACTTCAGAACGTCCGCCGAGCGCTCTCTGACCCGATCCGGCTGCGCATCCTCGAGGCCCTCTGGGAGGCCCCCAAGACCGCCAAGGCGGTGGCGGCACGGCTGCGGGTACCACCGAACCGCCTCTATTACCACCTCCGGACCTTGGAAGCCGCTGGCGTGATCGCCGTCGTGGGCCACGAGGTGGTGGGCCGCTTCGCCGAACGGGTCTACGGCGCCCGCCAGTTCCACTACGGCCGGGACCTGCCCGGACTCGACCCCGAGGACCGCGCTGCGCTCTTCGCCGCCATGCTCCAAGCCAGTGCCGAGGAGCTCAGCGCCGCCGCCCGGGCGGCAACGCCCATTCACCGGGTCTTCCGAGGGACGCTGTTCGTCGACCCAAACCGCCTCAACGAGCTCCTTGCGCAGCTCGATCATCTGCTGGACGCCAGCGGACCAACCAAATCCGGGCCCGGTGCCCGGGCACTCCATCTCACCCTCGCCGCCTACGAGCTCCCGACTCCTTGACCCATTCCGAAGCCAGGGGTCCGGCCCTTCGTCGTCATGGATGTGGGGAGGCCGGACGAGCAGCCGCCCGCACCACCACGTCCGCCGATAATGCACATTATGTAAAGTCGAACCAGGGTGGTTCCTGGCGCGCAGGTGCCCCGCTCTCGAGACCCCCTCGCGCTACCATCGACCCAGTTCCCAGGGTCACGGCATTCGCCGTCAGGTCCGAACACTCCACCGACCAGAACAGGATCGAGACCACGCCACCGACCTCTGTGCTCCTCGGCCTCGTCGGCGTGCCGGTGCTTCCCCCGAAGGGGCTGAACACAAGCGCCTACTTGGACATCAACCAGTTCGCCCGGCAGACCGCCTGGGCGCACGGCTTCATGCACGCCTACGCCCTCTGGCTGGGGCTTGTCCTGCTGGCGGCCCTGTTCGTCGTGACCTATGTCACCTGCTGGTGGGTCCGAGCCGCCCGGGCGTGTGCGTGGCTGGTCCTGGGCGGCATCGGGACCATCGTGGCTCTCGGCCTCAACCAGTTGGTCGGCCACGCCGCCCAAGAGCTGCGCCCCTACGCCACCCACCCCCAGGTCCTCGTCTTGGTGGGGAAGACCAACGACTACGCCTTCCCCTCGGACCACGCCGTCGTGGCCGGGGCGCTGGTCGCCTCGATCCTTGGCGCGCTGGTGGTCGCCCGCCGGACCCGTCCAGGCACACCAGCCGCCCTGCCGCCCGCCCGCCCCTCGACCGGGTTCTCTGTCTTGCTGGGCGTGGTGACCGTCATCCTCGCGTTGTTCTTGAGCTTCGCCCGGATCTACGTGGGCGCCCACTACCCCGGCGACGTCGTGGCCGGGCTGCTCCTGGGGGGGGTGGTGGTCGGCGTGGTCTCGCTCCTGCGCCCGGTCGCGTACTGGATCACCGAACAGCTCGAACCCACGCTGCTCGGTGCCCTTGTGCGACGGCCAGCGATCGGCCAGGCCCAGAACCCGGCGGCGATCGGGGTTCGGCAACGCACGCCGGCCAGCTGAACAGCCCGCTGCGCTCGGCCGGCCACTCGCCCATCGCTCAGGCCTGACCCGCGCCCAGCCCAATGCCTCCTCAACCGGCCAGCCCAATGCCTCCTCAACCGGGTCGCCTTCCCGCCCCCATCACCGTCATCACCGGCCCGCCCGGAGCGGGGAAGACCACCATCGCCGCCGCACTGGCCCGGTCGACGCGGCTCGGGGTGCACCTGGTGACTGATACGTGGTATCGCTGGATCGTCACCGGCTTCGTGGCGCCATGGAAGCCCGAGGCCAACGACCAGAACGCCACCGTGATCGAGGCCATCGGGGCCTCGGCCGCCCGCCTGGCGGCCGGCGGCTACGACGTGGTGGTAGACGGCATCGTCGGCCCGTGGTTCCTCGACCGGCTCATCACCGCCGCCGGACACCCCGACCGGGTGGCCTACGTCATCCTCCGGCCGTCCCGGCAGGCCGCCCTGGACCGGGCGGTCAGGCGAACCGGGGACCGGGAGCTGCGCGACCCGGATCCGATCACCCTCATGTACGAGGCGTTCGAGGACCTCGGCCCGTTCGAGCGCCACGTGGTCGACACGACCGACCAGGACCCCGACGAGACGCTCACCCTCGTCACCACCGGGCTCGAGCGAGGTACCTTCGCCGTGGGGTGAGTGCTCCGGCACGAGTGGCTCCGGGGGGCGCCGGCCGGCTTACTGCTGTGGCACCGATCCCGATGGGAGCGGCGGAGGCAGCACCTCGTCGCCGGTGTCATCATCCGGTTCGGCCGCAGTCGCGCTCGAGTCGAACGAACCGAACAGCTTGGCGTAGGTGAGCGCGTTGAGGGTCTGGAGCGCGCCGGCGAGGATCATCGGCGCGCTCAGGCTCACGTCGTCGAACAGGTACCCGGCCAACACCTGGCTCCCGGCCTGGGTCCCCTGAGCCGGGAGATTCGACAGGGCAGCCAAGCTCGCCCGTTCGTCGGGGTCGGCGACCGACTGGGTGAACGACTGACGGAGGGGCAGGCCGACCCGCTGAGCCAGCATGCGGACCAGGTAGATGACGCCGGCCACCCAGAAATCCGGCGAGAGGGCCATGGGGATGAGCAAGACCCCCCCGAGGAGCCGAACGCCCACGATCGCCCGAACCGTCCCGAACCTCCGTCCGATGTCGGCGGCCACCAGCGAGGAGATCAACGTGACCGCATTGATCACCGCGAACAGCGCGCCGATCTCGGCCGGGCTGGCGCCGAACCGGCGGTGGAACCAGTAGCTGACGAACGGACCGAACATGCCGATCGCCATCCCGTTGGTCCCGTTGGTGATCCAAAACCGCCACAGCATCCCCCACGACCTCCGGGGGAGGGCGAACCGGACCCGCCCTTCCCGCCGGCGCCGACCCGGCTCTCTCAGTCCGAACGCGAGCAGGCCGGCGATGGCGCTCAGACCTGCCGCCGCCAGGAACGCCGGTCGGTACGCGGCGGTCGCCGCTGCGCCCAGCGCGGCCCCCGGCCGGGCCAGGCCGGCTAGGAGACCCCCGATCAGCGCCCCGATCGACGAGAAGAAGGACAGCCGGCCGAACGCGTCGGCGCGCCGGTGCTCGGGCACTGTCTCGGCCACGAACGCCGACTCTGCCGGTTGGTAGGGGCCGACGTTGCCGGCGCCGGCCCCCGCCCCCCGACCGAAGCTGCCGAGGGCACCGAAGACGAACAACAGCACCGGGAGGTGGCTCACCGCGTAGACGCAGGCCGCCAGCGAGGCAAGGAGGGGAACCGCGATGAGGAACGCCTTGCGGCCCAGCACGTCGGAGACGAGCCCGATGGTGCTGGACATCACTGCCGAGGCCACCGCCACGCACAGGAACAGCATCCCGATCCGAAAACCCGAGAAGCCCTCGGCTGCCAGGTACAAGGCGGTGACCACGCCGGCAATGGCCCGGGCCACGCTCATGGAAGTCCGCGCCGCGAGCACGATGGTGAGGTCGTGGTCGATCCAGTCCGGCCAGACTCGCTGTTTGACGTCGGTCACCCGCAACACACCTGCCCTACCAGGGCAGCTTCGAAGGGCGCAAACTCCGGGTCGACGCAGGCAGGCTGCCGATCCCTGCGCCCCGCTCCCCTGCCGGCGGCGTCTGGCACACTGGCGGGCGCACAAGGGGGCGATCATGGGACTGTTCCCGCCGGACGTCGCGACGCGCTGCGCGGCCGACAACGAGTTTCTCTTGAGCGCCCGCGCCTGGTCTGGCAGCGTCACGCTGTCGGCCGGTGCCGAGCGGGTGGTCGTCGTGCTGGCCGACGGCCGGCCCGAGCCCGGCGGGGCCCAGGCTCCCGGCACTGGCCCCGGCCACCTCGTCCTCGAAGCCCCGGCCGCGACCTGGACGGACCTCCTCTCTGCGTCCCCGCCCCCCTACCGCAACGACCTCCTACCGGCCCAGGCCTTCGGGCTGGTGGTGCAGGGCGACCGGGAGACCTGGTGGCAGTACTTCCCCGCCCTTCGCCGGCTGGTCGAGCTGTGCCGTCCAGCGTGGGCCCCTGGTCCCCGGAGCGCACCGGGTCACTCGGCCGGCGGCGGCCAGCCCCGGTTCGATGCCCCGGTCGGCCACTACGTGCACCTGGAGCTCGAGGGCGTCGACCACCGGGTGTACTTCGAGGAGGCCGGAGTTGGCGTCCCCATGCTCCTCCAACACACCGCCGGGTCCCACGGGGTCCAGTGGCGGCACCTGTTCGAGGACCCGTGGGTCACCAGCCACTTCCGCTTGATCGCCTACGACCTCCCCTACCACGGCAAGTCCCTCCCGCCCGAGTCGCAGCCGTGGTGGGCGGAGCAGTACCGGCTGAGCATGGCGTTCGCAATGTCGGTCCCGGTCGCGCTGGCTGACGCGCTCGGCCTGGCTCGGCCGGTGTTCATGGGGTGCTCGATCGGAGGCTCCCTCGCGCTGGACCTGGCTCGCTGGCACTCGGAGCGATTCCGTGCGGTCATCGCGCTGGAACCGTCCCTCAAAGTCGAGACCGACCTCGAGGAGCTCGTCGGCTTCTGGCACCCCCGGGTGAGCAGCGACTTCAAGGCCCAGGCCATGTACGGGCTGATGGCACCCCAGTCGCCCGAGGCCGCCAAGCGTGAGACCGTCTTCGCCTACAGCCAGGGTTGGCCGCCCCTGTTCCTGGGTGACCTCTACTACTACGTGGTCGACCACGACTTGCGCACCGAGGCCGCCCGGATCGACACGGCGACGATCGGGGTGCACCTGCTGACCGGCGAGTACGACTACAGCGCGACCGTGGCCCATGGCCAGGCCGCGCACGAAGCCATCGCCGGGTCGACCTTCACCGTGATGTCCGGGCTCGGGCACTTCCCCATGTCCGAGGACCCGAAACGCTTCCTCGAGTACCTGCGACCCGTCCTCGACCAGGTGCTCCAGATCAGCTGAGCCGCCTCGGGCGCAGGGCACGAAGGGGTCGCCAGCCGCCACTCGAGTCAGCGACGGGTCAGCACTGCCGCTGCCCGGCGGTAGCGGTGGTCCTGGTCGCCGGCGATCCGCCCCACCCACCGCAGCACCTCGGCCACGTCGATCACCGCTTCGGCCGAGACCACCGCCTCGATGTCAACCCAATCCCGGGGGCGGTCGAAGATGACCTTGCAGACGACAAGGTGCTCCACCGCCAGGATGGTGATCTGCTCATCGCCGAAGGGCACGGTCCGACGGGCCGCCGCGGCCGCGTCGTGGAACGGGTCGTAGGCGAAGAAGAGGTCGATGGGTGTCCGATCCCACACCACGCGCACCTGTCCGTCGACTTGGGCCTGCGCTGCCAACTCGGGGTCTCCGACGGCGGCCCCGAGCTGACCGAGGGGTTCGGCCACCCGAGCGAACTGCTCACCGGGGATGAAGACGTTGAGATCAATGTCGATGGTGGAGCGCGGCTCGGCGTAGTAGGCGAGGGCCAGCGCGCCGCCGAAGGCATGGGGCACCGCGCGCAGCGCTCGCTCGATCGCCAAGATCCGCTCGGCCAGGGTGAGCCCGGTCACCGCGACACGAGGCGGGGCGCCGCCATCCGTGACGGTCGCGAGGTGGAGGCCGGCACCGCATCGGCAAGGGACAGCACCTCGAGGAGGCGCCGGCCGTGCTCGGCCAGATCGACCGGAGCTGACACACCGGCGCCGGGTGGCACCGTCACCAGCTGCAGTCGCTCACCGGCTGCCTCAACCAGCTTGCGAAGGGTGCCGTAGGTCGGGTCCCGACGACCGCGCTCGTAGGCCGACACCACCGGCTGGGAGATCCCGGCCCGTCGAGCCAGCTCGGCCTGGGTGAGCCCCCGACGACGCCGAACCTGCCGAATGACCGTCGCCGGGTCCACGGCCCAAGTATAGCTTATTGTCTATATCGGAGGCCGGACGTGACGGTGGACGCTGGGATCGGGGCCGAGGCCGACGGCGGGCGGGTCCGGCGAGGGGTCAGCCCGCCGCCGCGCAAGCGCAGCCCGGACCGCACCCGCCGGCCGGGACCACTGGCTCGCGGTGGGCGTCGGTGTTGACTGTGGCAAACACCGAGAGGAGCCGGACGGTGTCCTCGTGCCCAGCCGGGCAGGCGATGGGAGCCGCCGCCTCGGCCATCGGCCGGCGGGCCTCGAAGCGGGTCTCGCAGGTTCGGCAGCGGTACTCGTAGACGGCCATGACGCGTCCACGATAGGCGACCGGCCGCGTCTCGGGCCCGCCTGAGCCGGCCCCGGCTCCTCATCTGGGTAGCCTCCGGGTCATGGAGCTCGGACGGTTGGGAGTCTGGTGGAGCGGCTCGTGGCGGGGTGCCGACCCCTCGGTTGACACCGCGGCCGAGCTCGAGGCCATGGGCTACCGCACGCTGTGGTCCTCCGGAGGCTTCCAGCCCGGCCTGGCCGAGCGCTTCGGGCGCCTGCTCGCCGCCACCGAGCGGGCGGTGGTTGCCAGCGGCATCGTGAGCATCTGGCTCAACCCGGCGGCCGAGCTGGCGGCAGCCGTGCACGAGCTCTCGGGCGCCCACCCCGACCGGTTCCTGCTCGGCCTGGGGGTGAGCCATGGCCCGATCGTCCCCGACTACCGACGGCCATACCAACGGATGGTGCGCTTCTTGGACGAGCTCGACGCCGCCTCCCCAACCGTCCCGCCGTCGGGCCGGGCGCTGGCCGCCCTGGGGCCGCGCATGCTCCGGCTGGCTGCCCAACGAAGCCTCGGCGCCCACCCCTACTTCGTGCCGGCCGAGCACACCGCCATGGCCCGCGAGGTGCTGGGTCCCGGCCCGCTGCTCGCTCCCGAGGTGACCGTGGTGCTCCGTCCCGATCCTGGCGGCGCCCGAGAGATCGCACGGGCCTTCACCGCCCGCTACCTGGCGTTGCCCAACTACGCCGACAACCTGCGGCGCCTCGGTTTCACCGACGACGACGTGGCTGGTGCCGGCAGCGACCGGCTGGTCGATGCGGTGGTGTGCTGGGGCGACCCGGCCACTGCGGCAGCCCGGGTCCGCCGCCACTTCGAAGCGGGCGCCGACCACGTCTGCCTGCAGGTGCTCCCGGGCGAGGCCGACGGGTTCCCGCTCGCCCAGTACCGAGAGCTGGCGGCGGCCCTGAGCGACGCCTGAGCGTGGGCTCAGCCAGGCTTGCGGGCGACCACGCACAGGATGTAGCAGTCCTCGAGCTGGTCGAACAGGCCGCAGTGCCCGGCCACCTCGTCGGCATCGAACACCCCGCTGGCCGCCGTGGCCTCGGCCAAGTTGAGGCCCTTGGCGCTCACGATCTCGAACCCAGCCTCCACCAGGAGGCGTTGGAGCTCAGGGTAGGTGTACTCAACTTTGTGGTCGGGATCGATGAACGCCTCCTGCTGGATCCGGGTGATCCGGGCGTTGGGGGTGTCGAGGGCCAGGTGGCCGCCCGGTCGCAGGACCCGCATCGCCTCGGCCAGCACCAGCCGTCCGTCCTGGGGAGTGACGTGCTCGAAGGACTGCCCGGCGTAGACCAGGTCGACGCTGCCCTCGGCGAACGCCGAGAGGTCGGTCATCGAGTGGTACCGGTAGCGGACGACGCCAAGGTCGGTCTCCACCCGGTCGGGGTTGAGCCCGGCCCGGTAGAGGGCGTGGCGGTCGTCGGGGTGGAGGTCGACGATGGTCAGCTCCTCGAAGCGGTACGGGTAGCCCAGCCAGTACAGGGCGCCCTCGGGCCGGTGCTGGTGGGTGCCGCCCAGATCAATGATCCGGGCCGCCTTGGGCAGGCTCTTCACGAACTGCGACCGCCCGGCGTGGATGGAGAACCCGAGCATGTGGCCGCCGAAGCGGACGAAGTTCTGGAACTCCTCCGACGCCCGGATGGCCTGGGGAACGTCGGCCAGCCGCATCGCCCCGGTGCCCAGTGCGTCCAAGAAGTAGCGCGTCCCTTCCTGGTCGGGGTCCCGGCCCAGCATGATCTGGTAGGAGAGCCGGAGCGCGATCTCGGCTGGCAAGCGCTCGTACGACACCCGGGGGGCGATCCAGCGGACCAGCTCCCGCTTCGCCCGCCGCAGGACCCGCCGGCCCATGCCGAGCGCCCGGCGGACCGGCCCCCGCCCGGCGCCCGAAACCATCGGACCAGTGTGCCACGGACCAGCCCTGGGCCGGCGCTGCCGCTCGCCCACGCTGCCCGGCCTCCTCGTAAGCTGGCGGGGTCAGGATTCCAGGAGGAAGACCCCATGTCCGAACTGCTCCCCACCCCACCCGGTTTCGGCACCTACGACGACCCGGAGACCGAGCGCCTCTACCGCAAGCAGCGCCTGGCCGCCGGCTTCCGACTGTTCGCCCGATTCGGGTTCGAAGAGGGGGTGGCAGGCCACATCACCGCCCGGGACCCCGAGCGCCCCGACACCTTCTGGGTGAACCCGTTTGCGATGCACTTCGGGCACATCTCGGTCTCCGACCTCATCCAGGTGGACGCCACCGGTGAGGTCATCACCGGGGACCAGCCGGTCAACCGGGCCGCCTTCGCCATCCACTCTCAGGTCCACGCCGCCCGGCCCGACGTGGTCGCAGCCGCCCACAGCCACTCGGTGCACGGCAAGGCGCTGTCCGCCCTGGGCCGGCTCCTCGAGCCGATCACCCAGGACGTCTGCGCCTTCTACCAGGACCACGCCCTGTTCGACGACTACACCGGGGTGGTGGTCGACACCGAGGAGGGCAAGCGGATCGCCCATGCCCTCGGCGACAACAAAGCGGTGATCCTGCGCAACCACGGCCTGCTCACCGTCGGCGGCAGCGTGGAGGAGGCGGTGTGGTGGTTCATCACCATGGAGCGCTCCTGCCAGGCCCAGCTGCTGGCGTGGGCGGCCGGCACCACCGTCCACATCGACCCCGAGCAGGCGGCCATCACCCACTCCCAGGTGGGTCACCCGATGGCCGGCAAGCTGAACTTCAAGCCGTTGTTCGACATGATCGTGCGCGAGGAGCCCGACCTGCTCGACTGAGGACCACCGTGGACGCTCAGCGCCGGGCGTCGAAGGTGGGGACCAGCATGCGGGCCGCCCGGGCCTCGTCCACCCGGCGTACCGGGGTGGTCGTGGGGGCCTCGGCCAGCTCGCCCCGCTCGGCGCGAGCCACCACCCGCTCGAACGCCTCGGCCAGCGCGACCAGGGTCTCGTAGCTCTCGGTCTCGGTGGGCTCCACCATCAGCGCGTTGTCCACCACCAGCGGGAAGGCAACCGTGGGCGGGTGGAAGCCCTCGTCGATGAGGCCCTTGGCCATATCGAGCGCAGTCGCCCCGGTGCGCCGGCGGAGTCCGGCTGCCGAGAACACCACCTCGTGCATGCACGGGCGGTCGAAGGGAACCTCGAAGGTGCCCGAGAGCCGGCGGCGGAGCCAGTTGGCGTTGAGCACCGCTCGCTCGGCAACGCGCCGCAGACCGTCGCGGCCGTGCACCTCGATGTAGGCCAGGGCCCGGGCCAGGACCAGCGCGTTGCCGTGCCAGCCGTGGACCCGGCCGATGGAGCGGGACGGCATCGCCCAGCCGTAGCGGTCGCCCGACTGCTCCGGGCCCGCCAGCCGCACCGGCCGGGGGCCGGGGAGGAACTCGACCAGGTGGGGGGCCACCAGCACCGGCCCGGCACCGGGGCCACCACCACCGTGGGGCGTGGCGAAGGTCTTGTGCAGGTTGAGGTGGACGATGTCGAAGCCCATGTCCCCCGGCCGGACGATGCCCAAGATCGCGTTGAGGTTGGCGCCGTCGTAGTACATGAGACCCCCCACCTCGTGCACCGCGTCGGCGATCTCGACGATGTCCTCCTCGAACAGCCCGAGGGTGTTGGGGTTGGTGAGCATCATCCCGGCCACGTCGTGGTCCAAGACTGCCCGGAGCGCCCCGACGTCTACACACCCTCGCTCGTCGCTGCGAACGGTGGTGACCTCGTACCCGCCCAGGGTGACCGACGCTGGATTGGTCCCGTGGGCCGAGTCGGGGATGATCACCCGTCGCCGGCGCTCCCCCCGAGCCCGTTCGTGGGCCCGCATGAGCAGCAGCCCGGTGAGCTCCCCGGCGGCGCCGGCCGCCGGCTGCAAGGTCGCGGCCGCCATCCCGGCCAGCTCGCAGAGGCCTCGTTCCAGCTCGACCAGGATCCATAGCCACCCCTGGACGAGGGCGGCCGGGGCGGCCGGGTGCACGTCGGCCAGCCCGGCAAGCCCGGCCACCGCGTCACAGACCTTGGGGTTGTACTTCATCGTGCACGAGCCGAGCGGGTACGCCCCGAGGTCGACCGAGTACTGCCGGTGGCTGAGGCGGGTGTAGTGGCCGACCAGGTCGCGCTCGGACACCTCGGCCAGCGGCACCGGTGCTGCTCGGCGGTGCTCCGCCGGCACCAGCTCCTCGAGACCGGGGCCGTCCAGGCCGGTCGTGGGCAGCTGGTAGCTGGTCCGCCCGGGCCTCGACAGCTCGAAGATGGTCGGCTCGCTGTCGCGCCCGACGAGCGGGGCGCTGGCGGCCCGGCCCCCGGCGCTCATCGCAGCGCCTTGTCGAACGCGGCCACGAACCGGTCGATCTCCTCCCGGGTCCGCCGCTCGGTCACCGCCACCAGCAGCCCCCGCCGGGCCGCCGCGGCGCCCATCGAGCCGTCCCCGTCCTCCCCCACCAGCTGGTCGAGCGCCACCCCGGCCAGGAACCCCTCCTCGGCCAGGCGGGCCTGGAGCAGCGCCGCCGGCACCGGCAGGGCCACCGCGAACTCTCGCAGGGTCGGCGTGTGGGCGGTGAGCGGCTCCACCCCCTCCAGCCCGAGCAGTCCCCGCCGGCAGTAGTCGGCCGCCCGGGCGCACCGGGTGGCCAGCTCGGCCAGACCGGCCGTGCCCAGCCACCCGAGCTGGATGGCGGCCGTCAGCGCGATCAGGGTCTGGTTGGTGCAGACGTTGGAGGTCGCCTCCTCCCGGCGGATGTCCTGCTCACGTGCCCGCAGCGTGGTCACGTACGCGACCGTGCCGTCGGCGTCACGGGTCTCGCCCACCAGGCGGCCGGGGAGCCGGCGAACGTGGGCGGCAGCGCAGGCGAACAGCCCGAGGTACGGACCACCGAAGGCCAGGGGCGAGCCGAAGGGCTGGCCCTCGCCCACCGCGACGTCTGCTCCCCACTCCCCCGGGCTCTTGAGGACACCCAGGGCCACCGGGTCGGCTGCCACCGCGAGCAGACCCCCGTGATGGTCGGCGGCCGAGCGAGCCGCGCCCAGGTCCTCGAGACACCCCAGGTAGTTGGGGTAGGCGGCCACCACCGCCCCGGCCCCGGAGGGCTCGGCGACCGCGTCCCAGTCGGTGCGCCCCGCCACCAGGGGCACTTCCACCAGCTCGTGGCCGGTCCCGGCAGCAAAGGTGCCGAGGACGGCTCGCCAGTGGGGGTGGACCCCGCACGAGACCAGGACCCGCTGGTGACCAGCCGCCCCGACGGCCAGATTGACCGCCTCGACCAGAGCGGTGGCCCCGTCGTAGAGGGAGGCGTTGGCGATCGGCAGACCGAACAGGCGGCTCACCATGGTCTGGAACTCGAAGATCGCCTGCAGGCCGCCCTGGGCGACCTCGGCCTGGTAGGGGGTGTAGGCGGTCACGAACTCCGAGCGAGAGGCGAGCGCCCGGACCACCGGCGGGACCTCGTGGTCGTAGGCGCCGGCACCGGCGAAGCAGACGAGCTCGGCCGCCCGGTTCGCTCCCGCCCTGGCGCGTGCCCGGGCCAACACGTCGGGCTCAGGACGCCCCTCGTCCAGGGCCAGCTCGCGGGTCAGCCGGACCGCGGCTGGCACCGCGTCGAACAGCTCCTCGAGCGAGCGCAGCCCGAGGAACTCGAGCATGCGGGCGATGTCCTCGTCGGTGTGGGGGAGGTAGTCAGGCATCGTTGGGCTTCGAGCGAGTGTAGAAGGGCAGCCGGCACAGCCGGCAGGCAAGCTCGTGGCCCCGCTCGACCACGGTCACTGCCTGGCCGGCCTCGAGCCCGGCCGCGGTGTCGACCAGCGCGAGGCCGATACCCACCCCCAGCACGGGCGAGAAGTTCCCGCTCGTCACCCCACCCACCGCCCGGCCGGATGCCAACACCGGGGCGCCCGGGCGAGGCGGACGGCGGCCTTCGGCCCGCACCCCGCGCAGCCGCCGGGACACCCCCTGGCGCCGCTCGGCGACCAGGGCCTCTTTGCCGACGAAGGTGGGCTTCTCCCAGGCCACCACCCAGGACAGGCCGGCCTGCAGCGGGGTGATCCCGGGGCCCAGTTCGTGGCCGTAGAGGGGGAGACCGGCCTCCAGGCGCAGGGTGTCACGCGCCCCCAGCCCGGCCGGCACCGCTCCTGCGTCGACCAGGGCCTGCCACAGGGGCCCAGCGTCCTCTGCCGCGACCGCGATCTCGACCCCGTCCTCGCCGGTGTAGCCGGTCCCGGCCACCGTGAGCTCCGTTCGACCCCACCCCACGCGGCGGACCTGGGACCGCCCGACCTGCGCCGCTTCCGCCGAGACCTGGGCCAGCACTCGCCGCGCCGTTGGACCCTGGACCGCCAGCACCGCCCGGCTGGCGGTCACGTCCCGGCCGCCCAGCGCGGCCTGGACTCGGGCGGTGTTCGAGGCATTGGGCATCACGTCGAAGACCTCGGCCTCCGTCCACCACACGATGAGGTCGTCGAGCACCGAGCCGTCCTCGGCCAGCAGGTGGCTGTACTGCGTCCGACCCGGCCCGACCTTGGCCAGGTCGTTGGTCAAGGTGGCCTGCAGCACGTCGAACCCGCCCGGACCCTCGACCCGGACCGTCCCCAGGTGGCTCACGTCGAACAGCGCCGTGGCGCGGCGGCACGCCAGGTGCTCGGCCAGGGTCCCAGTGGGGTACGCGAGCGGCATCTCCCAGCCGCCGAAATCGACCAGCTTGGCCCCCAGCTCCCGGTGGTACTCAAACAGCGGCGACCGCCGCCCCGCTCCCTGCCGGTCCACCGCCGCAGCCTAAGTGGACCAGCGCGCTTGCGACACGTCTCGAGCACACCGTGGTAGCCGTCGACGATCCAATCAGTCTCGATCCGAGGATCGCCACCGCGGGTTGCCATGACCGGGGGTGGCCGGCCGGGTCGCACCGGAGGTTCCCGCAGCGCCGCATGACCGGCGCCTCCTATCCGCGGTGCACCTCGTCGTGGGGCTTGCTTTGTCGTGAGGCTTGCTTCGCGCCGCCAGGACCGGTGCCGTCGAGCGGCCCGAAGAGCCGGCTCATCCAACGAGTTCCACGCCGAGGTGCACGGACCCGACGATGGCGAGACCGGGCGCCTCGCAGCGCCCAGCACTCACGACCGCACGCCCTCCACCGGCGCGCCGCACGATGCGCAGAACCGAGCGCCCGTCGACAACCCGTGCCCGCACTGGGTGCAGAAGGCCGCTGGTGGCGGGGTCATGGCGCCATCGCTCGGGGCGTCGGCCGTCGGCACGTGGGGACTCGTCGCGCCGGGTGCCGGCAGCGCGGCCCCCCGGGCCCACGCCGCCGACCCGAAGACGGCGAGGGACATCCCGAGCAGCGCCAGGATGATCGACCCACCGATGCGCAGGCCGGTCACCGTGCCGGTGGGCCCGAACACCACCCCGGCCACGACTGCCTGCGCGACGTAGGACGTCACCGCGAGACTGAGCCCCGCGACGACTCGAGGGACGAGCGGGCTCGGCAGGAGGCCGCTGCTGCGGGCCAACGCGGTCGCCGCTGCCCAGAATCCAAGGCCGGTGGCCGAGAGGATGCCCGAGGCCATGCTCGATCCCTGGTTCGACGGGTCGAACCCGATCCCCGAGCCCACCGCCAGCAGCAGGAGCCCCACGCTGACCGCGAGCCACAGGGCGCTGGTTCGACCCCCTCGCTCGGCAGCGGCGCGACGTTCGGCCAGGTTCTGCCGCCCGGCCCGGGCCAGTGCGAGCACCCCCCACAGACCGATGCCCACCGCGCCCACCGTGTCGCCGGCCGAGGTCCCGGTCGAGGCGGCCGAGACCAGGGAGCCCACGGCCAGCAGCACAGTGGCGACGGTCGCCCCGAACAACTCGAGGACATCGGCATCGCCCGAGTTGGCCGCTGCATGGCCCTCCACGATCCGGCCCCAGGTCGCCACCCCGACCGCCCCGGTGACCAGGACCGAGCCGGCGAAGAAGAGCCAGCTGTGCGCGTGGCCCAGGTCGGTGAAGGTGCCGGGGCTGCTCACGTCCAAGGTTGCGAACCCGACGACCCCGAGGATCTCGCCGACCACCGCCACCGTCGCGCCCAGCGTTGCGAGCACCATCGCAGCGCGTGAGCGCAGGATCTCGTCCATCACTCCCCCCCCACTGCCGCACCTGGCGGCAAGGCTATTGGGGGCGCGGCACCCGGACCACCCGAACCTCGGTCGGCCCCGGCCGCAGCGCGGACCCCGATCAGGCGGCCCGCAGCGCTGTCGGGTCGAGGCCGTTGTCGGCCAGCAACGCCAGGAAGTCCCGCTGGTACACCATGACCAAGGTGAGCTCCGGATAGAGCTGGCGGAGCCGCCGGACCTTGGCGTTCTTGCGGGTCACTAGCCGCTGGTCAGCCGTGGTCAGCTCGACGAAGCACCGGTGGGCCGGCAACCAGAAATCCGGGCGGAACGCCGACAACGGCGTGCCGTCGGCATCCCAGGCCAGGACGAACTCCACCGGCTCGTAGACCCACTCGACCCCGTGCACGTCCAGCAGTGCTGCGAACAGGCGCTCGGAGGGATGCGCGAACCGAACGGTCGCGGCGCGCTGGACCGAGGGATGGCCGGCCCGCTTCCCGGCCGGGCCCGTCATTCGCCGGCCGCTCGGGCTGCCTCCGGCGATGCCGCCCGAGGCCCGCTCGAGCGGACGATGGCGACGATGTCGGCCTCCAGCTCGTCCACCACCCCGGACAACGGCACCACGTTGAACACCCCCTGGCCCCCGGCCAGCAAGTCCACCAGCTCGCCGTCTGTGTGGGCGAGCACGGTGGCGGTGTCCGAGAGCACCAGGTTGGCCGAGGCCAGGTCGGCCCCGAGGTCCTCCCGGAGGCAGCCAACTGCCCGGCGGGCCGCCTGGAGCGACAGACCGGCGTCGAGCAGCCGCTTGATGACCTTCAACTCGAGCAGGTCTCGGTAGGAGTAGCGCCGCTTGGTGCCGCTGCCCTTGGCCTCGGCGAGCGACGGACGGAGCAGGCCGGTCCGGGCCCAGTAGTCCAGCTGCCGGTAGGAGATCCCTACCAGCTGGCACACCTGGGGGCCCCCGAAGCCCTCGTCCGGCCCCGACGCCGGCTCGGGGGCCACCCTGGCGCCACCGGTGGCACGGCGATTCGGGCGCGCCGCTCTCGCGGCGCGCGACATAGCGCTGCCCTCCGCCACAGTCTCCTCCTCCGCCTGGAACTTCCTCCGCCGCCCAGACTAGCCCAGCAACGTCACACGCGGGTAATTACATGGAAGTATTTTCCGAGGCCACGGCCGGTCTCGGGGGGTCGGGTGGGCGTTCGCCGGTCGCCGGGGCTGCCCAGACGACCACTGGACCCCGGACCCGCAGCCCGACCCGGTCCCCGGGACCGACGGGTCGATCGGCCCCGGTTCGGGCGAGCAGGGTGGTGCCCGAGCTGGCCAACCGCAGCGTGAGCACCTGCTCGTGCCCGCCGAACTCGGTCCCCACCACCTCGCCTACGCACGCCGAGCCGGCCGGTGCCACCAGCTCGACCTGCTCGGGATGGACCAGGACCAACGCGCCCTGTCCCTCGGGTGCCTCGCCCGAGCCGGGCACGACCGGGAGGGACCCCAGCTCCGATCGCACGCAGCCGCGCCCGAAGGTCCCAGGGAGCAGGTTGGCTGCGCCGAGCAGCCGCGCCACCTCCGGCGAGGCCGGGTGCCGGTAGAGGGTGCGGGGCGCGCCCACCTGGACGATCCGCCCGTCGAGCAGGACCGCCATCCGGTCGGCGCTGCCCAGGGCCTCAGCAGCGTCGTGGGTCACAAACAGGGTGGTCGTCCCGGTCTCCCGCAGCACGCCGAGCACGTCGGCCCGCACCGAGGCCCGCAACTCCCGGTCCAAGGAGCTGAACGGCTCGTCGAGCAGGATCGCCCGGGGCGAGGCGGCCAGGGCCCGGGCCAAGGCGACCCGCTGCTGCTGGCCCCCGGAGAGCTGGTGCGGGTAGCGGCCTCCCAGGCCCGCCAGCCCGACCAGCTCGAGCAGCTCCTGGGCCCGGTCCCGCTGTCGGCGGGCGGCCCGCCCCAGCCCGAAGGCGACATTGCGCTCCGCCGTGAGGTGTGGGAACAGGGCGCCTTCCTGAGGGACGTAGCCAACCCGCCGCCGCTCGGCCGCCATCGCCCGCCGACCGTCATCGACGACCTCCCCCGACACGCTGACCAGCCCGCGGTCGGCCCGCTCGAAGCCGGCAACCACCCGCAGCAAGGTGGTCTTGCCGCTCCCCGACGCTCCGAGGAGCGCGCCGATCTCGCCTGCCGGCACCTCGAGGTCCACGTCGCGCAGCACCGTGACCGCGCCGAAGCGCTTGGCCACCCCTCGCAGCGTGAGCCCGCTCACGAGCGGCCCGCTTGGCCGGGGAGGCGGTCGAAGAACCGGCCGAGGACGGCCGCCGGCACCGCCGCCAGCGCGACGATGACCGCGGCGTAGACGGCCGCCTGCCCCTCGAACCCGTTGGTCTGCAGCGCCCAGAACTGGGTGGACAGGGTCTGGGTGCTCGGCGGGATGAGGACCAAGGTCGCGGTGAGCTCGGTCATCGCCTCCAGCAGGACCAGGGCGAACGCCACCGCCAGTCCCGGGGCGACCAGGGGCACCGTGATGGTGGCGAGCACCCGGAGCCGGGATCGGCCGAGGCTCCGGGCCACTTCTTCCAGGCGCACCGGCGCCTGGGCCAGCGCCGCCCGGACCGCCACCAAGGCCAGCGGGAAGAACAGCAGCCCATAGGCCACCACCAGCAGGACCGGACTCTGGTACAGCGCACCGGCCGCCACGTGCTCGGCCATGTACACCAACCCCAGGGCCACCACGATGCCGGGCAGTCCCAGGATGAGGTACGAACTGCGCTCGAGCAGGCGAGCCAGTGGGCCCGGATGGCGAACAGACAGGATCGCGACCGGGAGCGCGGCCACGGTCGCCAGCACCCCGGCGGGCGCCGAGAAGGCCACGGTGTGCCCGAGGGCCGAGGCCACCGACGCCGCGCCGGGCAGGCTGGCCCGCCCGGCGCGGACCGCCAGCGAGACGATCTCCCCCAGCGGGACGCCCAACGACAGGGCCACCACCGTCAGGCAGGCGGCGAGCGCAGCCGGGGTCGCCCGGCCCAGGCGATGGCGGACCGGCGAACGGGCGGCACCCGAACCGGTCCGGGCCACCTGGCCCTCGGTTCTGGTAGCGCCCTCGGCTGCCAGCACGGCCAGGCTCAGGGCGACCAGCACCACCGCGAGCGCCCCGGCGGTCGCGGTCCGGAAGTTGTCGTACTCGGTGAAGATCGTGGTGGTGAAGGTCTGGTAGCCGAGCAGCTCGAACGCGCCGTACTCGGCCAGGACCACCAGGGCGACCACCAAGCTCCCGCCAACGATGGCCACCCGCAGCTGGCCCAGGGTGACCCGCACGAAGGTCCGCACCGGGCCCAGCCCCAGGCTGCGCGCCACTTCCTCCTCGGCTGGATCGGCCCGCCGCAGGCTGGCCGCCACCGGCAGGTGGACGAAGGGGTAGACGGCGAAGGTCATCACCAGCACCGCGCCCCCGAACCCCGACACCGCCGGGGCCAGCTGGACCCAGCCGAAGCCGACGACGAAGTCGGGCACCGCCACCGGGAGCACCAAGAGGACGCCGAGCACTCGGCGGGCCGGCAGGTCGGTCCGCTCGACGAGCCATGCCGTCGCGGTCCCGACCAGCGCGGCGGCGATGGTCACCGTCACGGTCAGCCGGACGGTGTTGAGCAGCAGGGTCGCGGTGAGCCGCCGGAAGAGGACCGCCTCGAGCTCGGACCACCCGGTCTGGGCCGCCTGGACGACGACGAAGACCAGGGGCAGCGAGAGCGCGGCGACCACGACCCCGCTCACCACCGCCAGGCCGATGGGCGGGCGACGCCGCTCGCGCCCGACCAGGCCGAGCGCGTCCAGCACCGGACCGTGCCCCGTCGCCCCAGCCGGCCTCACGTGCCACCCACCTCCAGACCCAGCCCCTGCGGCGCGCGCTGCCGCCGCCGCGAGGAGCAGGATGCCACCGAATATTAGGGCACCCGAACATCGGCGCCCGCCCAGGGGCCCCCTAGGCGTCTCGGGGCGGGACCAGGAGGTCGGGGCGGCCCTCGGTGGGCGAGGACGCCCGGGCGTAGTAGCGCGGCGTGATCCGACCGGCCAGCCGGGCGGCCCGGCCGGCCGCGACGCCGAGCGCGATGGCCCGAGCCATCGTGGCCGGGTCCTGGGCCCGGTTGATGGCGCTGGCCACCAGCACGCCGTCGCACCCGAGCTCCATCGCCATCGCGGCGTCCGACGCGGTGCCCACCCCGGCATCGAGGATGACCGGGACCTCCACCGTCTCGACGAGGAGGCTCAGGTTGTGGGGGTTCCGCAACCCCAGCCCGCTGCCGATCGGCGAACCCAGCGGCATGACCGCGGCGCACCCGACCTGCTCGAGCCGCCGGGCGAGCACCGGGTCGTCGGTCGTGTACGGCAGCACGACGAACCCGTCCGCCGCCAGCTGCTCGGCCGCCGCCAGCAGCTCGACTGCATCGGGCAGCAAGCTACGGTCGTCCCCGATGACCTCGAGCTTGACCCAGTCGGTCTCGAACGCTTCCCGGGCCAGCTTGGCCGTGAGCACCGCCTCCGACGCGGTGAAGCAGCCAGCCGTGTTCGGCAGCACCGACACCTGGTGCTCGGTCAGCAGCTCGAACAGCGCGCCTCGCCCCGAGGGATCGACCCGGCGCACTGCCACGGTCGCCAGCTCCGTCCCCGACGCCTCGAGCGCCGCCCCGAGAGCTGCCAGGCTGGCCATCCCACCGGTCCCCAGCCACAGCCGTGACGAGAAGGCACGGCCGGCCACCACCAGCGGGTCGGCGCTCGACGCGTGCTCCATCGTCGCCCACCCTACCGGCGCCCGGGGACCACACCGGCGGTGACCCCGCCAGTCGCGCTCACCATCGCCGGCTCGGACTCCGGTGGCGGGGCCGGCGTCCAGGCCGACCTCAAGACCTTTGCCGCCCTCGGGGTGTTCGGCACCAGCGCGCTCAGCGCGGTGACCGCCCAGAACACCACTGCCGTCACCGGCGTGGTGGTGCTGGAGCCATCGTTCGTGGTCGCCCAGGTGGAGGCGGTGCTGGACGACCTGCACCCGGCGGCGGTGAAGACCGGGATGCTGGCCACCGGACCGACCGTCGCCGCGGTGGCCGAGCTCGCCCGAGCTGGCCGCCTCCCCCACCTGGTGGTCGATCCGGTGCTGGTGTCCTCGACCGGTCACCGGCTCACCGACGACGCCGGGGTCGACGCCTATCGGCGCCTACTCCTCCCGGCAGCCGAGGTGCTCACCCCCAACCTGCGGGAGGCAGCAGTGCTCGCCGGGCGGGGTTTCGAGGAGCTGTGCGACGTCGACGCCATGATCGCGGTGGCCGAGGAGCTGCGGGCGCTCGGTCCCGACACCGTGGTGGTGAAAGGGGGACATCTCGGCGCGGCCAGCGGGGACGCCACCGCGCCATCCCCCGACGTCGTAGTCGGCCCCCAGGGGACGGTGGTGCTCGAGGCCGACCGCGTCGCCACCGGCAACGACCATGGCACCGGGTGCTCCCTCTCGGCCGCCATCGCGGCCCACCTGGCGCTCGGTCTGGACACCCTGGAGAGCCTCCGAGCGGCCAAGGCGTTCGTCCACCGGGCGCTCCAGGGCGCCTCGGCGTGGCACTTGGGCGCCGGCCACGGACCGATCGACCACTTCGGCTGGTCCGCCGCGCCCGGAGGCGGGGCGTCGGCGCCGTAGGCTCCGGCGCGTGAGCGAGCAACCGCTCCCTCCGGCCAGGCGAATCTCGATGAAACCGGCCATGGTGGTGGGCGCCCTGGCGGTGGTCATCGTGGTCGTCTTCTCGGTCGGCGCCGCGCTGAGCCGGACCGCAGCTCCCCCGGCGCGGCATCCGAGTGGCTCTCAGAGGGTGCCTGGCTCGACCCTCAGCGCGGTCTCGGCCACGCCGGGGCTCTCGGTCATCGAGCATGATGGCGAGCCCCCAACCAACGTCCTCGACGCCATCGCCCTGCCTGCCGGGGCGGTCCGCAGCTCGTGGTCCAACCCGGGCCTCGGCTCCACCTTCGACGAGCAGGTGACTTTCACGGTCGACGCCTCCGAGGCCGCGGTGCTCGGGTTCTACCGGACCGAGCTCAAAGCGCTCGGTTGGCACACCGTGGCCAGCGGCGCGGCCACCCGGCAGCCGGGGCGCCAATTGGTCGCCCAGATCGCCGGGGACGACGGCTACTACTGGCAGCTCGGGGTGGTGGTCTCCCCCAGCACCTTTTCAGCGTCGGGCACCACCGACGTCACCCGATTCACGCTGCGGCTCCTCCAGGTCCAGGACCAGGAGTGACGGCTCGGCCGGGACCACCTTGGCCAGGGCGTCGTCGAGCTGTTCGGCTCGATCGGCAGCCCGGAACATAAAGCCCCAGACGAAGAAGTTGATCGGGTAGATGAGGTACCCGAACCGGGTCGCCGGGGCGACCAGGATCGCGAGCAGCATCACCCAGCCGGTCAGCATGCACACCTGGGCCACCGAGCTCGGCGGCCGCCGGAGCAGGGTCCGCACGAGCAGCGTGCCGCCCACGGCGCAGGCGGCGATGGGCAGCGCGTGGTGCAAGACCGGGAACGCGCTGACCAGGAGGTGGCCGGGGAGCGGGCTGGCCGCCGGGGACGCCACCCCGGAGAGCCCTAGCGGGAACAGGATCACGTTGACCACGAACACATGGGGGTTGTGCACCCAGAACGGGGCCACCACCGGTCCGGCCACTGCCAGCATCCCGAGGGCCATCCGCTTGGGGGCCCGGCGGCCGGTCGCGTCACGGGCCGCGAACAGCGCCAGGACCGCCAGCGGCCAGGCGGTGAACTTCATCGCCGAGACGACGCCGAGCACGATGCCGGACCAGCCAGGCCGGCGGCGCTGGGCGAGCACCATGGCCAGCAGGAGCAGGGCCACCACCGGCATGTCGTCGCCCCCGGTGGCCAGCAGGAGCGCCGCGGTGGGCAGGACCGTCACCACCTGGAGCGTGCGGACCTTGGCCTCGCTCGGGACCCGCAGGAGCGCCAGGGCCAGCAGCACCACCAGCAGCGTGAACCCGCTGAACGCGACCCGAGCGTCGGTTAGCCGCTCGGGAGCGTGCAGGCTGCTCGGGAGGCCGAAGACCGTCATGAGCGGCAGGTACGGGTAGAACGACTCGTAGGTTGGCTCGCCTGGGACAATGGACACCGGGTGGCCGTTGCGCACCGAGGCGTGGTAGGGGTCGAGCCCGCGGGCGGCCCGCTGGCCAGCCTGC
>JAJPJD010000027.1 GCA_021324355.1 Actinomycetota bacterium
AGGCCTACGTCGGGCTCAACCCATCGAACTGGTCCAGTGGACAGACGGCCTCGCCCTCGCGGGCCATCACCAAGGAGGGACCCTCGGTGCTTCGGCTGGCCTTCTACCAGGCCGCCAACGTCGCCCGGACCCGAGATCCACAGCTCGCGGAGTTCTATCAGCGCCTCATGGTGGAGCGGGGCCACTGCCACACCAAGGCCAACTGCGCCGTTGCCCGCAAACTGGTGGCCAGAACCTGGTCGACGCTCACCACCGGCACCATCTACGAGATGCGGCATGTGGACGGCAGTGCAGTCACCAGAGCCGAAGGAGCCCGGCTGGCAGCTAGCTACGCAGTCGCAGCGGAGGTGCGCCGTCGCTCACGCGCTCAATCGGCTGCGACCCATCGTGGCCGCTTGACTCGTTAGCTCGACCGACGAACCGAGCTGTTTGCCCAAGGCTTCTTCATCGCGTCCGCGCAACCAGACCAGAAAAGCTGTTGACAAGCGTTAGGGAATCTCTTCGGATCCTAGCGGGGCGCGCACGTCCAAGTCGGCGACCAACAGGAGCACCCGAGTGCCGGCCCAGCGGGGGCCGATGCCCAGATGCTGTCGAGACGGGTAACGCAAGGTCACCTTGCCGCCACGGTGGAGGCGGTTACGCCGGACACGGTAGTGAGTGGAGATGGTGATGCTTGCCCGGCGGGGACTGGCCTTGGTCCGAGCCGAGAAGGCCGTGGCGGGAGTGCGCCGACCGAGAGCTCGGCGGGGTCGCACGGCGTTGTCGTCGCTGCGGAAGCGGTCCAGCTTGGCCTGGAGCCCGGCGAGGGTCCTCGCCGGCCGACGAAAGCGCGGACATCGCCCACCGTCAACGACGCGGTGACCACCTAGCCGCGGGCCCTTTTGGCTGCTGACAAGAAGCGGCTGAA
The DNA here is from genome assembly GCA_021324355.1 of Actinomycetota bacterium. Lineage (GTDB taxonomy): Bacteria > Actinomycetota > Acidimicrobiia > Acidimicrobiales > RAAP-2 > Palsa-461. The sequence continues at coordinate 908 of JAJPJD010000027.1, forward strand.
CAAGACCACGTCACTCGATCGGGATCCACTCAACGGGACGAACGAGGGGCCCGGCACCAGCCACCCCACGGGGAATTGCCCGTTCCGTCCCTCCGGAAGCCCCGGAAGTCGTCACAAGGCCAGCTCGCCCTCAGTTTCGTGAATGATCCGGGCTAGTGGGAGCATCCGCGTGCTCGCGGACGCCTCGGTAGTGGCCACCGCGCTCTTCGGTGTCGTGATTGTCGTCGGGCTGTGGCACCTGTTCCTCAGGGGGGCCACTGACGTTGAGAAGATGTGCGAGTTGATCGTGCGCACGTTTCTGTCGGCCCTCCGGCCCGATTCCGGAGCACGCCGGTCGGCCAAGCCGCCCCGACGCCGACCCAGTGATGACACCTCAGTACGCCAACGCTCCGGCTGATCGCAGGCCCGAACCGGCGAGCGATCGCCGGTATGGTTGTGACGGCCCTTTGCGCCGGTACGGCGCCGTACCAGGCCACCCTCAATGTCGAGGCCTGCCTCCGCGTGCGTGGCGGTTGCCTGGTCCTTGGCAGCGGTGCTGCTGTTGCTGTTCGCCCCCGCGCTCACGCGCGTCGGAGTCCAAGGCGAGAGCGTGTTCTTCCCTGCTCGTTCACCGTTACTGCAGGCACAGCGCGACCTTGAACGGTTGTTTCTCGACGATCCAACGCTCAACTCCGCTGTCGTGGTGCTCAGCCAACCTGGTGGCGTGACTTTGTCCGACCAGGCGGGTCGTCCACGCGCACGCGGGCCGCGCTCGCGCTGCTCTGCGCGGACGTGCTCGCTGCCGCGGCGACCGGCTGCGCCGCTGGCAGGGCCGTCTTGGGTGGCCGTGCGACCAGGCAGCCTGCGTCCCCCCGCCCCTCCGGGCCCGGGCGACCCCTGCCACCCCCTTGCAGCTCGGCAGCACGAGCACCGCCAGCGCTGTCCCGGCATCCTGCCTGAGCTCGCCGAGCTCGGCCGCCGCGCCGGTCCCGTCGGGAGCATCGATCGGACCCTGCCGACCTGGTGACCCGCTCGCCAACGTCTACTACCCCTACCGGCTGGAGGTCCGCGACGCCTGCCTCACCGTCAGCGGCACCGTCGCGTTCATCCGCCACGAGGACGATGGCGAGGTCCACTTCGACCTCGTCCTGCTGCCGAGCGAAGCCCACCTGCTTGACGCCGCCAAGGACGCCGGACCGTCTACCGCTCCCCGGGCTACGACTAAGGCACCTGCACGGGGGCCGACGTGGCCACCACCACAGATGGATAGCGATCCATCCGGTCTGGTCGGTGACCGTGCTCGGCTCCCCGCGCCCTCGCCGGCCACCCCCTTGCCGTTGCAGGTCCCGGACATCGAGCCTCCGAGCAGACCGGTGCCTGGTGCGAGGCGAGTGCCGCGCCCTCCAACGACGGCTACCCGGGGCTACGACATCTTCATCCCGACGCCGGCAACACATGGAGCGCGTACGCGGAACCAACGGCCCCGCCGACATCCATCCGCCTCTACCACACCTCCCCAGGCATGCCCATCCGGGTCACGGTCGGACCGGCGATTTCTTCCACGACCGCCTGAGCGGATACCGGGTGCTCGGGCCCGGCTTCGCAGGCCCCTCCCTGAAAGGTCCAGCAAGGGTTCGGCTGACGTAGAGCTCTGACTACGCAAACCTGCGTATGTCGCGCCCTCGCCACCGTTGCCCCAGCCAGTACGGATTCCTACGATTCCGGTAGAGGCAAGGACGCGGACCTTCCCGAGGCCTGTCCCTCGGACACGACGGCATCGAGCGAGGAGGAGGAGGAGGAGGAGGAGGAGGAGAAGTGCTCGCGAAACTTCGCCCAGGTAGCCCTGCCGACGCCCCGGTCTGCGGGCGGATCTGCTATGAGGCCTTCACCTCCATTTCCACGGAGCACGCCTTCCCGCCCGACTTCCCCGCGCCCGAGGTGGCAGTCGAGCTCCTCTCGATGATGCTCGGCCACCCGGGCTTCTATTCAGTGGTGGCGGAGGTCGAGGGCACGGTCGTGGGGTCGAACTTCCTCGACGAGCGCTCAACGATCGCAGGGGTCGGCCCGATCACCGTTGCCCCTGATTTCCAGAACGCCTCGATCGGCCGCCAGCTCATGGAGGCGGTGATGGAGCGGGCCGCGCAACGTCGGGTGCCTGGGGTCCGTCTCGTACAGGCGGCGTACCATAACCGTTCCCTGTCGTTGTACGCGAAGTTGGGCTTTTCGGTCCGGGAGCCCCTTGCGTGCTTGCAAGGCCCACCCCCTGCCCGGGGCATCCCCGGCTACACCGTGCGCCAGGCGACGCCGTCCGACGCCAACGCCTGTAACCGCGTCTGCACCGCGGTGCACGGCCACGACCGTGCCGGCGAGCTGGCCGACGCCATCGCCCAGGGCAGCGCGCTCGTGGTCGAGCACGAGGGGCGCGTCACCGGCTATTCCACCGCGCTCGCCTTCTTCGGCCACAGTGTCGGCGACACGACCACCGACATCGAGGCCCTTATCTGCGCCGTGAGCGGATTCGGGGGGCCCGGCATCCTGGTCCCGATGCGCAACGCTCAGCTGCTCCGCTTCTGCCTGGATGCGGGCCTGCGGGTGGTCCAGATGATGAACCTCATGTCGCTCGGTTTGTACCAAGAGCCTTCGGGTGCCTGGCTGCCCTCGGTTCTCTTCTAGTTGCCTGAGCTCTTTCGTGCCCTGACCGCCGAACTTGCTGAGCCTGAGAGGAGCCTTGCCAGTGGCCGCACCCCGTGTCCCCCTGGAGATGGTCTGGGACAACCCCGAGGAGGTGGAGCAGTTTTATGCCCACGGAGAACCCGGGACCGTCAATGCCGGCATTTACCAGTTGAACGCCGCCGCGATCTCCTGCCTTGCCCCAGCGGGCGGGGCCGTGGTCGACCTCGGGTCCGGGCCCGCCCGGATGCTCGTCACGCTCGCCGGGATGCGACCCGACCTGCGGCTCTGCGGCGTCGAGCTGTCCGGGATCCAGCTCCGCCTCGCCCTCGGCCTGCTGGCCGAGAAGCACCTCGAGGATCGCATCGAGCTCCTCGAGGGCAACATGGTCGAGTGCGACCGGCTCCTCGCCGGCCGCCAGCTCGACGTGCTCGAGACCATGTGGACCCTTGAGCACCTGACCGACGGGCAGGCGCTCGCGTTGTTCCGGGCGATGGCCGCTCTCCGAGAAGCGACTGGTTGCGCGCTGTGGGTCTTCGACTTCGTCCGCCAGGAGGACCCCGAGGCATTTCCGCAGCTCCTCCGCACGATCGGCCTGACTGGCCCGCTGCTCGAGGTGAGCATTAGGGCCGAGCGAGCCGCCTTCACGACCGAGGAGCTAAAGGGCCTCCTGGCCCAAGCGGGCCTTGCCGCCCTCCGCGCGGCCAGCGACAGCCACGGCGGGGGGATCTACCAGGCCTACTGGGCCCCCAGGTCCGCCGCTGCCGACTCGCGATCGGGACCCGCGGAGCGCGTCCACGCGCCTGACTTCGGTCCCTTCGCAGAGGTCTTCGAGGGGCTGCCGCGCTAGCCGCGGGGCCGGTGTTCCGCCTGCCGCCGGAGGCGTGTCCGAGGGGCTGACGCGGGCGCACCCGGGCCCGGCGGACGAGCCCGTGGCGTGCGGGCAATCGACGAGGTGTCTGGGTCCCCAAGCAGGCTCGGACGTCGTGGGCGAGCCCAGGGGTCAGGGCTCGGGCCGAATGTTCTGGTTATGGTGGAAGAGGTTGTCCGGGTCGTACTTGGCCTTGAGCTTCGCGAGGCGGTCGTAGTTGGCGCCGAAGCCGGCCCGGATCCGAGCGTGTCCCTCCTCAGTCTCCAAGCCGAGGTCGTTCACGTACTCGCCGCCCGCGCCGACGGGCTCGACCGCCTCGGCCAGGCCCCTCGCCCACGCGACGTGACGGTCGTCCTCACGGGGGTCCTCCCACGCCGACCATGCGACGAAGAGGTGGCGCGCGTCGCGATGGCCGAAGGCGGTCCGGTCCGCGGGACCGCGGCCCATCTGGCCGCCCTTGTACTGGATGATGACGAGGGACCGGGGTGAGGTGACGCGGGCGAAGTGCTCGATCGTGGCGTCGATGAGCACGTCGGTGAGGTCGTCGACGTAGAGCCCTTTCGCGTAGTAGCGCAGACCGGGTGGGCACAGGGGGTCGAGCATGGTCTGCACGGCCCGGTAGGGGACCACGGCGATGGTGTCCTCGACGGGGGGGCCGAAGTCGTGGAGGGGCTTTAGCACCTTCTCGCCCTGGTCGACCGGCCCGCTCCACACCGCGGCCATCCCCACCGCGGGCCCCGCCTCCGGGTGGGTGAGGAAGGAGCACGCGGTCGAGAGCTCGTCGGGCATTGCCGAGCTGAACTCCTGGTAGAAGCGCAGGACCTCGCGGGCTCGCTCAAAGGGGTGGGCGACTAGGCCGCCCAGCACCGGCCCGACAGGGTGGAGCCGATACTCGAAGGAGGTGACCACGCCGAAGTTGCCGCCCCCGCCGCGCAGCGCCCAGAAGAGGTCCGGGTGCTCGTCCGCGCTGGCGCGGAGCAGCCGGCCGTCGGCGCTGACCACGTCGGCTGCGACCAGGTTGTCGCTGGCGAGCCCGTAGTGCCCTCCCAGCCAGCCCATGCCGCCGCCCAGAGTGAGCCCGGAGATGCCGGTGTCGGAGAAGGTCCCTCCGGTGGTGGCGAGGCCGAAGGCCTGGGTTTCGGCATCAAAGTCGAGCCACCGGAGTCCCGGCTCGGCTCGGGCGCTCCGGGCCTCGGGATCGACCCGAATTGACCTGAGTGCCGAGCAGTCGATGACGACGCCGCCGTCGCACACGGAGGTCCCCGGGAGGTTGTGCCCTCCGCCCCGCACGGCAAGGTCCCAGCCCTGCTCCCGAGCGAAGCCGACCACCGCGATCACGTCGGCCGCGCCGGCGCAGCGGGCGATCAGCCCCGGGCGGCGGTCGATCATGGCGTTGTAGAGGTTCCGGGCCTCGTCGTAGCCGGCATCGCCGGGGGTGATGAGCTCGCCGCGGTGCACCTCGGCGAGGCGCTTTACCTGGGCGGGATCGAGCGTCGAGGATCCGACCGTTCGCGCCACTGGACTCTCCTTCCCTTCCTCTTGGCCTACGCGACTCCCTCTTTGCGTACGGGACCCTGTTTCGTTGTGCCTTGCCGGGTCACTTGTAGGCCACCGCCGCGCTGGCAGGTCCCCCAAGGGGGATGGTCGTGGTCTCGGTGAAGCCGATCTCCTTGCACCATCGCCCGAAGTCCGCGACGGTGTAATCGAATCCGTCGCCGAACTCGATGAGCATGTTCAGGGACATGAGCAGGCCGAAGGCGTTCTCCCGCCGGTCGTCGTCGATGAGGTACTCGATGGCCACGAACGCCCCCCCGGGCGGCAGCGCCTCGTAGGCGGCTCGGATCAGCTGCCGTTTGCGTTCGAGGTTCCAGTCATGAAGGATCAGGCTCATCGTCATGACGTCCGCCTTGGGCAGAGGATCGGCGAAGAAGTCGCCGGACACGGCACTCACGCGGTCGTCGAGCCCGGAAGCTTCAATGGTCTTCCGGGCAATGGGTTCCACCGCGGGAAGGTCGAAGGTCACACAGCGCATGTGCGAGTGGCGGGCCGCGACGGCGAGACTGAGGGCTCCGCTCGCGCCCCCCACGTCGCAGAGGGTGTGGTAACGGGAGAAGTCGAAGCGTTCCGCAAAGGCGTAGAAGTTGGGCTTGTTGATGGCATCCATCGCCGCCATGAACTGTTCGAGGCGCTCAGGATCCTCGTAGAGCTCGGTGAAGAACGACCTCCCGGTGTGCTTGATCTCGCTCTGGGGCAGACCGGTCCGCAAGGCCTCGGTGAGGTCGGCCCAGAACCGGTACAGCCGGGCGTTCAGGAACTCGTGCCAGCCGCCGAGATACAACGGGCTTGCCTTGTCCAGGAACGCCGAGGTCTCCGGGGTATTGGAGTAGCGCGCGGACTCTCCGCTGCCTTCACGATCGAGGAAGCCGAGCGCGACGAGCGCGTCGAGGAAGTCCGGGACCGCCCGTGGGGCCAGGCCGAGCGCCTGGCGGACCTCCTCCCCGGTCGCCGGGCCACGGCCGAGCAGGCTGAACAGGCCGAGCTCGACGGCCGAGAGCAGGGTCTTGGACGCCAAGAACCCGCCGCCGACCTGCAGGATGTTGGAAGGATCAGGAGTGTGTTGCTCCACCGCCTACCCCCTTTCGCACGTTGTGGTCCGTTGCCGATCGTGCATCGTCAGTACTCGTCCCTGTTCCGTCGGCCAGCGCATTCCCGTTCCCGCACGTGGGGTAGATCCTGCGACATGACCACCTCCGCCGAACCGCTCGCGTGACGCGTGGCGCACCTCCATTCGACGGGCCGGTACAGGTCGGCGAATTGCCTGTACTCGAAGTTCTGCTCGTGCATCTCGGCGATCGCAGCCATGTGCGTGCTGCCGCAGGAGAACTCCCGCGACGTCTTCCACCGTCCACCAGAACCCGAGCGCCCCGATCGCGCGGCGGTCGAAGAACGCGATCAGCCGGATGAGGCTCTTCGCCCGCGACGCGGCCTTACAGGTGAGCGCAACCTGGGGCCAGAACACCTGGGTGCGAGCCTGGTCGGTCATCGTCATGTCCAGCACGAGCACGGCCCCGGCGGAACCAGGCTCGAGCCTGTCGTATGCCTCCGGACTTTCGAAGGCCACCAAGGGGATGGAGCTCCGCCGCAAGCCCGAGATCTTGCTGAGAAGCGTCTCGTTTCGGGGCTCGACGGGAAGACCTGCAGCCTGGTCATCACCTCGCTCCCGTCGCCCCCCACGAGCGTCAGCTCCAGGACTTTTCGACCATCTGGTCGACGCTCCTATACCACGACTCGGTTACGTTGTCAATAGCGAAAGAGGCTCATTGTCAATAGCGAAAGAGGCTCATTGTCAATAGCGAAAGAGGCTCAGGAAGGGCGGTCAGGGTCTGCTCGACGATCGAGGTTCCCTATTTCAGCCTCGAAGAGGCTGTGGGGTCGCCAATGTGGTTCAGAGTCACCCCAATGACGGTGGTCTCTCCGACTGCGGTCAGCTCGCGGCCTCTTTGGATCAAAAGCCTTGAAGCGGCGGCTTCGGGTTGAAGGTGTCGGCGACGCGCATCGTTGACCTCATCACGACCTTGAGGCATACCGCGAGCGTTACGCACCTCGGGGAGTCACGCCGTAGATCAGAAGACCGCGAAACAGGTTCGCACAGGGGCGCTTCTGCGCGTACCGCTATGCCAAGCGCTCTTCGAGCGACTTCGCGGAAGGACGCTGCCCAATCACAAGGGACTTGAACCGGCTATCCGGGATCTGGAGTAAGTGACGAGCAGCTTACGACCGCCTGCCCAGCGTTCCAGAAGTCGGCCGTGAGCCATCTCAGTGGTGGACACTGCGGATTCCGATCGATTCCGATCACCCATTCCGACTGATTCCGATCGCCCATTCCGATCGATTTCGATCACCCTGGAGCGGAGGTCGCGTAGCGCTGGCGTGAG
>JAJPJD010000001.1 GCA_021324355.1 Actinomycetota bacterium
CACCTCCCAACCGAGGGCCTCGAAGTCGAGCCGGCCGTCCCAGAACTCGCTCCAGCGCCGAGCTCCATCACGGATCGCCACCGCCCGTCGCTCGACGTCGGACACGCGACGGGGGTGCTCGGCCTCGACTTTGATGATCGAAGACGTCCTGGCCCGGGCCAAGACGTCGATCCTCGGCCAGCGGCCCAACACGCCAATCGCCGTCGCACGGGACCCTGAGCAGGCATTCCATCCATCTGGGACAACCGGCTTCTCCACGTCAGCCTCCAGCTGTGCCGGCCGAGCTCGTCTCTGAGGGACCGGCGTCATGCGTCCGCTACCGCCGACCCTGCCCGACCCTTCCCGTGTTTCTCGACCCACCTCCGCGGAACCACCACGTCCGGATCGAGAGCGTCGCTCGGTCCGTCCGCGCCTTGTCGGCCACCAGATCGAGGGGGTGATGAACCTCGACCACCTCTGAGGACGTCGACATGGCTCGGCACCGGCGCTGTCTAGCCAAGCACCGCAGCCTCCTCGATCCCCACCCACGCCACGGCCCCGAGCGTACGCGGGCCGAAGCTGAAGAAAGCCGACGCTCAGGATCGAGGTCGAACAGCGACCGGGCTGACTAGGGTGCCTGATCACGGCCAAGACCATGTCCACCTCTATCCTGGCCTACCTCTGCCGAGCGCTCAAAGCCACTTGCCCACTCGGTCGAACGAGCCGGCCCGGACCGAGAGCTGGACGCATGAGAAGCTCCTGTCTCGAATACGAGGTGGCGGTCCGCCAGTCCAACTGCGAGATCCGCATCCAGGCGGAAAGACCTTGCCGCCTACTAGTCCGCTTTGCAGACGCGTTGAGGGGCCGGTCGCCGCCTTGTCGGCGACCGGCCCCTCAACTGCGATGAAACTGCCCCTACTTCGATCCAGGCGCAGTGAACAACGGTGGCAAAGTCGCCGGCCAGTTGTTCAGCGAGAATCGCTTGCCGCCAAAGACCGGGATGTAGGTGCCCTTCTGGCCATTGATCGGCGAGGTGGCATTGGCGTCCCAGTAGACCCAGCGGTCGTCGGTGATCGCGGTGTGGTCCCCGGTCCCGGGCTTGCCGCTTGGGCCCGAGTTCCACGACCACGCCCCGTAGACGTAGCTGGGAGCCCCAAGCGTAGGCAGGGCGTGGACGCCCCGAGCCAGGTTCTGCGGCGTGAGGTCAGGACCAGCGGCCTGCAGGGCGTCGAAGATCCACACGAGGGTGCTGTAGTCACCGTCGGTCCCCGGCGGGATGGTGTGCCCGGTGAGCTGCTTGTAGAGCTTGCCGGCCGGGCTGTTCGGCCCGAAGAAGGTGTTCTCCGGAGAGGCCTCGCTCAGGCCGAACAGGGTTCCAGTGACCTCGGCCTGGTCGTAAGTCTGTGCGACCGTGTCCGTGTCGTCGAGCGCAACCCCGTTCAGAAGCCACTCTGGGTGGTAGTCCTGAGCCGCAGCAGCCTTGGTCAGCAGGGAAAGAGAGAACGAGTCACACGCGGTGATGATCGTCGTCACCCCTGCTGCCTTGAAGGCCACGATGGCCTGTTGTGCCGAAGTCTGGAAGGTCGCGATGTCGAGACCGTAGGTGAAGACATGGAAGTCTGACCGGGGCACGTGATAGTGCTGAACCGAATAGTTAATGGACTCCTTCACGCACAAGCCATACGTGGGTAGGTTGGGAACGTAGATACCAAAAACACGCTTCTTGGTGCGCAGAGCTGGGTCACCTGCGTAAATCGCTGGCTTGTTGTCGAGGTACTTGCCGTACACCTGTCCGGTCATGACGGCGATCCGCTGGCACTCCTGCGGAATTCCCCAAACGTAGGGGTTGTACTGCTCGTACCAGGCCTCATCGAAGTAGGCCCCACCGTCGAACTCGACCAGACCATCCTTGGCCGCGCACACAGAGAAGGGCCCCGTTCCGCCAGCACCCTGGCCGTTCGGGTCGAGCGTGAAGTCCACTTCACCGAAGGCGTGCAGCGTGTGGGCGATGGTGTCCGCGTCGGCGCAGGCTTGCGACTGGTTCCCGTTGAGCAGCTCAGCCGTGTAGTTGCTCACTGAGTGTTCTTCAACGAGATTCACATGGCGACCATAGAGGTCGTAGACCTTGTTGAAGTAGTTGACGAACACCTTCGCAACTTGGTCTGTGACCGCGGGCAGAGCAATGCCCTCCTGCTTTGCGACAGCTACCTGCTCCTGATAGTTGGCGGTCTGCGGAAAGGTCCGCATTGCGAGAGTGATGGTGTTGCCGGTCACGCCGTTGTACGTGGCTCCCCCGTTGTTCCCCGTCCACTTGGCGACGCACGGATCTGCATATGGGGAGTTGAATTGAGGCTTACCGGGACTGCAGGTGAAGCCAGCAATGGTCTTGCCAGTTCCCACCTTCACACTGCCTGATCCCGGATACTTCCACGGGTACGGCCCCTCGCCAGGAGGGCCTGACTTCGCGAGCACTGGCCCATCTGACGTCGCGCTCGCTCCCCCACTGGTCGCAGGCACAACACCGATTGCTAGGGAGATCACCGCGACCACCCCAGCAAAGCGCATCAACCGACTCCAGCCGCTTCGGTGGGGTTGCCAACGAAGACGATCCCCTCTCACAGCGTCTCTCTGCATCAATTGCCCCCTTTTGCAGCAAGGCACTTCCCCGCATGCGCCACGTCCCTCGACTGACACCGCACCCGAAGGACGTGGCGGACATTGTTCTTGCTACTGTCACCCGGCGCAAGAGCGCCCCCTACCTCCTAACTTCTTCTCATCTGCGAACGACCGCGGTCACTAGCGTGCCGTCAACGCGTGCCGAGTGGCACGTGTCCCCAAGGACGCCACCTTGGGGACACGTGCCTGCAGGTCAATAGTCGTCCAAAGCTTCTCGAGCTCGGCATGGGTACAGCGCGCGGTCGTCGTGCGGCTGACGCGACCCGGGACAAGTGCGAAGGTATCTGATGATAGTCAGTTTTTTAACCAGGGAAAATCCATGTCATCGGACACAGGTTGCTCTCGGATGACAAACGTGTTACGACGTGTGGGAACGATTCGACAAATGGCCGATCGGACGATTCGAGCCGAAGGGGAGGGGCGGCTGAAATGTCGGAACGCGGACGGCGTCAATCGGAACGCACGCTGAGAGGCGAGCACACAAGTCCTCGACGAACAACCCACCTCGGCGCTCGCGCCGTCCTAGCTGCCGTTGCTATTCCGGTTGTGTTGCTGATGGCAGTGGTCCCGCCAGTCGGAGCGGCAAAGGCAAAGGGAGAAGGGCCTTACCCGTGGAAGTATCCCGCGAGCGGCAACGTGCAAGTAGGTACCGGAAAGACAATCAGTGGTCAGCCATGCAGTCCAGGCAAGGGACAGTTCAACTCTCCCTACGCCGCTCCGTGCATCGCCAAGTGGACCGGCAACAACGGGGGCGCGACCTACAATGGCGTGACGGCGACAACGATCACTCTGGCGATGCGGTCGTTCCCGCAGACTGCGAACTCTCAGGAACTAGCTGCTCAAGCAAAGAATGAGGGAATTGCCGTGCCAGCGGTGACCGACCAGGTGGCTCAGGTCTTCCTGAACTACTTCAACAAGGTCTACGACCTGTATGGGCGCCACGTGAAGCTCGTCGAAGAAGATGCTGTCGGTAACGCAACGACCGAAGCATTGAACGGCGGCCAGGCACAGGCGTGCGCAGACGCTGACACCATCGCTCACACGCTGCACGCCTTCGGCGAAGTCGGGTTCACTCTTGATCCAAACCGAGTCGGGGGTGGCGGAACTGGACCATTCTCAATCTGCGCAGCTGAGCGAGGGTTGGTCGAATTTGCGGGTGGTCCATACTTCTCCGAGCAGTGGTTCGAGCAGTACAACCCGTACGTCTGGAACATCACACAGGACTGTCAACGGATTAGCAGCAACGAAGCAGAGATCATCGCAAAGTACCTGGCTGGGAAGAAAGCCATCTACGCTGGCGAGGCGGACCTTCGCGACAAGATCCGCAAAATCGGGACGTACATTCCGAACGTGCAGCAGTACATCGAGTGCAATGGCAATCCGAACAGCTCGATGAACAAACTCCTCGAAACCAAGTACCACCTCCCGGCTAGCACGGCTCCAGACTTCTTCACCTACAACCTCGATGTGTCGACATTCCAGCAGTCGGCGCAACAGGCGGCGGTGAAGTTCAAGGCGGATGGCGATACCACGATCAACCTGGCCTGCGATCCCTACTCGGCATCGCTGCTCATGAAGGCCGCGGCTGCTCAGAACTACTTCCCCGAGTGGCTCTCCGACGGCGTGGCACTCGAGGATACAGATTCAGTGGCGCAGACCTTCCCTGCTAACGAGGCACAGGGGCACCTGTTCGGGGTGGCAGAAGCCCCACCGCAACAACTTCTCTTCGGGCCCACCTCGCTAGCTGGGCAGCTCTACCAGAAGCTCACGGGACACGCGATTCCACCGGGAACCGACGGGGAGTACTACCAGCTCGTTCAAATCTTTGACCAACTGCAGGCAGCTGGGCCTGACCTGACACCACAGAACATGGCCCGGGGCACCCACGCGCTCCCGGTCCTCGGCAATACTTCTGACGGCCTCTGGGATTTCAGGACTGGCCCCACCGGGACCCCCAACGCGGGTGATCACACGGCGATTGTGAACGACATGTTCGTCTACTGGAACCAGAACGCCACCTCGCCCGTCAACAATAAGCCTGGAACCTACGTGGACCTCTTCGGAGGCAAAAGGTTCACGATCGGGCAATGGCCGAAGACGCTTCCGAAGCTCTTCACGGCTCCAGGCTCTGCTGCTACCAGCACGAGCTGATCGGCCTCGCCTGATCTGGGGCCCGTCTTCAAGAGGGCCCCAGATCAGGTATCGAGTCGGCCGTGCCGTTCGGTAGTGCCTTGTTCAGGGGTGGCCGCTCGGGATATGCGCCTGCCAGACGGATTGTCGATGGAGGTCCCTACCTCGTGGGGTCAGCCGAGCCGCTAACGCCAGATCGCGCCGATGCGCTCCGAACCAGGAGGAAACGCAGCGGCCCGACGTCGCGCAATTCGATCAGCCGTCCAGGCGACGATGGCGGCGTCGAGAACGTCGGCGGTGCCGGCACCACCGGCGACCCCAAGGTCCTCAGGGATCCGCAGACCTTGATCAGCCAGAATTTGCTTTCGCTGGAATACCCCATTCCATGAGGTTTTGGGCCACTTCAGGTGCTGGTCATTGTTTGCGCAAACAAAGGAGACCTCTGGATGCACTTCATGGATCCGCCCATCAGACAAAGCTAGCGTCTGAACCTCGAGGATAGCCTTGCGTAGAGCGAAGGCCTGCGCTGAGATTTTTGGGCCCTCTCGAGGACTAAGTGCCATGGCCTCGCTGTAACTTGCGGCACGCACCATGGCTTCGGGCGGGGCCGGAAAAACCGAGGGCCATCGAGGACCAACGTAATCTCGGGCCAGCTGGTCCGCCAGACGCCGCTGGCCGAGTCTTGGGAGCCCGATCGGGACATCAACTCCGATGATCGCGGCGTCTTCGAGCTCGTACTGGAATACCTCTTGAAGGCTCATGGCGACGAGGGCTAGCTCGAACCGACCGTTCTCCAGAACGACGATGACCCACCTCCCCTTCCAGATGTCAGCTCCAGCTACTCGCAAAGGATTCGCCACAGGAATCTTCGGAGATTCTCGAGCCCTGCTGACCTATCCCACAGAGCTCTGGATGGCCGAGATCACGGCGGGGCTGACAGCCAGCGGACCGCCGAACACATAGCCGGGAGTTGTCGAAGGCAACGAGGACAGGTAGGTAGCGATTGCCGGGGGAAGCGGCGGTGTTTGCGCAACTAGCAAGAGTGGACCCAGCCTTCCTCCGGAAGCCATGAAGACGCCACCGCCCAGCGCATCGGGAAAGTCAGCCGACGTCGCGGCTCCGAAAACCTGAGCATTAGCAAAGAATCGGGACGCAACGGCGGCAGAAGTGTCATAGAGAGTTTGCCCGTAAATCGGCGATGCTGAAGGGTCTGCTCCTGCCGCTGCAAGGGGTCCACCGATAGCATAGCGAACATCGTTAGGAAATTCGGCGAGGTAGGCAGCAGTTTCAGGAGCCTGTGTCGAGCCGTTAGTGAGAAGAATGGCGGCATGAAGCGTGATCGCCGCTGGTACCGCCGACAGAGCATCATAGAAACTCAGTCCAGTTGCCTCGAAGATCGTCGAGGGGTTTCCAAGTTGCTCTGCTATGTCGACGGCTGTTGCATATTCATCGGCGCCTGCAAGCCGTACGACTCGATAGCCCAAGGTCTCAAGGGTGATATCGATGTTTGGGCTCAGAGCCAGGTCTCCACCGAGCACGTAGACCGTATCGCCAACTGGGAGCACACGCTCGATCTCCGCCTCGACTCGGGAGTCGAGAGTCGAGCTGACCGGTGCCCCTGGGGTGATGAGGAGCGGTCCATCCACTGAGGCTGCAAGCGGTCCACCAGCGAGTGCGTCCGCGAAAAAGTCTGACCTCGCCAGAACCACGGCGTGGGCAGATCCTGGAAACGGAAACTCAGCTTCCGATATCGCGACCGATGTCCCTACAGCATCGACTCCGTAGATTTGGTCAATGCTTGCTGATCCGCAAACAATGTCGTAATCGGAACCGCCAGTGCTCCATTGGGTCAAGGAAACACGGCCACCCGTGAATGATGGATCCGTACAGTTGGCCTGAGCTTCCGTTTCGCTCGTAGCGCCGGGTATCCAGTCGTTCAAGCCCTCGAGCGACCCCAGTGTCGTGGTCCCCGTTATGAGCTCCCACTGATTCGGCGCCGCGTATATGCCGACGGCTGTTGCGCCGGAAGTGGTCAGACCGGCAAGCATCCCTTGGAGCACTGCTACGTTCATCGCTTCACCGGAGGAACCCGATTGCCAAGTGTTCGCTGTTTCGACGTCCAACCACCACGGATAGCTCGACGGTGCTGCCGACACCGTTACCGCCGGCGTCTGAGAATTGATCTCAGACGCCGCGGATAGGAGCCAGCCCACGTCCTGAAGCGCCTGCTGATCACCGAACTGCCACGCACAGGCAGGCGAGTCGGCCCCAGCAATTGCAGACCCGTTGCTCGTCGACACCGTCATCGACGTGCAAGGACCGTAGGGGGTGTCACCAGATGACGGCCAGTCCGAGATGAGCGTGCCGTTGACTACGTCTCCTGGATCATCGGTATTCACGTAGAGGGATGCCTTCGGCTGGCCCGGGACGCCCGTTGTACCGGCAACTGCCCAATAAAGCTCGCTAGAGCTGTAGCTAGGAAACGATGCCGAGGTGCCGAAGCACGGATTCAGCTGGTCGGAGACTCCATCGTTGACTCCAACGATGCCAAAAGCAGCGGTGGTAGGGAGCGCCCCGCCACACTGCGGAAACGAGACGTCATCGCCGACCGCTCCGGCAGCTTGCGGCAGCACCCCAGCAGCTGGAACCGTCACCAGAGTCAGGCAGGCACCAACCAAGACCAGGCCTGCGAATCCAAGACACATTGCACCTGCCCGGCTGCCACCGCCATGGATGGGCCCGATTAACCTTGACGTAGACAAATGCCCCCCTCGCCGACTCAAGGGAACATTCTGCCGCACAGCTGGCCGGGCTGACGGTTGCCCACAGATCGCCGTGGTTTAGGTCATTGCTAGAGACCCTTAATGGAACCTTTATCTAGGCCTGGTAAGTGATGACGAGGACGCAAAGGAATCCCATGGAACCTATTGACAACAGCGAGACAGACATGACCCAGGGAACCGAACATCCGGGGAGCCCGACGCAAACAAACTGGTGGCCCGGCTCGTCAGGAGCAGCGAGGCCTCCCGGCGGCCCAGGCGACACACCGACGAACCAGTCCCCTACTGACTGGAACCAACCCATCCCCCCTTGGGCGCCACCACGTTACCGTCCACAACGCTCGGGAACCACCTTGCTATCGATCGCGCTGATCCTTGCAGCACTCGTGCTCCTGGCAGCCGGCGTTGTGATCGGTCACGGGTTGTGGACAAGGACCGTCGGATCTGCCGGTGTCTCACCGCGCGTGACTCCGCCAACTGGCCCAACTCCCATAGGATCGGGCGGACCTTCGAACGCTGGTGCCATCGCAGCCAAGGTGGATCCTGGCTTGGTAGATATCAACACCACCTTGAGCTACCAAGAGGCCGAAGGGGCCGGGACCGGAATGGTGCTCACTCCCGGGGGGGAGGTACTGACGAACAACCACGTTATTGAAGGGGAAACGAACATCTCAGTAACTGACATCGGCAATGGAAGAACGTATGGTGCTACGGTCGTCGGCTACGACGTGACCGCAGACTTGGCTATTCTCCAACTGCAAGGGGCGTCAGGGCTTCAGACCGTCTCTCTGGGCAATTCGTCAGACGTGAAGGTCGGGCAGAAGGTTGTGGCCATAGGTAACGCCGAAGGCCGTGGCGGAACGCCTAGCTATGCCGGCGGGACTATCACCGCGCTCAATCAAACAATAACCGCAAGCGATGCCATTGATGGTTCACGGCAACTGACAGGACTTATTGAGTCGAGCGCCTACATCCAACCCGGGGATTCCGGTGGACCAGTTGTAAACCAAGATGGACAAGTCATCGCTATGAATACCGCAGCCTCGGAAGGCTTCGCGGGCTTCGAGTCGGGAGGTAGCCCCAGCTACTCAATACCTATCAATGAGGCGACTGCTGTTGCGAGACAGATCGAGGCTGGACGCGCCTCCAGTGCCGTCCATATCGGTCCAACCGCCTTTCTAGGCATCCAGGTCGAGGCGAACCCTCTCGCCCCTGGAGGCTTCGGCCCGCAAGTTCCTGTGACCAACGGGGTCCTCGTGGCTTCGGTGCTCGCTGGCGAACCAGCTGCCCAAGCTGGCATCGTGGCTGGTGATGTCATCACTAGTGTCGGAGGCACGCAGGTCCGGTCCCCGTCGGCACTGACAGAGGTGCTCGAGAACTACCACCCCGATGGCAAGGTCCAGGTCGATTGGACCGATCCTTCCGGCCAACAGCACTCAGCGACCATCCAGCTCGCCAGCGGCCCACCACAGTGATCACCCAGCCAGGCAACTGGGCCCCTCGTCCCGTAGCGTCAAAAGGAGCACCAACTCTATGAGCCAGTCACCACAGATGATCACCTGCCCAGTAGGACATACGTTTCCTCGCGATCAGTTGACCTACCGAGACGGGCTCTCGGTGTGCCCCATCTGTGATCAAATCGAATGGGCTCCACCTCGAGCAGCATGGTCTCGGCGACTGCTTGCTAACCCCCTTGTCCTGCTCGCAGCAGCAGTGGTCATGTTTTTGATCGAAGCGATCAGTGGTGTTGGGATCGGTGCTGATTATCAACACGTACACGTCTCCGGAGCCAGTTGGCTGATTGCAGGTTCAGCTGTTGCCATCGTTGGCGCTGTGGTTATCGTCTCTGGCATCATGCGGCTGGCGACTGTTCTCCGCTCGCAGCATTGGGACAGGAACGCACTCTTCGGACCACTCGTAGCGGTAACGGCCGGAATCGCCATGTTCGCCATCGCAGACGTTGTGGAGCTGGGCCTAAATATTGCTTTCGTCAACGCTGGGAACCCAGGATCTGGGTGGCAGCTCACTGCTCAGGTCTTCGATTGCTTGTTTTATGCAGGCGTAGCGGGAGCGATCGGATGGGCGGCAGCTCTTACCCGCCGACCTGACCCTGCAGGTGCCAGGCACGGAACTCCGAATAGCGAGAGTGAGGAGCAGACGATCACCGGACCACCTTCTCGGCTCTAGCGGCCACTGCGGTGATGTCAGGTTCAAAGAGCACGTCGTGTAAACGGAATTCATGCTGTTGGGTCGTTGAGGTCGAATCACACTCGAGTCTGCGCTGGGTTATGGCACATCACCCAGCAGAACGTTGTCTTCCACGTCGTCGCGATCGGGCGAACGGGCAGATCCTGATCGACCACCGTAGTGGAGCGTTCGACAGCTTGGGCGTCGATGTAGTTGACCCCAGCCACCTCCCGTCGAGTGGCCGAGCCCAGGCCGGCCGACTCGGAGTTCCGAGCCGCAAGTAAATTCTCCCTGATTCGAGCGGAAAGGCGCTCTCACCGGTCCATCGTGTCCGCCGAGCTACTGTAGGAAGCCCAAAGCATCGCACCTGTGGAATACGACCAACACTAGACGCTCAACGTCAAGACACGAACTGTTTCGGTCAGCAGCGTTCGCCAGTCCCCTACTTCTGGGACTACCTAGACCACTGACACGGCGTGGACGTACGCCGCGGATCTCGATGTTGGGCGGAGGACTCTCGATGAGGACGTGGTTTCACACTGAGTATGTGAGTCCCCCCTGGTGGTGGGGTTTGAGGCAGCCGGAGGGTCCACCACGTAGGTGGCCACCGGGGTGATCCTCGGTGTGTTCCAGCAAGAACGCACCAAAGGAGAACACCCCGATGGCCCTGTCCCAGTCTGACGTCTCCGAGCTGCTCGACGCGCTCCGTGCCGGCGACGGCGTCGACCTCGTTCGTGATCTCGTCCGCCTCGTCCTCCAAGAGCTGGTGGAGACGGAAGCCTCCTCGGTGATCGGCGCCAGCCGCTACGAGCGTGCTGAGGGCCGTCTCACCGAGCGCAACGGCCACCGATCCAAGACGCTCGCCACCAAGGGCGGCGACGTCGAGATCGCCATCCCGAAGCTCAGGAAGGGCAGCTACTTCCCCTCGTTCTTGGAGCCCCGCCGGCGCATCGACCAGGCCCTCTACGCGGTGGTGATGGAGGCCTACGTGAAGGGGGTCTCCACCCGCTCGGTGGACGACCTCGTGGCCGCCCTCGGGGTCACCTCGGGCATCAGCCGCTCGGAGGTCTCCCGTATCTGTCAGAGGCTCGACCAGGCCGTCGGCGCCTTCCGCACCCGGCGCCTCGACCACGCCCGGTTCCCCTATGTGTACCTGGACGCGACCTATCTCCACGTGCGATGTGATCACCACGTCGTTTCCAAGGCCGTCGTCATCGCCACGGGCGTCCGGGAGGACGGGCACCGAGAAGTCCTGGGTGTCGATGTCGGCGACTCCGAAGACGAGCTGTTCTGGCGGACCTTCCTCCAGAACCTCAAGGACCGTGGGCTGTCGGGGGTGAAGCTCGTCATCTCCGACCAGCACGCCGGCCTCGTGGCCGCCATCGTGCGCTGCTTCCAAGGAGCCGCCCACCAACGCTGCCGGGTCCACTTCGCCCGGAACCTGCTCGCCACCGTGCCCAGGGGCAACACCGAGATGGTGGCCGCCGCCTTCCGGACGATCTTTGCCCAGGCGAACGCCGAGGAGATGGCCGCCCAGTGGGACCACGTGCGGGCCACCTTCGCCGAGCGGTTCCAAAAGGCCGCTTTGCTCATGGACGCAGCCAAAGACGAGGTGCTCGCCTTCGCTGGGTTCCCGAGGGCTCACTGGCGCCAGATCTGGAGCACCAATCCGTTGGAGCGGCTCAACAAGGAGCTCAAGCGCCGGTGCCGCGTGGTCGGCATCTTTCCCACAGAGACCGCCCTCATCCGCTTGGCCGGCGCCGTCCTGCTCGACACGCACGAGGAGTGGCTGGCGGCCGACCGCCGCTACTTCTCGGAAGCCTCGATGGCCAAGCTCTATCCCGAGCGCGAAGATGAAGACGCGGCCGCCGGCGAGCTCGAACGAGCCCCCGCCGACTGACCGTCACCGGGGATCATGACGTCGAATCCCCACCACCAGACGGGACGCCATCCACTGAGTCTGCTACAAGAAGGGTCGCTCGCTCCCCAGAGCTCATCTCAACATCGAACGGCTAGCAACGAAACACCGATATCCGAACTGAGACCTGATGGCAATCGATGCTTCCAAACTCTCCACCCTTGTACTGGCACCTCAACAACCGGCTTCGAGCGGATATCATGCAACGGTGCAAGACCGACGATCATCTTCCTCTGCACTGACACTCCCGCGAATCCCATCTCGTCAGGCGCAAGAGCAACCAGTCCAAACTATCTCTGCGTTTGAAGGCTCAGTACTTCCATTTCTCCAGCTCAAACCCGGAACCAGTGAACTAAACCGATGAATAACGAGGTAGATGAAGCGCGGATCAGCCACTTGCTAGAGGAGTTAACGCTCGACGAATCAGTCGGTCTCGCAAGCGGCTCGGACACGTGGCACACGACTTCAATCGAGCGGCTTGGCATTCCGGCTCTAAAGGTGACTGATGGTCCGAGTGGTGCACGGGGAGCAACGTTCGGCTCGGTGACGTCAGCCAGCTTTCCCTGTGGAAGCGCTCTTGGAGCAACGTGGAATCCCGACCTGCTTCGCGAAGTTGGAGCTTCCATTGCGACCGAAGCGAAACGCAAAGGGGCTCGGGTACTCCTGGCTCCCACGATTAACCTCGTACGGCATCCTCTCGCCGGCCGAAATTTTGAGTGCTACAGCGAAGATCCAGTACTAACTGCCGTGCTTGCAACCGCGTATGTCACCGGTGTCCAGTCACAGGGCGTTGCTGCAACTGCAAAGCACTTCGTCGCAAACGACAGTGAGCACCAGCGCCATACAATCTCGTCTGAAGTGTCCGAGCGTGCTCTCCGTGAGCTCTATCTCGTTCCGTTTGAGGCTGTTGTAAGGGCTGGAGTCTGGGCTGTTATGGCTGCTTACAATCGGGTTAACGGCATCTACGCAGCCGAACATCCGCTACTTAATGACTTGCTCAAGGGTGAGTGGGGCTTCAGCGGTCTGGTCATGTCCGACTGGTGGGGAACGATGAGCACAGTCGAATCGGCCCTCGCGGGTCTCGATCTTGAGATGCCAGGGCCACCGACGCGCTTTGGACCACTGTTGGCCGATGCCATCAAGGCGGGTAAAGTCCCATCCGAAACTGTCAAGGAAAAGAACCGCCGATTGCTCCGACTCGCGATGCGAGTTGGTGCTTTCGACAACGGAAGCCCGGAACTCGAAGAGAAGGCTATCGACGACCCTCGGGATCGCGATTTGATCCGACGTGCAGCAACCGAGTCGATGGTCCTTCTTCGAAATGGAGGCCTTCTTCCACTGAGCTCTGAGCAGTCTGTCGCGTTGATTGGACCCTTGGGAAGGCAGTTGGCTACGCAAGGTGGCGGGAGCGCCTATGTCGAACCGCACCGAACTGTCGACCTGGTTCGGTCAATCGAACAACGAACCACTGGGCGAGTTACCTATGAAAAGGGCTGCCAGCTGCGCGACCAGCCATCCATCCTCGAGCATGGCCTCATCACTGAGGTGGACGGCAGAGAGCGTTCCGGCCTCACAGTTGAGTTTCGAGACGGAGAAACTGTGCTCTCCAGCAGCTTTCGGCGTCGGCTTCAACTGAGCTGGCTAGGCGATCCCATCCCAGGCCTGGTCACTGGGCCCTTCTCGCTGCAAGCCCGAGCTTGGTATCTCCCCGAGGACCCAGGCGACTACATGTTCACCCTCTCCAGCGTTGGTCCCTCTCAACTATGGATCGATGACCATTGTGTGGTTGACAACAGCGCACCGGAACCGGGCCGGTCGTTTTACGGGGCTGGCAGTGCCGAACGTACGGGCCACATCGCCCTGGAGGCAGGTCGACGGTACCAGCTCCGCGTCGACTACCAGGCGCCAGAGACCCGCGGAGTCCGTGGTGTCATGGCGGGCTGCCTCCCACCCACCCCTTCTAATCTACTCGAGCGTGCCATCAGCGCAGCCCGAGAAGCAGACGTCGCGGTTGTAGTTGTCGGAACGGGTCCTGAGTTCGACCGAGAGGGTGCCGACCGCCCCAGCCTGATCCTTCCCGGCAACCAGGACGAACTGGTCGCCCAGATAGCCAAAGCAAATAGGCGAACTGTGGTCGTGGTAAATGCCGGAGCACCAGTGACGATGCCATGGGTTCATGATGTGGATTCAGTCCTCTGGGCCTGGCTTCCCGGACAGGAAGGAGATGAGGCGCTTGCTGATGTTCTCTTCGGTAAGGCTGAGCCTTCGGGGCGCCTGCCCATAACCCTTACCCAGAGACTCGAAGATCACCCGAGCCATCTCCGATATCCGGGAGAAAACGGCCAGATCGTTTATTCCGAAGATATCTTCATGGGATACCGCGGCTTCGAACGAACCGCGACTTCGCCGCTCTTCCCCTTCGGCCATGGAGGCTCATACACAACCTTCGCCTACGGTCACGCTGCCCTTGATCAAGAGTCCACCGGTAATGTGCGGGTTACCCTCGAAGTCGAGAACATCGGGGACCGGCGGGGAGCGACCACAATCCAGATCTACGTAGCCCCGCCACCGCAATCGAAGTGGCTTCGGCCGCCGCAAGAGCTTCGGGCGTTCGCCAAGGTCGTCCTCGACCCTGGAGAGCGACGCCAAATAGACACCCTGATCGAACGTCGGGCCTTCACAGTCTGGGACGCGCGCCAGTCTGCCTTCGTGACGGATCCTGGGCGCTATCAGATTCGGGTAGCCACATCCTCCAGCGAAGTCCTGGAACGGCTCGATCTTGAGGTTCCACCACCTCTCAGCTGACCCACGGGACCGCCTTCCAGCCGGGAGGGGGTCGGCAAGTCCGAGCTCACGATGGCGGTACGGTATTGGGGAATCCAAGGAGGTGATCGACCACGACATCGAACTCTTCCTATCGGGGCCCCGACCAGCACCCCCGAACCGATCCTTCACCGTGGCACGTCCTGCGACGTCGCCGGGTCGGCCGAGAGGCATTATCGGTGCACGAGTCTCCCTCGCGCTTGCCTCGGGGCGGTCCGCGAATCCCAACAGAGGCTGGGACAGACGGCAGCGGCCATCTGGTGCCACCAACCACCGATGCCCATGATCTGGGTCATTACAAGTGGATTGCCCTGTCGAACACCACTCTCGGCATGTCGATGGCCACCATCAATTCTTCGATCATATTGATTGCTCTACCCAATATCTTTCGTGGTATTGGCCTCAACCCACTCGCCCCCGGCAATACCAGCTACCTCTTATGGATGCTCATGGGTTTCATGGTGTGCACCGCTGTCCTCCTCGTAAGCTTCGGGAGGATCGGCGACATGTATGGCCGGGTCAAAATGTACACGCTAGGCTTCGCGATCTTCTCTGTTTTCTCGGTCTTGTTGTCGATCACTTGGATGCATGGGCCAAGCGGAGCCTTGTGGCTGATTTTGATGCGGGTCGGACAAGGAGTTGGTGGAGCGATGATCCTAGCCAACGCTGCTCCAATTCTGACCGATGCGTTTCCTCCTGACCAGCGAGGCCTTGCTCTTGGTATCAACAGCGTTGCTGCCATTGCTGGCTCATTTATTGGTCTCGTTCTTGGTGGCGTATTGGCGCCAGTTGACTGGCGCCTTGTCTTTCTGGTTTCGGTCCCATTTGGCATCTTTGGCACCGCCTGGGCTCGCCTCAAACTTCGTGAGATCGGTCAACGACGTGTGACACCCATTGACTGGTGGGGGAACCTAACCTTTGGGGCCGGGCTCATAGCGCTTCTCGTCGGCATAACATACGGGATCATCCCGTATGGGAGTAGCACGATGGGTTGGGCAAACCCGAAGGTCATCGCGGCGCTTCTGATAGGGGTCGTACTCCTTGGGGCTTTCTTGATGATCGAGCGGCGGGTTCCCAACCCCATGCTCAATCTGTCACTGTTTCGTATTCGGGCTTTTGCCTTCGGCAATCTTGCCACGCTGCTCGCTTCGATCGGACGAGGCGGCCTCATGTTTATTCTCATCATCTGGCTACAAGGAATCTGGCTCCCTCAGCATGGCTATAGCTTCGCCGTGACACCCCTATGGGCGGGAATTTATATGCTACCTCTCACCGTGGGGTTCCTCATCGCAGGGCCGCTTTCAGGCGTGCTGTCTGATCGCTTTGGAGCCAGGCCATTTGCTTCTGGTGGCATGATCCTCGCTGCAGTTAGCTTCGGTCTGCTAGAGGCGCTTCCAGTAAACTTTTCCTACCTGGCCTTCGGAGCCCTTCTTCTACTTATGGGCCTCGCCATGGGAGTCTTCTCGGCACCAAACCTGGCTGGCGTAATGAACAGCCTCCCACCAGATCAACGCGGTGCTGGTGCCGGGATGCTAACCACCTTTCAAAACTCCTCGATGGTCCTGTCGATCGGTGTTTTCTTTTCACTTATTATCCTGGGGCTAGCGAGTTCCCTGCCACATGCGCTCTATCACGGTTTGATCACTCAGGGAGTCCCAGGGCCCGCAGCACACCATGCAGCAGCACTGCCACCTGTGGCGAGTTTGTTTGCCGCGTTCCTCGGCTATAACCCGATGAGCACTCTGCTAGGTCGAACGTTGTCCCACCTGCCGACAGCTCGTGCTCATTTTTTGACTGGGCGTAGCTTTTTCCCGCGGCTTATCTCGGGCCCATTCCACTCTGGGTTGATAGAAGCCTTCACGTTCGCTCTCGTCGCCTGTTTGGTGGCCGCGGCCGCATCGTGGATGCGGGGCGGTAAATATCTCCATGGCGATCTGGCACAAGACGAGCTGATTGGAGCTGGCCTAGGCCACTCGGCTCCAGCAACCGAGAGCCCGACCATCAGAGAGACCAGACCGAGATAGCACGCGATGCCCGAAACGGCCTGGTCCACAGGATCAGAGAGCGATACGGTCATGGCATGAAACTCGCCACAGGGATCGGGGGTTGGCCCAAGCAAGCCATAGAGGCAGCCCGGAATGCGGAGCGCGAGGGGGCGGACATCGTCACCTGCGGAGAGTTGGCCCATGACTCGATGCTGGTAATGGCACTGGCGGCATCGGCAACGGAGCGGGTCGAACTCCAGACGTCTGTCACGATCGCCTTTCCCCGTAGTCCAATGGTGCTAGCAATGGAAGCCTGGGACATCCAGCATCTCTCAGGCGGTCGCTTCAGTCTCGGGCTCGGCAGCCAAGTAAAAGGGCACAACGAGCGCCGGTTTGGGGGTACCTGGTCACCCCCTGCGCCGAGGATGCGAGAGTACATCGACATGATGCGGGCAATCTGGGACTCCTGGCAGCATCACACCCGCCCGAACTTTGTTGGTAAGCACTACCAATACACCCTCATGAGTCCGAACTTTGATCCGGGCCCATTGGATGTTCCCTATCCGAAGATTGGTCTGGCAATGGTCGGCCCGGGAATGGCACGCGTTGGCGGGGAGCGTGCTGACGTGATCATGCCTCATGGAGGCATCATGTCGGACCGCTACATGCGCGAAGTTCTGCTACCAGCAGTCCGATCTGGACTCCAATCAGCTGGTCGGAACTGGTCTGACGTGGAGATTGCCGCCACTGGTTACCTCATCCCCTATGAGGACGAGCGGGAGATTGAATCACGCATGCTCAGTATGCGCCAAGCGCTCTCGTTTTACGGCTCGACACGCACCTACCACAAAGTTCTCGAGCTTCACGGCCTCGAGGAACTCGGACAAAAGCTCCATTCACTCTCGCTGCAAGGGCGCTGGGACGAGATGCGAGATGCAGTTCCGCTCGACGCGATCGCCGAACTGTCCCAAACATGTCGCTATGACGATCTACCGGAGTTCTTGATGAAGCACCGAGAGTACGCCTCCAGGTTCAGCTTCTCGATGCCCGTGCGCTCAGAGGAGGATCGCCAGCGTGCTGCTGAGCTCCGACGAAGAATCCAGCAGCTGGAGACGCCACGCGTTCCACGCGGCCTCGAACTCTGATCCAAAACCTCCGACCCCGTCGGGAAGGAGGTCTAGGGCCGCTCCCCGGCCCGACCAACCAGGTTGCCCAACTCGATGAGGAGCTCCCCGGCCGCAAGGAGACCCTTGAAAAACTGGTCCATGACCATTCGTTCGTTGGGGGCGTGGATTCGGTCATCGGGTAGTCCAACTCCCAAGAATGCGAGTGGCGCTCGAAGAATACGTGCGAGTGTTTCTTCGGGCCCACTTCCACCTTCCCTGGTGAACAACGGTCGGGAGCCCCATACTCTCTCGACTGCCCGGACCACCGCTTCGACGGCCGGATGGTCAATGGGGGTCGAGACTGGGGCCACCGCACCTTGCCGGGTCACCTGACACTCAAGGACCTCGGGAGTTTGCTGAGTTAGCCAGGAGCGGAACAAGGCTTCTATCCGATCGGGTTGCTGGTCTGGCACAAGCCGAAAAGCGACCTTAAGGCCGGCGCTTGCAGGAACGATAGTTTTGATTCCCGGCCCGCCATAGCCGCTATGGATCCCGACCACCTCTGCGGTAGGACGCGCCCCGATCCGTTCAAGTGGCGAAAAGCCCACTTCGCCCACCAGGCTCCGTATGCCGCCGGCTTGGGTTTTGAACGCTGACTCATCGAAGGGTTGAGCAGCGATCAACGCTCGCTCAAGGCTGGTCAGCTCCCGTACGTCGTCGTAGAAACCTGGCACCGCAACGCGGCCATCCCGATCGTGCAAGGCTGCGACAACTCGCGATGCGACTGCAGCTGCATTCGGGACAGCTCCTCCCCATACACCACTATGCAGGTCTACCGACGCTGTCCTCAAAGACACATCAAAAGCAACGAGCCCGCGCATCGACACCGTCACCGACGGAATATCAGGAGAAACCATCCCGGTATCTGATACCACGACAACGTCGCATCTCAGTCGATCAGTCTCCCTTAACAAAAGGTCCTCAAGGTACGGGCTGCCAACCTCCTCCTCCCCCTCTACAAGGAACTTCACATTCACCGGAAGCTTCCCAAGGACTGAAAGCAAGCCTCGACAAGCCTCGATCTGGTACAGAACCTGGCCCTTGTCGTCAATTGCCCCTCGTGCCCGGCACTCTCCATCCATGATGACTGGCTGAAATGGCAGTGAGATCCACTCGTCCAACGGATCGACGGGCTGGACGTCGTGATGGCCGTAGATAAGCACTGTCGGAGCCTTGGGCCCCGCGTGAAGCCAGTCCGCGTAGACAGCCGGCCCAATTGGGCTTTCCAAGACGGCCACGTGCTCGAGGCCAGCCGCTCCAAGCATTTCAGCGCAGAATCGAGCTGATGCCCACAGGTCTTCCGATCGTTCAGGGTCAGCAGAGATCGAAGGGATCTGAAGCCAATGCAGAAGGGACCGGACGATCCGCTCTCGGTTCGCCCGCAGGTATGACTCGAGGACCAGAATGGCCATCGCGGCAAGGTACCCGGCGTGCCGGCCAGGGGCCAACAGTCGAGCCCCCAACTTGCGAGGGTAGGAGGGACATTTCCTGGTGACCGGCGGGTTTCGCAGCTGACCAGCTCGGTTGCCACCCTGATCCGATCGATTCGGGCTGGGCTCAACCGCCAACTAGGCTAGGGGACATGGAGGGGGTTCGTAACTACGACGCAATCGTCATTGGCGCTGGATTCTCCGGCCTGTACGCCGTCTACTCGCTCAGAGAGGCAGGGTTCAGCGTCCGAGCGCTGGAGAAAGCAGACGGCGTGGGTGGCACCTGGTATTGGAACCGCTACCCAGGAGCGCGTTGCGATGTCCAGAGTATTGAGTACTCCTACAGCTTCAGCAAGGAGATCCAAGAGGAGTGGGAATGGACCGAGCTGATGCCGGCCCAGCCCGAGATCGAGGCATACCTCAACTTTGTCGCGGATCGGCTCGACTTACGAAAAGACATTGAGTTGTCGACCCGGGTCACAGCGATGACTTTTGATGAGTCCAGCAACACCTGGTTCATTGAAACGGATCGGGGTCAGAATTTCGTTGCTCGCTGGGTGATCGCTGGCACCGGCTGTCTTTCGGAGCCACTCGAGCCGGACCTTCCAGGCCTGGACACCTTCAAGGGAGTTCAACTCTTCACGAACCGTTTCCCCAAGGAAGGTTTTGATTTCACTGGGCACCGAGTGGGCGTAATCGGAACGGGTTCCTCTGGTGTCCAATGCATCCCCATCATTGCCGAGGCCGCTGACCACCTCTACGTCTTCCAACGTTCAGCTGCGTACAGCCGACCTGCCAACAACCGACCACTTCGGCCCGGCGAGCTTGAAGGGGTGAAGGCTAACTACGAGGAACTTCGAATCAAGCAGCGCAACGCGTTTGCCGGGCTGGTGAGCTTCGGTGCTGTTTCCTTCGAAGGACTCAAGCCGCCAGAACGCCGAATTCTCGAAACTCCGATTGAAGAGCGAATGAAGGTTCTCGACGAGCTTGGTTGGAGTGCACCAGCCGCCTGGGCAGACGTGATGTTCGACCTTGAGGCTAACCGCGCTGGAACCGAGCTCTACGGAGAACTTATCCGTAGGGTCGTCAAGGACCCTGACGTCGCCGAGTCACTGGTTCCCCACTACCCGATGGGCTGCAAACGCCAGATCCTCGATACCGGGTACTTCGAGACCTTCAATCGTGACAACGTTACCCTGGTGGATCTGCGGAAAGAGCCAATCGAGCGCATCACTGCAAACTCTGTCGACACCATTCGGAGTTCGTATGAGCTCGACGTTCTTGTTCTCGCGACTGGATTCGACGCCATGACCGGCGCGTTAAACCGTATCGACATCCGCGGCAGGGATGGAAGGACTCTTCGTGATGTATGGACCACAGAAGGCCCGGTCAGCTACCTCGGGCTTCAGGTCGCCGGCTTCCCGAACCTCTTCACCGTGACTGGGCCTGGAAGTCCATCCGTCCTTAGCAATATGGTCGTCTCAATTGAACAGCACGTGGAATGGATCACTGACTGCCTTGTCTTCCTGCGTGAGCATGGGTTGAACACCATCGAGGCAGAGCCTGATGCTCAGGCCGCGTGGGTTGAACATGCTGCCTCATTGGTCGAAGGGACGATCAGAAATTCCGAGGGCTGCAACTCGTGGTATCTAGGCGCCAATGTTCCTGGTAAAAAGCGTATCCACATGCCCTACACTGGCGGACTACCCGCATATCGCCGAAAGTGCGACGAGGTAGCCGCGACAGGGTATTCGGGCTTCTCGCTGAGCTAACCACAGAGGTCTACCCTGCCTTCATGATTGGAGGGTTCTCTGGGTACACCAACGATCGTGGGAAGCGATCTGGAGATCGACTCCCTGACCACGACTTCAGCGATGTCGTCATACGGCGTCGGCTGCTCGTTGACGATTACAACCTTCGCTCCGTGCGCAACTGACAGCGGAACTAGGCCCGCAGCAGGGTAGACACCAAGGCTCGTACCGACAACGAGGAGCAAATCACAGTTGACGACCGCGTGCTCAGCTCTTCGGAGAACTGACGGGAGGAGTGGTTGCCCAAAGCTGATGGTCGCCGATTTGAGAATCCCACCGCAGCTGAGACAGGCGGGGTCCTCGTCCCCCTGACGAACTCGTTCGAGCGTCGGACCTGCTGGTTGCCTGACTCCGCAAGAGAGGCACACAACCTCTCGAAATGTGCCATGGAGTTCTACGACTCGAGCTGGGTTATTCCCCGCGAGCTGGTGGAGACCATCGATGTTTTGTGTAAGCAGCATGTTGAGCTTCCCTCGGCGCTCAAGATGAACAAAGGCCCGATGGCCACTATTCGGCTGTGCTTTCCAGATCGGCGAGGTAAGTCGATTACGCCAGGCGCGCCGCCTGACTTCTGCATCACCCAGGTATGCGTCCAAGGTTGCTAGGCGTTCAGCTTCTGGATCCCTTGTCCAAATCCCTTGGGGCCCGCGGTAGTCAGGAATCCCTGAATCGGTGGATATTCCGGCTCCAGTCAAACCAACTATTCGATCGGCCGTGGCAATGATTGACTTTGCGGCAAGGATCGGGTCTGGGAAACCAGGATCTGACATGAGGCTAACCCTTCAAACGTCGGAGGTGGGTACTTCCCTCACCTAGTGCCAGCCGGGACAATTGTCGAACTCCGCGCGGCCACATTTAGACTCTGTCAGCATTCTGTCAAGCACTCTCGCTCCCTGACGGGTGCCAGTCGACCTTGGATCTGCCGGTAGGGCACAGCTTCCCGAGAATGTCCATCTCCTGTGTCAGGTCAGGGGGACCTAGCAACGAGGATGGACATCGTGCACAAGAAGTTTTCTCCTGACGTCTCGTGGGATGTCGCCAACGCGGCGAGGCGAAATGGTCTCTCAGTGGCGAGGCTCGGCGGTTCGTTCGAGCGGATCACGACACAGCGGTTCTCACCAAGACGGCGATTTTCTCCGCGACCTCTCGACTCCATTTTACGATGGCGTAGGACACTGGCCACATAGCGCCGTCGTCGAGTTGGGCGGCATCTTGAAACTCGAGCGTCGAGTAGCGAGTGTTGAACTTTCCCGAGTTCTTGAAAGCGACGACGATCTTGCCGTCGGCGTTCGCATAGGCGGGCATCCCATACCAGGTCTTTGCTGACAGCCCCGGTGCATTCGAGGTGATGATGGCGTGCACCCTCTCGCCGAGGGCACGGTCCTCTGGGTTCATGCGGGCAATGGCGTCGAGGGCAGCTTGGAGCTCATCAGCCCTTTTTCTTCCCTTTTTGCTCTCGGCACGCAGCTCGGCGGCACGCTCCTTCATGGCGGCGCGCTCCGCATCACTGAAGCCATCGGCCTGCGTCGGTCTGCGATCTGCCATCTAACACTCCTTTCATGGCCCTCATACGGTGGAGATCGGATCTTCTCAAAGCTCGTCGAGTCGGTTCTTGATCCTGCGAGACCAGCTCAAGAGCACGATGGGATGCTCCTCCGGTCTCATTATCGCGGCGTGTGCCTCCTCGATGACACTGTCGCTCCCGGCGGCTGCTGGGTGCAAGTGTCCGTCCCGGACGATCTCTCGCCGGTAGCAGCCTGATCGGCCGGTTCGCGATGCCACCAAGAAGGCGGCCACGATGACTTGCTCGCCGTCCTGCTCCAACGCGCTCGCCATCTTGGCCTGAACAGATCCTCACCGATCTGGTCAGGCGGAGTTCTCGGCAGCCAAAGGCGCGGCTAGCCGCTCGGCTGTCACACCACGGCAGGCATCGGCGTCTAGTTGTCGAAACAACTTCAGGGAGGTCCCCGTGAAAGGCAAGTGCAATGTCGAGGTGGTGGTCGTCGGAGCGGGGCTTGCCGGGCTGACGGCGGCAGTCGTGGCAGCGCTTGATGGAGCGTCGGTCGTGCTGTGCGACGTGCGTGCGCTGGGAGGCCGAGCACGAAGCCATACGCGGGAAGGCTTCATCCTAAACCAAGGGCCCCACGCCCTCTACCGCACCGGCGCCGGTGCTGGAGTGCTCAGCCGACTGGGTGTCGACTTCAGCGGGTCGCCTCCACACCGAGCGGCCTTTGGGTACACGGAGGCGGGCAGCCTCGCGGTGCTTCCCACCTCGGCCGGGTCCCTGCTCCGCTCCTCAGTGCTCGGCGTCTTCGACAAAGTCCGATTCGCTCGGCTGCTCGCGAGGGTGCAGCGGCTTGAGCCAGCCTCGTTCGCCAAAATGAGCGCCGCCGAGTGGGTCGCCTCGCTCGGCCTCAGCTCCCGGGGTGCTCGTGTCATCTCCGCACTCACGCGGGTCGCGACGTACGCCGGTGACCTCGATCTTGTCTCTGGTGACGCCGCCGTCGCCCAGCTGCAGCTCGCCCTCAGAGGGGTCCTCTACCTCGACGGCGGCTGGCAGTCCCTCGTCGAAGGTCTAAGGGCCACCGCAACTTCCTCTCGGGTGAGGGTCCTTGAGTGCGAGCAGGCGACCGAACTCCACGCCAGAGCGGACGGTACCTTCGAGGTGCGGACGTCAGCAAGGACCCTACAGGCGGCCTCGGTCGTGGTCGCCGGCGGCAGCCCGGCGGCAGCACGAGCGCTACTTCCCCGTCCTCCCGCATGGGAGCTCGGCGCGCCGGCAACGGCAGCCTGCCTCGACCTTGGCCTCTGCCGGCTGCCAACCACCATGGTGGCCTTTGGGCTCGACCAGCCGCTCTACCTCTCTACCCACAGCCCGAAGGCCTGCCTCGCTCCCCCCGGCGGGGCGGTCGTCCACGTCATGCGCTACGGCGCCCGGATCTCCACTGACGACAGAGCCCAGCTGTGGGAGCTCGCGCGGCGCTGCGGTAT
This sequence comes from Actinomycetota bacterium, assembly GCA_021324355.1. Taxonomy (GTDB): domain Bacteria; phylum Actinomycetota; class Acidimicrobiia; order Acidimicrobiales; family RAAP-2; genus Palsa-461. Next base: position 23,877 of record JAJPJD010000001.1, read on the forward strand.
AGGCGACCGCGATGTCGTTGTCCAGCGGTTCCTTCACGAGATGACGGTCTGTCATGCCCTGCCACGCCCCGGATCGGGGCTCCGTGGACGTCCGTCCATCGACGCGACCGGCACGGACGGAGTGTTCATAGCCGGTGACTGGGTTGGTTCGGTGGGCCTCCTCGCCGATGCTTCAATCGCCAGCGGGGAGGCTGCTGGGCGAGCCGCTTCGCAGCGCGCGAAGCGCCAGCGTGCCCTGGGTAGCGCGATGGTGGGGCCATGAACACCGCCGACGAGGTCTTCGCTGCCGAGCGACCGCGACTGCTCGGCCTCGCGTACCGCATTCTCTCGAGCTACACCGACGCCGAGGACGTCGTCCAGGAGTCCTGGATCCGCTGGCAGGGCATCGAGGTCAACACGATCGAACATCCCGTGGCTTACCTCACGACCATCGTCACCCGTCTGGCACTCGATCGAGCCCGAACAATCGCCCGCCGGCGGGAACACTACGTAGGGCCATGGCTCCCCGAGCCAATCGCCATCCAACGAACTCCCGAGGACCACGCCGAGATTGCCGAATCTCTCACGCTCGGGTTCCTGATGGTGCTAGACCGCCTCAGCCCGACTGAGCGTGCCGTGTGGCTGCTCGCCGATGTCTTCGGAGAGCCCTACGGGCTCATCGCCTCGGCCGTCGGCAAAAGTGAGGCAGCCTGCCGCCAGATCGCTGCTCGAGCGCGCCGACGTCTACGCGAAGAACGTCCTGAACCACCACAACGACTGGACCCGAGACTCTTACGACAGCTCTTGGCCGCCGTGAGCACCGGCGACCTCAAGGGGACCTTGGAGCTGCTTCATGCCGACGTCGTGCTCATAAGTGACGGCGGCTCCGAGCACCGTGCTGCCCGCCACCCCGTCGTCGGAGCAGATCGTGTAGCTCGCCTCGCCATCAACCTCTCCCGCCGAGGCGAGATGACTTCCATTCGAGAGGCGACAGTCAACGGAGCAGCCGCATTTGTTGTCGAGGTCAACGGATCCATGCCTATCGTCATCACTGGCGAGCAGCACGAGGGGAAAATCACCTGCATCTATCTGCTCTTGAACGAAGACAAGCTCGGCAGTCTCGCTGCCAATCCGGTAATTACCTAAGCGAAGAGCGCGGTGACAGCCCGGAACCTGAGGATCGTGGCCGTCGAGTCGAACGTCCTCGAGAGCCCCCTTGTTGCGCCAGATGCATTGGTGCTTCATGGCTCCGGGCAGAGACCGGGAAAGCCAACGTCCGAGAACCCCCGTCGCGTGAGAGGTTTCTGCCCCGGTCAACTTGCCCGGGGCACCAACTCAAAGTAACCGCCGTCGAGCGACCGGACCTACGCGTCCGTCTTCGTGATCCCTGGCCGTGACGAGACGGGCTGGAAACACCGCAATCGCCGGGCTCGTCATCGGCCTCGCGCTCAACGCTGGTGCACCTCATCGGATCCCGATGGACGGCGCCTCGGTCAACCCGGCCCGAAGCCTCGGCCCCTCCCTCTTCGTGGGGAGCAGCGCCCTCGACCAGCTGTGGGCCCACCTCGTTGCTCCGCTCGTCGGTGGCGGCCTTTCGGCGCTCGTCTACGACCTCTTCTACCGCAAAGACGAAGAGGGAGCATCGCCCGAGGAGCAAGCGCGCTGACCGGCGCCAGCCGGACCCCTGACCGCCACGAGCCGCCGTCGCAGGCGACAGCGGTGAGTGACCTGGAGCAGAGGATCGCTGCGCGCCCTTGGCCCGGTCAGAAGCGATCCGAGATGTGGGCGCGCCGGTGGTTCGCCGTCACCGCGCTGTGCGTCGCCGGAGGCGTCGCCATCAGCGTCTACACCGCGGCACACAACGGCGCCGGCCACTTCTCCAGCCCGGTCGAGCGGGCCTTCAATACCTTCGCCTTCGTCTCGGTCGACTCGTACCTGATCGTCGGGGTGACGGCGCTGCTCCTCGCCTTGAGGCCGGGCCCCACCTCCCAGCTGTTCGCAACCTTTCGGCCCATCGGCGTCGTTGCCATCACGGTGACCGGCCTCGTCTACCACGTCGCCCTGGCGAGTCTGCTCGACCTCCAGGGTTGGGACCAGCTCGGCAACCAGCTCGTCCACACCGTCGTGCCGATCCTGACCGTGGTCGGGTGGCTCATCTTCGGGCCGCGTCGACTCACCTCGGCCAAAATCGCCCTCTGGTCCCTTCCTTCCCAGTCGCCTGGCTTGGCTTCACCCTGATCCGCGGAGCCGTCGGGCACGCCGACACGCCTTCCTGAAGAGCACCACCACAGTGGCGCGTCTCGCTAGGCGGGAGATCCTTGGCGGTTGTGGCACTTGTGCCGCAACGAGGGGAGCACGGACCACGAAAGCGGGCTCGTGACAAGAGCGTCACTCCCGACTGCTCCTCCGATCCGACGAGCGGTGAGATCGAGCAGCTCACCAGCGGTCTTAGTGGCGGGGGTTCGGGACCAGTGCATGACCATCGGGTTCAGGATCCGACGAAGGCGCTGGTCACAGTATTTGCCGTATGCAGCCGCCTTGCGGTTGCCCTTCCCAATGTTGCCGAACCGAAGGAACGACCTGAGAAACTCGCCGCTGTGTTACAGGCTTCATCTTCCATCCACTATCCCCGGATCCTCACCCAATCACGACACTTCCCAGGTTCGTACCGGAGGTCGCTCCGAGCTAGCAGTCGGAGAGTCGCCGAGCGTCGATGAGGTCATGGATGATCTGGAAATCGCCAACGTTCTCGGTGAGGAGGGGCACTCCTTCCACGCGGGCGGTGGCCGCGATTGCGAGGTCGAGCTGGCGCCGTCTCGGGTTGCCACCACGCCGAGTCACCGCGGCGGCGAGCTGACCCCAGACACGGGCGACGTCGACGCTCAGGGGCAGAGGGTCGAACGTCGCTTCGATCGCTGATAGCCGAGCAATGCGGAGCGCTCGCTCGTCATCATCCTCAGCGATGAGGACACCGAAGTGCAGCTCGGCGATCGAAACGACGCTGATGGCCGCCTCGACCTCGTCGGGCGGGGGCAGCTCCCCGATGAGCACCGACGTGTCGAGCAGAGCCCTCACGAAGCGAAGGGGTCCACAACGCCAGCCGGCAGCCGCTCGAGGTCGACATCCAGCCCTCGAGGCGGCTCTGCGCGCCAGACTCCGGCGAGTGCGGCACCGCGAACCCAGCGGCGGCGGTGCACCGGACCGAGCTCGGCCACCGGACGACCGGCAACGGTCACGGTGATGGTCTCGCCGGCCTCGGCCCGACGGAGCACCTCGCCGACGTTGTTCCGCAGCTCCTTCTGTGGGATATCGCCCACGCCGGCATGGTAGCAGAACTGCTACCATGCCGGTCCGACTTCCCGTCGATGACCGAAACGACCCGGGCCTCCTTGGTCACGACGGCGCCCGGGGTCCATTGACGAGGACTGCGTGGACGGTGGCCCTGGAGTGGCTGAACGTCGCGGCACGGTGTGCGACTGCGGCGGCGGTGGCGGAATCCGGCGGGGGTTCGCTGCTTAGGCGGCGTCACGGGTCTCGGCACGTTGAGCCGGGACTTCCTCCGCCGTGCCGTGGTATGCCGAAATAGCGGTGATCGTGGTACGACGAGCCCCTTGAGGTGCTCGTATCCTTGGACCATCTCCTGGCAGGCAAGGAGTCGGTCACCCTCAAGAACCTGAAGGCGAGCCTACCCCCGCCTGCGACGTCCCCCAACGAGCGCGCCGGAGCACCTTGCTCGCTCGCCCGAGAGCGTGCACCTGGCCGAGGAGCTGGTCGTCGAGACCGTCGAGGACAAGCTGCAGCTCATCGCCGCGGCCCGTCGCACCGCCACATCCCGGCCGGTCCGTAGCAAACTTCCGACCCACCCTCACCACCATCCCCTCAACGGCGTGGAGCCCAACCACGTCGTGGTCGCCACCCGAACCGGCAACCGCCACCGCCTCGGCACCGCCTTTCGCGAGGCTGCCCGGGATGTGGCCTCGTCGGCCCTGGCGCTCTCCCCGCCATGGACGGCGGGACATGCCGTCGGGCGCAGCAACCGGACGAGCAGCTGCGAGCAGCACAGGTCGATCGAGAGTGGCTCAGCCACCGTCCGCTGGCCCGTGCCCGTCGCTGACAGGGCGGATGAGCGTCGGCTGGGAACTGAACATCCGCTCGGGTACCACCCACACGCCAAGAGCGACGGCGACAACGCCGATGGCGGCAGCGGCTACCGCAGGAGCGGCTGAGCCAGCACCGGCCAGGGCGAGGCCGCCCACGCCGGCACCGATGGCGGTGCCGGCGTAGATCGCCGAGCCGTTGAGCCCGACGGCGACGGAGGCCAATGCCGGCACGGTGGCGAAGAGCCGGTGCTGTTGAGGGACGATGGTCAGCCCCACCGAGAGGCCGAGCGCGGCCATGGTCACGACGGCGACCGGGAGGAAGTGGCGGGTCGCGGCGAGCACCGCAACAGGGGCCGTGACGCCGACAGCACCGACCACGTAGGTGGTCCTGGCGCTTCGTCGCCGGATGAGACGGGCGACCACGCTGGTGCCGACCACCTGCCCGCTTCCGTAGGCGAGCATGGCCGCCACGATCCAGGTGCCCCCGGTCTGCACGATGGCCGGCAGGTAGGCGATCACCACGAAGGCCGAGGTCAAGACGGTGACGGTGCCGGCCAGGACGCCGAGGACTCGGCGGTCGGTCAAAGCCTGGGCCCGTCGCCGCAGCCCCACTGCCGGCGCATGGGCCGGGGGCAGGAGCCGCACCGCGAGCGCCGAGACGACCGCGAGGGCGACCAGGACCCACATGGCCGACCGCCACCCCCACGTCTGGCCGACCAGGATCCCGAAGGGCAGGCCGGCGACGAGCGCGGCCGAGCTTCCGCCGGCCACGATGGCGAGCGACCGTGCTCGGTGGTGGTCGTCGCTGAGGATGCCGGCCGCGCTATAGGCAGTGGCCTGGTATCCGGCAGCACCGAGAGCGGCGAGGATCCGGCCGGCGGCCACGGCGGCGAATTCGGTGCCGGTGGCCTGGACGATCATCCCGCAGATGAACACGCTCATCCCAGCGACGAGCACACTGCGGCGGTCCCAGCTGCTGGTGAGGGCAGCGATGAGCGGGGAGCCGACCGCGTAGACGAGGGCGAAGAGGGTGGTGAGCTGGCCCGCAGTACTGGTCGCGACGTGCAGCGACCTCGCCACCTGCGGCAGGAGGCCGGACAGCACAAACCCGTCGACGCCGAGGGTGAAGGTCCCGATGGACAGAACGATGAGGTCGGCACCGCGCAGCGTCGGCCCCCCCGCTTCCGAGGTCGCCGCGACGGGCACAGTCTCCGACGCTGAGGTCGCGGTCATCACGAGAACTTCCCAACGAAGTACGCCAGGTCGTCGATCAGCTCCCGATGAGACGGCTCCCCGCCGAGGAGTCGGCGGGTCATCGCGCTCGATGCCGGCGCGTCGGTCGCAACCAGCCCGGCGAGCCAGCCAAAGTGCGCCTTGGCCTGCTCGATGGCAACTGCGCGTACCGGCACGTCGCACAGCTCGCCGATCCTCGCAGCCAACGCCAGAGGCGGGATACCCCCCTCGCCCACTCCGCACAGGACGCTCCCTTCCGGTACCTGCTCGAGGGCGAGCCAGTAGAGCATGGCGGCATCCTGGCGGTGCACGGCAGGCCGTCGCTGCGAGCCGGCACCGAGATGGCCCGACACGCACCTGCGCTCGGCGATCGTGCCAGCAAAGGCTCGCCGGGCTGCGTCGTGGACTATCGGCGCGAGGCGCACCACCGCCACCCGGATGCCGCGCCAGACCGCCTTCTCGCTGGCGACGCGAGGCGCCGCGGGGGGGTCGGGGACCGCCTTGTCGGTCTCGCGACCGATCCGGCCGAGAGAGAAGACCAGGGTGCCCGAGGTGACCACCAGGGGACGACCGGTGCCGGCGAGGGCATCACCCAGAGCCTCGACCACTTGGTGATCGGTGTCGGCTGCCAATGCGGCGAGCTCCCTATGGCGGAAGGCCAGGTGGGGCACGCCATCGGATGCCGCCGCTGCTCGCTGCACGACGTCGAGGTCAGCCAGGGAGCCCTCGACCACACCGGCGTCGAGGGCTACAGGTTGGCCAGCGGAGGTGTCGGATCGCGCGAAGCCGGCCCCCAGCAGCTGAGAGACGACCGCCGAGCCGGCGAACCCGGAGCCGCCGGCGACGAGCACCGGCCGCCCCCGATTCGGTCGTGCATACTTTTGACTGATCGTTCCATAAGTCATGCCAAGGAACCTACGACTTTTAGAACGCCTAGTCAAAAAAAGTCTGGTAGCGTGGCCCCATGGCACGAACCGGCCGACCCCGCTCTTACGATGAGCAGGAAGTCATCGAACGCGCCTGCAATCTGTTCTGGTCACGGGGCTATCACGCCACCTCCGTCCAGGACCTGGTGGACGACCTCGCGCTCCAGCGCGCCAGCCTCTACAACGCTTTCGGGGACAAGCACAGTCTCTACCTGCGGGCACTGTCCCACTACGTCCGGGAGAACCTGGAGAAACTCAAGACCGCCCTGCGAAGCGGCCCGGTCCTCCCGGCGTTGCGCCGTCTGCTCACCAACCCGGCGAGCGTGACGGGCGTCTCAGGCCGCCACCAGCCTCGGGGCTGCCTGGTCGGCAACACAACGGCCGAACTCGTCCCCGGCGACGACGCCGCCCAGGCGCTGGTCGCCGCCGCCTACGACGGGTTCATCGACGTGGTGAGCGATGCGCTGCGTCGCGGCCAGGCGAACGGCGAGGTGGTCACGACGGCCACCCCCGAGGCCCAAGCCCTGCTGTTGCAAATCGTGTTCCAAGGATCATCGTTGGTGGCGCGCGTCGGCATCGATCGACGGCGACTCGACCAAAGCATCGACGCGCTGATCGACTCTCTCCGTCAGCCAGAGGTGCCACCCGGTTGAGGCCCGGACGTGCGGTCAGGGTCCTCTCGGGTGTCTACGAGCCGCGTGGAATTTCGGTCTCCTCCAGCGGGATCAGATGCACACAACCTGCGCAGGTACGGTCCTGGCTCCACTAGCCTGGGGATACCACCGCATCCACGGTAAGCCCGCCACCATGGGCATCGCGATCGCCCCTCGAGCGTCTGGGCGATCCTGAAGCGCCACGACATCGAGCCGTCGCCGCAAAGGTCAGGACCAACCTGGGCGGAGTTCCCCGCCGCGCAGGCGAAGGGACTGATGGCCTGTGACTTCTTCCACGTCGACACCGTTCTTCTCCGCAGGCTCTACGGGCTGGTGTCGCCTCGTCCGCATCGCCGGCATCACGAGAAACCCAGTCGCTGGCTAGGTGACCCAGTGCGCCCGCAACCTGTCGATGGATCTCGCCGAGCGCGCGAACCCGGTCAAGTTCCTCGTCGCCGCCGAGGATACGAAGGTCATCAAGACCCCTCATCAGAGCACCGCGTGCCAACGCCATCTGCGAGCGCGTCAGCGGCACGTTGCAGCGAGTGCCTCGACCGGACGCTCGCTCACGGCCGCCGCCATCTGGAGGCCATGCTCGCCGAGTGCGCGAGCACTACAACGCGCACCGTCCGCACCGCCATCTCCGTCAACGCGCGCCCTCCGCGCTCGACACCAGCCCTGCGCTGATCAGCGATTTCGACCCTACCAGGCTACGAAGAACCGATCTCCTGGGCGGCCTCATCCACGCCGCCGGCCGCGATCGGTCACTGCGCAGATCAGACAGATTGCAAAGGGGCGGCCTCGAGGTGCAGAAGTCGCCGCAACATCAATGACTGTCCTCAAAGTTCGGCCAGCTCGGGAGACATCACCGGCAGTGGCTCAGGGCGGATGGCGATCGGGGCGCACGATCCGCATTCGGCTTTCTGGTATTAGACGAAGTTGACCCTGCCGATCTCCGGGTCGGCGTCGGGGTAGTCCTCTCGCGTATGGCCGCCGCGACTCTCCTTGCGCTGCAGTGCCCCCTGGGCCACGGCCGTGCCAGTAGGTCGGCAGCCAAGTTCCAACCGGGGTTGAAGGCTCGACCCCCACCAACCGAGACCTTGGCCGTCCGCTCCTTCAGCTCGGCCAGCTTCTCGAGTGCCTCCTCCAACTCTGGTCCGTTAGAAACGAGCCGGCGAGGGACTGCATGGTGCCTTGCTCCGGTCGGACAGCGTCCCCACGCCTCCAGCTCGCAATCCTGATTAGGGGCCTCTTGGGCGTGGATCTAGGCCATCCGCGCCAGTTGTTTAGCATCTTCCCGCCGCGCATGGTGTCGCGGAAGCGGACCTGCAAGCTGTCCTCGGGGTAGGACGTTGCCTATCGCAGCAACCATGCCTCGGGTGCACCTTGCCGAGCAGAGACTTGCAGATCACCGCCACTCGGAGCCCACCTGCTCATGGCCTCGAGTGTTCCTCTCGTTCCTGGGCGAGCTGCGGCCCTTCCGGCGATCCGGTCATCGGCCCGCCCCGCCCTGGTTCGGCGCGTCGAGGGCAGCCACTTCGATCTCGGGGGCACGCTGGCGAGCAAGGAGGAGGCTCGTCAGCGCGGCGAGGGCCATCGTCGCGATGCCGACCAGCGCGGCGGTGCTGTAGGCGCTGTCGGTGGGGAAGAGGTGACCGGTGTCAGTGCCCGCCGCGAGCACCAGGCCGCCGAGGGCGCTGCCGAGGGAGAACCCGACGCTGCGCACAACCTGGTTGAAGCTCATGGCGCTCGAGGTCTCGCGTTTGGGGGTGACGGCGAGGATGACCCCAGGCATGGCGGCCGAGAAGCTTCCGACCCCGAAGCCGAGCACTCCCATGGCCACGAACAGCTCGGCGAGGTTGGAGCGGGCTGAAGCGAAGAGTACGAACGCGCCGAGAACGACGACGGCGCTAGCGGCCAGGAGCAAGGGGGCGCCGAACCGTTCACGGACGCGCGGGGTGAGCTTTCCAGCGACGAAGCCCAGGACGGAGAACGGGACGAGGACGAGGCCAGCGACAAAGGTGCTGAGCCCGAAGCCGTAGCCGGCGCGCTGCGGGGTCTGGGCGTACCGGGTGATGAGGGTGAGGAGCAGGTACATGCCCACCCCGCCGACGAGCATGGCGAGGTTCGCCCCCGCGACCGCCGGGTGGCGCACGGCCCGGACATCGACGAGCGGCGCCTTGCTGCGAAGCTCCGATGCCGTCCAGACACAGAGCAGGAACGCAGCGGCAACGGTGAGCGCCACTGCAAGGCTGAGGTGCCGGATCCACAGGCTCGTCTCGCTGGCGAGGAACAGGACGAGGAACAGTCCGCCCGCGAGCAGGACGCGGGCGAAGCGCCCCTCGGGAGCGGCCGGCATCGAGGCCAGCGCGGCGAGGAAGGCGACCGCGGTGACGAACAGCCCGAGCCCGTAGGCGGCACGAACCCCACCGAGGTCCGTGAGCAGACCAGCCAGTGGGTAACCGACGCCGATCCCGATGGTGGAAGCGACCGAGACCAGCGCGATCGTGGGCGCGCTGCGAGCCTCGGGGAGATGGTCGCGGGCCACGCCCATCATCAGCGCGGTCAGACCGAGTCCCACCCCTTGTGCCGCCCGGCCGACGAGCAGCCATGCGAAGGGCAGTGGCAGCACGGTCAGCGCGCTGCCGGTGACCACGACCCCGAGCGTGGCGAGGATCGTCTCGCGGCGGTGTGACCCGGCGCCGAGCCGGCCGAGGAGCGGCGTGGCGAGGGCACCGCTAAACAAGGTGATGGTGAGCGTCCACTGCGCGCTGTCAAGCGAGACGTGGAACGTGGACGCCACGCTCGTGATGAGCGGAGCTCCGAGGCTTCCGATCGCGGCGACGACCAGCGCGATGAACATCAGCGAGGAGACCAGCAGCCGCGGCTCGGCCGAGGGCGGGGAAGGCTTCACCGATTCGTCTCATTCGTGATGTGGTCGATCAGGCCAGGGCGGATCTGGGTCCGCGCCCCTTCGGCCCACGGCTTGTTCATCCGGGGCGGTCGGCCGCCAAGAGCGCCTTGCCGTCGGTGGTCACTGCGTCGTTGACCGTGTGCCAGTCACAATCGAGCTCGCCCGCGACCTGAGCGACCGTGCGCCGGATGCCCACCTGGACCGTGGCCCACTTGGCCGCCCGGGTGGTGAGCAGGCAGCCCCTGGCTGCGATCCGGTGATGGACGAGCACCCAGGACTTCGTCGGACAGCCCG
>JAJPJD010000005.1 GCA_021324355.1 Actinomycetota bacterium
CCCCCAGGGCGGCGACCAACGCGCTGAGCCGCTCGGAGACCGCCCGGCTCCCCGGCGTGAGCAGGTCGGCCAGCATGGCCTCGGGGTCCGAGAGGAGCTGCTGGAGGGCGTCGGGTCCCCCGACTCCCCCCAGGCGCTCGGCCAGCCCCTGCTGGGCGGCCAGGGACTCGGCCATCGAGGCGTCCAGGAGTGCTCGGAGCCGCTCGGCCACCTGGGGGCGGTCCAGGACCAGCTGGGCCGTGAGCTCGTGCGCGCACACCCACAGCAGGGTCGTCTCATGTCCCAGGCTCCAGTCACTGGCGAACGCCGCCACGTTGTCGGGGACCACGAGCAGCTCGTCGGACGGCGGCCACGGGACGATCAGCGGGTACTGGCCCAGTGCCTGGCGCGCCAGGTGGCCGGCAGCCGATCCGAACTGCAGCCCCACCAGGATCGGCCCCATGGTCGAGGCGAACTGGCTGAGCAGCTGGCCGAGCCCCTCGGCCAGCGGGGCCTCCTCGCCGAGCACGGCCGGCGGCGCCTCGGCCAGCCGAGCGACCGCCGGCTCGAGCAGCGGCCGCCAGGCCTGCAGGGCCCGCTCGGCCCAGGCGCCCCGGCCCACCGGCACCAGGGTCCCGGCTCGCCCGGCCAGGCTCACGCCGGTCACCGCCTCGACGTGGAGCTCGACCACCCGGGCCAGCTCTTCGAGCCGGATCCGCTCCAGGGGGTCGGCGTTGGGTTCGGGGGCACCGTCGGTGGCCACCCCGACTGCCAGCGCCCGGGCGGCGTCGAACCACCCAGCCGCGCCCTGGGCGCTGCCGATCACCTTGAGCAGGTCGCCGAGGAGGCCGGGGATGGGATTGTCGGGGTCGGGGTTCATGGCCACGCGACCACAGCCTACGGGCGGCGTTGCCCCGGTCCCCACCGGCCCGGTCGTCAGGGGGAGGCGCCCAGGACCAGCTGGACGGTCTCCGAGGCGCCGGACCTGCGGACGGTGAGGACGACCGAGGCCCCGGGGGCCAGCAGGTAGAGCCGAGACCGGAGGTCGGCCATGGAGCGGACCCGCCGGCCATCGATGGCGGTGATCACGTCGCCCGGCTGGAGGTGGCCGCTCGAGGGCCCACCGGTGTTGACCTCGGTGACCAGGGCGCCCCGAGGGGACCCCCCCGAGTCGGAGCCTTCGATGCCGAGCCAGCCGTGGTGGATCTGCCCGCCGTGGGCGGCGAGCTCCCGGGCGACGTCGGAGACGAACTCGCCCGGGAGGTAGACGGCGCCCCGACCCTCGGCCGACACCCCGGCTCGGTCGAGCAGGCCGACCACCGCACCGTCCCGTTCCAGGAGGACCGCTCCGTCCGGGCGGGTCCCGGTCGGGGTGGCTGCAACCACGCTGACCATGCCCGAACCCGGCCCCGAGCCCACCGGATCGCCGATCGACGCGATGGTCTCGTCTTGCCAGGTCGACCAGGTCCCCCCGGTGCTGCGGGTCGCGACGGCGAGTTCCACCGCGCCACTGCCCGGCTGCAGGGCGCTCCAGTCCACGAACCGGGCAACCGGGAGATTGGCCGCCACCCGCACCAGGCCGACGTCTGAGGTCGGGTCGAGGGCGAGCACCCGCGCCCGTTCGCGGCGCCCCCTCGCGGTGGTGGCGACGATTCGGGTTGCGCCGCGCAGCAAGGTGGCGTCGGTCGCCACCAGGCCGCCCCGGGCCACCACCACCCCGCAGCCGTAGGCGGGGATGCCTCGGCGTTCGACGGTCAGCCGGACCACCGACCGGGTCGAGGCCACCGGCGGCGAGCCAAGGGTGATCGAGGGGGCCGGGGCCTGGCTCTTGGTCGCCAGCATCAGCCCCCCACCCACCAGGACGGCGGCCGTCCCCGCCCCGACCAGGGCGGTCGCCCAGCGGGCGCGGCGCCCCGACGGCAGTCGTCGGGGCGCGCGTGCCCATGCCCCGGTCTCCGAAGGGTGGCGCCAGGCGCGTTGCTCCGGGGGGACCCAGCCGCCCTGGACCCTCAGCTCGTCGCGGTCGTACTCACCCTCTTCGGGTTCACCGGACTCCCAATCCCAGGAGTCGCCATCCGATGAAGCCACAACCGGGCCAGGTTACCGACGGGCCCGGCTGCGGTGAGGTCGCCCGGTCCCTCCTACGATGGGCCGAATGCCCCGCGACCTCGCGATCGACCTGGGGACGGCGAACACCCTGGTGTACGCGAAAGGCCGGGGGATCGTGCTCAACGAGCCCACCGTGATTGCCTACAACACCCGGACTCGCGACGTGCTCGCGATCGGTGCCGAGGCATGGCAGATGATCGGCCGGACCCCGGGGTACATCGTGGCGGTCCGGCCGTTGCGCCAGGGGGCCATCACCGACTTCGACATCACCGAGCGGATGCTCCGGGTCCTGCTCCACCGGTGCGGGGTGTCCCGGCTGAACCGCCCCCGGGTCCTCATCTGCGTCCCCTCGGCCATCACCCGGGTCGAGCGGCGGGCGGTCAAGGAGGCGGCTCGGCACGCCGGCGCATCGGCCACCTACCTCATCGAGCAGCCGATGGCGGCCGCGATCGGCGCCGGCCTGGCGATCCACGAGCCGGTGGGGTCGATGGTGGTCGACGTGGGCGGGGGAACGGCCGAGATGGCCGTGATCTCCCTCGGAGGGATGGTGTCGCAGCGAGCGATCCGCTGCGGCGGCTTCGACTTCGATGCCGCGATCCAGTCCTACGTTCGGCACCGCCACGGGGTCGCGATCGGCGAGCGAACAGCAGAGGCGGTCAAGTTTGCCATCGGCTCCGCCCACCCCTTCGACGGCGAGCAGGACGCCCAGGTGCGCGGCCGAGAAGTCTCCACCGGGATGCCCAAGACGGTGCGCTTGAGCCCGCTCGAGGTCCGCCAGGCGCTCGAGGACCTGGTCGAGCAGGTGGTGGCGACCGCCGCCGACTGTCTGGCCGACGCCCCACCAGAGCTGGCCCAGGACATCATGTTCGAGGGCGTCCACCTGACCGGGGGCGGCGCGCTGCTGCGGGGGATGGCCCAGCGGCTGGCCAACGGGACCTCGGTCCCGGTCCATTTGGTTGACCTTCCACTCGAGTGCGTCGTCCTCGGCGCCGGCCGGTGCCTCGAGGCCCTCGACGAGCTCCGTCCGGTCTTTGCCGACGCTGGCGACTGACGCCCTCACCGCTCCAGCAGGACCTCGGCCGCCTGCCGGACCTGCCAGTCGGGGTCCTCGAGGCACCGCTCCAGGGCCGCTTCCACCCGGGGGTCCTCGAAGCCGACCAGCGCCACCACCGCCCGGCGGCGGACCGCCGGCCGGTCCTCGAGCGCCCGGAGTACCGGTCCGAGCCCTCGAGGGTCGCCGATCGCCCCCAGGGCGGCCACCGCGGCCTCCCGGCACCTCGGATCTCGATGGTGGGTGGCCATCGTCGCCAGGCTCGGCACGGCGTCCGCCGCCTGGTGCTCGCCCAGGGCCCAGGCGGCCGCCTCGGCCACCAGGGGGTCGGGGTCGTCCAGGCGGGCGACGAGCGCAGTGGTGAGGGCCCAGCCCTTCCCCGAGCACCGTGCCGCCAGCACGGCAGCACGGTGTCGGACCGTGGGGTGGGGGTCCTCGAGCGCCCCGAGCAGCTCGGAGCGCGTCAGGGTGCCGGTTCGGTCCAGCGCGCCCAGGCGGGCAGCGCGGACCGAAGGGTCGTGGTCGCCCCGAGCAGCCTCGATGGCGTCGAGGTCACCGCGGTGTCCGGCGGCGACCACCTGCCGCCGGCGTTCGATGGCCGTCAGCTCGCGGCTGGCGGCCGCCCCGTCCATGGGAGGATCGTCGGGCACGCTCCGAGTATGACCGAGACCCCGCCTGCTGCTCCCCCCGCGCCTCGCCGACGCCGGGCCCGGCGCACCGTCGTGGCCGCCGCGTGCGCGGTGGTGGTCGTGGCGGTGGTGGCCAGCCGGGTGGACCTCGGCTACTTCGTGATCTCCCCGGGGGACGCCCAGTCGGTGGTCCCCCTCATCACCGTCCCGCCTCGCGAGGCCCATCCAGTGCGCGGTGCGGTCCTGCTCACCGACGTCTTCGAGGCCCAGGTCACCGCACTGGGCTACCTGTTCGACCGGCTGTCGCCCGACGACCAGCTCATCCCGGCCGACGAGGTGCTCTCGCCGGGGATCCCCTCCTCGGAGCTCACCGCCCAGGGGTACCTGGAGATGGCCCAGGCGAAGCAGGCCGCTGAGACCGCCGCGTTGCGTCGGCTCGGCTACGCGGTCCCCGAGCACGCCGACGGCGTCGTGGTGGAGGGGGTGGCCTCGGGCGCGCCGGCGTTCGGGGTGCTCCAGGTCGGCCAGGTCATCACCGGGGTCGATGGCGTCCCGACGCCCGAGGTGTGCCGCTTCGTGGCCACCCTCTCGGGGTTGCGGCCCGGGACGACGGCCCGCCTCACCGTCCGCCTGGACGGCTTCAGTGGCTCGGGCCGGCCAGTCCGCGGCGCCGTGGTCGACCGCCTGGTTCGGCTGGCTCGCCGTCCGCCCGGGGTTCCCGGCCCGACCGGCTGCGCCGGCGTGCACCGCGGTGGCGGCTACCTCGGGGTGGTGGTCGCCTCCCAGCAGGACTTCGTCTACCCGTTCCCGATCTCGATCGACACCGCCGACATCGGTGGGCCGTCCGCCGGCCTGGCGATGGCCCTCGGGCTGCTCGACATGCTGGGTGGCGGCCGGCTCACCGGCGGCCGGCGGGTGGCGGCCACCGGCACCATCGACCCGGCGGGCCAGGTCGGCGACGTCGGGGGAGTGCCGCAGAAGACGGTGGCGGTGGAGCGGGCCGGGGCCAGCGTGTTCCTCGTCCCGGCCGACGAGGTGGCAGCAGCGCGGGCCAAGGCGACGCCTTCCCTCCACGTCTACGGGGTGCGCTCGCTCGGCCAGGCCCTGGCGATCCTGGGCCGCCTCGGCGGCCGGGTGCCGTCGGCCGCTGGCCCCTGAGCGGCTGCTCGGGGCGGTCCGGTGGTGGCGGTTCTTTCCCATCCGGCCGCCCCAGGCCGTAGGCTTGGGCCATGCCTCCAGGCTCCTCGCCGTCTCGGCTGCGCCCCGAGGAGGTCGCGCGGCGGAGCTTCACGAGGAACCGGCGAGGGTTCGACCCCGACGAGGTGCAAGCCTTCCTCTCGCAGCTGGCTCGGGAGCTCAGTGCGTGGGAAGCGCGTGAGGAGGAGCTCCTGGCCCAACTGGCCGAGGCCGAGGAGCGCGCCGCGAACCCTCGGATCGACGACGAGCGGCTGACTTCGGCGCTCGGGCAGAAGAGCGCCGAAGTGCTGCGCAACGCCCACCAGGAGGCGGCACGCCTGGTGGCCGCGGCCGAGGAGAACGCGAACACGGTCTTGCGCGACGCCCAGCAGCAGGCCACCGACATCCAAGTCTCGGCGGAGGCGGCGGCTGCCGAGCGGATCGCCCAGGCCGAGCTGGACGCGGGCACCATCCACGAGGACGCCAAGGCCGAAGTGGCCGCGATCTTGGAGCGGGCCCGCCAGGACGGCAACGCCCTGATCGACCGGGCTCGCGAGCGTGGTCGGCTCATGATCGAGCAGGCCCAAGAGACCAGGCGTCGGATGCTCACCGAGACCGCCCAGCGCCGCCGGGTGCTCCTGATCCAGATCGAGCAGCTGCGGGCGGCTCGTGACCAGCTGGCTCGGACGGTCCTCGGCGTGCGGGGAACCGTCGACGACATCGTCTCGGGACTGGCTCGGGCCGATGACGACGCCCGGGCCGCGGCTGCCGCGGTGGCCGAGCGGGTGGCCGAGGTCGAGGCCCAAGAGGTCGAGGGCCTGGAGCCGGCGGTTCCCGACGCGATCGCGGCGCCAGCGACCGGTGCGATCACCCAGGCTGCTGAGGTCTCCGAGCCGGCCGGGGGGGACCTGGGCGGGCCGACCTCGGTCGCCGACACCAAGGTGGAGGAGCTCTTCGCCCGCATCCGCGAGGGCCACCTTCCCCCGCCGGCCACCGAGGCGGTGGAGGCTGCCGGCGAGGAGCCGGCCCAGGCCGAGCCGGCCGTGGAGCCCGAGGGTGCGGCGTCGGCACCGGTCGCGCCGGGGGACTCGCCGCCGGCCGACTCGGCTGACGGGCGGCTGGTTGCCGAGCGCGACCAGCTCCTCGAGCCGATCCTGGCCAGGATGGCCAGGCGGCTCAAGCGGACCATGCAGGACGACCAGAACCGGCTCTTGCACCGGCTCCGGGCCGATGCCGGCGCCTACCGCCAGGAGCTGCTGAGCTCCGAGGACGACCAGCGCCGGGGCCTGGTCGAGGCAGCAGTGGACTTCCTGGGCGACGCCTTCGACGCCGGCGAGCAGTTCGCCCGCCGGCACCTGGGCGACCAGGCCGGGGCGACCGATCCGAGCGAGGTGAGCCGCTCGGCGGTCGGGACCGGGGCCCAGGAGCTGGCCGACACCGTGGTCACCCTCCTGCGCCGACGCCTCCTCGAAGGCGAGGCGGAGGGGCCGGGCCCGACCGAGGAGGAGGCAGCCGAGCTGGTCAGCGCCGCCTACCGGGAGTGGCGGGGCGAGCGGATCGAACGCCTGGCCGGCGACCATCTGATCGGGGCGTTCTCGAGCGGCGTCCGCGGCGCGAGCGGCAAGGTCCCCCTCCGCTGGCTCACTGCCGCGGACGGGCCCTGTGCCGACTGCGCCGACAATGCGCTGGCCGAGGCGGTGGGTGAAGGGGAGCGGTTCCCGACCGGGCACCTCCACCCGCCGGCCCATGCCGGGTGCCGGTGCCTCGTGGTACCGACACCGACCTGAGGACCCCCGGACCTAGGCTCGCCAACCGTGCGCAGTCCGCAAGGGGTGGCCGCTGGCGCGCCACAGGTCCGCCACCGCGCCCGCTGGTGGCTGCTCGGGGTGGCCGTCGTCGTCATCGTGCTGCTGGCCTCGTTGCGATCGCTGGCCACCGTGTACACCGACCGGCTGTGGTTCGCCTCGGTCGGCCGGACCGACGTCTTTGACACCCTCTTGTGGGTGAAGATCGGGCTGTTCGTCTCCTTCGGCGCGCTGTTCTTCGCCCTGTTGTGGGTGAACCTGGTGGTCTGCGACCGGATCAGCCTGGCCGCGGAGGGCAACGACCCTGAAGACGAGCTGGTCCGCCGCTACCAGGGTCTGGTCCGCCCCTATGCCAACCGGATCTACGCCGGCCTGGCCGTCGTGGTCGCCCTGATCGCGGCGGCGGGCAGCATCGGCGAGTGGCAGAACTGGCTGCTGTTCACCCACGGGAAGTCCTTCGGATGGAAGGACCCCCAGTTCGGCTTGGACGCCGGCTTCTACGTCTTCAAGCTGCCCTTTCTCGAGTTCCTGGTCAACTGGCTGATCGTCTCGCTGATCGTGGTCCTTGCCCTCACCGCGGTCTTCCACTACCTGAACGGCGGCATCCGCACCCAGCGGGCCCGGCCCAGAGTGCGTCCGGTGGTGAAGGCCCACCTCTCGGTCCTGCTTGCCCTGATCGCCCTGGCCAAGGCGGCGGGCTACATCCTGGCCCGCTACCAGTTGGTCACCTCGACCAACGGGTTCGTGGAAGGTGCCGGGTACACCGACGTCCATGCCCGGATCCCGGCCCTCGAGCTGCTGTTCTGGATCTCGCTGGGGGCGGCGGCGGTGCTGCTGTGGAACATCCGACGTCAGGGCTGGACCCTCCCGGTGCTGGCCGTCGGGATCTGGGCCTTCGTCGCCCTGGTCATCGGCGTGATCTACCCGGCGATCGCCCAGGCCATCGTCAATCCGTCCCAGAACTCCAAAGAAGCGCCCTACATCGCTCGCAACATCAAGGCGACCCGCTATGCGTACGGGCTGAACGATGTCACGAGCGCCACGTTCCCGGCCTCGACCAACCTCAGCGCGACGCAAGTGGTCCAGAACAGCGCCACCTTGAACAACATCCGACTGTGGGACCCCGATCCCCAGATCTCGCTCCCCACCATCCAGAAGCTCCAGTACGCCCACGGCTACTACACCTTCCAGCGGTTGGCAGTGGACCGCTACGTGATCGATGGACAGCTGCAGCCGGTGCTGGTCGGGGTGCGTCAGGTCAACCCAGCTGGCATCGCCTCGCCGACCTGGGTCAACACGCATCTCCAGTACACCCACGGCGAGGGCATCGTCATCGCCTTGGCCAACACGGCCACTGCCAAAGGCGACCCACAGTTCGTGGTGAAGAACGTCCCCCCGGTGTCGAGCAGGGGCGCGCCGACCGTCAAGCAGCCCGACGTCTACTTCGGCATCGACTACCCCGGGTATGTGGTGGCGAACACCAAGGAGGACGAGATCGGCAGCGGTGATCCGCACTACCAGGGGACTGGCGGCGTGCAGCTGTCCTCGTTCGCGCGGCGGCTCGCCTTCGCGATCCGGCTCGGCGACTTCAACCTGCTCATCTCAGGCCAGATCACCTCGCACTCGAGGATCATGTTCATTCGCGACGTGATGGCCATGGCCAAGAAGGCCGCCCCGTTCCTCAGCTGGGACTCCGACCCCTACCCGGTGCTGGCCGACGGTCAGATCGACTGGATCCTCGACGGCTACACCACCACCGCCAACTTCCCTTACTCGCAGAACGCGAGCTCGGTGCTGGTTCCCCAGGGGAGCGGGTTGCCGGCCAACTACAACTACGTGCGCAACTCGGTCAAGCTGGTCGTGAACGCGTACTCGGGCCAGATGACCTTCTACGCCATGGACAACGACCCCATTCTGCGCACCTACGAGTCGGCCTTCCCCGGGATGTTCAAGAGCGCCTCGACCATGCCGGCGGCGTTGCGCCAGCACCTGCGGTACCCCGAGGACATGTTCAGCGTCCAGGCTGCCCTGTACGGGCGGTACCACCTGTCCTCACCCAATGCCTTCTACAACGCGCAGGGGGCCTGGACTCTCTCCCCGACGGCCGGCGCGGGTTCGTCGTCGCAGGCGCTCCAGGTCACGCTCACGACGAACGCCCAGGGTCAGACCATCTCGGGCTCAGTCGCTCCGATGGCTCCCATCTACCAAGTGTTCCAGCTCCCGGGATCGTCGACCCAGCAGTTCACCATCACCGATGCCTACGTCCCGTTTACGACAGGCACCACGAGCCAGAACCTCTCGGCCTTCATCGTCGGCACCTACCGGGGCGGATCGGGTCCGAGACTCCACGTGTACGTCACCCCGGGCGGTCAGGACGTCGGCCCGGCCTTGGCTGAGTCCGAGATCCAGCAGAACACCACGGTCTCACAGGACATCACCCTGCTGGACCAGCATGGCTCGACGGTCCTTCTCGGGAACATCCTCATGATCCCGGTTGGCGACTCGGTGGTGTACGTGCGCCCGCTCTACGTCGAGTCGAGCGGCAACCCGGAGCCCGAGCTCACCTACGTGATCTCCGTGCTCGGCCAGGATGTGCAGATCAAGCCGACCGTCCAGGAGTCGCTCGAGGCACTGCTCCAGGTGCCCATCGTCGGGTCAGGCGGATCGTCGACGAACCCCTCGACTGAGGCGGAGGCGACGTTGCAGGCGGCGAACCAGTATCTGCAGCAGGCGCAGAGCGACTACCAGGCTGCACAGAACGCCCTTCAGACCGGTGGGGCCAACGCGTTGTCGGAGTATCAGTCGGATATCGATGCGATGGCCAGCGCCATCAATCAGGCTGAGGCCTTGCTCAACCCGACCGGGTCCAAGAGCACGCCCGCGACCACGACGACAACGACAACGACGCCGCCCAAGACCAAGTCGAAGTCGAAGGTCCCGACAGCGGCCCTGGGCAGTCGGGCGTCCGGCGCAACCGGGTGAGCTGGGAACGACTCAGCCCGCGCGTTCGGATCGGCGCGATGATCTTGTGGTGCCAGCCCGCCGCCCGGTGGGCTCGGACCTGGAGGTGACCGATGGGGCTTCTCGACCGGGTAAAGGAGGGGGCGGCCCAGGCGACCGCAGTGGCCAAGGACGCGGCCCAGAAGGGCCAGGCCAAACTGGACGCGTTGCAGGCGAAGCGGGCGGCCGACGCGCTGCTACGGGACCTCGGCGCAGCCGTCTATGCGGATAGGAGTGGACGTTCACCTGGGAACGGCTCGCTTGCGATCGATCGGATCGTGGCCAAGCTGGAGCAACACGAGCGTGACAACGGTCCGATTGATCTGTCGACAACTGCCTGACCCAGGATCGTTCGACACCCCGCCGTGCTACAATTCCGCAGTCCAACGCGGGGTGGAGCAGTCTGGTAGCTCGTCGGGCTCATAACCCGAAGGTCGCAGGTTCAAATCCTGCCCCCGCCACCAAGACCGCTGGTCAGGCGCGCACCTCGTGCGGGGGTGCAGGCGCCTGACCGGCGGTTTCTCGGACCATCGGAATCTGGTGGGGTCTGCCTGCTCACCGAACGACGATCGACCCCAGCACGCGCCAGTTCGGCTTGCCGGCATAGAGCAGGGCCCGGATGCGGTAGTTCTCGAAGTTGCGAAAGCCGAAGCCGATCCGCTTGATCCGCTTGATCAGGTTGTTGAGCGCTTCGGTGGGGCCGTTGGAGACCCGGGCCAGGTGGAAGTTGACGATCTTGGCGAACCAGTTCTTGATGGTGCGTCCGAGTCGGCGGATCTCGGGCGGCATGGCCTTCTTGGTGCAGTGATGCTCGAGCTCGAGGAGCATCGCCTCGGCCTCGTCGGGATCGGCGCAGCGATAGAAGTCGCGTAAGCGCTCCTTCACGCGATAGGCGATGGCCACCTCGGCCCCGGGGTCGCCCAGGGCGAGCAGCGAGGCCAGGCGCTCGGCTGCCTCGGGAGAGAGCTTCTCCTCGCCCATGAGCAGTAGCCGGCGGGCCCGATAGAGCGGATCGTCCCTGCGTCCGCGATGGCCGAGCTCTTCGATCTGGACCCTCCTGCGAATGGCGTCGAGGGCGCGATTGGCCAAGGAGATGACGTGGAAGGGGTCCACCACTTGGGCCGCTTTGGGTAGCACCACGCTGTAGACGGCCGCATAGGTGGCCGACATGTCGAGAGCCCCGTATTCGATCCGTTCCTTCTGACCGGGTCCCCCTGAGCTGATCCACCCGCCGTGCGAGTCCAACCCCCACCATGGTGGGATGGAGGACACCACGACGATGAAACGCCGTCAACACACCGCCGAGCAGATCATCCGCAAGCTCGCCGAGGGCGAGAAGCTCCTCGCCGAGGGAAAGACCATCGAAGAGGTTTCCCGCCACCTCGAGATCACCGAGTCGACCTGGCACCGGTGGCGCAACCAGTACGGGGGCATGAAGGCCGATGACGCCAAGGAGCTGCGCCACCTGCGCAAGGAGAACACCCGCCTGAAGCGGATCGTGGCCGACCAGGCCCTCGACATCGACATGCTGAAGGAGATCGCCCGGGGAAACTTCTAACCCCGGATCGCCGCCGGCGGGCCGTGGTGGTCCTCCAGGAGCGGTTCGGGGTCTCAGAACGTCGGGCCTGCAAGGTGTGCGGGCAGGCGAGATCCACCCAGCGCCTCCCCGCCCCGGTCCCCCAAGACGAGGAGCTCGCCCTGCGGGCCTTCCTTCGGGACTTCTCGAGAAGACGACCCCGCTGGGGCTGGCGGCGTGCGGCCAGGGCGGCCCGAGACGCCGGGTGGCGGGCCAACCACAAGCGGATCCACCGACTGTGGCGTGACGAGGGGCTTCGCGTCCCCTATCGCAAGAAGAAGCGGCCGCTCCGGGGCATCGGGGTCCCGGTCGGAGCCATGTGCCCCATCCGGCCCAATGGGATCTGGGGGCGGATTCAAGTGATGCCCGCGACAAGCTCTTTAAATCTCTCGGCTGGAGTATCCCATTCGAGGGTCTTGCGCGGGCGTTCGTTGAGTAGCGCGGCGATGTCATCGAGGTCCGCCTGGGAGTAGCCGGATAGGTCGATGCCCTTTGGCAGGAACTGACGAACGAGGCCGTTCCAGTTCTCGTTCGTGCCTCGCTGCCATGGGGAGTGTGGATCGCAGAAGTAGACAGAGACGCCGGTCGTGACCGTGAAGGTGGAGTGGCTGGCCATCTCCGTTCCTTGGTCCCATGTGAGCGAGCGGGCGAGGTGACCGGGAAGGCGCAGGACGTTCTCCGAAATCGCGTTGGCCACGTGCTGGGTGCTCTTGTTCTCGACCTTGATGAGCATGCCGAATCTGGTTGTGCGTTCGACCAACGTTGCGACTGCGCTTCGGCCCATCGCCCCAACGATCAGATCGCCCTCCCAGTGACCCGGGACGGCCCGGTCTGCCGCCTCTGCCGGTCGTTTTGAGATGTTGACCATCGCGGGGATCTGCACTCGTCCGGCGGAAGTGCGCGTCCGAGGACGCCGCCAGGCCCGGCCCGACCGAAGACAGGCTGCCAGCTCCTTGCGACACTCGCCTTTGGCCTGGACGAAAATCGCTTGGTAGATGGCCTCGTGGGACACCCACCACTCTGGCTGCTCAGGATGCTCTTTGCGCAGTCGTCGGGCGATCTGCTCTGGAGACCACTTCTTGGTTCGTAGGAGCTCTTGGACCTCCCACCAGAGCGACGGTCGGTCTTCGGTCCAAATGACCTTGGGACGCCTCGCCGTCTCGGCGGCCCGCCCTTCGGCGAGAACCGCTCGGTAGCGCCGCCGTCCGCCGTTGGCGGCGATCTCCCGCCAGACCGTCGAGCGGTGGCGTCCGATCCGCTTGGCGATCGCCGCGTCGGACTCACCAGCTTCGATCCCGACTCTGATCTCTTCACGCTCGGACAAAGTCAGCGCACCAGGAGGTCGTACGCGTTCATGTGACATATCCATACGCTCGCCGCGTAGGTGCCGCCCAAGGGTGGATATCCCGATCGCGGCCGCCTTTGCTGCCTCGCGCTGGGTCGCTCCCGCCGAGAGCGCCTGAAGTGCATGCTCAAGGGACGCTTCGGGACAGAGCTTCGTGCCCGAGCGGGGAACGGACCTGCGAACGACCTTCCACCGCTGAACGTTGTATTGCACTGTCGACGCCGGGACACCCGTCAATTCCTCAGCTTCCCGGTAGCTGGCTCCAGCGACCACGATCTCTATCGCTGCATCGAGGTCCGCCTGCGAACTTCGGCGAATCGTCATAGACAACACCTCCGGGTCAGGAGATGTCGCGATCACCGGCTGAATCCGCCGGGCCCTCGACTTCCAGTTCGACCAGACGACCGACGGGAGGCTGCTCAAGCTCTTGAACGTGATCGACGAGTACAGCCGGGAGTGCCTGGCCATCGACGTCGGACGTTCCATCGACGCCGACGGGGTGGTCACCTGCTTGGAGCGGATCGCCCGAGAACGAGGAGCTCCGGCCTACGTGCGCTTCGACCACGGGCCCGAGTTCATCGCCTATGCGGTCGCCGACTGGTGCCGGTTCAACGGCACTGGGACGGTCTTCATCGACCCCGGCAGCCCCTGGCAGAACGCCTGGATCGAGAGCTTCAATGGCCGGCTGCGCGACGAGTTCTTGAACGGCCAGCTGTTCGAGACCACCCTCGAGGCCCAGGTCCTCCTCGAGGCCTGGCGGATCGATTACAACAACAACCGGCCCCACAGCTCACTTGGCTGGCGATCACCGGCTGAGTTCGCTCGGGACTGGATCACCAACAACCAACCAGAGCTCGCATTGTGAGTGGCTCAACTATTGGGGTCCGGTCAGGCCGTCAAGGTCCAGGGCCTCCCCGGATGGAAGACTGTGGCCGCCGTCGCCGGCGTGCTCGGCATCGCCATCGGAGGGGTCCAGGCAGCGCTCAAGAACGCTACGCAGTCGCTGCTCGGTCGCCTCCAAGCTGACCTCTACGCCGACCTCGTCGCTGGGGCCGTGACCTCGTTGCCGCCACTTCCTCCGAAAGCGAGGCGGTCTTCGCTGAAGGCGGCGCAGGCCCGAACGGTGACGTCACCGCTACCACCCCGACCCACGCCGTGAGTTGCACAGGGGCATTGGGTTCGGCGTGACTGCTACTGCTCCTCGAATCCCTGGTCAGTGAAGTGCAGGGTGCGGGCGTTCTCCGTGACGGTGCGGATGACCGCCTCGTCGAAGCCATC
>JAJPJD010000008.1 GCA_021324355.1 Actinomycetota bacterium
CACCCGCTCTACGTGATGTACACGAGCGGAACGACAGCCAAGCCAAAGGGGATCCTGCACACCACTGGCGGCTACCTGACACATGTGGCCACGACGCACCGGCTTGTGTTCGACCTAAAACCGGAAGAGGACGTGTTCTGGACCGCCGCGGACATCGGCTGGGTCACTGGGCACAGCTACATCGTGTATGGCCCATTGGCCAATGCCACAACGTCTGTGATGTACGAGGGAACTCCTGACGCCGGTGGTCGGGATCGCTGGTGGCGGATCGTGGAGCAGTACCGGGTGTCGATCCTCTACACGGCTCCCACCACCATTCGGACGCTCATGAAATGGGGGGAGCAGTTGCCGGCGGCCCACGACCTGTCCAGCTTGCGCGTGCTTGGTTCGGTTGGGGAGCCGATCAACCCCGAAGCATGGATGTGGTACCGGCGGCATATCGGTGGGGACCGTTGCCCGATCGTGGACACCTGGTGGCAGACCGAGACCGGCGGAATCATGATCACCCCGCTGCCCGGAGTGACCGCGACCAAGCCGGGGGCGGCGATGACCCCGTTCCCGGGCATCAGTGCTGACGTAGTGGACAACGATGGCGTCTCGGTGGGGAAAGGTCAGGGCGGTTATCTGGTGCTGACGCAGCCTTGGCCCGGAATGCTGCGGGGGATCTGGGGCGACCCCGATCGTTACCGTGAGACTTACTGGTCTCGGTTCCCGGGGCGGTACTTCGCTGGCGATGGGGCCAAGCGGGACGACGACGGCGACCTGTGGCTGCTCGGGCGAATCGATGACGTCATGAACGTGTCGGGGCACCGGATTTCGACGACCGAAATCGAGCACGCCTTGGTCGGGCACCCCGAGGTGGTCGAGGCGGCAGTGGTCGGCGCCTCGGACCCCACCACCGGCCAGGCGGTGGTGGCGTTCGTGACCGTGCGCGGGGAGGAGGTCGAAGGCGCTGCCGGCCGGCAGCTCGTCGACGACCTGCGGGACCATGTGGCCAGGGTGATCGGACCGATCGCCAAGCCGAGGCAGATTCTGCTGACCCCGGAGCTCCCCAAGACCCGGAGCGGCAAGATCATGCGGCGGTTGCTGCGCGACGTCGCCGAGCATCGCGAGCTCGGCGACGTGACCACGCTGCTCGATCCGACCGTCGTGAACATGATCGACGAGAAGCTGCGGCAGCTGCCCCCGAGCGACGACGAGCTCACCTGACGGCCGGCGAGGTCCCCGGTCAGCCCATGCGGCGCGCCGCTCAGTTGATTACGAGTAATATTGTAATCATGTTTGACCCACGGGAGTTCTACGAGCAGTGGTACTGGCCCGGTGCCGGCCGCATCCGGCGAGGGGCACCACCTGGCCGGCGGGGCCGGCCGCGGGGGCGAGTGCGACGAGGCGAGGAGCGCACCACGGCCGAGCAGCGGCAACGGATCGCGGCCTGGGTGGCGGGCCGATTGCCGGCAGGGTGGTACATCGAAGCGCCGCAGATCGAGGTCGATGCCGACGAGATCCTGATTGTCGGACGTCTACCCACCGTCGAGCTGCCGACCGGGTCCTCGGCCGAGGACCGGGCCACGGCCGAGGCGGCCCGGATCGCCGGTCACCGGGAGGAAACCCGCGACCAACGGGTGCAGATTGCCCGAGAGGCCCAGGACGCGTTCGATCGCATCGTGTCCTGGGGGGCCCGGTGCGGCGAAACCCTGGAGATCTTCACCTCGGCCAGCGTGCCGGTCATGACCCGGCTCCACATGCCCGAGCGCCATGTGCTGGACACGCTGATCGACGCCGGTGTGTGCCGGAGCAGAAGCGAGGCACTGGCCTGGTGCGTGCGGCTGGTAGCCCGCAATGAGGAGGCGTGGATCTCCGAGCTTCGGGAGGCCTTTGCCCACGTGGAGGACGTCCGGTCCCGAGGTCCCTCGCCTGAGCGCTGACGGTCGGGCCCGGTTGCGGCGCTTTCCGCTCGGTCGGGGCACACTGGTGGTCATTGGGCGAGGGAAGGAGGGCCGGTGGCGCAGCACTACCACGAGGTGATGGACGCAGTTCGCGTCTCCTACCAGGAGCTCCAGGAGGCCATCCCCGGCGTTGCCTCGGGCTACGCCGAGATGCACAAGGCCGCCATGGGCGAAGGCGAGCTCCCGGCCAAGGTGAAGGAGCTCATGGCGCTGGCTATCGCCATCACTCGGGAGTGTGATGGCTGCATCGCCTCCCACGCCCGAGCGGCTGCCCGCCGCGGAGCCACTGCGGCCGAGGTCGCCGAGACCGTGGGGGTCGCCATCCTCATGAATGGCGGCCCAGCCACCGTCTGGGGTCCGCGAGCGCTCGACGCCTTCCACGAGTTCGGGGGCTGAGCTGCACGGCCCGGTCGCCAAAGCGGGCAGAATGGTGGAGAACAACGACGACCGAGGCCACGATGGACGACGAACGCGACCAGACCGGGGGAAACGACCAGGGGGTGGCGCTGGACGACGACACCCGGGCCGAGCGCCTCGAGGCCCTTCAGGCGCTCATCGACCTCATGCGGCCGGCTGTTCAGGCCGACGGCGGCGACCTGGTCCTGGTGAGTGCCGACGTCGAGCGGGGGATCGTCGAGGTCGAGCTGGCCGGTGCGTGCAGCTCGTGCGCGATCAGCACGGCGACCCTCCAAGGCGGCGTGGAGCGGATCCTGCGCGACCGGCTGCCCTGGGTGACCGAGGTCATCGGCGGACTCGACGACTCGATGGATGACCTCGAGAGCGCCGCCTTGGGGCGCGGCGCCTACGTGCCTCGCCTCTGATCGCTCGGCGCTGCCCGGCTTAGGCGGCCACGGTGCCCGGCTCGACCGGACCGTAACGGAGGATCGGCTCGAACAGGTCGAGCACCGTGCGATCGGGGTCGAGAAGGCCCCGGAGGGGTCGGTCGGCTAGCTTCCGGGCCACGAACCGCCGGGCCACCGCCGCCTTGCGGGCGTCGCCTTCGGCGGCCAGGCATCCCCCGGCTTCTTCGAGCAACAGCGCCGCTTCGGTGATGTCCGCGAGCACCTCGGCCAGGGTTCGTGCCTTGACCAATGCGAGATCCTCCGCGGCCTGGGCCAGCATGGAGATCGCCTGCCAGGCGTCGCGCCGGAGGTTGGCGACCACGTCTTTGGCCCCGGCCAGGACCCGGTGGGCGCCGGCAGCCTCAAGAGCCCGATCGACCCGGGCGCCCAGAGCGAGGTGGGCCGACTCAGCCCGAATGGCTCGCCGGACGTCGAGGGCCAGGATGTTCTCGGTCCCCTCCCAGATGGTGTGGCACTGGGCATCGCGCAGCTGCCGGGCAATGGGCCAGTCGTGCATGTATCCGTTGCCCCCGAAGACCTCGAGCGCGCTCGACGCGGCCCACAGGGCGACTCGCGTGCAGCGCATCTTGGCCAGCGGGATCAGGATGCGCCGCAGCAGCCGGGCCTCGTCAGGGTCGGCCGCCCCCCGGAGGGCGCCGGCGCATTCGAAGGCCACGCTCATCCCGGCCTCGAGGTCGACCAACAGGTCAACGAGCGTCTCTCGCACCAATGGGTAGTGGTCGATCCGCTGGCCCCACTGGGTGCGCCGACCGGCGTAGATGGCGGCCTCGAGGAAACAGCGACGGTGGATGCCCAGACCCATGAGGGCGACGCCGAAGCGACTCCCGTTGACCATCTCCATCATCCGATTGATCCCTCGTCCGTCACGGGCGGCCTGCTGGCTGGCCCGGGCCGGGTCACCGCCAGCCAGCCACCCGCGAGCCCCGTCCAAGGACACTTCTCCGGTGGGAACCCCAACGGTGCCCAGCTTGGGCTTCAGGCGCTTGATGGTGAAGCCGTTCGGTGACCCGTCCGGCCGTCGGCTCGGAACGATGAAGGTGGCCAGGCCGCGGGTCCCTCCGGGGGCGCCTTGGGGGCGCGCCAGCACGATGAAGACGTCGGCATCCACGTTCGAACAGAAGTGTTTGTCTCCGAAGAGCAACCACTCGTCACCGTCGGCGACCGCCGTGGTGGTGTTGGCACCCACGTCGCTCCCGCCCTGGCGTTCGGTCAGGAACATCCCGCCTTCCCACGCCTCGGCCGGGTCGAGGCTGGTGAGCCGGGAGACCAGCAGGTCGCGGACCTCAGGAGGGGCGTAGCGCTCCACGATGTCGGCAGCGCCGGCCGTCATGCCCAGCGCGCAGTAGGCGGCGGTCTCGCACTGGCTGAGCAGGTACGCTCGAGCCGCAGTGACCACGGCTGGGACCGGCCGACCGGCAAGCCGCTCGAGACCGACGAATCCGGTGCGGATCAAGTCGGCCTTGTTGGCGGTCCAGGTGGGGTGGTGAACGACCTCGCCGATCTCGTAGCCCCACCGGTCGTAGCGGTTGAGGACGGGCCCGTGGGCGTCGGTTACCTCGGCCCGGGAAGCCAGGACCTTGCCCACCAACTGGCCGTACTCGGCCACGTGCTCCTCGGCGAACTTGCGATCGATCGGGTCCGGCAGGTGCCGGTCGAGGAGCGACGACAAGTTGGGGTCGAGCGCGTACCAGTCGAGGCCGATCGCTTGGTCATGCTCGGCATAGTCGGGGAGCATGCAGTGCACCGTACTGGCCGCCGCCGCGGGCGTGCTCGCCAGCTAGCCCAACCGGATGGCCTTCACCAGCAGGAGCAGGGCTGCGATCACCAGGTAGGCCCGCAGCGCGTACATGGTCACGACCCGGCCCTTCGACCACTGAGGCCGCCCGAGCAGGCTCAGCGGCGGCATGCGCCACGTCTCGCGCCGCTCCACGGGCTCGGGTGGTGCCAGGGGCCGGCGATGCCACCGGACGACGAGGTAGAGCGCGCCGACCAGGTAGGTGACGCCGAGCACGCCGGCCAGGGCCAGCGCGAGCGTCCTCACGTCGATCCCGCTGAACAGGGTGGTCACCATGAGGACGAGGGACATCATGAGCAAGATGCTGACGATGACGAACGCCACCACGTTGAGCCAGGTGCGGTTCACCCACGGTCCGAGCACCTCACGGTCGTTGCACAGCAGGAGCAAGAAGACCGTCGCGCTGGGCAACAGGACCCCTGCTAGCGCCTGCACGGCGGTGGTGATCACGCCCAGTGGTGCGCCGGGGATCAAGACGATCGTGGCTGCCAGGACGACCAGGCCGGCGAAGATGCCGTAGAAGGCTTTGGCTTCGCGCCATCCACGGTGGAGCGAGTGGCGGGCCCCGAACACGTCTCCGAACGCATACGACGTCGACAGGGTGACCGAGGCCGCGCCGATGATCGAGGCGTTGAGCAGGACTATGGCGAAGAGCACACCGGCAGCGTGGCTGACGTAGCGCTGTAGTCCGAGAGCCACCCCGCCAGCGTCGGTGAAGTGGCCGCTGAGGGGGGTGTGGTCGAATGCCGCGGCAACGATCGCCATGATGAGCACTGCGGCGAACACCGTGACCAGGGAGCCCAGGACGGTGTCGGTCCGCTCATAGTTGATCCATCGTGGGGTTATCCGCTTGTCGATGATGTTGGACTGCTGGAAGAACAGCTGCCAGGGTGCGACGGTGGTGCCCACGATCGCGATGATCAGCAGCACCGAGGTCGAGTTGAAGCCTCCTCGCACCCCGGGGACCACCAGGGCGTGGAAGAGCGCGCCGGCCGAGGGGTGCCGGAAGACGGCCAGTGGGATGACCAAGAAGTTGGCGACGATGAAGACGAACATGAATCGCTCCCATCGCCGAAAACTGCCGGTCAGGGTCATCGCCACCAAGGCGACCCCGGCCACCGGGACCGAGACGTACTTGCTCACCCCGAAGTACCCGAGAGACAGGCTGACCCCGATGAACTCGGTGGCAATGGTGAGGAAGTTCAAAATGAACAGGTCACCGACGGAGAACGCGCCCCAGAACCGCCCGAACCGCTCGTTGATCAGGCGGGCATGGCCGACGCCGGTGACCGCCCCCAGGCGGACCACCATCTCCTGGTTGACCACCAGCACCGGGATGAGCAGGGGGAGGGTCCACAGGAGGCTCAGCCCGAAGTTCTGACCGGCCTGCGCGTAGGTGGCCACGCCCCCGGCGTCGTTGTCCCCGACCATCACGATGAGGCCCGGACCAATGATTGCCAGCAGCACGAGCAGCCGGGCCCGCCACGAGCGATGTTCGACCTGGTCGTGTTGTCGCAGGGTCCCGAAGGCCCCTTCGATGTCGCCGACGTGGGCTTCGTCGAGGACCGCGGTCGGGCGGTCCTGGCTCGGCACCGGGCTGGTCATGGATCACCTCCTCGCGCTGCCCGCGGGCGTCCGTGTTGACACGCACGCCCTCAGTGCTCAGCGCGGGGTCGGTGAGGCGACCTCCTCCAGACGCGCCGGGAGCGTGCGTGTCCTTGGTCTTGGGACGGGACTGGTACTCAGGGCTTGCTCCTCGGTCGGCCTCAGGTCTCGGCGGCTGCCGGCCCGTAGTCTCGGCGCCAACCCGACGGCAGCAGGAGCTCCAGCAGGTCGTCGACGGTCACGACGCCGAGCACATCGCGATGCTCCGCGTCGAGGACGGGAGCAACGGTCAGATTGTAATCCGACATCTTGCGCAAGATTGCCTGCAGGTCCCAGTCCGGGTGGACGTGGGCCAGGTTCGGCGGGGCGAGCTCGCCGACCGTGTCATCGGGATCGGCTCGGACCAGCCGCAGGAGCGGGACCGCGCCGCAGGCCCGGCCCTCGTCGTCGAGGACAAAGACCACGCCGAGCGCCTCGTCGGGGGCCTGGCTGCTGGCCACCGCCCGCAGCGCCTCGGCTGCTGTGACCGGCCGCGGCAGGGCCACGAAGTCGGGGGACATGAGGCCGCCGGCGGTCTCGGGGTTGTAGTTGAGCAGCGACCGGATCTTGGCCTGCTGGGGCTGCGGGAGGAGGTTGAGGATGGGCAGCCGCCGGTCCTGGTCGAGTTCGATGATCAGGTCGGCGGCGTCGTCGGGAGCCATGCCGGCTAGCACCCGGGCCGCCTGGGCATCGGACCGGCTCTCCAAGAACTCGACCTGATGCTCGGGGTCGAGCTCTTCGAAGACGTCCGCCTCGAGCTCGCGGTCGGCTGCCACCGCTTCGATGATCTCCTCGCCTTCCTGGTGGGAGGCGGCCTCGACCAGGTCGGCAATCTGGGCTGGGTGGAGACGGGCCAGCTTGCGATAGGGGATGCGGAGCCGAGCCGAGGGGACGTGGGCCACGAACGGCTCGATCGTGGCCCAGTCGAGGACCGGAGTCCCCTGCTGGCGGTGGCGCCGCCGTGCTGACAGCACCCGGCGCAGCACGGTGCCGGCAGAGGCATCGACCCCAACCACCTCCCAGCGGCCTTCGGCGTTGGCCAGCTCGATCTCGGCCGCTCGGATCAGACGGCCGCCGACCACGTTGATGAAGTGGCGCCGGAGGAGGTCCCGGGCCAACAGCAGTTCTCCCGGCCGGCGCTCGAAACGGCGCAGCTCGGCCGCTCGGCCGGTGAACCGGACCGGATCTGCCCCGAGGTCAGCCAACTGGGCGACCGGGACGAACAGGTCCTCGCCGCCGATCCTGGCGACCGCCCCGACGATGGGCGGGTGCGGGCTGGTGCCGAGCCGGACGATCAGGTCAGTCAGCCTGCCGATCCGGTTCCCGGCGTCGTCGACCAGGGTCCGATGGACGACATCGGAGAGGTGGACGATGTCGTTGGCCGTGGATCCCATCGTGCAGTCGAGCTCCTCGCTCGGGAGGAGCGTAGCGCTGGCCCGCACCGGTGCGGTGCCTGGCGGCAGCCTGTGTTGGCATGCTGTTTGCGCCCGACCCCTCGGTCGGTGAAGGCTCTCGGCCATGGTCTGGGCGGCCGGAGGGCCTCAGGAGTGAAGAGCCCCCGGCGCATCTTCCACCAGACCGTCGAGTCGTGGGAGCGGAGCCGCTCCCTCGTGGTTCCCCCGCCGGTGCCGGCCAAGCCGCCGGAGCCCGGAGGGCTGCGCATCGCCTTTCTCATCTACCGGGGCAACCCGCTCTGCGGGGGCCAGGGCGTCTACACGCGCCACCTCACCCGCGAGCTGGTGGCGCTTGGGCACTCGGTCGAGGTCTTCGCCGGCCAGCCCTGGCCCGAGCTCGACGACGGCGTGGGATTCACCCCGGTGCCAGGTCTCGACCTCTACCGTGACCCGGACCCCTTTCGGGTGCCCCATCCCCGAGAGTTCAAGGACCTCGCCTCGGTGCTCGAGTTCGCGATCATGTGCTCGGCCGGCTTCGGCGAGCCATTGGCGTTCTCCAAGCGGGTGCGCACGCTGCTCGCGGGGCGGCGGGGGGACTTCGACCTAGTCCACGACAACCAGTGCCTCGGGACCGGGATGCTCGGGATCATCGCCGACGGCTGGCCGCTGCTCACCACGCTGCACCATCCCATCACGGTCGACCGCCAGCTGGCCTTGGACCACGCCACCAGTGCCTGGCAGCGCGTGACGACCCGCCGATGGTTTGGGTTCCTGCGGATGCAGGTGAAGGTGGCGGCTCGGCTGCCAGCGGTGGTGACGGTCTCGGAGTCGTCCCGCCGGGACATCTCGACCCAGCTCGGGGTCCCTCCCGAGCGGGTCAGCGTGGTGCCGGTGGGCGTCGACCACACGGTGTTCGCGCCGATCCCTGGGGTTGTCCCGGTGCCGGGCCGCCTGATCGTGACCTCCTCGAGCGACGTGCCGCTCAAAGGGCTGGTGCCGCTGCTCGAGGCGGTGGCCAAGCTCCGCACCGAGCGGGAGGTCGAGCTGGTGGTCATCGGCCGACCCCGGCCTGGTGGCCGCGTCGACCGGGCCATCAGCCGCCTCGGCCTTGGCGACGTCGTGCGCTGCATCAGCGGGATCACCGATCGCGAGCTGGCAACCCTCTACGGCCAGGCCGAGGTGGCGGTGGTCCCCTCGCTCTACGAGGGCTTCTCGCTGCCGGCGGTGGAGGCCATGGCCTGCGGCGTTCCGCTCGTGGCCACCACCGGCGGGGCGCTGCCCGAGGTGGTCGGGCAAGACGGCGAGACCGGCCTCCTGGTGCCGCCGGGCGACCCGGGGGCGCTCGCCTCGGCGATCGGCCGGCTGCTCGACGACCCGGCGCTGCGCCAGCGGCTGGGGGCGGCCGGACGACAGCGGGTGATGTCCAGGTTTACCTGGGCGGTGACTGCCAAGGGCACTGCCGCGTGCTACGAGGCGCTGCTCGCGGGGCGCCCGCTCCCGGGTGCGCCGGGGCCGGAGGGACCGACGTGTTGACGGCCGACTTCGATCGCCTGGGGATGGCGCCGGGGGACCGGGTCCTCGACCTCGGGTGCGGATTCGGCCGCCATGCGTTCGAGGCCGCCCGGCGGGGCGCCCAGGTGGTCGCCCTGGATGCCGGGGCTGCCGAGGTGGTGCAGGTCCGGGCGGTGCTGGCGGCAATGGTGGAGGCCGGCGAGCTTCCGCCGGGCCAGGTCCGGGCTGGGAGCGTGCGGGCCGACGCCCTGGCGCTGCCCTTTGCCGAGGGGAGCTTCGACCGGGTCGTCGCCTCCGAGGTCCTCGAGCACATCGTCGACGACCGGGTGGCGCTCTTGGAACTGGCCCGGGTCCTGCGCCCCGGGGGCACCATGGCGGTGACCGTGCCCCGGTGCGGTCCTGAGATCGTGAACTGGCTCCTCTCGGACGCGTACCACCAGGTCGAAGGCGGTCACGTCCGGATCTACCGGCGCAGCGAGCTGGTGCGGCGGGCCGCCGCCGCCGGGCTCCGTGCCACGGGCCGCCACCACGCCCATGGGCTGCACACCCCCTACTGGTGGCTCCGCTGCCTGGTCGGGCCGACCAACGACCACAACCGCGCCGTTGCCGCGTTCCACCGGTTCTTGGTCTGGGACATCGAGAAGCGTCCGTGGCTGACCCGGGTGCTGGAACGGGTGCTCAGCCCGGTCATCGGCAAGAGCCTGGTCCTGTACTTCGAGAAGCCGGCGTCGGCCCCGGCTCGGTCGGCCGCCCCGGTCCGGGCCACCGGCCAACGGAGCCGGGCGGCATGAGCGATCGGTCGGTCTCGGTCGAGATCCCCGAGGTGGGTGGCGTGCTCACGGCCGACGAAGTCCTGGCCAGCGCCCGTTCGATCGCCCGGGTCCAGCGACGCGACGGGATGATCCCGTGGTTCGAGGGGGGTCACTGCGACCCCTGGAACCACGTCGAGGCGGCCATGGCGCTGTCGGTGTGCGGGCTCCACGAGGCGGCCGAGGCGGCGTTCGACTGGCTGGCCCGCCGCCAGCTGGCCGACGGCAGCTGGTTCAACTACTACCTGGGTGGCTCGGTCAAGGACGCCCGGGTCGACACCAACGTGTGCGCGTACGTCGCGACCGGGCTCTTCCACCGATACCGAATCACCGGCGACGCCAGCTTCTTGGCTCGGCACTGGTCGATGCTCGAGGCAGCGGTCGACTTCGTCCTGCGCCACCAGCGTCCGGACGGCTCGGTGACCTGGTCGCTCGACCCCTCGGGCCGCCGGGAAAGCTACGCCCTGCTCACCGGCTCAGCCTCCATCTACCACGCCCTGCGCTGTGCGGTCGCCGTGGCCGAGGCCCTTGGCAAGGAGCGGCCCGAGTGGGAGCTGGCAGCCGGTCGGCTGGGCCACGCCGTGGCCCACCACGGCCGGTCCTTCGCACCCAAGGACGACTACGCGATGGACTGGTACTACCCAGTGCTGAGCGGTTCACTGGCCGGCTGGGCAGCCCACTTCCGGCTGGTGTCCGGGTGGCAGCGATTCGTGATCGACGGGCGGGGCGTTCGCTGCGTGGCCAGCCAGGACTGGGTGACTGCGGCCGAGACGGCCGAGTGCGCGCTCACCCTCGACGCTCTGGGGCTCCGCGAGGCGGCCACCGAGCTGCTGGCAGCGGCCCAGGGGCTCCGGCTCGACGACGGCTCCTACTGGACCGGGATGGTCTACCCCGAGCAGGTGACGTTCCCAGCGGCCGAGCGGACCACCTACACCGCAGCCGCCGTGGTGCTCGCGGCGGACGCGCTGAGTCGAGCAACGCCGGGCTCGGGGCTGTTTCGGGGCGAGGGCCTGCCGGCACCCCTCGACCTCCCCGAGTCGAGCTGCCCGTGGGGGACCGGCGACTGCTCGGCTCCCGCAGCGGTGCTCTGAGGCTCGGGCTAGGGCGGGGTCGTCGCCACCTTGCGCAGGATCCGGAGGCTCCCCTCGCGGCCGTCCTCCACGAACTGGCCCGACGCAAGGGCGTGGCGCCACAGGTCGTAGGGGGGGCGACCGCCCTCGGCCGGGTCCTCGAAGACGTCGTGGATGGCCAGCCACCCGCCCTCGGCGACCAGCGGGGCCCAGCCCCGGTAGTCGGCCCACGCTGGCTCCTCGCCGTGGCCGCCGTCGATGAAGCAGAAGGCGAGCGGGGTCCGCCACCGAGCCGCCACCGTCGGCGAGTCTCCCACCACGCCGACGACACAGGCCTCCAGGCCGGCGGTGGCCACCGACCGGCGCCAGTGGGGCAGGGTGTCGATGCGCCCGTCGGTCGGGTCGACCAGGTCGGGGTCGTGGTGCTCCCAGCCCACCTGGTTCTCCTCGGAGCCTCGGTGGTGGTCGACGCTGAACAGGACCCCCCCGGTCTCCTCGGCGGCGCAGCCCAAGTAGATCGTCGACTTGCCGCACCAGGCCCCGATCTCCACCAAAAGGGGCCGAGGGAAGGCCCGGCCGGCCCGAGCGGCCGCGTCCAGCAGGGCCTCGCCCTCGTTGTCGGGCATGAAGCCCCTGGTCGAGCGGGCCAGTTCGATCAGCTGGCGGCGGCGGGCGCTCGCGGCGTGGTCGCTCATGCCACCAGGGTGTACACGCCGTAGGCGCAGAATCCCAGCAGCGCGACGCCGCCGAGGCGGCGGATGGTCCCGAGCGGGAGGACCCGGACCAGGGCACGTCCCCCGAAGGCAGCCAGCGCGGCAGTCATCACCAGGGCGAGGAGGCCTCCCACGAACACCGAGACCGGGGAGCGGTCCCGGGCGGCCAGGTTGACCAGGAGCAGTTGGGTGAGGTCGCCGAACTCGCCCAGGGCGATCACCCCGAACGCCTCCGCCGCCACCCGCCAGCCCGGGGACGGCGAGCTCGGGGCACGTTCCCCCTCCCGGCGGCCCCGCTCCTCCTCTCGGCGTTCGGGGACCGCCAGCAGGTAGAGCGCGCCGAGCCCGAAGGCAGAGGTCACCACGATCTCGAGGGTGCGGTGGGGGATCAGCGTGAGGAACCGGCCGGCGACCACGGCCAACGCGCAGTGGCCGGCGAAGGCGGTGGTCGCGCCGCAAAAGACAGCCAGTGGCCGGCCACGGCTGCCCATGACGATGCTGGCGATCATCGTCTTGTCGGGCAGTTCGGCCAGCGCGACCAGCCCGAAGACGCTCGCGGCGACGGCCAGGTCCATGCCTCGGCCCGGCGCGACTAGGTGCCGGTCGAGCCGGCCTGGAGCAGGGTCTGGGGCAGCGTGGCCCGCTCGCGTTCGACGAACTCGACGTTGATCCACAGCCGCTCGACCGCCTGGTCGACGCTGCGCTGGCCCGAGCGCAAGGGGTGCGCGGCGATGAACTCGGTGACCTTTTGGGCAACGGCGCGGTCCCGGCAGAGAACGCGGATCCCTTGGAGCATGCGGGCATGGCTGTTGACCGAGAACCGCGCGAGGGCCTCGTCGAAGCGCTCGGCGAGCGCGTCGAAGACCGCCGGCCCACCGACCCGGTTGGCGAGGAGGGAGGCGACCAGGATGGGCCCGTTCTGGGGGCGGACCTCGTCGAGGGCCAGCGACAAGGTGGCGGTGGCCAGCTCTGGGTCGGGGAAGGCGGCCAGCGCGCTCAGGTAGCGGAGCTCCTCCTGGGGAGTCGTGGCGGCCCGGTATCGGCGGTAGCAGGTCTCGTAGTCGCCCGGTCGGAGGTGGTCGGCCACCACCTCGAGCACCGCCGACTCGAGGTTGGGGTCGAGCGGCGGCCCGCCGGCGGTCGCCTGGTCGAAGCGGCGCAGAGCCTCAGCCCGGACCGCAGGGTCCTTCCCCAGGGTGCCCAGCGCGCCGAGCAGCACTGAGCGCAGGTTGGGGATCCGCTCGCCTTCGCCGGGCGCCGGCTCCCAGCCCAGGGCGGCGAAGCGGGGGCCGAGAAGGGACCGGGTGGCCGCGGCCAGGGTCTCGGCTCCCTGGTCGTCGACCGCCCGCCGACACAGGCCGAGCGCACCAGCCACGGTCGAGAAGGCAGCCGGCTCGGTCTCCTGGTCGAGACGAGCCGCCAGCCGGAGGAACCGGCCGAGTGGCACCCGACCGGCCAGCACGAGCGCCCAGGTGTCGGCGACGAGGTTCGCCCGCTCGAGCGGACCGAGGGCACCGAGGCTGGCCGCCAGCGCCTCCAGATCCGCCTCCTCGTAGGCAGTCCGGTAGGCGCCCCAGCCCCCGGCGTTGATCACGACCGGCCGTTGGAGCCGGGGGAGCGTGCCGGTTGGGCCCTCGAGGAGCACCGGCACCGGCTCGCCGCCGGCAACCGAGCGGACCAGCACCGGGACCGACCATCGTTCGCCGATCGCGCTCGGCCCGTCGGTCCGCCGGTAGATGAAGGGCTCCTGGGTCAGCTGATCGCCCCGGGCGCTGACCAGCGGGTGGCCGCCCTGGAGGATCCACGAGTCGGCCACCGACCGGACTGGCTTGCCGCTCACCGCCTCCAGGGCATCCCACAGGTCGCTCGTGACGGTGTTGCCGTAGCGGTGCTGATCGAGGTAGCGGCGGACACCGTCGCGAAACGCCGCCTCGGAGAGGAACTGTTCCAGCATGAGCAGGACGCTGCCACCCTTTTGGTAGGTGAGGACGTCGAACATCCCCTCTGCGTCCTCCGGCGTGCCGACCGGGTACTCGATCGGGCGGGTCGTGTGCAGCCCGTCGACTGCCAGTGCAGCCTCCCGCTCCATCCCGAAACTGACCCAACGGTCCCAGTCGGGACGGAAGGCGTCAACGCACTTTGTGCCCATAAAGGTCGCGAACGCCTCGTTGAGCCAGATCCCCTCCCACCACCGCATCGTGACCAGGTCTCCGAACCACATGTGGGCGAGCTCGTGGGAGACGACGTCGGCCACTCGCTCCAGGTCGGAGCGGGCCGCCTTGGTCTCGTCCACCAGCAGGGCGGTCTCCCGAAAGGTCACACAGCCCAGGTTCTCCATGGCCCCGAAGGCGAAGTCGGGCACGGCCACCAGGTCGAGCTTCTCTGCCGGGTAGGGGATCCCGAAGTACTCAGCGAAGTAGCCGAGCGCATGCGCGGCGACCCTCAGGGCGTAACTGGCCAGGGCACCTTTGCCCGGGACGTGGACCACTCGGACCGGGACTCCGGCGACGTCGATCGGTGGGGTCTCTTCGAACGGGCCGACGACCAACGCGACCAGGTAGGTCGACATGACCATGGTCGGGGCGAAGCGGACCGCTCGGCGACCGCCACCCACCTCGCGTACTTCGGCCACCGGAGCGTTGGAGTAGGCGTTCAGGCCTTCGTCCAGGACCACGGTGATCTCGAAGACCGCCTTGCGGTCGGGCTCGTCGAAGCAGGGGAAGGCCCGACGGGCGTCGGCCGGCTCCATCTGGCTGGTGGCGATGGTCCGAGTCTGGCCGTCTGCGTCGACGTAGGTGCTTCGGTACAGGCCTCGCAGGTGCTCGTTGAGCGGGGCTTCGAAGCGGCAGGAGAGCACTGCCCGGCCCGGCCCGGCTGGCCGCTCCAGGGCGAAGACCGCCCGCTCCTGCTCCGGCTGGAGGGCGACCTCGGCGCCGATCCTGGTCCCGTCGGCGAGTTCCAGCCCGGCGCCGTCGATGGCGAGGTCGGCGGCGTTGAGGGTGATGGCGTCCAGCTCGGTGGCGAGGTCGACCGTGATCTCGACGGTGCCCGAGAACCGCTGGTTGGCCAGGTCGACGTCGACGGTGAGGCCGTAGTGGACCGGGGTGACCGAGCGGGGGAGCCGGTGGGGCTCGTCTGGCGCGCCTGGGTGGGTGGCCGAGCTTCGGGGAGGCATCGCCGAGACCCTACTCCGGGAGCCGTCCAGCCCCGGAGGAGGGTTTCGGTGCCGACGTCGCCCTTCGGTTGGCTACGGTGGCGCGGTGTCGGATCCTGATGGCGCACACCCCGACGGGGGCCGGGACGACCCCCGCCCGCCCCTCGACCTGGTCGCCGTCGGCTCGGCGTTGGTCGACGTGATCATCCGGGCGTCTGTGACCGACCTGGCGGAGCTGCAGCTGCCCAAGGGTTCCATGTCCCTCGTGGACCGGGATCGGGCTGAGCACATCGGGACCCGAGCGGTCGATGCGATCGAGCGCTCCGGCGGTTCAGCTGCCAACACCGCGGTGGGCGTGGCCAGCCTCGGCGGGTCGGCAGCGTTCGTGGGCAAGGTGGTCGACGACCGCTTGGGAAAGGTCTTTGTCGAGGACCTCCGAGCCAGCGGCGTGGTCTTCGAGCCGGTGGCCGACCGCTCGGGGGACGAGCAGGTCGGCACCGGTCGGTGCCTGGTGGTGGTCACCGAGGACGCCGAGCGGACCATGGCCACCTACCTCGGCGCGGCCACCACCATCCAGCCGGCGGACGTCCCGCTGGACTTGGTGGCCCGCGCTCAGGTCCTCTATCTGGAGGGCTACCTGTGGGACGTGCCCAGCGCGGTCGAGGCCATGCGTCGGGCGGTGGCTGTTGCCCACCAGGCCGGAGCAGCGGTCGCGCTCTCGCTCTCGGACCACTGGTGCGTGCAGCGGCACCGGCGCCAGTTCCTCGAACTGGTCCGAGACGACCTCGACATCCTCTTTGGCAACGAGGAGGAGCTGATCTGTCTGTTCGACGCGCCGAGCTTCGACGCCGCCGTGGAGGCGGCCCTGGAGACCGGTCTTCTGGTCGCGGCCACACGCGGCCCGGCCGGCTCAGTGGTCACCACTCCCCACGGACCAGTGCAGATCGACGCCCATCCGGTCCGCCACGTCGTTGACACCACCGGGGCAGGGGACCTCTACGCCGCCGGGTTCCTCTACGGGCTCACCCATGGGGCGGAGCCCACCCGCTGCGCCCGACTTGGCAGCCTGTGCGCCGCCGAAGTCATCGCCCACCTGGGCGCCCGCCCGGAGGCCGACCTGCGGGCGATGGCCGCCACCGCCGGCCTCCTCTGAGCGCGGACGAGCTCGGGGACCTCGGTCCTAGGATCGGTGCGGTGCGCGAGCGATGGCTGTCTCGCCGGGCGGTGGTCCTCCACCTGGCGGTGGCGGTGTGGGTCCCCGGCTGCCTGATCGCCGGCTGGTGGCAGGTGACCAGGGCCCTCGACGGGAACGGGCTGAGCTACCTGTACTCGGTCGAGTGGCCGGTGTTTGCGCTGGTCGGGATCTGGGTGTGGTGGTCGCTGCTTCATACCGACCCCGATTCAGTCGGCGCTCGGGCTCAGCGGCGCCTCGAGGCCGAGCGGGCTCGGGCCGGCCTCCTCCCGCCCCCGCCGCAGCGCCGGCGGGAGGAGGAGGACGAGGAGCTGGCCGCCTACAACGACGAACTGGCTCGTCTCGCCGCCGAGGGACGCCCGAAGACCTGGCGGAGCGCGCGGTGAGCGGCGCGTTCCTCCGCTACCGGATCATGGCGTACGTGGTCGGGGTGGGGCTGGCGATCCTGGTGTTCGTGGGCGTCCCGTTGCAGTACGCCGCCAATGCGCCCGGCGTGGTCCAGGTCGTCGGCCCGATTCACGGCGCGCTGTACATCGTGTACCTGCTGGCCGCAGCCGACCTGGCCCGTCGGGCCCGGTTCGGCCTCCTCCAGCTGGCTGCCATGGTTGCTGCCGGCTTCGTGCCGCTGCTCGCCTTCGTGATGGAGCGACAGGTGGCGCACCGTCTGGCTCGGGAGCATCCAGTCGAGGCAGCGGTGCCCGGGGGCCAGTCGGGCTGAGCAGCCGGTCCGACTGGCTATGCCGCCTCGCGGGGGTCGGGCGGGAGGAACGCCAGCGGGAGGTCAGCCAGCTGCACGAGGACCGACGACACCCAACGGGTGAGCCCGTCGATGGTGGGGGCGATGGTGCTCGGGTCCTCCAGGTGGTGCTCCTCGAAGCGGATGGACCCCTCGTAGGTGGCCTCCACCGCCCACCGCACCGGTGCGCCCAGACGCCCCGGACCGTCCTCGAGCACCTGCTCGATGGTGGCAGAGGTCCGGACCAACGCGTCCGGCCCAAGGTGCGGGCTCTCGGGCGGCAGCACCGCCGCCACCGTGTCGAGCGCCGGCGGCTCGGCCAGCCGCTGGATTCGCAGGGCCACCTCGACAATGACCTCCGGCAGCTCGCTCGGGGTCTCGCCGATCGACCAACTCCGGTACGCGGTCTGGCTCCAGGTCGGCCAGTCGAAGGACAGGTCGGCTCTGACCCTGGCCGGGTGCTCCTCGCCGGGGAGGCTGTAGGAGGTTTCGAAGGAGATGTCGCCCAAAAAGACGTCGACCTGGAACCGTTCTTCGACCGCCTGGCGTTGGAGCAGCGCAGCGTCGAAGGAGCGGTGGAGGGCGTCGATGAGGGCGACGAGGAGGTGATCGATCACGACCGGCCGAGGATATCTACGATCTGGTCATGACCGACGGCCGCCCCTGGCTGGAACGGCGCGTGCTCGCCTACGCCCACCAGGGCGGGGCCTGGGAAGGGCCGTCGTCCACCTTGTTCGCGATGCGCCAGGCGGTGGAGTCGGGCGCGCCCGCCATCGAGCTCGATGTGCACGCGACCAGGGACGGACACCTGGTGGTCTGCCACGACCCCACGGTTGATCGCACGACCGACGGGACCGGAGCGATCGCCGACCTCACGTTGGCGGAGATCAAGGCGCTCGACTCTGCCTACTGGTTCATCCCAGGGGCCGATGTCACGGTCGGCCGGCCGGACTCCGAGTACCCCTACCGGGGCAGAGCCCCTGGCGACCCCGAGTTCACCATTGCCACGCTGGCCGAGGTGCTCGAAGCCTTTCCCGGCACCATCCTCAACCTCGATATCAAACAGTCCGCTCCAACGGTCCCTCCGTACGAGCGGGCGCTCGCCGAGCTGTTGGCCCGCTACGGACGACACGACGACGTCATCGTGGCCTCCTTCGACGACGCGGTGACCGACACATTCCGTACGTACGCGCCTGACGTCCCGACCTCGGCCGGCACCGCGGCCACCGCGGCGTTCTGGCGGGCGGTCAACCACGGTGAGGAGCCACCCGAGCTGCCGGTAGTCGCCCTCCAGGTACCCGAGCGCTTCGGCGACATCGTGGTGGTCGACGAGCGATTCGTCGCGGCCGCCCACCGCCAGGGCCTGGCCGTGCACGTCTGGACAGTCAACGACGTCGCGGCCATGGAGCGCCTGATCGACCTGGGCGTCGACGGGATCATCAGCGACGTGCCCCGCCAGCTGGTGAGGGTGCTCGAGGATCGCGGG
The DNA here is from genome assembly GCA_021324355.1 of Actinomycetota bacterium. Lineage (GTDB taxonomy): Bacteria > Actinomycetota > Acidimicrobiia > Acidimicrobiales > RAAP-2 > Palsa-461. The sequence continues at coordinate 18,315 of JAJPJD010000008.1, forward strand.
GTGCGGTGGCGGGACGTTGCCCGGTAGCCCTCCGGTGCGCCGGGTCCTAGCCCCGACCGGCGTTAGGGCGTTTGCCGTGGTTCGCCTTGCTCTTCTTGCGGATCCGGCGCTTCACCGTGCGCTTGGACATGGAGGGCGAAGTTTAGCCTCGGACTCGGCAGGGTCCGCCGGTCGCCCGCCACCCGTGGTGCTCGGCCCGTAGGATGCCGCGATGACTGGGGAGCACACCGAGGTGCTCCTGGCGCTGATGGACCAGGTCGAGCACTTCACGCTCAGCCGGGCTTCAGAAGGCCTGACCGATGAGGAGTTCTTCTGGCAACCATTCGCGGCCGTCTGGAGCATTCGTCGGCGCGACCAGTGCCGGACGCCGAACCCTTTCGGAGCTGGTGCGTGGGTAGCCGACTTCGCGATCCCCGAGCCAACGCCTGTTCCGATCACCACCATCGCCTGGTTGTACTGGCACATCGGGTCGGTGCCGGGCCGTCTGGTCGAGATTGACCTGTTGGGCGGGACGCACCCTCTGGCCAGCGGCTGGACGTCCCCCTATCTGAGCCACCACCCGATTTTCACCAGTGCTGCCGACGCAGTCGCCGCGCTGCGGAGCGGCTGGGAGCGGCTTCGCCGGAGGTTGGAACGGGCCGATGACGAGCAACTCACCGTGACCTCGGCCAGCTACACCTATGCCGCCGTCCCACCACGAGGCGGGGTATGCGTGCTCGGTCCTGCTGGACCAGCGCTCTCGGCTAGGCGCGTCATCGCCAATACGCTGGTCGAGATCAGTCATCATGGCGCGCAGATCGGGGTGTTGCGCGACCTGTACGCGTGGCGGCACGCAGGGTTCCAAGTCGAGACGCAGGACTAAGCCCGGAGGAAGCCGGGCTCGGCGGGCCGCTCGCGGTTGGCTCGGACGTGTCTGTGCCCGGGCCGGCGGGACTGGCCGCCCGCGGTCATGCCACGAGCGTCGCATCGCAGGGCCCCAGGCGGCCCCGGCGCCCGTGGTCGCTTACGCCGTGTTTGGCCGGCTGTCCCGGTCCTTGGCCAGCGACTTCCCTCCGCTGGTCCGCTCCCTGGCAGTCCTGGTGGCGCGTTCCTTGCCACCAGGGGTTCCTTTGGACCAGACGGTCCTGGCGGCACTCGAGCGTCGCTTCGACTCCAGCCTGATGGTCTTCGACCACCTGGCGGCGGTGCATCGAGCGGGGCGACGAGCCGGACCACTGTCGGGAGGAGTGGTGGTTCGCTGGAGTCGCCCTCCCTGGTCGTGGTCGGCCGTCAGGACCGGATCTCGCCGGCCCAGAACGCCCAGGCCCTCCGGGGCGAGTCCCCGGCTGGGTGAGGGCGACGCAGCTCGACCGGGCCGGCGATGCCCTGCGGCCCGAGCGCCGACGCCGTTGCCACTGCGGTGCTCGCCCACCTGGCTCGGGCGGGTCGCACCGGGTGAGCGCTGCGAGGAGGCCGTGGCGGTCTGGCGGTTGAGCCGGCTCGGGCCACTTCCGACGCCTGCGGCCCGCCTGGGCCGGGCCGGTAGCGTCTGGTCCGATGCAGCGCCTCGGCCTCGTGGGCCTCGCCAACTCGGGCAAGTCCTCGCTGTTCAACGCCCTGACCGGTGGCCATGCCGTGGTCGCCCCACACCCCTTCTCCACCGTGGAGACCTCGGTCGGCGTAGCCCCTCTTCCCGACGCGCGACTCGACGCCCTGGCTCGGCTCAGTCGGTCGGCCAAGGTAGTGCCGGCAGGGGTGGAGCTGGTCGACATCGCCGGGCTGGTCGCCGGGTCGGCGAGCGGGGAGGGGATGGGCAACCGGTTCCTGGCCGGGATCCGGGAAGTCGACGCGCTGGTGGTGGTGCTGCGCGCGTTTCGCGATGACGCCGTTCCCGGGGTGGACGACCCGCTGGCCGCGCTCGAGACCCTGGAGCTCGAGCTCATCCTGGCCGATGCCGCCTCGCTCGAGGCCCAGGCGGATCGGCGACGCAAGCAGGCTCGCCTGCGAAAGGACCCCGCCCTGGGCCGAGAAGCAGAGGCGATGGACGAAGCGATGGCGGTTCTCGACCACGGGGTCCCGCTCTTTCGCGCTCAGCTGGACCCCGAGGTCCGAAGCAGACTCCGCAACTCCTTCCTCCTCACCGACAAGCCGGTGCTCGCGGTGGTCAACCTTGGCGAGGACCAGCTCGACGCGGCGGCGCAGCTGACCGAGCCGGTGGCCGCTCACCTTGGGTCGGCGGCCGAGGTTCTCGGGGTCTGCGTCCAGCTCGAGGCCGAGGCGGCCCAGCTGGCCCCGGCTGAGCGAGCCGAGCTCCTCGCCGGACTTGGGCTGGGCGAGGGGGTCGTGCCCAGGGTCGCCGAAGGGGCTTTTCGCCTGCTCGGGCTCCGGACCTTCCTCACCACCGGAGAGAAAGAGACCCGAGCGTGGATCTTCCGGGCCGGCGCGCTGGCCCCGGAGTGCGCCGGGGTGATTCACTCGGACCTCCAGCGCGGCTTCATTCGGGCTGAGGTGATTCACTGGGACGAGCTGGTCGAGCTCGGAGGGTGGCAGCAGGCCAAGGCAGCCGGCCGGGTCCGGGTCGAGGGAAAGGACTATGCCGTGCGCGACGGCGACGTCCTCGAGATCCGGTTCAACGTCTAAGCGGGCGATGCAGACCGGCTGGGTTCTCCGGGATGGCCAGGTGTTGGCGGCGGCGGAACGGGCGGAGTCGTTCCTTGAGCGCAGCCGGGGCCTGATCGGTCGTCAGAGCTTCGACGGTGCGATGATTCTCCCCCACACCCACTCCATCCACTCGTTCGGCGTGCGCTTCCCCCTCGACGTCGCGTTCTTGGACGACGATCTGGTCGTGCTGTCAGTGGTGCGGCTGCGGCGGTTCGGGATCACCCTTCCTCGGTTCAGGGCCAGCCACGCCTTGGAGGCCAGGGCCGGGTGTTTCGAGCGCTGGGGACTGCAGCCGGGCGATGCGCTCGAGTTCCGCCCAACGCCGTGAGCGGGCTGCCCGGGTCGCTGCAGGTGGTCGCGACGCCAATCGGGAACCTGGGCGACCTGTCCCGCCGGGCCCTCGACGTCCTTGCCTCGGCCGATGTGATCTGCTGCGAGGACACCCGCCGGACCCGAGCGTTGCTCGCTGCCGAGTCGCTGCCTTCCAGCCCCCGGCGGCTGCTCTCGCTCCACGGCCACAACGAAGCCACCCGCATCGGGCAGGTACTCGAGTTGCTTCGAGCCGGCAGGACCGTCGCCCTGGTGAGCGACGCCGGTACGCCGACGATCTCGGACCCCGGTGCCCGGCTGGTCGCCGCGGCCGTTGATGCCGGGTACGGGGTCAGCGCGGTCCCCGGACCGTGCGCGCCCGTGAGCGCGCTGGTGGTGAGCGGGCTTCCCACTGAGCGCTTCTGTTTCGAGGGGTTCCTCCCGCGCAAGGGCCCCGAGCGGCGCCGGCGACTGGCCGAACTGGCGTCGGAGGAACGCACCGCGGTCATCCTCGAGGCACCGGGCCGCCTGGCGATGCTGTTGGCCGACCTGCAGGGCGCGATGGGTGACCGTCGAGTGGCGGTGTGCCGGGAGCTCACCAAAGTCCACGAGGAGGTCTGGCGAGGACGGCTCGCCGACGCGGCCACCCATTTCGGGCAGCAGCCGGTGCGCGGTGAAGTGGTCGTGGTCGTCGAGGGGCGCTCGGCCCCGGTGGCTTCGCAGGAGGCTCTCTCCGCGTCGGTCCGGGCCCACCTGGCCGGCGGCGACAGCCCTCGACAGGCGGCCGAGGCCACCGCGGCCGAGCTCGGGGTGTCCCGGCGGCGCGCCTACGCCGAGGCGTTGGCCCAGCGGGACCGGGATGGGCGCTCGGGGCTTCCGTCGGGGCCCCGGTAACGTGGAGCGGTGGGCCGCTTCTTCCTCACCACGCCGATCAATTACGTGAACGATGCGCCCCACATCGGCCACGCCTACACCACCGTCAATGCCGACGCCCTGGCCCGCTGGCACCGGCTGGCGGGTGACGAGGTCTTCTTCCTGACCGGCACCGACGAGCACGGTGCCAAGGTGGCCGAGTCGGCGGCCGAGCACGGGATGGAGCCGCGGGCGTGGGCCGACCTCACGGCGGCCCGCTTCGAGGAGGCCTGGCGAGGGCTCGACATCGCCTTCGACGATTTCATCCGCACTAGCCAGCCCCGCCACTACCGGGCGGTGCAGGCGTTCCTCACGCGCATTTACGACAACGGGTACATCGACAAGGGCCTGTACCAGGGTCTCTACTGTGTCCGTTGCGAGGACTACTACACCGAAGAGGAGCTGGTGGAGGGGAACTGCCCCAACCACGGGACGCCGGTCACCTATATGGAGGAAGAGAACTACTTCTTCCGCCTGGACCAGTTCACCGAGCCTCTCTTGGAGTGGTACGAGCAGCATCCTGAGGCGGTCCGGCCGGCGTCCAAGCGTAACGAGGCACTTGGGTTCATCAAGGGCGGGCTCCGGCCCATCTCGATCACCCGGGCGTCGCTGCGCTGGGGCGTGCCCGTTCCCTGGGACGAGGGCCACGTCTTCTACGTCTGGTACGACGCGCTGGTCAACTACCTCACCGCCATCGGCTACGGCACCGACGAGGGGCGCTGGGCCCAGTGGTGGCCGAGCGTGCACCACCTCATCGGCAAGGAGATCCTCCGCTTCCACTGCGTCTGGTGGCCGGCGATGTGCATGGCCGCCGGGATCGAGCCACCGGCCAACATCTTCGTCCACGGCTGGCTGCTGTTCGGCGGCGAGAAGCTGTCCAAGACGATGCTCCAGCGGCTCCGCCGGTCGGCAGAAGAGGTCCAGCTCACCGACGTCGCACCTGAGGTGCTGACCGACGACTTCGGGGTCGACCCGATCCGTTACCACCTGCTGCGGGTCCCGCTCGGCAACGACAGCGAGTTCTCCTACGACTCGATCGTTGCCCGCTACAACGCGGACCTGGCCAACAACCTCGGCAACCTGGCCTCCCGGGTGGCCACCGTGGTCGGGTCCAAGTGCGGCGGGATCGGTCCGCCTCCTGACCCGGCGAGCCCGCTCGCCCCGTTGGCGGCGGCCGCAGTGGCCGAGGCCAGCGCGGCGTGGGAGACCTTCGCGCCTCACGAGGCGCTGGCTGCCACCTGGCGCTTGATCGGGGCGGCGAACGCCCACCTGGAAGCGACCGAGCCGTGGAAGCTCGCGCCCGGTGACGAGCTCGAGGGCGTGCTCGGGAGCGCTCTTGAGACCCTGCGCATCGTCGCCCTGCTGGTCAGCCCGGCCATGCCGGCCAGCGCCCGCGAGCTGTGGCGCCGGATCGGCTTGCCCGGGGTCCCTGAGGATCGACGGGTGCCGACGGACGCCGCCTGGGGCGGGTACCCCGGCGGGCTCCCGGTGGTCAAGGGCGAGCCGCTGTTCCCCCGACGGCGGGCCTGAGCGCGATGAGTTCGAGCGCGGTTCAGGGCTGGTTCGACTCCCACTGCCACGTCCAGGACCCCTACGAGGCCGACCTGTCGGTGCTCACGCGCGCTGCCGAGGCCGGCGTGACCGACGTGGTCTGCGTGGGCACCGACGCCAGCTCCTCGGCCGCCGCGCTCGCCCTAGCCACCACCCCCCCGGCCACGGCGCCACGGGTGTGGGCGACGGTCGGCCTCCACCCCCACGAGGCGTCGCGGGGGGTCGACGAGGTGGCCCGCCTCGTCGCTTCGGCCATGGCCGGCGAGCACCGGCCGGTCGCGCTGGGGGAGTGCGGTCTTGACTACTACTACGAGCACTCGCCCCGAGAGATCCAGCGGGAGGTCTTCGCGGCCCAGGTCGCCCTGGCCATCGAGCACGACTTGACCCTGGTCATCCACGCCCGGGCCGCCTGGGACGACCTCTTCGACATCCTGGCGGCCGAGGGGCTGCCCGACCGGGCGGTCCTGCACTGCTTCACCGGTGGGCCCCAGGAGGCCCGCCGGTGCCTCGACGCCGGGCTCTACGTCTCGTTCAGCGGGATCGTCACGTTCAAGAACGCGCCCGAGGTCCGGGCGGCTGCCGACCTGGTCCCGCTGGACCGCCTCTTAGTGGAGACCGACAGCCCGTTCCTCGCCCCGGTCCCGCACCGAGGGGCGCGCAACGAGCCTGCCTTCGTCGCGGTGGTGGGGTCGTTCGTCGCCGAGCTGAAGGGGCTGGACCCCGCCGAACTGGCGGCCTCGAGCGGGCGCGCCGCGGTGGCCGCGTTCGCCCTCCCGCCCAACTGATCTGGCACCTGAGCTGGACTCTTCGCCAGTTGCGGCCGTGGGGGCCGGTTCCTAAGATCCCCGGCATCCTGCGCCGGTCCCCTGGTCGGCACGGGGGTGTGGTCCCCGAAGAAGGGCGGAGGTCTGAGGGAACAACGCACCGGGGGGAGGCGCCTGCTCGTCGGCTCGCTGCTCGGCGCCGGGCTGGTGGTGGCGCCGCTCCTGCTGTTGGGCGCTGGCGTGGCGCCCCGGGCCGCAGGTGGCGCTGGTGCCGCTGCGGCCATGGGCGCGCGTGCCCAGCCGGGCCTGCTTGGCGGTCTCAGCCTGGCCTTCCAGGCGCCGGGCGACACCACCACCGCCACCAGCCCACCTGCGACCACCACGACCGAGGTCGATCCGACGACCACCACGGCACCGCCGCCGCCCCCGAGGCCGGCCGTCACCCAGGCGTCGGCCGACGGTCTGGCCACCTGGTACGCGGCGGCGCCGGCGGGGCGCTGCGCGAGCCCCTGGCTTCCCTTCGGTACGGTGCTGACCGTGACCGACCTGTCCACCGGGGCGTCCATCACCTGCGTGGTCGACGACCGCGAGGCGGCCGGGTACCCCCATGTGGTCGACCTGTCGCCGTCGGGCTTCGCGTCTCTGGCGCCCCTCGGCCAAGGCACGATCGAGGTCGACATCTCCTGGTGAGCCTGTCGCGCGCCGACGTCCAGCGGATGCTGGCCGCTCACGGCGTGAGACCGGCCAAGGCCCTCGGCCAGAACTTCGTGGCTGATCCCAACACGGTGGCCCGCATCGCCCGGCTGGCCGAGCTGACCCCGGGGGCCACCGTGGTCGAGGTCGGCGCCGGGCTGGGCTCACTCACCCTGGCGCTGGCGGCCGAGGGGGCGCACGTGGTGGCGGTCGAGGTCGACCGCCGGCTGGCCGCCGCGCTGCGCGACGCGGTGGCCGGCCTGGCGGTGGACGTCGTGGAGGCCGACGCGCTCGAGCTGTCCTGGCCTGGGCTTTTGGCCGGGCGGCCGGAACCGATCGAACTGGTGGCCAACCTCCCCTATCGGGTGGCGACCCCGGTCATGCTTCGGGTCCTGGAGGAGGCGCCGGCGATCCGCCGCTGCCTGGTGATGGTGCAGCGGGAGGTCGGCCAGCGCTGGGTGGCCGGCCCGGGCGACCCCGCCTACGGCGCGGTGTCGGTGCGAGTCGCCTACTGGGCGACCGCCACGGTGGTCGGCCGGGTGCCGGCAACCGTGTTCGTGCCCCGCCCTCGGGTCGACTCGGTCCTGGTCCGGCTGGGCCGGCGGGAGCGGCCGGGGATCGATCCTGATGTGGTCCCTTACTCCCGGTTCGTCTCGGTGCTCCGGGCCGGCTTCGCCCACCGTCGCCAGATGCTCCGGCGCGCCCTGGCCGGGGTGGTCGATCCTGGCGCCTTCGAGCGGGCCGGTGTGGACCCGGCAGCGAGAGCTGAGACCCTGGACCTCGCGGCCTGGGGCCGTTTGGCCGAACCCCTCAGGTGAGCGTCGTCGGTTCTCCGGCCAGGGTGAGCGCCCCGGCCAAGCTGACGCTCAGTTTGCGGGTGCTGGGCCGCCGGCCGGACGGCTTCCACGAGCTCGACGCCGAGATGGTCGAGCTCGACCTGGCCGATGAGCTGGTCATCGATCCGGCTGGCGAGGGGGTCGAGGTGATCTTTGAGGGGCCCCGAGCGCCGGTGCCGACCGGGCCGGACAACTTGGTGGCCCGGGCCCTGGCAGCGGTGGGCCGCCAGGCCGGCGTTCGGCTCCTCAAGCGGATCCCGGTCGGTGGCGGGCTCGGGGGAGGATCGGCCGACGCCGCGGCGGTGCTCCGGTGGGCCGGGTGCAGCGACCTGACGGTGGCGAGCCGGCTGGGTGCCGACGTCCCCTTCTGCGTGGTCGGTGGCCGAGCCCGGGTGCGGGGCGTCGGGGAGCGGGTCGAGCCGCTGGCCCCGGTCGACCGGTCCTTCGTGTTGCTCCTCCCGCCGCTGGCGATCAACACCGCCGCGGTCTACCAGGCGTGGGACTCGCTCAGTCCGGCGGAGCGGCACGCATCCGAGGGCACCAACGATCTGGAAGCCGCGGCCCTGCGGGTTCAGCCAGCCCTGGCCCGCTGGCGGGACGCGCTGTGCGAGCGCACCGGGCAGCGGCCGTGCCTGGCCGGCAGCGGCTCGAGCTGGTTCGTGGAGGGAACCCCCGAGGCGTTGGGGCTCGAGGGCGCCGACCACCTGGTCGTGGGGGGAGAGAGTGGGAGGTTGCTCGCGGTGCGGACGGTGGCCCGGCCGAAGGGATAAGGGACCTTACTTGCCCGCCCGACGCTGCCAGCGCGTCGCCTTCAGCATCTTCTTGTGCTTCTTCTTGCGCATGCGCTTGCGGCGCTTCTTGATCAACGAACCCATGCCGGGCGGTCACCCTACCAGCCGCCCTGCGCACCTCGGCCAGTTGGGGTACGCCAGGGGTAGGGGTGGAGGCCCCTACCCCTGGCGCGGGCGGGCCGCTGAGGGTGCGACGGCCCAGACCGAGGCGCAGCCGCCGGCACCGGGCCGCAGCCGCTCGGGCACCGACCCGGTCCGGTCCCGCACCGGCACGACCGCCAACGACCGGGTGGCGCTCCCGGCCATGAGGGCGGAGACGGACCCGGCGATCGCTCCGATGCGGGCCCTGCCGTGCTCGAGCGACCGACGAATGGTGCGGCGGACACGGCGGCTTGCTTCGCGTCCTGCGGTGCTGCGAGCACGGATGGGGTGGGGGGTCCTCACGGTTGCTCCTCGGTCACCGCCATGGTGCCCAGGCGAGCTAAGACCACCCGGAACCGACGCTAAGAACCCCCTAAGAAGCCGGGCGGGCCTGGTCGGCTGGGCCGAGCAGCACCCCGTCGGCCAGCCGGTCTGGTGCCGGCACGACCGGGAGGTGCAGGGTGACGATGGCCCCGCCGTCGGGGGCGTTGGCGGCGCCGACCGAACCGCCCTCTTCGGTCGCGACCTGGGCCACGATGGCCAGCCCCAGCCCCGAGCCGGGCAGCGCCCGGGCGGCCCGGGATCGGTAGAAGCGGTCGAAGATGTGCGGGAGGTCCTCGGGATCGATGCCGGGACCGTGGTCACGCACCGAGACGTCGCCCGAGCGGCAGAGCACTTCGACCACCCCGCCGTCGGGGCTCCACTTGATCGCATTGTCGAGGAGGTTCCCCACGGCGCGGGCGATCCGCTCGCTGCGGCCCTCCACCCAGGTCGGCTCCACGCTGGTGAGGAAGCGCACGCCACGGGGACGACCGTGGGAGGCGGCCAGCTCCACGCAGTCCTCGACCAGCTGGTCGAGGCGCAGCGGCGCGGCGCGTTCTTCGGTGTGGTCGCCCCGGGCCAGCTCGGCCAGGTCGCTGACCAGGTTGGTGAGCTCCTCCATCTGGGTGAGGACGTCGGCGACCAGGACCTCCCGCTCGGGCTCGGAGAGCTCGTCGATCCGCCGGACGATCTCGAGATTGGTCCGCAGGCTGGTGAGCGGGGTGCGCAGCTCGTGGGAGGCGTCCACCACCAGCTGGTGCTGGGACTCGTGGGAGGCCTCGAGGGCGCCGAGCAGGCGGTTGAACGCCCGCCGCAGCCGCCCGAGCTCGTCGGGCCCGCCCGGGTCGAGGCGCTGGGACACGTCCATGGTCCGGGCCAGCTCCTCGATGGTGGCGGTGAGCTCGTTGAGGGGGCCGACCGCGGCCCTGGCTGCGATCAGGCCGAGGACCACCGCCAGGATCAACGCGATCAGCGCCACCACCAGCAGGGCCAGCCCGAGGTGGCCGAGCTGCAGGTTGACCCCCGCCAGGGGGGCGGCGACCTGGAGGGCCCCGCTGGCCGACTGCTGGAAGAACCCGAACCGGACGATCACGGTCAGCGGCGTCACGTACTCCCGGTACTGCTGGTTTCCGACGGTGACGTCGGTGTAGTAGGGGGGCTCGGTCCCGGCGGCGACCGCCCGGACCGAGCTGGTCACTGGGAGGACCGGCGCGCTGGGGTCGGCCCCCCCGGGGTAGAAGAACTGGGCGGTCGCCCCGTAGATGCCGCTGATGAGGCCGGTGGTCGGGTTGTAGGAGATGCTGCTGGCCGCCTCGACCTCGTGGGTGGCTTGCTGGAGGTCCCCGTTGACCGAGTTCAGCAGCGCGTTGCGAGACGCCAGGTAGGCACCGAGCGAGGCGGCCAGGATGGCCAGCCCGCCAACCCCCAGTGCGACCCAGACCATCCGGGCCCGGACGCTGGTGCGTCCTGCGAGAAGGCTGTGGCCTGCCTGGAGGGCAGCGCTCCAGAGGCGGGCGAGGCGTCTCACCGGTCGCGCAGCACGTAGCCCACGCCGCGCACGGTGTGGATGAGCCGCGGTTCGCCCCCCTCCTCGGTCTTGCGGCGCAGGTAGCCCACGTAGACCGCGAGCGAATTGGTTCCCGAGTCGAAGTCGTAGCCCCACACCCGCTCCAAGATGAGGTCGCGGGTCAGCACCTGCCGCGGGTGCCGGAGGAACAGCTCGAGGAGGTCGAACTCGATCCGGGTGAGGGAGAACGACCGGCCAGCCCGACGAGCCTCCCGGGTGCCCAGGTCCAGCTCGAGGTCGCCGAAACGCAGCAGCTCGCCGGCCTCGCCACTGCGGCGGCGCAGCAGCGCCCGCAGCCGGGCCAGCAGCTCGGCCAGCGCGAACGGCTTGACCACGTAGTCGTCGGCGCCGGCGTCGAGGCCCTGGACCCGGTCGTGGACGGCGTCCCGTGCGGTCAGCATGAGCACCGGGGTGTCATCGTGCGCGGCTCGCATCCGCTTGCAGACCTCCAGCCCGTCGATGTCGGGCAGGCCCAGGTCGAGCACGACGGCGTCGGGCGGCGAGAGGGCCAGGGCCTCGAGGCCCTGGCTCCCGCTGGCTGCGGTCTGGACCTCGTAGCCCTCCAGTCGCAGGGCGCGCTCGAGCGACGCGTTGACCGCCGGGTCGTCGTCGATCACCAGGATCCGCATTGGGAGCCGCCCTTCGGCCCGCCGGCCGGCCCCACTGGCCGCCGCCGGGACCAGCGACGCTCGTTCTTCCAGCTCGCGAGCCTACCGGGGCCGGGTAAGGGTTCGGTAAGAGGGGAGGGCGGCCCTGTTGACGGGCCGCGAGGGACCTCGGGTCATGTGCTAACGCGGTGGGGTGGTGGCGGGTAGTTCAATCGGCAGAACGCCGGACTTTGGATCCGGAGGTTGGAGGTTCGATCCCTCCCCCGCCAGCGCTCAAGCCTCCGCTCGGACCGGGGCCTCGCTGCACTGGTGGTCCCCGGTCACCACGTGGCGCCAGTTGCCGTGCTCGGGCCCGCCGAAGAAGAAGACGATGTCGTAGCCGCAGTGGCGACAGATCGCGGTCACCTGGTCGCGCCGACCAGCGCTGTGGATGCTCTGGCTCCCTGGCTCGGCATAGGTTCCCGACACGGCCGCCGACTTTATGGTGGCGCTGGCGGGGCTGACAAATGCCAGCCCGGGTTCAGTGCGCCGCCGCCGGTTGTCACCATCGCTTCGGGCGTCCGCTCGTGTGGAGCGCAGCGAGGTAGCGGTTGTAGGCGGCCAGCTCCTCGTCCTCCCTATGGGATGGCGCCGGGACCTCCGCCTCGGCCTCGCCCGGGGTTTCGTCCTGCCGGGTCCCTTCCTCGGGCGGTGGCGAGCCGGCCGGCTGGTCGTGGACCAGCTTCCACCACAGGTACGTGCCGTAGGCACCGAAGAACGGCCACTCGAAGACGTAGGCCCAGCTGAGCTCGTTGCCCGAGAGGGCCCGGTGGACCTGCCAATCGCACAGCGCCGCGCACCCTGGGACGAAGACGGCGAGCGCGGCGTGCATCCCAATCGCCCGGCGCGAGAACCACCTGGTCGCCACGGCTCGACGCTACCGCCCTGCCTGTCGGGTCGACCGGGCGGGCGGCGCGAGCACCTCTCGGCAAGCGAGGCGAGAATGGGGCATGACCGCGAGGGGACCGTTGCAAGCCATCGTCTTGGCCGCGGGCGAGGGCACGAGGATGCGCTCAGAGCGCCCCAAGCCGCTCCACCGGCTGTGCGGACGCCCGATGGTGCTCCATGTCCTCGACGCACTGGCCGAGCTGGACCTGGACCGGGTGGTGGTGGTGGTGGGGCACGGGGCCGAGTGGGTCACCAAGACCCTGGCCGAAGAAGCCCCGCCGGGTCTGCCGATCGAGTTCGTCGAGCAGTCGGTCCAGCGGGGGACCGGGGACGCGACCGCGGTCGCCCTCACCGGCCTTCCCGAGGACGACGAGGAGGCCGACGTGGTGGTGCTCCCCGGCGACGCCCCGCTGCTCCGGCCCCCCACCCTGGCCGCGTTGGTCCGGCACCACCGGGCCACCGGGGCCGCGGCCACGCTGCTCACCGCCGTGGTGGACCGTCCGACCGGCTACGGCCGGGTGGTCCGCTCCGGCGACGAGCAGGTGGTCCGGGTAGTCGAGGAGACCGACGCCAGCCCGAGCGAGCGCCGGATCAACGAGGTGTGCACCTCGGTCTACTGCTTCCGGCGCTCGCTGCTGCCCCCGGCCCTGCGTCGGCTCAGCCCGACCAACGCCCAGGGCGAGTACTACCTCACCGACGTGGTCGAGGTGCTCTCGGGTGCCGGCTACTCGGTCCGGGCCATGGTGGTGGAAGACCCGGTCGAGACGGCCGGCGTCAACGATCGCGCCCAGCTGGCGGCGGCCGAAGCCGAGGTGCGGGACCGGATCAACGAGCGCTGGATGCGCCGGGGGGTCACCATGTGGGACCCCGAGCGCACCTACGTCGACACCTCGGTCCAGCTGGCCCCGGACGTCGCACTGTGGCCCGGGGTGGTCCTGCGCGGCTCGTGCGTGCTTGGCACCGGGGTCGAGATCGGCCCCGACTCCACCCTCATCGACACCGAGGTCGGCGAGTGGGCCGAGATCCGCTACTCGATGTGCGAGCGTGCCCGAGTTGGCTCCCGGGCCCGGGTTGGCCCGTTCGCGGTCCTCGGGCCGGGCGCCGTCGTGCACGAGGGTGAGTCGGTGGGCCCGTTCGAGACCAGGCCGGCGTCCTGAGCCCTCGGGCGCCCGGAGCGCAGGGCGCGGTAGGTTTCTCCCGGTGGAGCTGATCCCGAAACGCAAGCTCGAGCTCGTGTCGGGACGCTCGAACCGTCCGCTCGCCGAGGCCATCGCCCGCCACCTCGGGGTCGAGCTGGGCGAGCCCAACCTCCGGGAGTTCGCCAACGGCGAGATCTACTGCCGCTACGACGCCTCGATCCGGGGCCACGACGTCTTCATCATCCAGACCCATTCGCGGCCGGTCAACGACTCGCTGATGGAGCAGCTGATCATGATCGACGCCGCCAAGCGAGCCTCGGCCAAGACCATCACTGCGATCTGCCCCTGCTACGGCTACGCCCGTCAGGACCGCAAGTCGACCAGCCGGGAGCCGATCACCGCCAAGCTGGTGGCCGACCTGCTGCAGGCGGCCGGGGTCGACCGGGTGGTGAGCGTGGACCTCCACGCCGGGGCCATCCAGGGGTTCTTCGACGTGCCCTTCGACCACTTGCGGGCGAGCCCGGTGCTCGAGGAGTACCTGCGCACCCGGGCCGGGGGCGACCTGGTCATCGTGGCCCCCGACGCGGGCCGAGTCCGGGTCGCCGAGGGCTTCGCCCAGCAGCTCAACGCCGATCTGGCCCTGGTCCACAAGCGCCGCCCGACCGGGACCTTCAACCAGGTCGAGGTGCGCCACGTGGTCGGCGAGGTCGAAGGGCGCCACTGCGTCCTCGTGGACGACATGATCGACACCGCCTCGACCATCTGTGCGGCCGCCGAGCGGCTGGCCGATGCCGGTGCGGCCGACATCTGGGCCATGGCCACCCACGGGGTGTTCTCCGAGCCCGCGGTCGAACGGCTGGAGAAGGCGCCGGTGTCCCGGGTGGTGGTGACCGATACCCTGCCGGTGCCCGAGGACGTCCGGTTCGAGAAGCTCGAGGTGCTCTCGGTGGCCAAGATCATCGCCGACGCGATCAACGCCGTCTTCGCCGAGACCTCGGTGTCGGAGATCTTCGGGGGCGCCAACCAGGTCTGACCTCGCCAGGGCGCCTCCCGGCGCCGGGTAGCCTTGGGGCCGAGCGCGGTGGCAGGGCCGCCAGGCGGCCGAGACCCTGCGCCAGCACGTGAGCGGCGGCCGGGTGCGTCGCCCACCCGGCCCGAGGAGAGAGGGACCGATGCCCGAGATCGTCTTGGAGGCCCAGCTGGGCCGGCCTACCGGGACCCGCGCCGCCCGCCGGCTCCGCCGGGCCGGCATGGTCCCGGGGATCATCTACGGCCACGGCACCGAGCCGGTGTCGGTGGCGGTTGGCGCCAAGGACCTGCGCAGCGCGCTGAGCGGCGACGCCGGGACCAATGCGCTGTTGTCGCTGCGAGCCGGGACCAAGACCTACCTGACCATGGCCCGGGAGCTCCAGCGCCATCCGGTGCGCGGGACGGTGACCCACGTCGACTTCGTCGTGGTCCGCCGGGACGAGGTCATCTCGGCCGAGGTCCCGATCAGCCTGGTCGGCGAGGCGGTCGAGGTCGCCCATGGCGACGGCATGGTCGAGCAGCAGCTGTTCAGCCTGTCGGTGCGGGCGAGACCGGCCGACATCCCCCACGCGGTCGAGCTCGATGTCTCGGGGCTGACCATCGGCAGCGCCCTGCGGGTGGCCGACCTGGCCCTCCCGCCCGGCGTCGAGGTGGACGCCGACCCCGAGACCACGGTCGTCGTCGGCCACCCGCCGCGGGTGGAGACTGCGGCTGCGGCGGCTGGGGGCGAGACCGAGGCGCCATCGGCCGAGCCGGCCGCGCCGGCCGAGACGTCCGGCGACGAGGCCTGACCCCTGGCGCGCCTGCACCTGCATCGCTCGGCCACGGCGCCCCGCCGTGGCACCCCCGCCGACCTGCTGGTGGTTGGGCTCGGGAATCCCGGAGCGCAGTTCGCGCGGACCAGGCACAACGCCGGGGCCGATGTGGTGGCCGAGCTGGCGCGCCGCCACGGGACCGGCCGGCTCCGGGTGCTGCGGGCCCAGCGGGCCGCGGTGGAGGAGGTTCGGGTCGGGGACCAGCGGGTCGCGCTGGCCGTGCCGACCACCTACATGAACGACTCGGGGAGCGCCGTGGCGCCGCTGGTCCGGCGGTTCGGCATCGAGGATCCCCGGTCCCTGGTGGTCGTGCACGACGAGCTCGACCTCCCACCTGGTGCACTGCAGGTGAAGGCGGGCGGCGGCCTGGCCGGCCACAACGGCCTGCGGTCCATCGAGGCACACCTGCACACCACGGACTTCGTCCGGGTCCGCATCGGGATCGGCAAGCCCCGCAGTGGGTCCGGGGCCGACCACGTCCTCGACCGGCCGCCGCCGGCCGAGCGGGCGCTGCTCGAGGAGGCCATCGTCCGGGCCGCGGACGCGGTCGAGGTGATCGTGACTGACGGGATCACTGCCGCCATGAGCCGGTTCAACGCCCGGGTGTCCGACCGCTGAGATGACCGTGGACGTCGAAGCCGGGCCACTGGCCCCGTTGGCGCCGCTCGTGCGCTCCCACTCGGCCGTCGCGGCCATCGTGGGCCGGACCGACGCCACCCTCGCCGTCTCGGCCGCGGCGCGACCCTTTGCCCTCGCTGGTCTGGCGCAGCTCTCCGAGCTCCGGCCGATGCTGGTGGTCACCCCGACGCTGGCCGATGCCGAGCGATTGGCCGAGGACCTCCGCTGCTTCGCTGGACCCGACGCGGTGGCGCTGCTCTTGCCCTGGGAGACCCTGCCGCTCGAGCGGGTGAGCCCCGACGTCCACACCATGGGTTCGCGGCTCGAGGTCCTGTGGCGCCTCTTCGGGTCCGAGCCGGTACCGGGCCGAGGCGAGCTGGCCATGGTGGTCGCCCCGGTGCGCGCCGTGCTGCAGCGGCTCGGCCCCTGGGCTGACGCAGCCCGGCCGGTGGTCGTGCGGCGGGGCCAGTCAGTCGATCGCGACGACCTGCTGGCGCGCCTCAGCGCGCTCGGCTACCGCCGGGAGCACCAGGTCGAGCACCGGGGCGAGCTCGCGGCACGCGGCGGGATCGTCGACGTCTTTCCCTCGACCGCCGACGACCCGATCCGGCTCGACCTGTTCGGCGACGAGGTGGACCGGCTGACCACCTTCGACGTGGCCGACCAGCGCGCCCGGACGCCGCTGGAGCAGGTGGCCATCTTCGGGTGCCGGGAGCTGGTTCCCACCCCCGGGCTGCGAACCCGGGCCGCGGCGCTGGTCGGTCGGGGGCCGTTCAGTCGAGGGCAGTGGGAGCGGCTGGCCGACGGGGAGCTCTTCGATGGGATGGAGGCCTGGTTGCCGTGGTTGTGCCCCGAGGAGGTCCTCCTTCCCGACCTGCTCGGGTCGGGGGCGCGGGTGGTCCTCACCGAGCCCCGCCGGTTGCGCGACCGGGCGCTCGAGGTCGTCGACGAGGAGGGGGCGCTCACCGAGACCCTGGCCAAGACCTGGGGAGCGGGTGCCGAGCCAGACCCTCTGCCCCGGCTGCACCTGGGTTTCGAGCGGCTGCTGGCCCGGACCGAGGCCGCCGTGGTGTCGATGCCGGCGGTGGCCGACGCCCCCGAGACCCCGGCCCTGGCGGCCGGCGCGGTGCCGCCGGTCGCCGGCGACCCCGGACGGCTGGCCGAACAGGTGGTGGCGTGGGCAGGGCGGGGGTTCGCAGTGGTCGTCTGCACCTCGAGCCCGTTGGCCGCCCAGCGCGTCTCGGACCTGTTGTCAGGGGAGGGGGTGCAGGCCCCGGTGCTGCCCTCGGCTGAGACCAGGCCGGGGGTCGCGGTGGTGGTCGCCCCCCTCTCGGCGGGGTTCGTGCTGGAGGAGGCCAAGCTGGCGGTGGTGGCCGAGTCGGACGTGACCGGCCGGCGGGTGCCCCACCGGCGCCCCCGGCCTCGGTCCCGGCCGGCCGATGGGTTCTTCGACGACCTGGCCCCGGGGAGCTACGTGGTCCACCGCCAGCACGGGGTCGCTCGCTATGCCGGGGTCACCACCCGCACCCTCGCCGGCACCACCCGTGACTACCTGGTCTTGGAGTTCCGGGGCAGTGACCGGCTGTACCTTCCGGTGGACCAGATCGATGCCGTCACCCCCTACAGCGGTGGCGAGACCCCCACCCTGTCCAAGATGGGCGGCGCCGACTGGCAGCGGACCCGGGCCCGGGCCCGGGCGGCGGCCGGCGAGGTCGCGGCCGGGCTGGTGGCGCTGTACCGCAGGCGGGCCACCATCGCCGGCCACGCCTTCAGCCCCGACACCCCGTGGCAGCGGGAGCTCGAAGCCTCGTTCCCCTACGCCGAGACCCCCGACCAGCTGCGGGCGATCGACGAGGTGAAGCAGGACATGGAGTCGGACCGCCCGATGGACCGACTGGTCTGCGGCGACGTCGGCTTCGGCAAGACCGAGGTGGCCCTGCGGGCGGTGTTCAAGGCGGTCCAGGACGGGAGGCAGGCAGCCGTCCTGGTGCCGACCACCTTGCTCGCCAGCCAGCATTTCGCGACGTTCTCCGAGCGTTTCAAGGGCTTCCCGGTGCGAGTCGAGCTGCTGTCGCGGTTCCTTTCGCCGGCCCAGGCGTCGGAGGTCATCGACGGGCTGGCCGACGGCTCGGTGGACGTGGTGGTGGCGACCCATCGGCTGCTGGCCGAGCGGGTCCGGTTCAAGCGCCTGGGGCTGCTCGTGGTCGACGAGGAGCAGCGCTTCGGGGTGACCCACAAGGAGGCGGTGAAGGCGATGAGCGCCGGGGTCGACGTGCTGACCCTGACCGCCAGCCCGATCCCTCGGACCCTGGAGATGGCGCTTACCGGCATCCGCGACCTGTCGATGGTCAACACGCCGCCGGTCGACCGCCAGCCGATCCTGACCTACGTCGGCGAGGAGGACGAGGCGGCGGTGTCGGAGGCCATCCGACGAGAGCTGCTCCGGGAGGGCCAGGTCTTCTACCTGCACAACCGGGTCGCCGACATCGAGGCAGTCGCCCGCCGCCTGCGACAGCTGGTCCCCGAGGCTCGGGTGGCGGTCGCGCACGGCCAGATGGACGAGGGCAGCCTCGAACAGGTGGTGCTCGACTTCTGGGACCAGAAGTACGACGTGCTGGTCTGCACCACCATCATCGAGTCCGGCATCGACATGCCGACGGTCAACACCTTGGTGGTCGACCGGGCCGACCTGCTGGGGCTGGGCCAGCTGCACCAGATCCGAGGGCGGGTCGGCCGCGCCGGGGCGCGGGCCTACGCCTACTTCTTCCACCCGGCCTACCGGGCGCTGAGCGAGGCCGCCTACGAGCGGCTGCGGACCATCGGGGAGCACACCGAGCTGGGGTCGGGGTTCAAGATCGCGATGCGCGACCTGCAGATCCGAGGAGCTGGCAACCTGCTCGGCCGGGACCAGTCGGGGCACATCGCGGCGGTCGGCTACGACCTGTACGTCCAGATGGTCGCCGAGGCGGTGGCGGAGGCCAAGGGGGAACGGGAGGCCGAGCCGCCCAGCGTCTCGATCGATGTGCCCGGCGACGCCCACCTGCCGGCCGACTACGTCGAGGCCGAGGACGCTCGCCTGGAGGCCTACCGGCGGCTCGCCGCCGCCCGGACCCGAGAGGAGGTCGACGACCTCGGGCGCGAGTGGCTCGATCGGTACGGACCGCTCCCGGTGCCGGCCGAGGGGCTCCTCGAGCTGGCCCGGCTCCGGGCGACCTGCCTGCGACTGGGGGTGACCGAGGTGGCGGTGCTGGCCGGTCGGGCCGCCAGGCGTCGACCGGTGGCCCGAGTCACCGGGATCCGGTTGGCCCCGAGCGCCCAGGCACGCCTGCACCGCCTGAGCGCCGACGCCACCTACCGTGACCAGCTCAGCCAGCTGCTCGTCCCGCTGGCCGAGCCGGAGCGGGCAGCCCGTGACCTGCGCGTGCTCCTCGAGCGCTTGGTCCCTGAGACGGGGGAGGGGACCGGGGCCGGTAACATGCCGGGCGCGTGAGGCGGCACCCCCTTGTTCTCGGCGCCCTCGCCGTCGTGCTCGCGGCCGGCGCCGTGGTCGCCGCCGGATCCTTCTCGGTGCCCAGCCAGGCCGCGACCGTCAACGGGGTGTCGATCAGCCGGGCGACACTGGACGCCCAGCTGGAGGCGATCGCCGACGACGCCGCCTTCAGCTGCTACCTGGCGGCGTCGGTGGCGGTCCGCTCGGGCGGCCTGGCCACCCTGCCGTCGATCAGCGGCAGCGCCACGTCGACGTTCGACACCGCGTTCGTCGACTTCTGGTTGAGTCAGCAGGTCGACGACCTGCTGATCGAGGGCCTGGCGGCGCGCCAGCACCTGGCGATCGACACCGGGGCGCTGGACGCCGGGCGGGCCGACCTCACGAGCTCGATCAACGCGGTCCTGGGGGACGCCGCCGCCAGCAGCGGCCAGGGCGCGCTGTGCGCGCCGAGCGGCGCCGCGGTGGTCTCCACGCTGCCCCCGAGCATGGTTGCCACCCTGGTCAGGGCCCAGGCCGCAGCCGACCTGGTCCTCTCGCACGCCGCCGGCTACGGCCTCGGGCCCTCCGAGTTGGCCCGGTACTTCGTGGGCCACCAGGCCCAGTTCCAGACCATCTGTTTGAGCGCCATCCAGGTCGCGACCCAGGCGACGGCGTCGGCGGTGCGGGCAGCCATCGAGGCCGGCGAGCCGTTCGCGGCGGCCGCCACGGCGGACTCGACCGACCCCACCAGCGCGGCCGCTGGCGGCGCGCTGGGGTGCTACCAGGCTGACGACGGCGCCTACCCGACCGTGGCCGCCGATGTGAAGGGTCTCGCGGTCGGCCAGGTCAGCCAGCCGGTGGCCAACAACGGGTCCTACCTCCTGCTGCTGGTGACCGGCGTCAAGCCGGCCTCCTTCGATTCGGTGATCCCGGCCGTGCGCGAGGCCGTCCTCTCGATGGGGTCGGCCAAGGCCAGCGCCGAGCTCCGGGCCTTCACCGAGCGGGCCTCGGTCGTTGTCGACCCTCGGTACGGCCGGTGGTCGTCGCGCTCGGGCGTGGGCATCGCCCCGCCGGCCACCCCCCGCCCGGCCGACCTGCTCGACCCGGGCGTGTGAGGGCGTCGGTGCTGGCACCGACGGTCACCGTCGTCGGGCTGGGGCCGGGCTCCCCCGAGCAGCTGCCCGAGGCGTCCCGTCGGGTGCTGCTCGGTGCCGACCGGGGCTTCCTGCGCACCGGGCGCCACCCCTCGGCTCGGGGGCTCGGCCACCTCCCGACCTTCGATCGGCTGTACGAGGAGGGCTCGGACTTCGACCAGCTCTACCGGCGGATCGTCGAGGCGCTGGTCGCCGCCGCTCGGGCCGAGGCGGCGGCGGGCCGGCGCGTCGTCTACGGGGTCCCCGGTTCGCCGCTGGTCGCGGAGGCCACGGTGGCGATGCTGCGCGCTGACCCCCGGGTGCGGCTGGAGGTGGTCCCAGCGCTCTCCTTCCTCGACCTGGCCTGGGCCGCCCTCGGCATCGACCCGGTCGCGGCCGGGGTCCAGCTGGTCGACGGGACCCGGTGCGAGGTCGAGCTGGCCGGCCGCACCGGCCCGTTCCTGGTCGCCCAGTGCTGGTCCAGAGCCGTCCTGTCGCGCCTCAAGCTGGCCGCGGGGTCGGGCACCGACGAGCCCGGCTCGGCGGTCCTCCTGCACCACCTGGGGCTCCCCGACGAGCAGGTGCTGGAGGTGCCCTGGCACGAGCTGGACCGGGCGCTCGAGCCCGACCAGCTCACCTCGGTGTTCGTCGCTGGCACCGGCGCCCCGGTGGCAGCCGAGATGGCCCAGCTCGACGAGCTGGTGCGGACGCTGCGGGAGCGCTGCCCGTGGGACCGAGAGCAGACCCATGCCTCGCTCACGCGCCACCTGGTGGAGGAGACCTACGAGGTCCTCGACGCGATCGACGAGTTGGACCGAGCCGAGGACCCCGAGCCTGCCGCCCGGGGCGCCGAGCACCTGGAAGAAGAGTTGGGCGACCTGCTGTTCCAGGTGTTCTTCCACGCCCGGCTGGCGGCCGAGGAGGGATGGTTCACCGTGGCCGACGTGGCCCGAGCCGTCCACGACAAGCTGGTCGGGCGCCACCCCCACGTCTTCGGTGACGCCGCGGCGGCCACGGCCGGGGAGGTCATGGCCAACTGGGAGGCCATCAAGGCGGCCGAGAAGGGTCGGACCTCGGTCACCGACGGGGTCCCGTCGGCACTGCCGGCGCTCCAGCTCGCCGCGGAGCTCGAGCGCAAGGCGCGCTCCCTCGGCTTGCCCGACCCGGCGCCGGACCACCGGGCGCGGGTGGAGCGGGCCTTGGACGCGTGGGCCGCGGCGCCCGGCCCGGACCACCTTGGTGATCTCCTCTACCAGGTGGCTGCCTGGGCCGCATCGGTCGGGGTCGACCCCGAGCAGGCCCTGCGATCCCGAGCCCAGGCCGCCCGGCGCCGGATCGT
This sequence comes from Actinomycetota bacterium, assembly GCA_021324355.1. GTDB lineage: Bacteria > Actinomycetota > Acidimicrobiia > Acidimicrobiales > RAAP-2 > Palsa-461. The sequence continues at coordinate 39,917 of JAJPJD010000008.1, forward strand.
GGCCTACGAGCGCGAGCTCGGCACACGCTGAGGTCCCAGCACGGCGTTCCCCGATCCGCCGGCGCGCAGTGGCTAGCCTGGTCACCCGGCGTCTCACCAGGGCCGAGGGGCCAAGGAGCGTGCAGTGAGCACCATCGAGCACGTGGTCGGGCGGGAGGTGCTCGACTCTCGCGCCAACCCGACGGTCGAGGTCGAGGTCGTGCTGGACTCGGGGGCGACCGGCCGCGCCATCGCCCCCTCGGGCGCCTCGACCGGAACCCACGAGGCGGTCGAGCGGCGCGACGGCGGCTCCCGCTACGGGGGCCGGGGGGTGCTCGGCGCGGTGGGCGCAGTGAACCAGGAGATCGCCCAGTGCCTGGTGGGACGGGACGCCCTCGACCAGCGGGGAGTGGACCTGGCGCTGATCGACCTCGATGGCACCCCGGACAAGGGGCGCCTGGGGGCCAACGCGACGGTGGCGACCTCGGTGGCGGTGGCCCGGGCCGCGGCCGACGAGCTCGGCCTGCCCCTCTACCGGGCCCTCGGCGGCGTCGGGGCCCACGTGCTTCCGCTGCCCCTGTTCAACGTCCTCAACGGCGGGGTGCACGCCGACAACTCGGTGGACTTCCAGGAGTTCATGGTGGTGCCCCTCGGCGCCCCCTCCTACCGGGAGGCGCTGCGCTGGGGGGTCGAGACCTACCACGCCCTCAAGGCGATCCTGGCCGCCAAGGGGCTTTCGACTGCGGTGGGCGACGAGGGCGGCTTCGCTCCCGACCTGGCCCACAACGAGGACGCGGTCGCGGTGCTCCTCTCGGCGATCGAGTCGGCCGGGCTGCGTCCCGGACTCGACGTGGCCATCGCCCTCGACCCGGCGACCAGCGAGCTGTACCGCGACGGCCGCTACGTGCTGGCCGGGGAGGGGCGCAGCCTGTCGGCCGAGGAGCTCACCGCCTACTGGGTGACCCTGGTCGAGCGGTACCCGATCGTCTCGATCGAAGATGGCATGGCCGAGGAGGACTGGGAGGGGTGGACTGCGCTCACCGGCGCGCTGGGCCAGCGGATCCAGCTGGTGGGCGACGACCTCTTCGTCACCAATCCGGAGCGGATCGAGCACGGCATCGAGGCGGGCGTGGCCAATGCGGTGCTCATCAAGCTCAACCAGATCGGCACCCTGAGCGAGACCCTGGACGCGGTGGCGCTGGCCAACCGGCACGGCTACGCGTCGGTCGTCTCGCACCGCTCGGGGGAGACCGAGGACACCACGGTTGCCGACTTGGCGGTCGCGCTGGGCACCGGCCAGATCAAGGCCGGCGCACCGGCCCGGTCGGACCGGGTGGCCAAGTACAACCAGCTGCTGCGAATCGAAGAGGACTTGGGCGAGTCGGCCCGGTTCCTCGGGTCGGCCGCCTTGGGTGGGCGGGGTCGTGGCGCGCCCTGAGGGGACCCGCACGCCGAGGACGCCCGCCCCCGGGTCCCGGGCGGCGCGGCGGGCGGCCGTCGCCCGGCGCCGGGGGGTGGCGATGCTGGCCGGTTCGGTGGTCCTCACGGCGGTGGTCCTGGTGGCGTGGTTCCCCGCCGGTGCGCTGGTGTCGGAGCGCCGCGCCCTCAGCGCGACCTCGGCCGCCCTGGCCCAGCTGCAGGCCCAGGACCGGGCCCTGCGCACCGAGTCGACCAAGCTCTCGAGCCCGACCGAGATCGCCCGGATCGCCCGGCAGCAGTTCGGCTTGATCGTCCCAGGCCAGCTCGCCTACCAGGTGCTGGCGCCGCCGGGCACCCCGGGGCGGAGCGACCCCTACGCCGGCGACCCAGCCAACGCGGCACCGGTCTCGCCGTCGGCGGCGGCCGAGCTCCCGCCGGGGACGCTGACCCCGTCGGTCGCCGGCCACCACGCGGCGCGTTCGGCGGCGAGCGGGGGGTCCGGCCTGCTCGGACGGGTGCTCCGCACCCTCGAGTTCTGGCGTTGAGCGCCGCCCGCTTGCCGTCGGGCGGGGACGAAGGCGATCGGACGGCAGTTGGCAGGCTCCTCGGTCGCCCCCCCCGGGGACCGTTCCGGGTGGTCCGCCGGCGGCCGGACGGCTCGCCGGTGGTGATCGAGAACGCGCCGATCCTCGACGACGGCACCCCGATGCCGACCCGCTACTGGCTCGTCGACCCAGAGCTGCGGGACGCAGTGAGCCGGCTCGAGGCGGCCGGCGGGGTGCGCGCCGCGGCAGCGGCGGTGGACGCGGCCGAGCTCCGTGCGGCCCACCGGCGCTACGCCGAGTTGCGGGACGCCGCGATCGAACCGGGCCACCGCGGCCCGCGGCCTTCGGGGGGCGTGGGCGGCACCCGGGCCGGGGTGAAATGCCTCCATGCCCACCTGGCGTTCCTCCTGGCCGGGGGCGCAGATCCGGTGGGTCGCTGGACCGCCGAGCGGGTGGCGCCGGTGCTGGCTCGCCTCGGGTTGCTCGAGGGGCGCTGAGGTGGCACCCGATCAGGCGCGCCCCGCGGTGGCCGCGCTCGACTGCGGGACCAACTCGACTCGGCTGCTCGTCGTCTCGGCTGGGCGCTCGCTGGAACGCCTCATGCGCATCACCCGGCTCGGCCAGGGGGTCGACGCCAGCGGCCGGCTCGATCCGGCCGCGGTGGCCCGGACCTTGGAGGTGCTGGCCGAGTACCGGCGGCGCATGGACGCCCACCACGTTGAACGGGCCCGGCTGGTGGCCACCTCGGCGGTGCGCGATGCCCGCGACGGCGAGGAGTTCCTGGCCTTGGCGTCGGCCACGGTCGGGGTCGGCGCCGAGCTCTTAGACGGGGAGGCCGAGGGGGCCCTGGCGTTTGCCGGCGCCACCGCCGGCCTTGGGCTGGATCCGTCGCGCGCCGTGGTCGTTGACATCGGCGGGGGCTCCACCGAGCTGGTGGTCGGCGGTCGGGAGACCCGAGTGGTCTCCCTCCCGCTGGGTTGCGTCCGGCTGACCGAACGGTTCTTGGCCCACGACCCGCCGACCCCCGACGAGCTGGCGTCGGCCGCCCACTACGTGCGGGAGCAACTGGAGGCCGCCGTGGCCCGGCTGCCCGAACTGGCCGAGGGCGGGCGCACGCTCATCGGGCTGGCCGGCACGGTCTCGACCCTTGGCGCGCTCGCCCGAGGCCTGGCCCACGACGACCGGGACCGCATCCACCGCACGCGCCTGTCGGCGGCCGAGGTCGCCAGCTGGTGCGACCGGCTGGCGGCTGAGCCGTCCGATCGCCGGGCCCGACTGCCGGGGCTCGCCCCCGGGCGCGAGGACGTGATCGTGGGCGGGGTGCTGGTGCTGCGCGAGGTGATGGAACGGTTCGGCTTCGAGGCCTGCACCGTGTCGGAGGCCGACCTGCTCGACGGGCTGGCCGCGACTCTCGAGGCGGCGTAGGGGTCCTCCGGTAGGGGCTGCTGGCACGGCGGGGGCGGACCTGCCACCATGCGCCCAATGAGGACCGGGAGGTCGTCGGCCCCTGAACCCCTGGAGCTGGCCGGCCGGCGCGTGACGCTGCGGACGCTGTGCGAGGCGGACTACGACGCCTGGCACGAGATCCGGGTGCGGTGCCGGGACTGGCTGCTGCCATGGGAGCCTCGCCCGGCCGGGGCTCCGCCCCCCTCGGAGGATCGGGCCAGCTTTGCCGCCCGGTGCGCCCTGCGCGAGCGGGAGCGCCAGGTCGGTACCGGGTACGGCTTCGGGATCTTCGTCGGAGCCCGGCTGGTGGGCGAGCTCACCCTCTCGTCGGTCCAGCGCGGCCCGTTCCAGAGCGCCTCCATCGGCTATTGGATCGACCGGGACTGGGCCGGCCAGAGCCTGATGCCCGAGGCGGTGGTGGTCGCGCTGCGCTTCGCCTTCGAGACCCTCCAGCTCCACCGAGTCGAGGTCTCGATCATCCCTCGCAACCGAGCCAGCCGCCGGGTGGCCGAGAAGCTCGACCTGCGGCTGGAGGGGATCTCCGAGCGGTACTTGGAGATCGACGGCCGCTGGGAGGACCACGTCCGCTACGCGATGACGGCCGAGGAGTGGCAGCAGCGGGGTCCCGAGCTGGTCTCGGCCTGGCTGGACGCCCCGGCTGGGGAGCAGGCCGAGCGGCGCTGAGGCCGGGGTTGGGTCGCTAGGCCCCCTCGGGGCGAACCCGGACCGGGAGGCGGTCGAAACCTCGGAGCACGACGAGGGGGCGGCGCACCGGCGGACCACTCAGCGCCAGCCCGGGAAACCGGGTGGTCAGCTCCTCGAAGACGATGCGGCCCTCCATGCGGGCCAGCGCCGCCCCCAGGCAGTGGTGGATCCCGAGGGAGAAGGACAGGTGCTGGCTGGCGTTGGGCCGGGTGACGTCCAGGCGGTCCGGGTGATCGAAGACCGTCGGGTCGTGGTTGGCCCCGCCCAACACGACCACCACGCTGTCGCCCTTTTCGACCACCTGGCCCTCCAGCTCGAGGTCCTCGGTGGCCACTCGTGAGGTCATCTGGACCGGGCTATCGAAGCGCAGGAGTTCCTCGACCGCGCCGGGCACCAGCTCCGGATGGTCGCGCAGCACGGCCCACTGGTCGGGCGCACCGATCAGGGCCATGGTGCCGTTGCCGATCAGGTTGACCGTGGTCTCGAACCCGGCCACCAGCAACAGGACGCCCACCGCCACCAGCTCCTCGAAGCTCAGCCGCTCGCCGTCTGACTCCGCTTCGATCAGGGCGGACAGGAGGGACTCATCGGGTTGGGCCCGGCGCTGGGCGATCAGGGCCTGCATATAGGCCTGCAGCTCGAGCGCGGCGGCGATGCCAGCGGGGTTCGATCCCTCCAGTGAGGGCTCGAGGTTGGTGACCGCGTCATGGCCCCAGCGGCGGAACCGGTCCTGGTCCTCGGGCGGCACCCCCAGGAGCCGGCAGATGACTGCCATGGGGACCGGGAAGGCCAGGGCGTCGATCAGGTCGAAGCCGTCCGACCCATGGAGGCGGTCGAGGAGCTCGGCGGTGCGCGCTCGGATCCACGGCTCGAGCGCTGCCAGTGCCCGCGGGCTGAAGGACCCTGCCAGCAGGCGGCGGATCCGGGTGTGCTCGGGCGGGTCCATCGTGAGCAGCGACAACTCGGTTGGCCCGGCCGCCGCGGGGTCCTCGACCCCGGCGAGCAGCGGCTGACGCTTCTGGTGGGTGGGCGAGGCGCTCACGCGCGGGTCTCGCAAGAGCGCGGTCGCGGTGGCGTGCGACGCGGTGGCCCACATGCCCAGCTTCGAACGGTAGAGGCCCCGCTCGCGGATTTCGGACCACAGCGGGTAGGGGTTGTCGATGGTCTGCGGAGCGAGCAGGGCGGCCATCGGGTCACCGTGCCAGCGGTAGTAGCGAAGGGCGGCGGGCGCCACCGCTGTGCGCAGCGTCCGGAGCATCCGCGCCGTGGCCACCGGGCCATGATGGCAGAGCGGGCCCTGTGGTGCCCTGCCGGTTCTCGGCTCAGGGGCGTCCGGCTGCCACCAGGCCGTCGGTGAACAGAGGGGAGAAGCGGACGGTCTGGCCGGTGTAGGGAGCCTCGATCACCGTCTGGGAGCCATAGGGGCCCGAACCGACGTACATGACCACGTGGTCGATCTGTCCGTCGCCGTCGAGGTTGTAGTAGAAGAGCAGGTCGCCCGGCTCGAGTTGGTCCAGGGGGACGTGGGGGACCGCCGCCGCCTGGTCGGCGGCCACTCGGGGGATGGCGACGCCGGCCTGGGCCCAGGCCCACTGGGTCAACCCCGAGCAGTCGAAGCCGCCGCCCGGGGTCTCTCCGCCCCAGACGTACGGCACGCCCAGCTGGGACTCGGCGGCGGCCACCGCCCGGGCACCGGCGCTCGACCCGGTCGCGCTGCCCGAGACCCTCGGCGCGCCGCTGGCGCTGGCGGCGGCATTGGCGGCGGCCACCGCGGCCGGAGCGCCGGGGTCGCCCAGGGCCAGCGCGACGGTGGCATCCACGGTGGCGTTGCGGGCCGCCGACCCAGCGTCGGAGGGGTGGGAAAGGGCGTAGGCGGCCTCGGCCTGCGCCTGTTGCTCGGCGTAGCGCGCCACCTCGGTGCCCAGCGCGCCGCGAAGCTCGGCCAGGGTTGCCTGGGCCGCCGCCGCCGCCTGCTGGTTGGCCACCTGGAGGGCGCGCATCTGGCCCAGGGCGTTCTGCGCCATCTGCTCCTGGTCCTGCTCGAGGTTGGTCGTGGCGGCCAAGCGGCCCTCTTTCAGGTCCAGCGACCCGAGGATCGCGGTGATGTTGCCGACCACGTCGGTCTGGTACTGGCTCCAAGCGACCGAGTCGGTGGGGGAGGTCGCGAACAGCGAGTCGATCCGGCCGGCCGGCTGGCCATAGACGTAGGCATAGACCGCGTCGCGGGCCAGGTGGCGCTTCTCGGCCAGGACCTGGCGGCGGGTCTGCTCGAGTTCACCACGGGTCCGGGCCAGCTGGGACTCGACTTGGCTCAGCTGGGCCTGCGCTGCGACGTAGGCGGCGTCGAGGGCCGCGCTCCTCTGCTGCTCGTTGGCGATAGTGGTCTCCAACTGGGCCAGCTCGGTCTGGCTCGGGGCAACCTGCGCCGCGGTGGGATCGGCGCCGGCCGGCCGGCCAGCGAACGCCAGGATCCCGAGAAACGACGCCACCAGAACCAGGGCGCGCCCAGTCATCCGACACTTGGCCGAAGCCATCCGAGCAGACTATGGAGGGTGGACCGGCCGGGTGGGGGATGCTCGCCGCCGCCGGGGGCGTAGCCCAAGAGGTAGAGGCAGGGCGCTTAAACCGCCCCGAGTGAGGGTTCGAATCCCTCCGCCCCCACTCCAGTTCCGGCGTCGCCGCGGGGCCTGCCCCTGACCTTCTCCCAGTTCCGGCGTCGAGGCCGACCAGCCGGTCCTTGGCGTCGATGTTGGCCCCGACGCGGGCCTAAGGATGGAGGTCGATCGTTCCCGAGTAGGTCGATCGTTCCCGAGTAGTTGGCGTGGAGGAGCTTGTGCCACTGGTCCTCGGCCTTGGCGAGGCGTGGGGTGAGCAGATCGCGTTGGGGGCGTCGATGCGCTGGTGCTCGACGATCTCGGCGGCTTTGGCCGCGCGGGGGCGTGTACCCATGAGGCCAGCAGCTGGATGCGCTGGACTGTGGGTAGTGCTCACGGAAAGCGGCAGGGTGGCGTCTCAGCTCTGGTGTAAAAGCCGACTGACGCAAGTTCCAGTTGGTCATCCTACGCGGCGGCTGTAACAGCGCCGTCGACCACTTCCTCGTCCTCGTGTTC
>JAJPJD010000031.1 GCA_021324355.1 Actinomycetota bacterium
ATCGAGACGCCCCGGGCTGCGTTGGTGGCCGGGGAGCTGGCCCGGCACGCCGAGTTCTTCTCCTTCGGGACCAACGACCTCACCCAGATGACCTTCGGGTTCAGCCGAGACGACGTCGAGGGCCGGATGATGTCGGCCTACCTCGAGGAGGGCCTGCTGGCGGCCAACCCGTTCGAAGTGGTGGACCCCGTCGGCGTGGGCGAGCTGGTCCGGGTGGCCGTGCAGCGCGGGCGGGCGACCCGGCCCGACCTGAAGCTTGGGGTGTGCGGCGAGCACGGGGGCGACCCGGCCTCCATCGCCACGTTCGCGGCCGCTGGCGTGGACTACGTGAGCTGCTCGCCGTTCCGGGTCCCGGTGGCCCGCCTGGCGGCGGCCCAAGCAGTCCTGGCCCAGGGCCACGCGCCGGCCTCGGGCGCTGCCCGCCAGCGGGCGGCGACCCGGCCAGCCAAGGGGGCCGGGGCCCAGGACGCCCGGCAGCCGACGGGACGCGGCCGGGCCCGCCGCTGAGCATCTCGGTCGAAGCGGGACGGCCCCGCGGTACGGTCCGGTCGTGGCCATCCCCGACGACGAGGTCGCCCAGGTCCGGGCGGCCACCGACATCGTGGCCTTGATCGGCGAGCAGGTGGCCCTGCGCCAGCAGGGGCGGCGGTTCGTGGGGCTGTGTCCCTTTCACGCCGAGAAGACGCCGTCGTTCAGCGTCAACGCCCAGGAGGGCCTCTACTACTGCTTCGGCTGCCGGGCGTCGGGCGACGCCATCACCTTCGTGCGGGCGACCGAGGCGGTCGACTTCGCCGAGGCCGTCCGCCGCTTGGCTGCCAGGGCTGGGATCACCCTGCACGAGGACCGTGGCGCCGCAGGCGAGGACGCCCGGTGGCGCAGCCAGTTGTACGACGCCATGGAGCGGGCAGTCACCTGGTACCACGAGCGCCTGTTGTCGGCCCGCGACGCCGGTGCAGCCCGCGAATACCTGCGCTCTCGGGGCTACGACGGCGCGGTGGTCCGCCGGTTCCGCCTGGGCTGGGCCCCCACCGAATGGGATGCGCTGGCCCGGGCCCTGCGGCTGCCCGAGCGGGTGCTCACCGCCAGCGGGCTCGGCTTCGTCAACCGCCGGGGGTTGGTCCAGGACGCGTTCAGAGGCCGGGTGATCTTCCCGATCTGCGACCCCTCGGGCCGTCCGGTGGCCCTGGGCGGACGGGTCCTGCCACCCAGGCCCGGCAACGAGCCCGATCGGGCCGAACCCAAGTACAAGAACAGCCAGGAGACCGCGATCTATGCCAAGCGACGGACCCTGTACGGGCTCAACTGGGCCAAGCAGGAGGTGGTCGCGACCGGCGAGGTGGTGGTCTGCGAGGGGTACACCGACGTGATCGGCTTCCACCAGGCCGGGGTCGAGCGGGCGGTGGCCACCTGCGGGACCGCGCTGGCCGAGGAGCACTTCCGGCTGCTGCGGAACTTCGCCCGTCGCATCGTCTTGGCCTACGACGCCGACGCGGCCGGCGAGATGGCCACTGCCCGCGTCTACGAGTGGGAACGCCGCCACGAGGTCGATGTGGCGGTGGCCGCCCTGCCCGCCGGGTCCGACCCGGCCGATCTGGCCGCCCGGGACCCGGCAGCGCTGGTCGCGGCGGTGGCGTCGAGCCGACCGTTCCTCCAGTTCCGTCTGGAGCGGGTCCTGGAGCGGGCCCAGCTGGGCAGCGCCGAGGGTCGAGCCAGGGCGGCGGAGGCGGCGATCGAGGTCGTCGCCGAGCACCCCGACGACCTGGTGCGAGACCAGTACGTGATGACGATCGCGGACTACTGCCGCATCGAGCCCGACCTGGTTCGCCGCCGGGTCGAAGAGGTCCGCCGCCGACCCAGCCCACCGGCCGAGCGGGGCCGCTCCCGGCGCCCGAGCCCGGCCCAGGCGCCGGCCGAGGCTGGCCCTGGCGAGCCGGCCCGACCGCCGGCGGTGCGGCCTGGCAGCACCCGCCCCGATCCATCGAGCCGGCCAGGGCTCGAGGCCCTGCGCCTGGCGGTCCACCGGCCCGAGGCCGCCGCCGCCCGGTTGGAGCCGGTGCTGTTCGGCGACGAGCTGCAGCGCCGGGCGTTTGTCGCGCTGTGCTCGGCCGAGAGCCTCCACGAGGCGATTGACGGCGCGCCGGCGGACGTGGCCGACCTGCTGCGACGGCTGGCAGTGGAGGAACCGGTGGTCCCCGAGGACGCGCCGGTGGACCCGGTCGATGCGGTGGTGAGTCAGCTCCTCCGGGTGGCGGTCCGCCGGGAGCTGGCGGAGCTCCAGGCCTGGGCCCGGACCAACCCCGAACGGCTCGAGGTCGCCGGGGCAGAGAGTGCTCGGGTCCGTCGCTGGCTCGAAGAGCTGGACGACCCTTCCGATGGCAGCGGGGCCGCGCGCCGGTTGCTAGCGTGGCTCCTCGACAGGCGTCGGGAGGACTGATGGCCGGGCGGGGCCCACGCGACACCCGGGCTCGGGGCAGAGCTGCACGCGGGCACAGCCACGACGGCGGGCCAGCCGACCCGCCGGCGCCGCTGCCAGCAGGAGTGGAGCCCGAGGTCTTCGAGGAGGTCCTCCAGCGGGGCCGCGACCACGGGGTCCTCACCCAGGAGGACCTGATCGAGGCGGTCCGAGAGGTCGAGCTCAGCCAGGAGGTCATCGATCAGCTGGTGCAGCGGGTCGGCGACGAGGGCATCGAGTTCGAGAGCGAGGAGAAGACCCTGGAGATCGCGGAGCACGAGCCACCTGCCGACGACGCCAACGCCGAGGAGCGACGCCCGGTCGGCCAGCGTCGGCCGGCTGTCCGAAGCCGTGCCGCGCCCACCCGGTCTCGGGCCCAGAGCAACGGGGACTACTACGCCACCGGTGCCGCCGAGGACCCGGTGCACACGTACCTCAAGGAGATCGGCAAGGTCGAGCTGCTCAGTGCCGAGCTCGAGGTGGAGATGGCCCGGCGGATCGAGGAGGGCCAGGCCGCCGCGGCTCGCCTGGCTGCCCTGGACGGCCAGGGGGATGCCGAGCCAAGCACCGATCCAGCCCGGGACCGACGCCTGGTCCACCGGGGCCAGCAGGCCAAGGAGGTCCTGATCGAGGCCAACCTGCGCCTGGTGGTCTCGATCGCCAAGCGCTATCGCAACCGAGGCCTCGCCTTCTTGGACCTGATCCAGGAGGGGAACCTCGGGCTCATGCGGGCGGTCGAGAAGTTCGACTACACCAAGGGCTTCAAGTTCTCGACCTACGCGACCTGGTGGATCCGCTAGGCGATCACCCGGGCCATCGCCGACCAGGCCCGCACCATCCGGATCCCGGTGCACATGGTCGAGACCATCAACAAGGTGGTCTGGGCGCAGCGCCAGCTGCTCCAGGAGCTCGGTCGCGAACCGACCGCCGAGGAGATCGCCGCTCGAGTCGAGTTTCCGATCGAGCGTGTGCGGGAGATCCAGCGGATCAACCAGGACACCGTCTCGCTCGAGCAGCCGGTGGGCGAGGAAGACGACTTCAGCCTGTCCGACATCATCGAGGACCGGGCGGCGGTGGTCCCCGACGACGCCGCCACCCGGGCCATGCTCGACCAGGCGGTGCGGGAGGCGCTCGCCTACCTCTCCCATCGTGAGCAGGACGTGGTCCGCATGCGCTTCGGCCTCGAAGACGGCAAGATTCGGACCCTCGAGGAGGTGGGCAAGGCGTTCGGTGTGACCCGGGAGCGGGTGCGCCAGATCGAGTCCAAGACCCTGGCCAAACTGCGCCGGCCCGACGCCGCCTACCTGCTGCGCGACTACCTGGAAGAAGCCTGAGCGGGGCTGGGAGCTCCGACTCGCCCGAGGGGCTTGGGGGGTCGGATGGTAACGTGCGCGGGCGCCACACTGTCCGGGGTAGCTCAACGGCAGAGCAAGCGGCTGTTAACCGCTAGGTTGAGAGTTCGAATCTCTCCCCCGGAGCCGCCGGTTCGTCGAGGTGCTGTCGGGTGGGGCGCCGTCCCAGGGTGACCACCGCGAGCCGCAGGGGAGCTCGAACGGGTCCGAGCGGGTTGGCGTCCTGAGCTCGCTAGTGGCTCGCGGCGCGAGCCGGTCGGCCCGGCGCCGTTTCGAGCCGTCTGGACGCTGGGCACCGCTCACGCGGGCCGACGGTTCGGCCCCTGCCGGCAGGCGCCACCTGGCGCGCACTGGACCGTCCCAGCCCGGCCGCTGGTCCACGGTCGGGGCAAAGCGTCGCCGAGGAGCACACCGCACCGTTCGTGTCGCAGGCCTCCCCGTCGCCGCATGACGGGGCGAGCCCTGCTGGTACCGGCGCAGCCCCTCAGCGCGGCCGTCGGTGCGATCGACCGCGCTGCCCGCCCGTCGAAGCCGGCCCACCCTGCGCCATCTTCGAGCGCTCGAGCACCCCGGTGGTCCGGTAGCGGGCCACCAGCCTCCCGCTCGGCCCGGGCTGAGCGGGCCGAGGCACCGGGGGCGCCGACTCCGGCGCGGTTCCGTTGGGCTGCTCCATGGCGGCCCGAATGCAGGCGTCGCAGAGCCGCTGGCCCTGGAAGGCTCGGGTGATCCCGGCCGCATGGCAGCGCTCGCACAGGTAGCCGATGTAGACGCTGATCCGAGCGTGCTGGGGCGCAGCGTCGGCAAGCTCGCTCAATCGCCGGGCCGCGAACGGCCGGAGCACCCAGCGATCGTCGGACTGCTCGACCAGGTCATAGGTCAGCAGGTTGCGCAGCAGCGAATCGAAACTCTCGATTGGATGGTTGCTCACGCCCGCCAACCTCTGTCCCGTCTTGACTCACCGTTCCTTTCTGTGCTCCGAGCCGCTCCCGAGACTAGCGAGCCCCTCGACCGAGTGGTCGTCGGCCGGGGGCCAGGCGAGGGGAGCGCGAGGCGAGCCCCCGGCGCTGCTTGAAGGCGGGATGCTGGGAGAATGGCCGTGACCGACCCGCGCACCGGCACGACCGGAGCCAACCGGGAGGGCCGGCCGGCTCGGTGCCGAGCGTCGAGCTGATGAGCCGGCTGCCGCACCGAACGCGTCGCCACCGACTCCGGCGGGTCCTGGTCGTGCTGGTTGGGCTGGTCGTGGTGGTGTGCGGGGTTGCAACCGGCTACGAGCTGGCCTTGCCGAGCGTGAGCGATGCGCCGAGCCGGGTGGCGGCGATCCTGCGAGCCCACCACGGAACGCCCGGCTCACTCCCGTTGCCAGCCAAGCTGGCCGACTCGGTGGTGGCGGTGGAAGACGAGCACTTCTACTCGAACGTGTTCCTGAACGTCTTCGATGGGGCGGCCCGGGCCGCCTTGGCCACCCTGCGTCGACGGGGTGACCCCGGCGGGAGCACGATCGCGCAGCAACTGGCGAAGATCCTCTACCCCCACGGCGCCGGGCTGGGCGGGACCCTCGAGGAGATCGGCCTCGGGGTGAAGCTGGCCCTCAGCTTCCCAAAGCCCCAGATCCTCGAGATGTACCTGAATGCCGTGTACTTCGGGAACGGGTATTGGGGGGACGTGGCGGCGGCCCGGGGGTACTTCGGCGTGGACCCCGGCCAGCTGACCTGGGCGCAGGCTGCGTTGCTGGCCGGCCTACCGCAGGCGCCGACCGCCTACGACCCCGAGGTGCACCTGGGGTTGGCCAAGGAGCGCCAACGGCACGTGCTCGACCAGTTGGTCGTCAACCACCTGCTGACCCGGACCGAGGCCGACGCCGCCTCCCGCGCCCCCCTCGGCCTCCTACGGGCGCCCCCGGGCGGCTGAACCGAAGCCGACCTCGGCGACGGCCGACGCCTGCGGCTGGCGCCGCCCGACGCCTGGGGCTGGCGCCGCCCGGTTAGGGTCCCCCCGATGGCTCGCACCGTGCGCAGACCTGGCCGGCAGGGTGCGGGAAGGTCGTGGCGCGCGCCGCTCCCGTGATGAGCCGCCGGTGGCGGGCACTCGTCGTGGCGGTGCTGGTCGGGGCCGCCATCTTGGTCGGGACCTCCTTGGCTGGATCGGGTGCCAGAGCACCGCGCCGACGGCGGCCGGGCGTCGCCCGTTGGAGCACGGCGAGCTGGCTCGCCCGGCTCGAGACCGCGGCCCGGGACCAGCCGGGCCATCTCCAGCCCGGATCAGACCCGGCAGTCCTGCCCGGGCCGGTCCTCATCGCCGATCGGAACAACTCCCGACTGCTCCTGGTCGACCAGTGGGGACGGATCCTGTGGCAGTTCCCGTCGCCCGGTGACCTGTTGCCGGGTACGACCTTTTTGGCACCCGACGATGCGTTCTTCGGGCCCCACGGCCGTCATGTCCTCGCGACGCAGGAGTCCGACATGGTGATCTCGGAGATCTCCCTGCGCACCGGGCACCTCGTCTGGCAGTACGGGCATCCGGGTGTCGCCGGTTCGGCTCCTGGCTACCTCAGCAACCCGGATGACGCGATGCTGCTGCCCAATGGGGACGTGATGCTGGCCGACATCAAGAACTGCCGTCTCCTCGAGCTCGCCCCGGACAGCCTGGTGCCGGTGCGCATCTACGGCACCACCACCCCGTTCTGTGACCACGCGCCCCCAGCGCGTTTTGGGAGCCCCAACGGGGTCTTCCCGATGACCAACGGCGACTGGCTGGTCACCGAGATCGACGGCGACTGGCTGGACGAGATGACCCCGTCCGGGGCGATCGTGTGGTCAATGCACCCGCCAGGGATCGCCTACCCCTCCGACACCAACGAGGTCCGGCCGGGCGTCTACCTCACGGTCTCCTACACCGACCCGGGGGTGGTCGAGGAGTTCAACGCGGCCGGACAGGTCCTGTGGCGCTACGCGCCCGGCGGCCCCGGAGCCCTGAACAAGCCGTCGCTCGCTCTTCCTCTGCCCAACGGCGACGTGCTGGTCAACGATGACTGGAACGACCGGGTGATTGTGATCGACCCCCACGACGACCAGGTCGTCTGGCAGTACGGAGTGACCGGGGTCCCTGGTTCGGCGCCCGGCTTGCTGTTCAAGCCGGACGGCGTCGACCTGGCCCCGCCGTACTCGCTGGATGTGGTCCATGCTGCCACCATGGGGATCCCCCCGAGTCCCGGCGGCATGCCCCCGCCCTGAGCTGCCCCGGCACCCGTCCTCGGCCGGCCACAGCTCGCCAACCCGCGGCCGCTTCGGGCGGCCGCCGGTCCACAATGGGTGCACGAGACGCCGAACCCTTGTCGTGGGGGCCGTCCTGGTGGCGGCCGTCGCCTATGTGTCGGTCCAGGGCACTCGGGCCGCGCCGGCGGCGACCGTCCAGCCGTTGCCCATGGACTCCGCGCTGGCCGGCAAAGCCCCCCTGCTGAGCTGGCCCTCCCACGGCGAGGCTGCGGTGGGGGTCGAGGGAATGGGAGACCTGTATACCCACGGGTCCCAGCAGCCGGTCCCGATCGCCAGCGTGGCCAAGGTCATGACCGCGTTCGTGGTCCTGCACGACCACCCGCTCGGGCTCTTTGCCAATGGGCCCGAAATCGTCGTCACCCCGGCCGACGTCGCGACCTATCAGCATGACCTGGCGACAGGGCAGTCGGTCGTTCCGGTGGAGACGGGCGAGCGCTTGAGCGAGCGTCAGGCCCTGGAGGCCCTGCTCCTGCCGTCAGGGAACAACGTCGCGACCCTGCTCGCTCGCTGGGATGCCGGCAGCATGGCTGCGTTCGTCCGTCGGATGAACGCGACAGCCCATGCCCTGGGCCTGCGCCGGACCCGCTACGCCGACGCCAGCGGGGTGCAGCCCGAGACGGTGAGCACGGCCGCCGACCAGGCCCGGCTGGCGATGGCGGCGATGACGCTCCCAGTCCTGCGCGCCATCGTCGATCTCCCGCAGGTCACCTTGCCGCTCGCCGGGGTGCAATACAACGTGAACGCCCTGCTCGGCACCGATGGGGTGGCGGGGGTGAAGACTGGCTACACGCCCCAGTCCGGCGGCTGCTTCGTCTTCGCGGCCCGCCAGCTGGTCGATGGCACGACGGTGACGGTGGTCGGCGCGGTCCTCGAGCAACGGGCGACGCCGGCCCAACCGAGCGCGCTCGAGGCGGCATTCACGGCTGCCGCCGCCCTCGTCACGAGTGCCGAGCACCATCTCGAAGTCGTTCGGGTCATCCGCAGTGGCGAGACCGTCGGCATCCTGCGGTCGCCGTGGGCGACCCCCATCCCTCTCCGGGCTGCCACCTCGGTGCAGGTGGCGGGCCTGCCTGGCCTACGACCGGCGGTCCGGGTAGTGGTGACCCCTCGGGTGAAGGCCCCGGTGCCCGCCCGCCGCCCCCTGGGCCTGGTCGAGGTGGTGGGGACCGCCGGGACCCACCGGGACCCGTTGGTCCTGGCGTGGGGGCTTCGGCCGGCCAGCCTGCTTTGGCGCCTCTCGAACCTCTGACCTTGGCCTCGGGCGCGGACCCGCAGGATTGCTGGCCAGGAGGGGCCCGGCACCAGCCAGGAGCTCGCAACCACCGAGCCACATGCTGCAATCGGGTCCCGCCAGCATGGTGGCGGGTCGGGCCGGCGGTGAGGCGCGCCGCGACCAGCTGCATGAGCAGCCGCGCCACCGCCGTCCTCGCACCGCGCTGGGTGCTGTCGGCGAGGACTTCTGGGCCGGGTCACGCCGGTCGATCCCGGTGCGACGTGCCGAGATGGCGGCCCCGCGTCCGGGCGGCGCCGGTCAGTCGGCGTTCTGCCAGCGACGGCGCCCCTTCTCGATGAGGCAACGACGGGCGCCGTTTCCTGGATGGGCCCGAACGCTAGATTCGCTCCATCGAGTCGGGTGAGGGCGTGACGGTGGCGAGTGCCAGCCGGCGGGCGGCCGCTGAGACCGCGGCGCGCCGGAGCGAACCGCCCGAGGCCAGCTGGCCTCGGATGCGCGGCTCCCGGTGGCTCGTTGCAGGGCGAGGCTCCGGTGACCCTCGCCGCCACCGGATCCCAAAGGGCCGCGCGTGACTGGCCCGGTCCATCGCTACGAGGCTCACTGCACCTGGCGCGGGTCCACCGCGGCCGGCTACGCCGCCTACGACCGCACGCACGAGGCCCGCTGTCCGCCCGCTGGGAGCTTCACCCTCAGCGCCGACGGCGCGTTCGGCGGTGATCCGAACCGGGTGAATCCTGAGCAACTCCTCCTGCTCGCTGCCTCCTCCTGTCAACTGCTTTCCTTTCTCGCCGTGGCCGCGCGCAGCCGGATCGAGGTGGTCGCCTACGACGATGATGCCGAAGCCGTGATGCCCGAGAGCGAGCGGCCCATCCGGATCACTCAGATTCACCTGCACCCGACGATCACGGTGCGCCCCCCAGTGAGCGAGGCCCGGGTGATGAGGATGGTCGAGGTGGCCCACCGCGAGTGCTTCATCGCCAACTCGATCGCGTGCGAGATCACCATCACCCCGGCAGTGAAGGTCCTGGCCACCGGCCGTTCCTAAGGTGGTGGCGGACGAGCGCCAGCCGGCGCTCGTTTGGCTCGACTGGGCCGCCAGCCGAGCTCCGCTCGTTCCCCGCTCAGGTCCCAGCTGCCATCATGGGCAACGCTCGAGGGGCCGTAGCTCAGTGGTCAGAGCAGGGGACTCATAATCCCTCGGTCGCAGGTTCGATCCCTGCCGGCCCCACCAGACCTCAACATCCACCGACGCCCATGGAGCACGATGCGGTGAGGCTCTTCAGGGTCGAAGGCTCAGAACGGCTCTGTGGAGAGGCCTCGAGCGCGTCTTCATCCTCGCAAGCCTGCCGAGGCGGTCCGAAGCTGTCGGCCTCGGGTTCGTTTGCGGGATTCCGCGATCCCTCGGTTGATCCCGGTGGCCGCAGGCGTGCATCGAGCTGCTGCAGGACTGCTGGTCCGCGACGAAACAGCGACGCAGGTCGTGCGACAGGATCAGAGGTCATCGGCGAGGCAGGAGCGGCTGTCGCTTGCCTTTGAGCAATCGTCCCGCGGCTCCGTCTCGAGGCGCTCTGGGGGTTCAGGATCGGAACCCGGTGGCCCGGCGCCCTGGTGGCCGCCATCGGAGACGCCTTCGCGCCGCCGACCGCTACCCAGTCACCGGTTCGACCTCTGTCGTTGCCGACCGGTCGCCGGCCTTGGGCTGACGGTACTGTCGACCGCTGCGATCGTCCGACCCCGTACTCGACCAGAAGCAGCAGAGCTGGCTCGGCGCCGTCAGCCCCCGGCCGGGTTGGCCTCTGTCACCGCGCTGCGGGCGTGCGGATCGACGTTCCGTCGCAGCACTTGGCCGTCCACTGGTTTGTCCATCGATTGGGGCGGTGACGACCGGTCAGCGACGCCGATCAGAAGACGATCGGTTGGGCCTGGATGTCCTTGACTCCTTCTTCGAGGGGTAGCGAAGGAATAACCCGGACGTTGTTCCACTGCGGGAAGCGCGAGCGCACGATGAATTGGTCGAGGTCCTCGCCAGTCGCAGCTTCGACGATCATGACCGTGCTGTGCTCCCGGTTCGTGTAGGGACCGGCGACCAGCTTCACTGAACAGCTTTCGGCGATCTCTGAGAGGCGCGGTGCCACCTCGATCAGAATCTCCCTGGTCTTTGGATTGCTCGTGGGACAAATCTGTGCGCCGTGCTCGGCGATCAGGACGTAGTGCACGTGACCTCCATGTGGCGTCGACGGCACTCTGGCGGACGTCAGCGCTCGGTGTCAAGGCGAGAGGTCGGGGCGGCCCCACCCGTATGAGTCCCCCCACGTGGTTGGGTTTCTGGGCCGGTCCACCATGAGGTGAGCCACCGGCGTGATGCTCGGTGTGTACGCCAAGTGCACAACGAGGAGA
>JAJPJD010000016.1 GCA_021324355.1 Actinomycetota bacterium
GCCATCGAGCGCCACCATGCCCGGGGCAAGATGACCGCCCGGGAGCGCATCGACTACTTGCTCGACGACGGCTCCTTCCAGGAGCTCGACATGCTGGCCCGGCACCGGGCCCACGGCATGGGGCTGGAGGACAAGCGGCCGTACACCGACGGGGTGGTCACCGGGTTCGGCACCATCGACGGGCGCCGGGTGTGCGTGTTCTCCCAGGACGCCACCGTGACCGGCGGCTCGACCGGGGAGGTCCACGGGGAGAAGATCCACAAGGTCATGGACCTGGCCATCTCCATCGGGGTGCAGATCATCGGCATCAACGACGGTGGCGGGGCTCGGCTCCAAGAAGGCGTGGTCTCCCTGCACGCCTACGGCGGCATCTTCTTCCGAAACGTCCAGGCGTCAGGGGTGATCCCCCAGATCAGCGTCATCTTGGGGTCCTGCGCCGGCGGCGCCGTCTACTCGCCGGCCATGACCGACTTCATCTTCATGGTCCAGGGCATTTCCAACATGTTCATCACCGGCCCCGACGTGGTGAAGACGGTGACCGGGGAGGAGGTGACCCTGGAGGAGCTGGGCGGGGCGATGAGCCACGCCACCAAGTCCGGCGTTGCCACCTTCGTTGCCCCCGACGAGAAGGCCTGCCTGGACGACGTCCGGTACCTCTTGTCCTTCCTGCCCTCCAACAACCTGGAGGAGCCACCGGCAGTGGTCCCCGGTGACGACCCCGAGCGCGCCACCCCCGAACTGATCGACCTGATCCCGGCGTCGCCCAACCAGCCCTACGACATGATCAAGGTGATCCAGACCATCGTCGACGACGGCGAGTACTTCGAGGTCCACCCCCACTGGGCGATGTCGATCACCTGCGGGCTGGCCCGGATCGACGGCCGGGTGGTCGGCATCGTCGGGAACCAGCCCTCGATCCTGGCCGGGGTGCTCGACATCGACTCCTCCGAGAAGGCGGCTCGCTTCGTCCGCACCTGCGACGCCTTCAACATCCCCCTGGTCACCTTCGTCGACGTGCCAGGGTTCCTCCCGGGGACCGACCAGGAATACGGGGGGATCATCCGCCACGGTGCCAAGCTCCTGTACGCCTACTGCGAGGCCACGGTGCCTCGGATCCAGATCATCACCCGCAAGGCCTACGGCGGGGCCTACGTGGTCATGAACTCCAAGTCGATCGGCGCCGACTTCGCCTTCGCCTGGCCGTCGGCCGAGATCGCGGTCATGGGGCCGCAGGGCGCGGTGGAGATCCTCTACCGGCGTGAGCTGGCCGCTGCCGCTGACCCGGCGGCCCGCCGGGCCGAGCTGGTCAACGAGTACACCGAGCGCTACGCGAACCCCTACATCGCAGCCGAGCGGGGCTACGTCGACGACGTGATCGACCCGGCCGAGACCCGCCGGGTCCTGGTGCGCAGCCTCGCCCTGCTGAGCTCCAAGCGCGAGGAGCTCCCCCGGCGCAAGCACGGGAACGTCCCGCTGTGAGCGCAAGGCGCCCCGGCGACGTTGGCGGGGCGGCGCTCGCCCTGCGCCCCCGACCGGCGATCGACCCCGGGGTCCTGGCGGCCATCGTCCTCGCGCTCGACGAGCGGCAGCCGAGGCCGGCGCGCCCGGTGACCGCCGCTACCACCACCAGCTGGCGGTTCAGCGGCCGCTGGTGGAACCAGCCTGCTCCCCTGCGGCGGGAGCGGCCGCGGCCGGTCGGCTGAGCTGCCCTCAGCGCGAGGAGCCGGCCGGGGCGAGCCGTTCCCGGCGGCGCTCGACCTCATCGAGGAGCTCACCCAGGATCGCGGCCAGCTGGAAGTCCTTGGGGGTGTAGACGGCAGCCACCCCCTTGCCCAGGAGCACCTCGGCGTCGTCGCGGGGGATGATCCCCCCGACCACCACGGTCGCGTCCACGCCGAACGCACGGAGTTGGTCCAGCACCGCCGGGACCAGCTCGAGGTGGGAGCCCGAGAGGATCGACAGACCGACCACGTCGACGTCCTCGTCGCGCGCCGCCGCCGCGATCTGCTCGGGGGTGAGCCGGATCCCTTGGTAGATGACCTCGAAACCGGCATCGCGGGCGGCGACCGCGAGCTGCTCGGCACCGTTGGAGTGCCCGTCGAGGCCCGGCTTGCCGATCAGCAGGCGGGCCGGCGCCCCGGTGCGCTCGGCCAGGCTCCGGGCCCGGGCGGCGACCGCCGCGAGCTCGTCGCCATGGGCCCCCCGAGCGCCGCCCACCCCGGTGGGCGCCCGGTACTCGCCGAAGACCTCCCGCAGGGCTGCGGCCCACTCGCCGGTGGTGCCGCCCGCTCGGGCCAGGGCCAAGGTGGGTGTCATGAGGTCGGCGCCCGGGTCCTCGGCCGCCCGGCGGAGCTCATCGAGCGCTCGGCGGAGCGCGCTGTGGTCGCGATGCTGACGCCAGGCCTTCACGTCGGCCGCCAGCTCGGCGGCCACCGCGGGCTCCGGCTTGAGCACCGAGTCGGCGGTCAGCGGCGACTCGGCCGAGTCGGTGAAGCAGTTGACCCCGACCACCATCTGCTGGCCGCTCTCGATCCGGGCCACCCGTTCGGCCTGGCTGCGCACCAGGCGCGCCTTGAGCTCGTCGACGACGGCGAAGGCCCCACCCCGCTCCAAGACGTCCTCCAGCTCGGCCGTTGCCGCGTCGACGAGCTCGTTCGTCTTGCGGGCGATGACCGTCGACCCCTCGAAGATGTCGTCGTACTCGAGCAGGTCCGACTCGTAGGCCAAAATCTGCTGGATCCGCAGCGACCACTGCTGGTCCCACGGCCGCGGCAGCCCGAGGGCCTCGTTCCAGGCCGGCAGCTGGATGGCCCTGGCCCGAGCGTCCTTTGACAGGGTGACCCCCAGGGTCTCGAGCACGATGCGGATGATGTTGTTCTCCGGCTGGGCCTCGGTCAGGCCGAGCGAGTTGACCTGCACGCCGTAGCGGAAGCGGCGGAGCCGCTCGTCCGCGACGCCGTAGCGCTCCTTGCAGATTCGGTCCCACATGGCCGCGAACGCCCGCATCTTGGCAGTCTCTTCGATGAAGCGGACGCCGGCGTTGACGAAGAAGCTGATCCGCCCGACCACCTGGTCGAACCGCTCGGCCGGGACCTTGCTCGAGGAGCGGACCCCGTCGAGCACTTCGATCGCGTTGGCCAGGGCGTACGCGATCTCCTGCACCGGCGTGGCCCCGGCCTCCTGGAGGTGGTAGCTGCAGATATTGATCGGGTTCCACCGCGGGACCTTGGCGACGGTGTAGGCGATGGTGTCGATGGTCAGGCGGAGGCTCGGTCCCGGCGGGAAGATGTAGGTACCGCTGCTCAGGTACTCCTTCAAGATGTCGTTCTGGGTGGTGCCCTGCAGGACGGAGGGGTCGACCCCTTGCTCCTCGGCATGGGCCACGTAGAGGGCGAGGAGCCAGGCAGCGGTGGCGTTGATGGTCATCGAGGTGTTCATCTCGGCCACCGGGATGCCTTCGAACAGCTGGCGGATGTGGCCGAGGTGTGCCACCGGCACCCCGACCCGGCCCACCTCGCCAGCCGCTTCGGGTGCATCGGGGTCGTAGCCGGTCTGAGTCGGCAGGTCGAACGCGATGGACAGGCCGGTCTGGCCCCGGGCCAAGTTGGTGCGGTAGAGCTCGTTGGAGGCCCGGGCGCTCGAGTGGCCCGAGTAGGTGCGCATGACCCAGGGCTGACTTCGCTTCGGGGTTCCTCGGTTCTCGGCCATCATCACCGCCCTTTCCGTGCCAGCCCTCGACGCATACCGGACGCGGTGGCGACGGCGGAACCTCTCACGCCCGCTGGTAGTCGTAGAACCCTCGACCGGACTTGCGCCCGAGGTGTCCGGCGGCGACCATCCGGCGCAGCAGCGGTGCCGGCGCACACTGAGGCTCTCGGTGTTCGGCGTAGAGCGCCTCCAAGATCGCCACCGAGGTGTCCAGTCCGACCAGGTCCAGCAGCGCGAATGGGCCCATGGGGAAACCGCAGCCCCCGACCATGGCCGCGTCGATGTCCTCTTTGGTCGCGACGCCCCGCTCGAGCAGGTGCACCGCGTTGTTGAGGTAGGGGAACAAGAGCGCGTTGACGATGAATCCGGCCCGGTCCTCCACCACCACCGGCTCCTTGCCGCACGAGCGAGCGAACTCGACGGCGGCCGAGATGGTCTCCTGGGAGGCCGTGAGGGGGCGCACCACCTCGACCAGACTCATGGCCGGAGCCGGATTGAAGAAGTGGATCCCGCACACCTGCTGGGGGCGCCCGGTGACCATCCCGATGTCGACCACTGGGAGCGTGGAGGTGTTGGTGGCCAGGATGGTCGCCGGCTGGCACAGCGAGTCGAGCTCTTCGAACAGTTCGAGCTTGACCGCCAGGTCCTCCACCACCGACTCGATGACCAGGTCGGCCTGCGCCAGGTCCTTGAGCTCGGTGGTCACGGTGATCCGGCCCAGGATCTCGTCGCGCTCGGCCTCGGTCCGCTTGCCCCGTTCGACCTGGCGGTCGAGGGACCGCCGGACCCCGGCGAGCACCGACTCGGCGGATTGGGGAGTGCGACCTCGGGCCACGACGCGGTACCCGGCGGCTGCGGCGACCTCGGCGATCCCGGTGCCCATGATCCCGGACCCCACGACACCTACGGTGGTGATCGGCATGGGCCGATCGTACTCGCCCTCCGAACAGGGCTTCCTCGTCGGGGGCCCGACCAGCGGGGCCGGCATGGGAGAGTGAGGAGATGAGCGGGCACAGCGGGCCCCTGGCCTTGGTCGGTGGGGCCGAGTGGAGCGCCGGCTGCAGCTTCGACCAGGAGCTGCTCGAGGCCTCCGGGGGAACCGAGGTGCTGGTGCTGCCGACCGCCGCCGCCTACGAGCGTCCCGAGCGCCTGGTGGTGGCGGCGGCCGAGTGGTTCTCGACCATGGGGGCCCAGGTCGAAGGGCTGATGGTGCTCACCCGGGCCGATGCCGAGGACCGTGGGGCAGCCGAGGTGGTCCGCCGCGCTCGATTCGTCTACCTCTCGGGCGGGTCAGCCCTGCACCTGCGATCGGTGCTCAAGGGGTCGGCCGTCTTCGCGGCCCTGCGCGAGGCATGGGAGGGGGGTGCGGTGGTGGCCGGCGCCGGCGGCGGGGCGATGGCCCTCACCGACCCGATGGTCGACCCCCGAGGTGGCGCGCTCACGGTGGGCCTCGGGTTGATCGAGGGGTTGGCTGTCTTCACCCACCTGGGGGACGTCGCCGAGGACGCCCACGGGGTGAAGCTCCACCGTTCGGTCACCCTGGCACCGGCCGGGCTCCCGGTGGTGGGCCTGCCCGAGCGCAGCGCGGTGATCCGGGAACCCTCGGGCCGGTGGCGCTCGGCCGGTGCGAAGGAGCCCCAGGTCTTCGTCGACGGCCATGCGGCGCCCGGCGGCCTGGCAGTGCTGAGCCCCCCAGCTGAGTCCCCCAGCTGAGCCAGCCTCGGGAGCCTCAGTCGGCTTCGGTGATAGTGACCGACTCCATGACCACCCGCTCGGTGGGTCTCCCCGAACGGGTGCCGGCCGCGTCGATTGCCCGCACCACGTCGCCGCCCGACACGACCGAGCCGAACAGCGTGTAGTTCGGGGCCAGGCTGGCCCCATCGGGTCCGGTGATGATGAAGAACTGGCTCCCGTTGGTGTCCGGTCCGGCGTTGGCCATCGCCACCGAGCCCAGCTGGTAGCGGCCGGGCGGGGGAAGCTCGTCGGCGAAGCGGTAGCCCGGCCCGCCGCGACCGGTCCCCTCGGGATCGCCGCCTTGGATCACGAACCCCGGGATGATGCGGTGGAACACCAGGCCGTCGAAGTAGTGGTAGCGAGAGAGGAAGACGAAGCTGTTGACCGCGAGCGGCGCCGCGATCGGGTCCAGGGCCACCACCATCGTCCCCTTGGAGGTGACGATGGTGGCCTGGTAGCGCTTGGCCGGGTCGATGACCATGGGCGGCGGCTCCTCGAAGTGGCGCCGCAGGGGGCTCGAGCCATCGGGTGCCGGCGGGTCGACAGGGCTCACGATGAGGCGACCTCCTTGATCTTGATGGAGAGGATGCGGTGGACCACCGCGGGCCGCCCGGCCTGGCTGCTCGCCGGAGCCCCGTTGGCATTGATGGCCTCGACCACCTTCATCCCCGAGGTGACCTGGCCGAAGAGCACGTAGTCGGGCGGGAGGGACTCGCCCTGGGGTCCGGCGACCACGAACCACTGGCTCCCGTTGGTCTTGGGCTCGGTGGTTGCCGGGCTGTCGGAGTTGGCCAGGGCGACCGCCCCGAGCGGGTACTGGGGCGAGGCCTTCGCCGGCCCGGCCTCGGTGAACTCGTAGCCGGGGCCGCCGCGGCCGGTCCCGGTCGGGTCGCCGGTCTGATCGACGAAGCCCTTGATCACCCGGTGGAAGATGTTGCAGTTGTAGAAGCCTCGCTTTGCCAGGAAGACGAAACTGTTGACCGCGATCGGGGCCTGATCTGGGTGCATGGTGATGACGAACGAGCCGATGTCGGTTCGCACCGTCGCCTCGTACGTGGCGGTCGTAGAGATGGTGGTCGGCGGGACCGAGCTGTAGTGCTGGTGGTTCACGGTGGCCGTCACTTGCTGTGGGCAACCGTTGCGTACCCAGATCCGCTCTAGCCGGCCCTGGGCGGTGTCGGGGATGGCGGGCTTGGATTTAGGCCGGGTGAGCAGGTACACCGAGCCGACCACCACTGCCGCGATGACCAGCACGATGATCGAGCTGCGGACTTGGCGACGCCGTCGCTGGCGCCGGGCCATCGCCTCCAGGCGGGCCCGGCGGGCCGCCCGCTGACGCGCTCGCTTCTCGCTGGGCACGGGTCGACACCCTACTGGTCAGCCAGATCGGGCCCGGATCGGCCGGTGACGAGGGGTGCGGCCCCGGCCAGGTAGCTTCGGCGGTCGTGGCGCTCGTCGTGCAGAAGTACGGAGGGACCTCGCTCGCCGATGCCGAGCGAATCCGGGCGGTGGCCGAACACGTCGCCCGGAGCACCCGCGACGGCGCCCAGGTGGTGGTCGTGGTGAGCGCGATGGGAAAGACCACCGACGACCTCATCCGGCTGGCGGCCGAGGTGAGCTCGTCCCCGCCACCGCGCGAGTACGACATGTTGGTCAGCGTGGGGGAGCGGGTGTCGGCCTCGCTCCTGTGCATGGCCCTGGCTGACTTCGGCGTGCCGGCGGCATCGTTCACCGGAAGCCAGGCTGGCATCATCACCACCACCGAGCACACAAGGGCTCGGATCATCGAGGTCCGGGGAGATCGCCTGCGCGACGCGATGGCCGAGGGGAAGGTCCCGGTGGTGGCCGGCTTTCAGGGCGTCTCGACGGACCGGGAAGTCACGACGATGGGGCGGGGGGCCTCCGACACCACTGCCGTGGCCCTGGCCGCCGCCCTTGGGGCGTCGATGTGCGAGATCTACACCGATGTGACCGGGGTGTTCAGCGCCGACCCGAGGGTGGTGCCGACCGCTCGCCGGCTGCCGCGCATCAGCTTCGAGGAGATGCTGGAGATCGCGGCCACCGGTGGGCGGGTGCTCATGCTGCGCTCGGTCGAGTTCGCCCGGCGCTACCGGGTGCAGCTGCACGTTCGATCCAGCTTCACCTGGGAGCCCGGGACCGTCGTGACCGAGGAGGGACCCGACATGGAACAGGCCGTCGTGACCGCCGTCACCCACGACACCTCGGAGGCGAAGGTGACCGTCTCTGGTGTCCCCGACCGGCCGGGGGTCGCGGCCCGCCTCTTCCGGGCGCTGGCCGACCGGTCGATCAATGTCGACATGATCGTCCAGAACATCTCCTCCCACGGCACGACCGACATCTCCTTCACCCTCCCCCGGCTCGACCTGGCCACCGCGGTCGAGGTTTGTCGGGGCCTCTCGGGCGAGCTCGGGGCCTCCGGAGTGAGCGCCGACGACGCCATTGCCCGGGTCTCGGTGATCGGGGCCGGCATGAAGTCCCACCCCGGGGTCACCGCGTCGATGTTCGAGACCCTGGCCTCAGAGGGGATCAACATCGAGATGATCTCCACCTCCACCATCCGGATCTCCTGCGTGGTGGCCGAACAGGATGTCGAGCGGGCAGTGCGAGCCCTGCATGGCGCGTTCGAGCTGGAGGCGCCGGGTCGCTGAGGCAGCGGGCCGAGCGCCGGGCCGGCCCTAGGATTGGCCCGTGCGGGTGGCCGTGGTGGGCGCGACCGGGCAGGTCGGTGAGGAGATGCGGGCCATCTTGGCCGAACGCCGGTTCCCGGCCGACGAGGTCCGCTTCTTTGCCTCGGCCCGCTCGGCCGGCCGGGTGTTGCCGTGGGCCGGCCGAGCGGTCCCGGTCGAGGAGGCCGACCGGGCTGACTTCTCGGGCATCGACATCGCCCTGTGCTCGGCCGGCGCCGCAGCGTCGCGGACGCTCGCCCCCAGACTGGCCCAGGGCGGGGCAGTCGTGGTCGACAACTCCTCGGCGTGGCGCATGGACCCCGACGTGCCCCTCGTCGTCTCCGAGGTCAACCCCGAGGCCCTGGCGCGGATCGGTAAGGGGATCGTCGCCAACCCCAACTGCACCACCATGATCGCCATGCCGGCGCTCGGGCCGCTCCACCGCGAGGCCGGGTTGCGGCGGCTGGTGGTGTCCAGTTACCAGGCGGTGTCGGGCAAGGGGCGGGCCGGGGTGTCCGAGCTGGCCGATCAGTTGGCAAAGACCGCCGGCGCGGCCGAGGAGCTGGTGCACGATCCCCGTCGGGTCGAGTTCCCGGCGCCAGCGGCGTTTGTCGCCCCGATCGCCCACAACGTGATCCCCTTCGCCGGGACCGCGGTCGACGATGGCAGCGGCGAGACCGACGAGGAGCAGAAGTTCCGCAACGAGGCCCGAAAGATCCTGGCGGAGCCGGAGCTGTCGGTCACCTGTACCTGCGTCCGGGTGCCGGTGTTCACCGGCCACGCGGTGTCGATCGTGGCCGAGTTCGAGCGGGAGCTCTCGCCCCGCGCTGCTTTGGAGATCCTGGCTCACGCCCCGGGGGTGCGCCTGGTCGACGTGCCCACCCCCCTCGAGGCCACCGGGACCGACGTCTCACTGGTCGGCCGGGTGCGCCGGGCCGACGGCGGGGCACTGGCCCTGTTCGTGGCAGGCGACAACCTGCGCAAGGGGGCAGCCCTCAACGCCGTCCAGATCGCCGAGCTCCTGGCCGGCCGGGAGCGCTGAGCGGCGCCCGAGGACCCCTCAGTCCGGCCCGACTGTGGTCGGGTCGGGGCCCCCGCCCACCAGGGCCGACATCTTGCGGGCCAGGCTCACCGCGTGGTCGCCGAAGCGCTCGTAGAACCGGGCGACCATGGCCAGCTCGATGGCCACCGGGACCGGCATGTCAGCGGACACGATCTCGGCGGTCAGGGTGACGTGCAGGTCGTCCATCTCGTCGTCGAGGTCGTCGACGGTGTTGGCGCCGTCCCTCGACCGCTCGGAGAACACCTCGGCGGTGCTCCGCCACAGGCGGGTGGCCACCTCGCCCATCCGATCGACCAGGCCTCGACTGCGGGCTGACATCTCCGAGCCCAGCCCCCGGGCCGCCCTCCTCGCGATGTGCTCGGCCAGGTCCCCGTTGCGCTCCAGGTCGGTGAGCATGCGCAGGATGGCGATCAGCTCACGACGCTCCTCCACGGTCCCCTCGCCCGACAGCAGGTGCTGCTGCGCCAGATTGGCGATGTCCCGGGTCAACCGGTCGACCACCTCGTCCCGCTGGACCAGCTCCTTGGCCGCGTCCCGGTCTCCGGCCAGCAGCGCATGGGTCGCTCCCGCGATGCCCTCGCCCACCAGGGCGAAGGCCTGGATGAACAGCCGGTCGATCTCGGCCAGCACCGGGCTCCTCGCCGGGGCGCCGGGCTCGGCGGCGCCGGACGGGCCGCCAACCTCGGCCCCGGCGGCTTGGCCACGTCGGGTCGAGCCCAGCCGGAACACCATGCCCAACGCTAACCCCCGGGCTGGCGCCGAGGGCGCCAGCGGGGTGGTCCCCGGTCTTGTCACAGCCCGTCGGTAGGGTGCTCGGTGATGGTGAGCGGTGAGCCCGGTTCGGGCACCGGGGCGAGGTCCGGGTGATCGTCTGGCTGGTGGTCGGGCTCGCGCTCGGCGCCTGCGCCGGCCTGGTGGTGGGCTACCTCCTGTGGGGGCGCGCTGCCGCCGGGGCGTTGGCGCAGGCCCGGATGGCCGAGGCCCGGCTGGCCGACGCCCAGGGATCGGTCTCCCGGCTCGAGGCCCAGCACGAGCTGGCCAGTGGGACCCTCGCCTCGCTGACGGAGGAGCGGGCCCGGCTCGAGGCCGAGCTCGAACAACTCCGCCGGAGCGTGGCCGAACGGGACCGGGCCTGGGCCGAGGACCGCGAACGCCTGACGGGGATCTTCGCCCAGCTCTCGAACGACGCGTTGCGAGCGAACACCGAGCAGCTGCTCAGCGTGGCCGACGCCAAGTTCCGCGACGCCCAGGAGGCAACCCGGGGCGAGCTTGGCAAGAGCCAGGCCGCGATCGCCCAGCAGCTGGAGCCGGTCAGGGAGCTGCTGGCCCGATACGAGGCCGGACTGCGTCAGATT
Source organism: Actinomycetota bacterium (assembly GCA_021324355.1). Classification (GTDB taxonomy): domain Bacteria; phylum Actinomycetota; class Acidimicrobiia; order Acidimicrobiales; family RAAP-2; genus Palsa-461. The sequence goes on from JAJPJD010000016.1 coordinate 10,548, forward strand.
GAGCTCGAGCGCCAGGGCGCCTACAGCGGCCTGAGCGAGCAGGTCCGAGCGCTGGCTGCCACCCAGGAGCAGTTGAAGAAGGAGACACAGAACCTGGTCAGCGCGCTGCGGTCTCCCCAGACCAGAGGCCGTTGGGGGGAGATGCAGCTGCGACGGGTGGTCGAGCTGGCCGGCATGGTCGCCCACTGCGACTTCGATGAGCAGGTGACCACCGCCAGCGAGGACAGTCGGCAGCGGCCGGACCTGGTGGTGCACCTCCCCGGTGGCGCCAACGTGGTCGTCGACGCCAAGGTGCCGCTCGACGCGTTCCTCCGAGCCACCGAGGCAGAGGACGAGTCGACCCGCAGGGCACAGCTGGACGCCCACGCTCGCCAGCTGCGCACCCACGTCGATCAGCTCGCCAAGCGAGAGTACTGGCGCCAGTTCGACCCGTCGCCGAAGTTCGTCCTGGCGTTCGTCCCCGGCGAGACGTTGTACACGACCGCACTCGAGCACGATGCCGAGCTGTTCGAGCACGCGGTGCAGCACGGGGTGATCATCGCCACCCCCGCCACCCTCATCGCCCTGCTCCGGGTGGTCGCCCAGAGCTGGCGAGAGGAGGCGATGGCTGCCAACGCTCGGGCGGTACGGGACCTGGGCGCTGAGCTCTACGACCGGCTTCGGGTGCTCGGGGGGCACTTCTCCCGGATGCACCAGAGCCTGACCAAGACGGTCGAGGCGTTCAACGACGCCGTCGGTTCGCTGGAGTCCCGGGTGCTGGTGACGGCTCGACGCTTCCCGGAGTTGTCGGTCGTGGGCCACGACGCCAAGGCGGTTCCCGAGCTGCGCCCGGTCACGGCCAGCCCCCGTGTCCCCCAGGCGTCCGAGCTGGTCGAGTCGGCGGTCGAGCTGGCTCGGCTGCGGCCGGCGCTCGACGTGGTCTCAGGACCCCTCGACGCCGGCGAGCTGCCCGGGGTGAGCGGGACCGGCTGACCCCGACAGCCGGCGGGCCGCCTCCGGCACCTGGTCGATCAGGTCTCTGAGCTCGCCTCCCTCCAGGACCTCCTCGAGGGCCCCCTCAGGGCGCAGGTGCGACACGATCGCCCGGGTCACTGGCCGACCGGTCGCCTGCTCCAGCGCGTAGGCGTAGACCGCGACCTGGCCTCGGTACTCGTCGACCGACTGCTGGTCGGGGGAGGTCTTGAAGTCGATGACCACCAGCCCGCCCTCGGTCTCGCCGACCAGGTCGGCGAAGCCCTCGACCATGCCGTCCTCAAGCCCGCGCCCGGCTGGCGCAGCCAGGGGCAGCTCCTTCCAGTGGCGCCTGGTGGCCAGGGCCCGGACCGATGGCGACCCGAGTGCCGTGGCGACCAGCGACACGGTCAGCTCCGCCGACCCGTCCTCCAGGTGCTGGGCCAAGGCGGAGGCCCGAGCCACCTCGGCCGCCTGGTCCGAGAGGATCCCGTCGGGGGTGAGGGGGATCTTGGCCAGGGTATCGTGGACCGCTCGGCCGATCCGTCGCTGCTGCTCGCGGTCGGCGGTCGCCACCGGCCGACGGACCGCCTCAGGGCGGGGGCCGGCCGCGGCGACCTCGGAGCCGAGCGCGGTCGCGGCGAAGGCGGGCTGCCGAGCGCGCTCGGCCAGCCGGGCGCGCCGCTGGTCTTCCCACCGTCGGTGCTCGGCCCACCACTGCTCGGCTGGCGGCCAAGGCGCCGACGGCGGCGTCGGAGCGGCTGGCGCCGCCCGACCGGGGCCGCCATCGGGGAAGACCGTCGGCTCGAGGCGGCAACAGGGCTCGATCAAGGCAGCGAGGGACCTGCGATCCGAGGTGGCGGCGGTCCGCAGGTGGCTCACATCGACCACGAGGTGATCGCGGGCACGGGTCAACGCCACGTAGAGGAGGCGCAGCCGTTCGGCCTGGTCCAGCCGGGCTTCCTCGTCCTTGCGCTCGTCGTAGCCGGGAGAGCAGAAGTCGCCGGTGAAGGAGAACCGCGGCCGCCCGCCGCGGTCGAACAGCACCGGTGGCGACTGGGTGCTCGGCGCGACGTCCAGACCGGTCACCACCACGACCGGGAACTCGAGGCCCTTGGCGCCGTGGATGGTCATCACCCGCACGGCGTCGTCGTCGGGGTCGGGAGGGCCCGGCGACGTGCTCCAGCGGTCGGCCTGCTCGTGCAGCTCGACCCAGCGGAGGAAGTCGCCGAGACGTCCGCCGACCGTCTCGTCGAACGCCCGGGCTTGGTCGAGGACCCAGCGGAGCCGGTGCCAGTGATCCCGCGGCCGCCGGTGGACCAGCGCCAGCTCGAACAGATGAAGTTCGGTGATGACCGCCAGGACCAGAGCGGAAGGTTCCAGCCACTGGCGCCGCTCGTGCAGGTGCGCGAGGACCCCCAGGGCGCGGACCACCGGGTCTTGGGGGCCGGCTCCCGGTGGGGGGGGCGCCAGCGGGTCCCAGGTGCCGCCAGCCCGGCGGTGCCGGACGAGGTCGTCGTCTCCGCAGGCCAGCGCCGGGGTCCGGAGCGCGGCCACCACGGCCACCGGATCACCCGGGTCATCGACCGCCCGCAGGATGGCCAGCAGGTCTCGGACCTCCTGGCAACCCCAGATCAGCGCTGCGCCCTCGAGCCGGTAGGGCACGCCGGCCTCGTCGAACGCCCGTTCCAGCACCGCGAGCCCGGTCCGAGTGGGCATGAGGACCGCCACGTCGCGGTAGCGGGCTGGTCGGGGGCCCTCCTGTGCGCCCACGGTCCAGCCCTCCTCGACGATGCTCCGGATGGCCAGGGCGACCCGAGCGGTCGAGCCGGCCCGCAGCTCGCCGACGCTGGCAGCATCCAGCGCCCCGCCGAGGACGGTCACCGGGGGGCCCACGCCCCCGAGGCTTGGCCTCACCGGTTGGAGCGGCCGTGCCCACGGCGCCCCGGCGTCGCCTGTGAGCTCGGAGAAGAGCTGGTGGACGAACTGGAGGATCTCGGGGACCGAGCGGAAGTTGGCGGTGAGGGCCAGCCGCTCGTCCATCGCGGCCGCCATCGACTCGAACAGCTCGACCTCGGCCCGCCGGAATCGGTAGATGGATTGGTTGGGGTCGCCCACCACGAACAGCCGAGCCGCCTCTTGGTCGTGGTCGCCGTCGGCCAGCAGCCGGGCCAGCTCGGCCTGGAGGGGGTCGGTGTCCTGGAACTCGTCGATCAAGATGCACCGGTAGCGGTCGCGCACGGCCTGGCGGACGTCGGCGTCGGCGGCGAGGAGCTCCACTGCCAGGACCAGCAGGTCGTGGTAGCTGAGGCGGCCTTCCCGGCGGCGCTCGCCGGCGACCTGACGCACCCAGTGGGCGACCCGCCAGCCCAGGTCGGCAACCACCGAGCGGCGCACGGCGTGCAGCATCTCCGAGCGCAGCGTCTCGGCCCGTGCGCACCGGTCGCGCACGGCGCCGATGCTGGGCCAGTTGGTGCTGCTCCCTCGGGTGAACGACAGCTTCTGGATGGAGCCGAGGGCCCGAACGATCTCGACCTCGTCGGCCGAGCCGATCAGCGGGCGGAGCCGTTCGAGAGTCGGCCCGACGACGCGGCGCAGGTGACGGGCGAGGCCGTCGGCGGGGTCCTCGCACTCGTCGAGGTGCCCGAGCGCGTCCGCCAGGGCCTCGACCAGGGGTCCCACGTCGAGGTGGAGGTCGGCAGCCTGGTCCCGCTCGGCGGCCAGTCCGGCGAGCACGGCGTCCCCCAGGCGGTCGTAGTGATCGGCCATGGCCTCGGCGGCCGGCGACAGACGACCCAGCCGCAGCCCGGCGGCGATCGCCCGGGCCAACGTCCGTGCGCCCTCGGGATCGCCGCGCAGGGCCTCGAGGAACCGCCGCCACCGGAGCCGGTGGTCGAGCGAGGCGACGGCAGGGTCCAGAACCTCCACCCGGGGAGGGAGCCCGGCCTCCAGCCAGTGCTCGACCAGGATCCGGTGGGCGAAGGCATGGATCGTGCAGATGGCCGCATCGTCGACCTCACGGGCTGCCGTGGTCAGCAGGCGGTCCTCGCGGGCCCGTTCGGCCAGGGTGGCGCGCAGGCGGGTGCGGAGCTCGGCTGCCGCGGCTTCGGTGAACGTGATGGCAGCGATCGAGGCCATCGAGTAGCCAGCCGAGGCCAGGGCGACCACTCGGTCGATCAGGGCGCGGGTCTTGCCACTGCCGGCTCCGGCGTCGACCGCCAAGCGGCCCGCCAGGTCGGCTTCGATCCGCCGGCGCGCTGGCGCGTCAGCCAGCGCGGGCTGAGAGGTGGTCACAGCGGCTCCAACAGCTCGGCCGCCTGCACCAGGCCCGCCAGGTCCTCGTTCGGCGGGGCGCCCAGCGCGCGCACTGCGGCCAGCTCGGGTGCCTCGTGCTGCGCCCGCCACCGCCGCCCCCGATCGACCGGGCACACGCGATCGAACGGGCAGATCGTGCAGTTCTCGAAGGTCGGCCCCTCGGCTCGGGAGATCTCGTTGCCGGGCACCGCCGGGAAGGCCCCGGCCTCGATGCCCTGCACGATCAGTCTCACTGCCTCGCTCAGCCTGGCCACCAGACGGTCGTCCAGCTGGCACTCGAACGACGGAGCGGAGCGGTTGAGCGAGACGAGCCAGTATCGGGACCGGATCTGGCGGTCCGGACCAGCCAAGGCCCGGGCCGCCAGCGCGTAGACGGCCAGCTGGAGCCTGGTCCCCCGAGCGACCGGGTCGGCCCTGAAGGACTGACGGAGCTGGTTTTGGCGCCCGGTCTTGTAGTCGCTCACGACCAAAGAGCCGTCCGGAGCGCGGTCGAGCCGGTCCATCCGGCCACCGAAGCGCACCGTGCGATCGCCCCCGATCCCGACCTCGACCGCCGGCAGTCGGTCGGGACCGACCTCGACGCCGCGACCGGCGCCGAATGGGAGCTCCACTGCGACCGGCTCGAGCTGGTCCTCCTCGACGAACCGGCGGAGCTCCCATTCGAGGGCCGAGCGGTCCGCCGCGGCCACGATCGAGGGTCCGCACCGGCCCTCTTCCTCGGCGAGGGCGAACCGCTCACGGGCGATCTCGAGCAGCCGGTCGACCGAGGGCGGGGCGCCGTCCTCGATCCGCTCGCGCACGTACCGGGCCAGGATCTCGTGGACCAGGGTGCCCCGATCGCTGGGGCTGAGCTCGTCGGTGGCCTCGGGGCGGATGGGGGGGTGGACCCCCAGTTCGCGCCCCAGCAGGTACTTGCGGGGGCAGGTGGCGTAGTCCTCGAGGGCCGTCGGCGCGACCTCACCCACGATCGGCAGGGCTCCGCCGGCACCGACGTCGCCCTCGTAGCGGCTGAACTCGCCCCGAGCCGCGGATCTGGCCGAGCCCAGCGCCGCCGCCAGGGGCGGCACCCGCCGGTCCGTTTCGCCCAGCGCCGCCGGGTGCGTTTCGACCGGGAGCCCGGCGCCGGCCGCCTCGACCAGCGCGTGCAGCCGCCGCTCGGCGCCACTGACCGGGGTGGATCTCGCCCGCTCGCTCACGCTGGCTGCGAAGGAGGGGACTGCCTCCTGCCTGAGCGGCGAGAGCGGTTGGCCGTCGTCGAGCCACCGCGATCGCGCCAGCTCCCGCCCGCTTCGAGGATCGACCGACGGCCAGGTCGCGGTGGCCTCGCCGGCCAGGGCCACCACTGCCCGCAGGTCGCTCAGCACCTCCGCTGCCCGCGAGCCAGCCGGCCACTGGTCCCGCACGCTCCGGGGGATGAGCGCGAGCGGTTGGCCGCCCTCGGAGCCCGGGAGGTCCTCGTCGTCCAGGCCGACCAGGTGGACGGCGGCGAACGCCAGCCCCCGCGCCTCTGCCGGGGTTCCGACGAAGATGCCCGACCCGACCGGACCGCCCAGCCCGGCCACGTCGGCAGCGACGGTGGGGACCGGGTCCTGTTCGGCCCCACCGGGTTCGTCGCCGCGCATCGGGCGGGTCGCCAGCTCCTGTTCGAGGGCGTGGCAGAACGATGCCAGGTCGGCGTCGGCGGCCACCGCGTCGAGCTGGCCGAGCTCGTCGAGCACGTCAGCGACCAGCGCCACCGCCAGCTGCTCGTGGGTCGGCCAGGTCGGCGACCCGAGCTCAGGGCGGAGGTGACGATCGAGGAAGCCACTGGCCCACTGGGCCCACTCCGACCACCGCCGCCGGTCGTTGCCGAGCTCGGCGGCCAACCGCTCGACGAAGGACGCCAGCGAGCGAGCGGCGTGGGCCTCGGCGGCCGAATGGGCGACATAGGGATCCCGGGCCGAGCCGGCCTGGCTGAACCGCTCCAGCCGCGACCGCCACTGGGCCAGTCCGGCCACCACGCCGGCCCGAGCCGAAACGTCGTCCCAGAGCTGCGCCGGTACCGGCGTGCCGTCGTCCTCCGTGAGCGGGAGGGAGGCCAGCCACCGCATCACCGCCTCTCGCTCCCACTCGCCCCCGGCCAGGCTGAGTGCGCCGGTGAGCAGCCGGCCGGCCGCGCTGTGGGCCAGCGTGAGCGAGGCCCGACCGGCCACCGGGATCCCGGCGGCGGCCAGCTGTTGGTGGACGATCCGGCGGTAGCGGGGGGTGGGCGGGTGCACGATCGCCTGCTGCCACAGCGAGACACCCTCGTGGAGCGCCCCCAGCGCCCGGCGAAGGGCGGTGCGCACCTCCTCGTCGGGGTCCGCGCACTGCGCCACTGCGGTCAACGGGGTGGCCTCGTCTGGGTCGACGTCGACGGTCGCGGCCATCAGCCCACGGCGAACGAGGCCGTCGAGCACCGCGGCGTCGCGGCCGGTGGCCGGGGCGAGGAACCAGCTGATGAACGGGGTCGTGCACTGTCGGGTCCCGGCCGCTGCTAGGTCGAGGAGCCGGCCCGGGTCGGTGAAACCGGCCGCGCCGAGCGTGGCCTCGAGCGCCCCCACCAGCTCGACCAGCGCCCGGGGGCGGTCTCCGGCGGCGGCGAGTGCATCGCGCAGCGTGGGGTTGGCCCGCCAGAGCTCGGTGCAGATCGCAACCAGGTCGGCCCGACCAGCCGCCGAGGTGCCGGCGGCCGCCAACGCCGCCGGAGCGTTCCTGAGGACCTGGCGCAGGGCTTCGTGGAGCGTCGCTCGGCTGGGGACGCGCAGGGCGGTGCCGGCCTCGAGGCGTGCCAGGTCGGCGGTGATCTCGCCCCAGGTCCGGAAGGCCACGTTGCAGAAACTCCGGCGCCGACCGACCTCCCGGCGCAGCTGGACCCGGCTGTAGGGGGAGGGAACGATCACGGTGACCGGCGCGAAAGGATCGGCTCGTTGGACCGACCCGATCGCGTCGATCAGTCGATCGAATTTCAACGAACTTCTTAACTTCGAGCCTCCGCCCACCGGACGCGACCCTATAGAAGGCCTGTGACCTGGAGCGGAAGCTCGGGCGGGCCGTCCCGGAGCCATCTCGGCTCCCAGGGAACTCTCAGGTAGGTCAGGCATCATGCATGTTGCAGTTTGGTTGCAAGGAACCGGAAAGCCCGGCTGGGCCACCGTGGCGGCCGGCTTGGACATGGAGCGTGTACTCGACGATGAGGATCCTCGTTCTTGGAGCTGACGGGTACCTGGGTTGGCCGACGGCCCTGCACCTGTCCCACCGGGGCCACCAGGTCGGAGTGGTCGACAACTTCGTCCGGCGCCAGTACGACTTCGAGCTCGGCATCTCCAGCCTGGTTCCGATCAGCTCGCTCCAGCGCCGGATCAAGGTGTGGGAGAAGATCTCAGGGCTGTCGATCGATCCCTTCGTCGGCGATCTCAACGACGCCGCATTCGTCTACGACACCATCAGGACGTTCCGGCCCGACGCAGTCGTGCACTTCGCCGAGCAGCGATCGGCTCCGTACTCGATGATCGATCGCGCCCATGCCGTCTACACCCAGGTGAACAACGTGGTCGGCACGCTGAACCTGCTCTATGCGATCGCCGAGATCGACCGGAGCATCCACCTGGTCAAGCTGGGGACGATGGGTGAGTACGGCACGCCCAACATCGACATCGAAGAAGGTTTCATCGAGATCACCCACCGTGGCCGGACCGATGTCCTGCCCTTCCCCAAGCAGCCGGGCTCCTACTACCACCTCTCCAAGGTCCACGACAGCCACAACATCATGTTCGCCTGCCGGATCTGGGGCCTGCGCTCCACCGACCTCAACCAAGGGGTGGTGTACGGGCAGGAGACCGACGAGACGGTGCTCCACCCCGAGCTGGCGACCCGGTTCGACTACGACGGCGTGTTCGGGACCGTGTTGAACCGCTTCTGCGTCCAGGCCGTCGCCGGCCATCCCCTCACCGTCTATGGCGCCGGTGGGCAGACCCGGGGGATGCTCAACATCCGCGACACTCTGGCCTGCATCGAGCTCGCCATCGAGCACCCGCCGGCCGAGGGCGAGTACCGGGTGTTCAACCAGTTCACCGAGTCGTTCTCGGTCCGGGAGCTGGCCGAGAAGGTCGTGGACGCAAGCGGCGGTCGGGCCCGGATCACGACGGTTCCCAACCCCCGGGTCGAGAAGGAGAACCACTACTACCGGGCGGCCCACACCAAGCTGTTGGACCTCGGGCTCGTGCCGCACCTGCTCGACCGCTCGACGATCGCCTCGATGCTGGCGGTGGCTGAGCGGTACAAGGACCGCATCGACCTGAGCACCATCGCCCCGAGTGCCGACTGGCGGAACGCCTCGGACCGGGGCCAGCAGGCTTCTTCCTTGCAGATGTCCTGAGGCTGGGCGGGCGGCCGGCTCGGCTGCCCCCAGGTAGCGTCGGGGCCCGATGTCGCCCGGCCGCCGCCGCGATCTCACCCCGTTCGTCGTGGTGCTGGTGGTTGGCGCCGTGGCGCTCTTCCTCCTGGTCGGCGGCCTGGTGTATGTCGGGCGGGCCTCCGGTCCCTACGAGCGGAGCATCGACCGTTCCTTCGGGGTCCAGGCTCGGCTCCTCGCCGTCCAGTCCAACACCGTGGGCGCCGAGCTTCGCACCCTCATGGGCGAGATGCCCGCCGACCACCGGCTCCAGCTCGCCCAAGCGCTCGACTCCTTGGTCGAGGGGTCCCAGGCGGTCGCCTCGGCCGCCGCCCTGGCGGCCACCCCGGCACCAGAGGGCGGAGCCGGTCCGGACTTCGTCGGGGCGATGGCCGACCGTGCCGGCGCCCTGGCCTCGTTGCGGCGGATCGTCGACGGCCTGCTCCGGCTGACCCCGGGCGGGAGCTCCCCCTACCCGCCGCCACCGCTCAGCCCGGCGCAGGCGGCCAGCCGCCTGGTGGCAGTGGGCCGCCTGCTGGTCCGGGCGGACGGCTTGTATCGGGCGGCGGCCCGGGCGCTCCGGGCCGCGCCGGGCCGGTTCCGGCTTCCTCGGTCGGTGTGGGTCACGACCCCGGTGCTGTGGGGAGCCGGGGCGGTGCAGACAACGGTCGCCCAGCTGACCTCGGCCCCGTCCTTGGCCCCCTTCAAGGACGTCCACCTGGTGTCGGTGTCCCTCACTCCACCGGTCCTCCCGCCGCCCCCGGCGGTCGCCGGCCAGCCCCAGGCCCCGCCGCTGCCCGCCGGGACCTCCGAGATCCCCCCGACCTGCACCCTGTCGGTGACCGCGGTGGTTCGCAACGACGGGACGCTGGTGGCAGCCAAGGTCCCGGTCGAGGCGGCGGTTGCGCCGGTGTCGGGCGGCCCGCCGTTCCCGGTCCGCCGCAACGTCACGCTCGCCCCCGCCGGGAGCGTCGCGTTGAGCCTCCCGGCCCTGCCAGTGGTTCCGGGATCCACCTACGACCTGGCGGTCACGGTGGTCCCGCCTGCCGGCCAGACCAGGAGCGTCGGGGCGGAGACAGCCGAGATCGTGGTGGCGCCGTCGGCCTCTGCCAAAGGGAAGGCGGCCTGTGCTCGGGTGGCCACCGCCGCGCCGTAGGATCCAGCTGAAGGCGAGGAGCAGGAGGGATCGGTGCCCGAAACGATCACGATCACGGACAATCGGACCGGGGACTCGATCGAGATCCCCATCGTCAACAACGGGGTCTCGGCGGCCGAGTGGTCGAAGCTGCTGCCGGGCATCTGGTTCTTCGACCCCGGGTTCATGGCCACCGCGGCCTGCGAGAGCGCGATCACGTACCTCGACGGGGAAGCCGGCATCCTCCGCTACCGCGGCTACCCGATTGAGCAGCTGGCCGAGCAGTCAACCTTCCTCGAAGTGGCCTACCTGCTCCTCTACGGCGAGCTCCCCACCAAAGAGCAGTTCGAGCACTGGAAGCGGGAGATCACGTACCACACGTTCATCCACGAGAACGTGCGGAAGCGCTTCTTGGAAGGGTTCCACTACGACGCCCACCCGATGGGCATGCTGGTCTCGGCGGTCGCGGCCCTGTCCACCTTCTACCTCGACGCCAAGGGCATCTTCGACCACGAGTCCCGCCAGAAGCAGATCATCCGGCTGATCGCCAAGATGCCCACCCTTGCCGCTGCCGCCCACCGGTTCAGCGTCGGGATGCCCTTCGTCTACCCCGACAACTCCCTCGACTTCACCTCGAACTTCCTGTCGATGATGTGGAAGGTGGCCGAGCCCCGCTTCGAGGCGAACCCGGTCCTGGCTCGGGCGCTGGACATCCTGTTCATCCTCCACGCCGATCACGAGCAGAACTGCTCGACCACTGCCATGCGGGTGGTCGGCTCGTCCCACGCCGACCCCTACTCGGCCACCGCCGCCGCCGCCGCCGCCCTCTACGGCCCCCGCCACGGTGGTGCCAACGAGCAGGTGATCAAGATGCTCATGGAGATCGGGCACGTCGACAACGTCCCGGCCTTCATCGAGGAGGTGAAGGCCGGGAGCGAGCGGCTGATGGGCTTCGGCCACCGGGTGTACAAGAGCTACGACCCGAGGGCCAAGATCATCAAGCGCACCGCTGACGAGGTGTTCGAGGTCACCGGGAAGAACCCGCTGCTCGACATCGCACTCAAGCTCGAGGAGATCGCGCTCCAAGACGAGTACTTCCTGTCGCGGCGCCTGTACCCGAACGTCGACTTCTACAGCGGCCTCATCTACCAGGCAATGGGCTTCCCGCTGGAGATGTTCCCGGTGCTGTTCGCGATCCCCCGGACCGTGGGGTGGCTGGCGCACTGGCAGGAGCTGCTCGACCAGGACTCCAAGCTGGCCCGCCCCCGCCAGGTGTACATCGGTCCGGACGCTCGCGACTACGTGCCGATGTCGCAGCGCTGAACCGAGCGCGCCGGGGCGGTCGGGTCGTCGGCGCCCGGGGTCAGGCGCGGCGGGGCTGACTGTTGAGGAACCGGACGAGTCCCTCCTGGGCGACCGACACCACCAGGTTCCCTCGGCGGTCGAAGAAGAACCCTCGGGCCAGTCCGCGGGCGTTCACCGCCACCGGCGAATCGGTGTCGTAGAGGAGCCACTCGTCTGCTCGGAACTGGCGGTGGAACCACATGGAGTGGTCGAGGCTGGCCCCCATGAAGTCGCTCTCCTCCCAGTCGATCTCGTGGGGCCGCAGGATCGTGTCGTAGAGGGAGAGGTCTGAGGCGTAGGTGGCGACACACGCGTGGAGCAGCGGGTCGTCGGGGAGATTGCCGTCGGCGCGGAGCCACAGCCGTTGGTGGGGATCGGGGTCGTCGGTGGGGGCGGCCCATGGGATCGAGCCGATGTAGCGCTGGTCGATCGGGTGGGACCGGTAGTACCAGGAGCTCAGCTCGTCGTCCTGGTGGTCCCACTCCCGGAGCCGCTCGGAGAGGGTTGGCAGGGTCTCGGGCTCGGGCACCTTGGGCATCGGGAACTGGTGCTCGGGTCCCGCCTCGAGGACGTGGAAGGAGGCCGAGAGGTGGAAGATGGCCTCGCCGTGCTGGATCGCGACCACTCGGCGGGTGGTGAACGAGCGGCCGTCTCGGATCCGGTCGACCTGGTAGACGATCGGGACAGCCGGGTCGCCGGGACGGAGGAAGTAGGCGTGCAACGAGTGGACGGTCCCCGAGGCAACCGTCCGTCCGGCCGCCATCAGCGCCTGGGCCGCGACCTGGCCGCCGAACACCCGCTGGCGCTCCTCGTCGGGCTGGATGCCTCGGAAGATGTCGACCTCGATGGTCTCGAGGTCGAGCAGGTGGACCAGCTCGTCGAGGGGTTGGCTCACGGGACCATGTTGGCAGCCGCCCGCCGGAGCCATGGAATCCTGCCTCCCGGCCTCCAGTGCTGAGCGGGCCTGGCGGCAGGGCGTAGCCCGGCTGGCTGGGTAGAGTGACTGCAATGCCCGAGCTGCTCGAGCGCCTCATGCTGTGGTTGAGCAGCAAGGAGGGCAAGAAGATCCTTCGGTACTCGATGGTGTCGGTCATCTCGACCGGCGTCTCGTTCAGCGTCCTGTTCCTCGTTTACGGGGTGGGCCGTCTTTGGACCGAAGTGCCGAGCACGGTCTTCGCGAACGTGGTCGCGACGTTCCCCTCGTACTGGCTCAACCGGAACTGGGCCTGGGGCAAGAGCGGCCGCTCCCACCTGGTGAAAGAGGTCATCCCGTTCTGGGTCATGTCCTCGCTCGGGATCGCCTTCTCGATCGTGGGGGCCTCGGTCGCTCGCCACCTGGGCATGGGCCACTCCCACCTAGTCCGCACCGCCCTGGTCCTGTTCGCCAACCTCATGTCGTTCGGGATCTTCTGGGTCGCCAAGCTGATGGTGTTCAACCGGCTGTTCCACGTTCCGAGCCTGCGGGAGGAGATCGAGGAGCACCTCGAGTACGAGGAGACGGCAGAGGCCTTCGGCGACCCCATGCACCGGTGACCGCGGCAAGACCGAGACCGGTCGACCGGGCGGCGGCAGCGCAGGCGCGGGCCCGCCACGATCGCCTGACCAAGCCCCCGGGGTCCCTCGGTCGGCTCGAGGACCTGGGGGCTCAGCTGGCCGCCATTGCCCGGTGCTGTCCGCCGCCGGTTCCCGAGCCGGCCGCGGTCGCGGTGTTCGCCGGTGACCACGGCGTCTTGGAGGAGGGGATCTCGCCGTGGCCCCAGAGCGTGACCGCGCAGATGGTGGCCAACTTCGCGGCCGGCGGGGCCGCGGTCAACGTGCTGGCCGACCGAGTTGGCGCCCGGGTTGTGGTGGTCGATGTCGGGGTGGCAGCACCGCTGCCCGATCTCCCCGGGCTGCGCCGAGCCAAGGTCCGAGCCGGTACGGCCAACTTGGCCCGAGGGCCGGCCATGACCGAGGAGGAGGCGGTGGCGGCGGTCGAGGTCGGCTCGGCGCTCGCCGCAGAACTGGTGGACGACGGCATCCGATGCCTGCTCACCGGAGACATGGGGATTGGCAACACGACCCCGTCGGCCGCCCTTATCGCCGCCATCTGCGGCCGGGAGGCTCGCGAGGTGACCGGCCCCGGCACCGGGATCGACGCCGAGCGGCTGGCCCGCAAGGTGGAGATCGTCGAGGGGGCGGTCGAGCGGGCTCGGCGGCAGGACCTGACAGAGCCGGTGGCGCTGCTGTCGTGCCTGGGCGGACTGGAGATCGCGGCCTTGGCCGGCTACATCGTGGGCGGTGCTGTGGCCGGGGTGCCGGTGATCCTCGACGGGGTGATCGCGCTGGCGGGAGCCCTGGTCGCGACCTTGCTGGAGCCCGACGTGGCCGGGTACCTGGTGGCCGGCCACCGCTCGACCGAGCCTGGCGCGTCAGTGGCGCTGGCCCACCTCGAGCTCCAGCCGGTGCTGGACCTGCAGCTGCGGTTGGGCGAGGGGACCGGAGCGTGCCTGGCCCTGCCGGTGGTCCAGGCGGCGGCTCGGGTCCTCTCCGAGATGGCGACCTTCGACTCAGCCGGGGTCAGCGACAGCCAGCGCTGAGGGGTCTCATCAGTCCCGGAAGTTGGTGAACTGCAGCGGGATGCCGAAATCCCGTTGCTTGCAGGCCGCGATCACCGCCTGGAGATCGTCCCGCTTCTTCCCCGAGACCCGGAGCTGGTCGCCTTGGGCTTGCGAGCTCACCCCTTTGAGCCCGAGGCCCTTGATGAACTTGTTGAGCTCCCTGGCGTGCTCGGCCGAGATCCCGGCTCTGATCGCGATCCGTTGCCTGACCGTGCCGTGAGCTGCCTCCTCGACCTTGCCCTCGTCGAGCGCTTTGAGGGAGACCTGCCGGCGCACCAGCTTCTCTTCGAGCACCTGTCGGAGCGCTCGCAGGCGGTCCTCGGTGGAGGAGCGCAGGACCAGCTCGTGGTCGCCGTGTTCGATTCTCGAGTCGGTCCCCTTGAAGTCGAACCTGGTGGAAGCTTCCCGGTTTGCCTGGTCGACCGCGTTGCGAACTTCCTGCATATCGACCTCGGAGACGATGTCGAAGCTGGGCACCCCGCCGATCGTAACGGGGGGAACGAACCGTGCTCGCGTTGACTAGCCTCAGGTCGGGTCGGTGTCCGAGTGGCCAAAGGAAGCAGACTGTAAATCTGCCGGCGTAGCCTACGGGGGTTCGAATCCCTCCCGGCCCACGACAGGTGCGCCAGATGCGGACAGCCAGATACGGACACCTGAGCCGCCCGCCAGGGACTGAGGGCTCGGGTGGCGGGTCGCGGCGGTCCACCGGTCCGACCCACCCGCCGACGGACGATCCCGGTCGACGATCGGTGGGGTGCCAAGGGCTCCGGCAGGGTCGCCCGGCGTGGGATGGTCGCCCCGGGGAGCGTGGGGCGATCAGGTCCCGATGGCGCGCCGCAAGTCGGCGTCGTCGGCTTCGATCGCGGCCCGTAGCCCTGTGAGGAGCTGCTCTCGCACCCGAAGCTTGGTCGCCCGGTGGGCCGCCATCTGCAGCGTGCCCATCCGATCGAGGGTGGCGCGCAAGGACGGTTCCAGGTCGTCCGGGTCGACCACGATGTCGAGGATCCCGGCGTCCACCGCCGAGCGGGGGTCGAACACCTCGGCCAGCACGACCGCCCGATCGAGATAGCCGGGGAGCAGCCGGTAGTGGCACAGCTCGATCGCCGAGCGAGGCAATGTCATGCCGATCGCCACCTCGTTGGCGGTGATGCGGAAGGGGCCGGACACACCGATCCGGTAGTCCCCCGAGAGCAGGGTGAACAGACCCATCGCGATGGCGTGGCCGGTGCACACGACCACAGTCGGCGCGGGGTGTGCGAGCAGTCGCTCGGCCAGGGTGAAGCCGCTCTTCAACAAGTCCGCCGAGGCGGTCCGGTCCCCCCCAGTCAGGACCTTGAGGTCGAAGCCGGCCGAGAACACGCCCTCCCGGCCACGCAGGACGAGTGGGAGCTCCTCGGCGGCGGCCCGTTCGACCGCCCCGTGGAGCGCGGCGAGCAGCTCGGGGGACAAGGCGTTGACCTTGCCGTCGTCCATTGTGACCCAGGCCACGCCTGCGTCCACCTGATACGTGAGGGGTGCCACCGTCGTATCTCCTCCGTGGTGCTCGGTTGCGGGCCACCAGTGTGTCCGGGCAGGTCACGTTGGGGTGCGTGAGGCCGAATGCCGAGGTCAGGGGCCTTGCGCCAGGACCGGATGCCGTTACAATGCGATGACAGAACCGTGTCGAGCGGCGGGTTGTGCTCCCGTGCGAAGCTTGCTCGGGAACCGGTCGGTGGCCACGGAACGCCGGGGGGGGCGGCGCGTACAGGCAGGAGGGGTTGCCAGACTTCCCCCGAGAGCGAACGAGATCTGAGTGGGAGACCAACTGAGAGATCAGCACAAGGCTTCCGCTCCACACCCACCGAAGGCAGCCGGGGGGACGCTCGGACGCGCAGGTGCCATTGGTGCTGGCGCGTTCGAGCGCCTTCGGTGGGCGGTCGAATGGGTGGTCCTCCAGGCCGAGGTGCTCCGGGTCCGGCTGGCGCCGCCGGGCGTGCTGGCCGGCAACGTGGACCCCGACCGGGCGTCGGCTGACGACTGGGGGTTCCTTCGGCGTCCGGCGCTGATCGGGTTCCTGGCGCTCGTCGCCATCGGCGTCGGGGCCTCGCTCGACAGCTCGCCGTTCAAGCTGGAGATGCCCGGCACCTGGTTCTTCGGCGAGCCTGCCCAGCAGGGCGCGACCTCGACCTCGTTCCTTCTGTTCGGCCTGGTCGCCGTGTACGGCGGCCTGGTCTTGCTGGCTCGAGTCTGGTACGGAATGACCCGGGCACTGGCCCGCCGGCCGGGGGCGCCGATCAAGCATCTGTGGCTGATCTTCGGGCTGTGGCTGCTCCCCGTGCTGGTCATCGCGCCGATCTTCAGTCGCGACGTGTTCTCCTACGCCGCCCAGGGGGAGATGGTGAGCCGGCACATCAACCCCTACGACTACGGGCCCTACACCCTGGGAGCCGGACCCTACGTGAACCCGGTCGACTCGCTGTGGCTGAACGCGCCCGCCCCTTACGGCCCGCTCTTCTTGATGATCGACGGCTTCTTCGCCAGTGCCAGCTTCCACCACATGCTGGTGACCGTGGTCCTGCTGCGGCTGCTGGCGGTGGCCGGGGTGGTCCTCATCGGGGTGAGCATCCCGAGCTTGGCCCGCTCCTTCGGCAAGGACCCGGGGCCGATCTTCCTGCTCGCGGTGCTGAACCCGCTGGTGCTGCTGACTCTGATCGGATCGGCGCACAACGACGCGATCATGCTGGGGTTGCTGGTGGCCGGGGTGGCGGTGGCCCGGAACCGGCACCCGGTCCTCGGGATCGTGCTGTGCGCCCTGGCCACCGCGATCAAGGCGCCAGCTGGTCTTGGGGTGCTCTATCTCGGTTGGGAGTGGCTCGGGCCCAACGTGCCGTGGCGCCAGCGGGTGCGGCCGGTGCTCACCGCCGGGCTCATCGCCCTGGCGGTCCTGGCCCTGTGCTCGGCGGTGAGCGGGCTCGGCTGGGGATGGGTAGCCAATCTCGAGACCCCCGGGACCGTGCGCAGCTGGCTGGCCCCAACCACCGCCCTCGGCCTCGGCACGAGCGGGCTGTTCCACACCCTCGGCTGGCAGGTCTCGACCAGCGGGGTCCTCTCGGTCGCCAGAGTCCTGGGGTTTGCCGTGGCCGGCGCGGCCGGGGTCTATCTGCTGCGCGCCTCGGACCGCATTGGCGGTTTGAAGGCCCTGGCCATCACCCTCTTGCTGTTCGTCGTGCTCGGGCCGATCGTCCAGCAGTGGTACCTGACTTGGGGCCTGGTCCTGCTCGCCCCGGTGGCTGAGGGACGGTGGCGGTCCCTGGTGATCGCGGTGTCGGTGCTCGGCCCGTTCCTCGGCCTCCCCGGCGGGCGGGTGTTGGTCGACCAGCTGCTGCATTCCGACCCGATCTCGGTCGCCCTCGGGTTGCTCGGCCTGCTGGGGGTGCTGCTGGTGCCGCTGGGCCGGTGGTCGGCCTCGTGGCGCTGGGAGCCGCCCGAGCAGCAGGAGCCCGAGTCCTGGGGGCGGTCGCCCCGGGCGGCGGCGTACTGAGCGCCGCCGAGCTCAGAGCATCCGCTGGAGTTCCACGACATCAAGCCAGTGGCCGTGCTTGCGCCCGACCTCCCGCTCGACTCCGACCAGTTCGAACCCGCAGGCCAGGTGGAGCTGGGTGGAGGCGGTGTTCGAGCCCTCGGTCCGAGCGATGATGGTGTGGAACCCGTGCTCCTTGGCCAGCCCGATCACCGCTTCGAGGAGCGCCCGGCCCACGCCGCGGCGCCGGCAGTGGCGGGCCACGTAGACCGAGTTCTCCACGGTAGTGGCGTAGGCCGGCTTCTCCCGGAACGGCGACAGAGAGGCGAACCCGAGCACCGGCTCACCCCGAGCACCGAGGAGCGGGGCCTTGGGGTCCGGGGGGTCGACGGCGACCACCGCCGGGTGGGCGCCGCGGTGGCGCTCGAGCCAGGCGCGCTGCTCGGGCGCGCTCCGAGGCACGATGTCGAAGGTGACCAGGGTCTCGGTGACCTCGGTGTTGTAGATCGCGGTGATCGCGTCGAGGTCCCCTTCCTCGGCCAACCGGATCTGCATCC
Organism: Actinomycetota bacterium; assembly: GCA_021324355.1. Taxonomy (GTDB): domain Bacteria; phylum Actinomycetota; class Acidimicrobiia; order Acidimicrobiales; family RAAP-2; genus Palsa-461. The sequence continues at coordinate 28,360 of JAJPJD010000016.1, forward strand.
CTGGATGGTAGGCAGAGGTCGGCCGACGGTGACCGGCCCGCCTGGACCACCCTGGCGTGGCCTAACATGGGCGGGCGGTCGACCGAGAGCCGCGCCCCCTTAGCTCAGTCGGCAGAGCACAGCCATGGTA
>JAJPJD010000009.1 GCA_021324355.1 Actinomycetota bacterium
ATCGTGGCCCTCGAAGGGCGACCGACGCCGGCCGTCACCCCGACCCTCATCGAGTCACAGGAACCGTGACAGCCCCTGCACCAGAGAGGGTGGACCAGTGACCGACGCCATCGCCGAGGAGGTCCCGACCCTGGACCAGCTCGATCGGTCCGATCGCTACAAGTGGGTAGCCCTCTCCAACACGACGATCGGGACGCTGCTCGCCACGGTGAATTTGTCCATCGTCTTGATCGCGCTCCCCAACATCTTCCGAGGCATCGGGCTCAATCCGCTCGTCCCGTCCAACACCAGCTACCTGTTGTGGATGTTGCTCGGTTTCATGGTGGTGAACGCGGTCTGCGTCGTCAGCCTGGGGCGGCTGGGTGACATGTACGGCCGGGTCAAGCTGTACAACCTGGGGTTCGCAATCTTCACCGCGTTCTCGATCCTGTTGTCGGTGTCCTGGTTGCACGGCGCGTCGGGCGCCCTCTTTCTCATCCTCATGCGAGTGGGCCAAGGGGTCGGGGGGGCCTTCCTCATGGCCAACTCGCCGGCAATCCTGACCGACGCCTTCCCCGCCAACGAGCGGGGCCTGGCTCTGGGGGTGAACATGGGCGCGGCGATCGCCGGCCAGTTCATCGGCCTGGTCCTCGGAGGCGTGCTCGGCCCGCTCAACTGGCGCCTGGTCTTCGTGATCTCGGTGCCGATCGGGCTCTTCGGCACCCTGTGGGGCTACCTCAAGCTCCAAGAGCGGGGGACCCGCCGGCATGACCCGGTGGACTGGTGGGGCAACCTCACCTTCGCCCTGGGCCTGGTCGGCGTGGTCTACGGCATCACCTACGGCCTGCTCCCGTACGGGGGGCACACCATGGGCTGGACCAACCCAAAGGTGCTCGGGACGATCCTGGGCGGCCTGGCCCTGTTGGTGGTGTTCTGCGTGATCGAGACTCGGGTCGAGCACCCGATGTTCCGGCTGCCGCTGTTTCGGATCCGGGCCTTCAGCGCCGGAAACGCCGCCGCCTTCCTCTCGGCGATCGGCCGAGGCGGCATCATGTTCATCCTCATCATCTGGCTCCAGGGGATCTGGCTGCCCCAGCACGGGTACGACTTCGCCCGGACCCCGTTGTGGGCGGGCATCTACATGCTCCCGCTCACCGGCGGCGTCCTGGTCGCCGGCCCCCTGTCGGGATTCCTCTCCGATCGGTTCGGGCCGCGGCCGTTCGCCACCGGGGGCATGGTCGCCTCGGCCACCGGGTTCGTCCTCCTCGAGATCCTCCCGGTGGACTTCAACTACCTGGCCTTCGCCGGCATCCTGGTGCTGCTGGGCCTGGCCATGGGGGTCTTCGTCGCACCGGTCCAGGCCGGGGTCATGAACAGCCTGCCACCGGCCGAGCGCGGCTCGGGGGCCGGCATGATGAACACCGCCATGAGCACCGCGATGGTGCTGTCGATCGGCGTCTTCTTCACCCTCATCATCCTGGGGCTGTCGTCCCGGCTGCCGACCGCCCTCTACCACGGTCTGGTGTCGGCCGGGGTCCCGGTTGGCCCAGCCCACCGGGTCTCGCACCTGCCGGCGGTGGGCAGCCTGTTCGCCGCCTTCTTGGGCTACAACCCGATGCAGAGCCTGCTCGGTCGGACCCTGGCCCACCTACCCCACGCGCAGGCCGCCTACGTGACCGGCCGGAGCTTCTTTCCCCGCCTGATCAGCGGCCCGTTCGACAATGGGTTGCGGGAGGCCTTCGACTTCGCGGCCGCGGCGTGCCTGCTGGCCGCCGGCGCCGCATGGGCCATCGGTCAGCGCTACGTCCACCAGGAGGCTCCAGCGCCCGCGGTCGCCGCCGGCTCGCCAGCCGGCGACCTGGGCGTCGCTCGGCTGGCCGGGGAAGGCATCGGCGGGCCGGGAGCTGGCACCTGAGAACGCTGCGGTAGCCCAGCAGGCGCGACCGTCCGTCTCGCGGCCGCCCGCCTCCGCGCACAGGCCCGGTGCTCAGGCCGGCAGCTGCGCCATGACCTCGGCTGCCACCAGTTCCAGGTGCTCGAGATCGGCAAGGTCGAGGACCTGGAGGTAGATGCGGCTCACCCCGACCTGCGCGAAGGCGGCGATCTTGGCCCGCAGTTCCTCGGGCCGACCGGCCAGGCCATGGGCCCGCAGCTCATCGACCTGCCGCCCGATCCGGCCCGCCCGCCGAGCCAGCTCAGCCTCGTCGCGGCCACAGCACAGGACCTGCGCCACCGACCGCACCAGCGTCGATGGGTCGCGGCCGATGCGGCGGCAGGCCGCCTCGGCCCGCTCGAACACCGCCGCCGACGCCTCCACCGGGCCGAAGGGGACGTTGATCTCGTCGGCGAAGCGCGCCGCCAGCGCCGGGGTCTTGCGCCGCCCATGGCCGCCGACCACCACCGGCGGATGGGGCTGCTGGCGGGGCTTGGGCAAGGCCGGGCTGTTGGACAGCTGGTAGTGCCGGCCGGAGAACGAGTAGGTCTGACCGGCCGGGGTGTCCCACAGCCCGGTGATGATCGCGAGCTGCTCCTCGAGCCGCTCGAAGCGCTCCTTCAAGCTGGGGAAGGGGATGCCGTAGGCGGTGTGCTCCTGTTCGTACCAGCCGGCCCCCAGCCCGAGCTCGACCCGGCCGCCACTCATGTGGTCGACCTCGGCGACCGCGATGGCAAGCGGGCCGGGCAGGCGGAAGGTCCCGGCCGACAGCAGGGTTCCCAGGCGGATCCGCTCGGTGTCCCGCGCCAGACCGGCGAGGGTGATCCAGGCGTCGGTCGGGCCGGGCTCGCCGCTCACCGACCCCATCTTCAGGTAGTGGTCGGAGCGGAAGAACGCGCCGTAGCCGCACTCCTCGGCCTTTTTGGCCACTGCCAACAAGTCGTCGTAGGTCGCCCCCTGCTGGGGCTCGGTGAACACCCGCAGCTCCATGCGCTCGCCCCTTTCGTCGCTCGGAAGGATAGGGGGTCGACCCCCTCAGTGGCCCCAGGTGTCGAAGTGGACCACCGCCGACAACGGCAGCCGGGTCCGCCAGCGGTGACGCTCGAGATCGGGCACCGCTTCGAGGTGGCTGACCGGACCGACGCACAGCCAGGCCACCGGGCGGATGCCCTCGGGCAGCTCGAGCAGGCTCGAGACGAACGGCTCCCGGTAGAACGAGACCCATCCCACCCCGAGACCCTCGGCCACCGCAGCCAGCCACAGGTTCTCGATGGCCAAGCACACCGAGTACAGCCCGGCATCGGCGATCGCGTGGCGACCGAGGACATGAGGCGCCCCCCGCTGCGGGTCGTAGGTGACCACGATCGAGAGGGTCGACTCCAAGATCCCCTCGATCTTGATCCCGGCGAAGCGCTCCGCCCGCTCTGGGGCGAGCGACGCGGCGAACACCTGCCGCTCGGCGGCCACATGGTCGCGAAAGCGTCGGCGGATCTCTCGGTCCCGGACCACGACGAAGTCCCACGGCTGGGACAGCCCGACACTCGGCGCGGCATGGGCCGCCGCCAGCACCCGGTGCAGCGCCGCTTCGTCCACCGGGGCTCCGGTGAACTGGGAGCGGACGTCCCGACGCCGCTCGATCGCCTCGTACAGCCCCACCGCCTGCGGGTCGCCGGAGCGCGCCCGGTGACCAGCGGCGGACTCAGCCCGACGCCGCACCGCTCGTCGTATCGAGGTCGATCGCCCCGCTCGGCGCAGTGGGGTTCACCGGCAGGTTGAAGCGAGAGAACGTGATCGTGCCCGACCAGGTGGAGGTGTCGAGCACGATCCGCAGCACATAGGGCCGCCCGGTGCGGGCCACGTACAGGCGGTCGCTCGTGCGGGCGTCCGGACGCCGAGCTACCAGCACCGTGGCCGCCCGCCCGTCGACCCGGGCCCGCCCGCGCGGCGTGAACACCGCCGAGCCGAGGCCGCCCAGCACGACCGGCAGGAACTCCGACCCGTCGACGAAGCGGGCCAGCTGGCTGCCGTTGGGACTGGTGGCAGCGGTGCTGGCCCACTTGCCGGCAAGTTGTTGGGCCGTGGTCACGCCGGCCTCGGTGGCCCAGAAGTTGATGTCGCCCCGCAGGTAGACCACCCCGGAGACCAGCAGGACCTGCGCCGACCCGTCGTTGATGGACAGCGTGCCCTCCCCGTCGCCGTCCTCGGTGTCGGTGCGAATCCGCAGCGCGACGGTGGTGGCGCCACGGTGCAATCGACCGGCGTAGGTGAGGGCGCTCACCGATTCGGTCGCCCGGATGGCCCGCAGCCCGACCTGGCGCGCGCTGGTCGCCCCGACCGGAGCCGCCTGCAGGAGGAGCCCGGTCACCACCAGGACCCCCAAGACCCATCTGGCTCGGACGTGCACGATGGTCCTCTCCACAACCGCGGCCGGCCCCACCTTGTCACCGTCCGCCTGCCGGCCACAACCGCTCATCCACCGGCCGCCGCCGAGACGATCTCGACCCGGGCGCCGGCCCGCACGGTGCAGTGCTCCCAGCTCGAACGGGGAATGACCTCACCGTCCAGAGCGACCGCCACCCCCCGACGCCCCAGCCCCAGGGCTGCGACCAGCTCCTCGAGCGACGTCCCCGCCGCGACCAGCCGCTCCTCCCCGTTGAGAACGATGGGGACCGGGTCCTTCGATGGCCTCATGGAGACGCCGGCGTTGTCTCAGGTGCCCTCGGGCCTGCCCCGAACGCCGCCAGCTCGGGTGCGACCGGCGCCCCGGCCGCCATCGCCACGATGGCCTCGGCGGTGATGGGTGCGAGCAGGACCCCGTTGCGGAAATGGCCGGTCGCGACCGCCAGCCCCGGTACCTCGCTCCAGCCGACGTGCGGCCCGTTGTCAGCGCTGCCGGGACGCAGGCCCACCGAGCACTCGACCAGTTCCAGCTCGTCGACTCCGGGCACCAGCGTCCGGGCGTCGTCCAACAGCGCGTGCACCGCGCCAGCCTGCACCCGCAGGTCCGGCCCCAGCTCCTCGACCGTGGCCCCGATCACCAGCGATCGGTCGCGCCGCGGAACCAGGTAGCAGGCCCGCCCGCCGACCAGCCCCCGCACCGTGCGCTCGAGCAGCGGCCGGGCCGCCCGCAGGCGGAGCACATGGCCTTTGACCGGACGGACCGGCGGGAGACAGCCCGGCGGGACGCCGGCCAGCTCGGGGGTCCGCCACCCCATCGCGGCCACCACCATGGGGGCCGGGACGACCTCGCCCCCCTCGGTGGTCAGGGCCCGGACCGCGCCGGCCCGATCGAGCTCGACCCGGACGACCCGCTGGGCCACCAGCTCGACACCCTGTGCCCGGCAGGCGGCGACCAGCGCCTGCACCAAGGCCCGGTTGTCCACTTGGTGGTCGCCCACGACCTCGGCGCCGCCGCTGATCGCCGGCGAGAGGGCGGGCACCAGCCGTCGACACTCGGAGGCCGCGAGACGGCGCGACTCGAGACCGATCGCCTGGCGGAACGCCAAGAGCTGGTCGAGGGCGGCCCGGTCTGAGCGGTCGGCGGCGACCACGACCGTGCGGGACGCCTCGTAGTGGACCGGCTGCCCCGAGGCCTCCTCCAGCGCGGCCGCGAAGGCTGGCCAACGAGCCGCCCCGGCGACCAGCAGTCGGGCCAGGTCCTCCTCGCCGAAGTGGGCTTCGCTGGCCGGGGCCAGCATCCCGGCCGCGACCCACGCCGCCCCCCGTCCGGGCTCGGGATCGACCACGGTCACCCGATGCCCGGCCCGGGCCAGCAACCACGCCGCGGCCAGGCCGATCACCCCGCCGCCGGCCACGGCGACATCCGCCGGGCCGGGCCGGCCCCGCCCGGCGCTGGCCCGCGTGGCCACCATGCGCTCGATGTTAGGGTGCCGGTCGGCACCGGCCACAGGCCGGACCCGTCACAGCGGCGGCGCGCCCGGGGTGTATCCTGGGCGGTACTGCTCCAGGGCCAGCGTCGTCCCGGGCGGCAGGACCCCAACAGCCCGCCGGATACGACCGCGCCGTCGCTCCACGCGATGACCCGAGCCCAGAAGGACACGATGGCCCGCACGGACCTTGGTGGCGCAAGGCCCAACAAGACCCTCTACCACCCGGCCTTCGAGCACGACGCCTGCGGCGTCGGGCTGGTCGCCGACTTGGCCGGACGGCCGAGCCACACCCTGGTCCGCCAGGGTCTCTCGGTGCTCGAGCGGCTGGCCCACCGGGGCGCCTCGGGCGCCGAGGTGGCGACCGGCGACGGGGCTGGGATCCTGACCCAGCTCCCGCACGGGTTCCTGGCCGCCGCAGCAGCCGAGGTCGGCGTGGCGCTGCCCGAGCCCGGGCACTACGCAGCCGGCTCGGTCTTCCTGCCCACCGACCGCGACGACGCCAAGAAGGCCAAGGCCCAGTTCGAAGCCCTTGCCGCCGAGGAGTCCCTCACGGTCCTCGGCTGGCGGGACGTGCCGGTCGACGACACCACGCTGGGGGAGACCGCCAAGCGGGCCGAGCCCCGGATCGAGCAGGTCTTCGTGGCTCCGACCGACCCCCGTCGCTGCCGGGAGCCAATCGAGCTCGACCGGCTGGTGTTCGTGCTTCGCAAGCGGGCCGAGCACCAGATCGACGACTTCTACGTGTGCTCGCTGTCGGCGCGGACCATCGTCTACAAGGGGATGCTCACCGGACACCAGCTGGTGGAGTTCTACCCCGATCTCTCGGACCCGAGGTTCGAGTCGGGCCTGGCGCTCGTGCACTCTCGTTTCAGCACCAACACCTTCCCGAGCTGGCGCCTGGCCCATCCCTACCGGTACCTGGCCCACAACGGGGAGATCAACACCCTGGCCGGCAACCGCAACTGGATGCGGGCTCGAGAGGCGCTGCTCGAGACCGACCTCATCGAGGGGGACCTGTCCCGGATCTTCCCCATCTGCACCCCCGGCGCCAGCGACTCGGCGTCCTTCGACGAGGTGCTGGAGCTCCTCCACCTGTGCGGACGGTCTCTGCCCCACGCGGTGCTCATGATGATCCCCGAGGCGTGGGAGAACCACCGGAGCATGGACGAGGCCCGCCGCGCCTTCTACCGGTTCCACGCCGCGCTGATGGAGCCGTGGGATGGTCCGGCCGCCGTCGCCTTCACCGACGGCACGCTCATCGGCGCGGTCCTCGACCGCAATGGGCTGCGCCCGGCTCGGTACTGGGTGACCGCCGACGGCCTGGTCGTCCTGGCGAGCGAGGTGGGCGTCTTGGACCTCGACCCGGCGACCATCGTCCGCAAGGGTCGCCTCCAGCCCGGTCGGATGTTCCTGGTCGACACCGCTCAAGGCCGGATCGTCGACGACGACGAGATCAAGGCGGCGCTGGCATCGGAGCACCCCTACGCCAGCTGGCTGGCCGAGAACCAGCTGACCTTGGAGGACCTGCCGCCGCGGACCATGCTCACCCCCCAGCACGCCAGCGTGGTCACCCACCAGCGGCTGTTCGGCTACACCACCGAGGAGCTGAAGCTCCTCATCGCCCCGATGGCCCGGACCGGGGCCGAGCCGGTCGGCTCCATGGGCTCCGACACCGCCATTGCGGTGCTGTCGGACCGGCCGCGCACCCTCTACGACTACTTCACCCAGCTGTTCGCCCAGGTGACCAACCCGCCCCTCGACGCGATCCGAGAGGAGCTGGTGACCTCCCTGTCGGCCACGATCGGGCCAGCCGACAACCTGCTGGTGGCCCGGCAGGGGTCCTGCCGCCAGGTGGTCATGCCGTACCCGATCATCGACCTCGACGACCTGGCCAAGCTCATGTACATCAACGAGCACGGGGAGAACCCCGGGTTCAAGGCGTTCGCGATCGACGGGCTGTTTCCGGTGAAGGAGGCCGGCGACGCCGGTCGACCCACCCGGGCCGGCGGCGAGGCGCTGGCCGAGGCGATCGAGGGGGTCCGTCGACGGGTCTCGGCGGCCATCGCCGATGGCGCCAACGTGATCATCCTCTCCGACCGCAACTCGACCTCCGAGCTGGCCCCGATCCCATCGCTGCTGTTGGTCTCGGCGGTCCACCACCACCTGGTGCGGGAGCGGACCCGGACCCGGGTGGGGCTGGTCGTCGAATCCGGCGATGCCCGCGAGGTGCACCACATGGCGCTGTTGATCGGCTACGGCGCCGCCGCGGTCAACCCCTACCTGGCGCTTGAGTCCATCGACGACATGATCGCCAACGGCCAGCTCGACGGGGTGTCCCCCCGCCAGGCCCGGGAGAACTACATCAAGGCGGCCTGCAAGGGCGTCCTCAAGGTCATGTCCAAGATGGGCATCTCGACCGTCGCCTCCTACACCGGGGCCCAGGTGTTCGAGGCGGTCGGGCTCGACCCGGCGGTGGTGGACGAGTACTTCACCGGCACCACCAGCCGCATCGGCGGGGTCGGGCTGGACGTGATCGCGGCCGAGGTGGCCGCCCGCCACCGGCGGGCCTACTACGACCGCCCCACCGAGCTGGCCCACCGGGAGCTCGAGACCGGGGGCGAGTACCAGTGGCGCCGAGACGGGGAGATCCACCTGTTCAACCCGAGAACCGTGTTCAAGCTCCAGCACGCCACCCGGGCCAAGCGTTTCGACATCTTCGAGGAGTACACCCGAGCCGTCGACGACCAGTCCGAGCGCTTGGCGACGCTGCGAGGCCTGATGCGGTTGCGGCCGGCCGAAGGCGGTCCCATCCCGCTCGAGGAGGTCGAGCCGGCCTCGGCCATCATGGCCCGGTTCTCCACCGGCGCGATGTCCTACGGGTCGATCTCGGCCGAGGCGCACGAGACCCTGGCCATTGCCATGAACCGGATCGGCGGCCGGTCCAACACCGGCGAGGGCGGGGAGGACCCCGAGCGCTTCACCCCCGACCCCAACGGCGACCTCCGCCGCAGCGCGATCAAGCAGGTGGCCTCGGGCCGCTTCGGGGTGACCAGCGAGTACCTGGTGAACGCCGACGACCTGCAGATCAAGATCTCCCAGGGGGCAAAGCCCGGCGAAGGCGGCCAGCTCCCGGGGGCCAAGGTCTACCCCTGGATCGCCAAGACTCGGTTCTCCACCCCCGGCGTGGGGCTGATCTCGCCGCCGCCCCACCACGACATCTACTCGATCGAGGACATCGCCCAGCTGATCCACGACTTGAAGTCGGCCAACCCGCGCGCCCGGGTGCACGTGAAGCTGGTGGCCGAGGTCGGGGTGGGAACGGTCGCCGCCGGGGTGGCCAAGGCCCACTCGGACGTGGTGCTCATCTCGGGCCACGACGGTGGGACGGGGGCCGCCCCGATGACCTCCCTCAAGCACGCCGGCATCCCCTGGGAGCTGGGTCTGGCCGAGACCCAGCAGACCCTGCTCATGAACGGTCTGCGGGACCGCATCGTGGTCCAGGTGGACGGCCAACTGAAGACCGGGCGCGACGTGATCGTGGCCGCGCTGCTCGGCGCCGAGGAGTATGGGTTCGCCACCGCCCCGCTGGTGGTGTCGGGCTGCATCATGATGCGGGTCTGTCACTTGGACACCTGCCCGGTGGGGATCGCCACCCAGAACCCTGAGCTGCGCAAGCGCTTCAGCGGGACGCCCGAGTTCGTCCAGACCTTCTTCGAGTTCATCGCCGAGGACGTCCGTCGCCACCTAGCCTCGCTGGGCCTGCGCTCGATCGACGAGGCGGTGGGGCGGACCGACCTCCTCGAGGTGGCCGACGCGATCTCTCACTGGAAGGCCCGAGGACTCGACCTGTCGCCGTTGCTGACGCCGGTCGAGTCGCCCTACCACACCGCCCGCCGGCGAACCCGGGACCAGGACCACCGCCTGGAGGAAGCGCTCGACCACCGGTTCTTGGAGCAGTGCCGGCCGGCAATCGAGACTGGCCAACCGGTCTCGGTCGAGCTGCCGATCACCAACGTCGACCGGACGGTGGGGACCCTGCTCGGCTACGAGGTCACCCGGCGCCACGGCGGCGCCGGCCTGCCCGACGACACCATCACCCTCACCTTCTTCGGCTCGGCGGGCCAGAGCTTCGGGGCCTTCTTGCCCCGCGGGATCACCATGCGCCTCTACGGCGACGCCAACGACTACTTCGGCAAGGGGCTCTCCGGCGGTCGACTGATCCTCCGACCCCCCGAGTCCTCCCCGTTCGCCGCCGAGGAGCAGATCATCGGGGGCAACGTCATGCTCTACGGGGCCACCGCCGGGGAGGCCTACGTGCGGGGCCAGGTGGGAGAGCGCTTCTGCGTGCGCAACTCCGGCGCAACCGCGGTGGTCGAGGGCGTGGGGGACCACGGGTGCGAGTACATGACCGGGGGCCGGGTGGTGGTCCTCGGCCCGACCGGCCGCAACTTCGCCGCCGGCATGTCGGGCGGGATCGCGTTCGTCTACGACCCCGACCGGAGCTTCATCGACCGGGTCAACCTCGAGCTGGTGGAGGTGGAGCCGCTCGGGCCCGAAGACGTCGAGTGGTACGAGGCAGTCGTCACTCGCCACGCCGCAGAGACCGGCTCGACCGTGGCCGCCCGCCTGCTGGCCAACTTCGAGGCGGCGGTCGCTGACACGGTGAAGGTCATGCCGCGGGACTACCGGCGGGTGCTCGAGGCCACCGCCCGAGCCGAGGCCGAGGGGACCTCGGTGGAGGCGGCGGTGATGGCGGCGGCCCATGGGTAAGCCGACCGGGTTCTTGGAGTGGGGCCGCGAGCTGCCCCGGCGCCGGCCGGTGCCGGTGCGCGTCCGGGACTGGCACGAGGTCTACGAGCCCTTCGAGGCCGAGCGGGCCGGTCGCCAGGCCGGGCGGTGCATGGACTGCGGGATCCCGTTCTGCCACGAGGGGTGCCCGCTCGGGAACCTGATCCCCGAGTGGAACGACCTGGTCTGGCGGGACGACTGGTCCACCGCCATCGAGCGGCTGCACGCGACCAACAACTTCCCTGAGTTCACGGGCCGGCTCTGCCCGGCACCGTGCGAGGCCGCGTGCGTGCTCGGGATCAACGCCGAGCCGGTGACCATCGAACGGATCGAGTACGAGATCGCCGAGCGAGCCTGGGCCGAGGGCTGGGTGACCCGCCAGCTGCCCCGGGAACGGACCGGCAAGAAAGTGGCCATCGTGGGCTCGGGCCCGGCCGGCCTGGCCTGTGCGCAGCAGCTGGCTCGGGCCGGCCACGAGGTGGTGGTGTTCGAGCGGGCCGAGAAGCCCGGCGGCCTCCTGCGCTACGGCATCCCCGAGTTCAAGATGGAGAAGCGAGTGCTCGACCGCCGTCTGGCCCAACTGGTGGCCGAGGGGGTCCGCTTCCGCTGCGCCACCCTGGTCGGCGTCCCGCCGGCCCAGGTGCCCGAGGGCTCGCTCGAACCGGGACTTGCCCGCGGCCTGGGCACCGCCAATGCCCCCGACGTCGAGGTGGTCTCGGCCCGGGCCTTGCGGGAGGAGTTCGACGCGTTGGTCCTGGCGGGCGGGGCCACGGTGCCCCGAGACCTGGAGGTCCCGGGCCGTCAGCTCGCCGGGGTCCACTTCGCGATGGAGTACCTGAAGCCGGCCAACCTGGTCCGAGAGGGAGCCCTCCCCGCCTCGCCGATCGATGCCCGGGGCAAGCAGGTCATCATCATTGGTGGTGGCGACACCGGGGCCGACTGCTTGGGCACCGCCCACCGCCAAGGCGCGGCGTCGGTGGTCCAGCTCGAGATCCTGCCCGAGCCGCCGCCGACCCGGCCGCCCGACAACCCCTGGCCGACCTGGCCGGTCATCCTGCGCAGCTCGGCCGCCCACGAGGAGGGGGGCCGGCGCCTGTTCGCCGTCTCGACCACCGAGCTGGTCGACGACGGGACCGGCTCGGTCGCCGCCCTGCGCGGGGTGGAGGTCGCGACCTCCTTCGAGGGAGGGCGGCTCCGGTTCGACCCGATCCCGGGGTCCGAGTTCGAGCTGCCCTGCCAGCTGGTCCTGCTGGCGCTCGGTTTCAGCGGGGCCGAGCGTCACGGGGTGGTGGGCGAACTGGGGGTGGAGATCGGCCCGTCCGGCACTGTCCGGGCCAACGGGTCCTGGTCCACCAACCTCGAGGGCGTGTTCGTCTGCGGGGACATGACCCGCGGCCAGTCGCTCATCGTGTGGGCCATCGCCGAGGGCCGCTCGGCCGCCGCCGCGGTCGACCGATGGCTGATGGGGGACAGTGCGCTGCCGGCGCCGATCCGGCCGGGCCAGCTGGCCCTGCGCTGAGCGACCCCTCGCTCAGGCCGGGCGGGGGGAAGCGCCGGTGGCCGGCGGTCGGGGCGGGTCGCGGTGGCCGGCGGTCGGGCTGGCGGCCGCTGCGCCGCCCGCTCGGCCAACCGCTCCAGGGCGACCTCCAGCTGCGGGTCCTGGCCGGCGGCCCAGGCCTGCGGCGGGACGGGAACCTCGACGTCGGGGTCCACCCCGTGGTTCTCCACCGCCCAGCCCAGCTGCTCGAACCAGAACGCGTAGCGGGGCTGGGTCACCGAGGTCCCGTCGACCAGGTGGTAGCGCTGGTCGATCCCGACCACCCCGCCCCAGGTCCGGGTCCCGACCACCGGGGCCAGGCCCCGGAGTTTGATCGCCGCGGTGACGATGTCGCCGTCGGAGCCGGCGTATTGGTTGACCACCGCCACCAGCGGCCCCCGCGGTGCGTCGGCCGGGTAGGTCTCCGGGGCCCGGTGGCGGCCGACGTCCCACCCGAGCACGGTCCGGGCCAGTTTCTCCAGCACCAGTTGGGAGACGTGGCCGCCACCGTTGTCCCGCAGGTCGACCACCAGGCCGTCGCGCGCCACCTCCACCCGGAGGTCCCGATGGAGCTGGGCCCAGCCGGCACCCATCATGTCGGGGACGTGCAGGTAGCCCACCGTCCCGCCGGTGCGAGCCCGAACGAAGGCCCGGCGGTCGGCCACCCAGGCCTGGTAGCGCAGGGGCCGCTCGTCGGCGAGCGGGGTCACCACCACCTGACGGCGAGTGCCGTCGGGTGCCTCCACGTCCAGGGCCACCGGCCGCTCGGCCGAGCCGACCAGCAGGGGGGCCGGCCCCCAGACCGGGTCGACCGGAACCCCGTCGACTGCCAGCACGGCCTCGCCCGGCCGCACCAGGGCACCCGGGGCCTGGAGCGGGGAGCGGGCCCGCAGGGCCGAGGTCTCCCCGGGCAGCACCCGGACCACCCGCCACCGGCCGTCGCCGTCGCGGGCCAGGTCGGCACCGAGGAACCCCATCGTGCGGGCGGCGTCGAGCGGGCGAGGCGGCGGGGTCTCGTAGGCGTGGGAGGTGCCGAGTTCGCCCTGGACCTCCCAGAGCAGCTCGGAGAGGTCGTGGCGGGTGGCGATCCGGCTCAAAAGCGGCCGGTAGCGCTCGACCACCACGTCCCACTCGACGCCGGCCATGTCCTCGGCCCAGAAGTGGTCCCGCATGATCCGGGCTGCCTCGTCGTACATCTGGCGCCACTCGAGCACCGGGTCGACGGTGAGCCGGACCCGTGTCGTGTCCACCTCCACCCGCTCGGGCGATCCCTCGGTGCCGGCGGCCGGCGGCTCCACTCGGGTCGCCGCGGGCACCGCCACCAGCGACCGGCCGTCCCGGACGACCAGCGACCGGCCGTCCCCGCTGGCCCACACCGCCTGGGCCGAGTCGACCAGGGTCAGCTCCTTGCGCTTGTCGAGGTCGTAGCGGACCAGGCGGGCCTTGGGGGCCTCGGCCCCGGGGCGGGGTCGAGCCTCGCCCAGGACCCCCGACAACGGCTGGTCCACCCACACCAGGCCACCGGCCACCGCCAGCAGGGAGCGGTAGCGGCCGGCCGCGACCGGCACGGCCAGCACCCGCTCTGCCAGGCCGGCCGGCTCGACCACCACCGCCGGTGGGTCCTGGTGGCCGTCCTCGGCTCCGTTCGCCCCTGATGGCGGCCGTCCTGCCAGCTCGGGGTCGAACGGCGAGGGGGTGTCGGCGGCCAGTGCCACCAGGTAGGGACGGGTGGAGGCCGGGAAGAACAGGTCGAACACGTGGCTGTCGTAGGCGGGGTCGAAGGTGCGGGCCGAGAGGAAGGCGAGGAACTTGCCGTCTCGGGTGAACACCGGATCGTGGTCGTCGAAGCGCAGGGGGGTCACCTCGAGGACGTCGCCGCCGGCAACCGGAACCATCTTGATCTGGCGCAGCGGGTCCGGCCCGGCGTGCGACCAGGCCAACCAGGCCGAGTCCGGGGAGAAGGCGAGGCCGCTCGCGTCCCCGTCGGCCGAGCGGTCGATCTCCCGCAGCCCACCCGAGGCCACCTCGACCAGCAGCACCCGCCCGTCGTGGCTGGCGGCTGCGACCCAGGCGCCGTCGGGCGACACCGCCAGGTCCAGCACCCGTCCCAGCTGGCCGTGGGCCAGGCGACGGCCGGCAGCCTCCCCGAACGCCGGCACCACCTCGAGCGCGTCGTCGCCGTCGGCATCGGTCACGAACACGACCAGCTGGTCCTCCCCCGAGGTGAGCACCCGAGGCAGGCGGGCTCGGACCCCGCGACCGCCGCCCAGCACCCGAGCTGGCCCGTCGCGGTGCGGCAGCCACACCACGGTGCCCCGCACCTCGAGCGCGCTGGCCCGGGCTCGCTGGTCAGGGGCCACGTCGCCCAGGTGGTCAGCGGCGGCGATGGGGAAGGAGCGGGTCCCCAGGCGAGCCGAGCCGAGGCGGACCTCGAGGCGGCGGGGCTCCGAGGTGGCGGTCAGCTCTTGGAGCAGGTACAGGTCGCCGGCGCACTGGTAGACAACCCGGGTCCCGTCGCTGGCGGCAGCCCGGGCGTAGAAGTCGGCGTGGTCGCTGTGACGCTGCAGGCCGCCTCCGTTCAGGTCGACGGAGTAGAGGTTCCCCACCCCTTCGTGATCGGAGACGAAGACCACCCGGTCGCCGACGAACGCCGGGTCCTCGAGCTGACCGTCGAGATCGGCCAGGAACCGGACGAACCGGCCGCCGCCGTCGCGGTCCAGCCACAGCTTGGCGGCGGTGCCGCCGCGATAGCGCTTCCACGACGCTCCTCGGGTGGGGCTCTGGTCGCACCCCAGCACCACCGCGGCCCCCGGGCCCCAGGTGATGGCAGTCACCGGGCCATAGGGGAGGCGGGTTGCCGGGCCGCCGTCCAGGGGCACCGCGTAGGCCCAGGTCCGGCTGGCGAACGGCTCGCCGGCGGCGGTGATCGCCAGGACCTCGCCCTCGGCCCGCCAGCCGATGACCCTGGTGGTGGCGTCCCCCCAGTAGGTGAGGCGGCGGATCTCGCCCCCGGCCACCGGCACCGCGTAGACCTCGGGTGCCCCGTCGCGCCGGCCGGTGTAGGCGACCCAGGCCCCGTCGGGAGACAGCCGGGCGTTGGACGCTGGGGTGTGGTCGGAGGTGAGGCGGCGGGCCAGGGGGTCGGCGACCGAGCCGATCCACACGTCGTCGTCGGCGACGAAACTGAGCAGGTCCCCGGCTACGGACGGGAAGCGGAGGTAGGGGCGGTCGTGGTCCACGGCCCGACCGTAACCGAACCGATTGGCCCGGCCGGTGGCCACCGAGGCTCGCGGCACTCCGTGGGTCAGTGCACGAGCGATTCCCTGCCGCCTCGGCGACCTCGGGCTGGCCTGGTCACCGGTGACGCAGCCTCGGAGGAAGGCCGCAGGTTGGCGCGATCAACCAGGGCCCTGGGTGGACCTTCTCGACGACATCGACACCTCGAGCACAGGATCGATGCCACCCTCACCTGTCTCGAGGCCACCGCCCGACCAGGTCGCCACGTTGCGGCCAGTGCCTGAAGGACGCACCGGAGCCGTCCAGCCGGAGAAAGCTCACCCGCTGCCAGCCTCCAACAGCTCCGCCAGCAACTCGCGCACCCGGCGGTCGATCTCATCGACGATCGGCCGAACGCTCTCGACTGGCTGACCAGCCGGGTCGGGCAGGTCCCAATCGAGGTAGCGCGTGCCCGGATAGACAGGGCAGGTGTCACCGCAGCCCATGGTCACGATGACATCGGCGGCGAGGCCGTCCTCGGTGGTGAGGAGGGTGGGGTGTTCGCTGGTTGGGTCGAGACCTCGTTCTTGGAGGAGGGCCACGACAGAAGGGTTGAGCTCGTCGGCGGGCTCCGATCCGGCGGAGCGTACGTCGATGCGTCCGTTGGCGTAGTGGTCGAGCAGGACCCGGGCAGCCAGGCTTCGTCCGGCGTTGTGGGTGCACACGAACAGCACGACTGGCTTGTCGGTCACGGTGCCTCCTTGGCGAGTGCAGTGTTCGCAGGCACCACGGTCCCGTTGGTCGAGGTGGCCTCGGCGTGGGGCACGATGATGTCGGCCGCTTCGGCCGGGGTGAGGGTGGGATAGAGCACTTTGATCACGACGACCGCCAGGGCGGCGCCGACGATCTGGGCGGCAATGAAGGTCGGGGCCGAGGAGGGGGCGACGCCGGCGAAGGTGTTGGAGAACATGCGGCCCACCGTGATGGCGGGGTTCGCGAAGCTGGTCGAGCTTGTGAAGAAGTAGGCGGCGCCGATGTACGCCCCGAGCGCGGCCGGCGCGCTGCGGGACCGACCCGTGCGGGCGAGGGCGAAGATCACCAGCAGCAGCCCGAGCGTGGCGACGACCTCGGAGAGAAAATGCGGGCCAGAGGCCCGGTGCTTGGTCGACACGCTCACGGCCGACACGGCGAACATGACGTTGGCGACGATTGCCCCGAGGGTGCAGCCGGCCACCTGGGTGGGCAGGTAGGCCGCGGCGTCCCACCACGACAGCCCCCCGAAGGCGGCATCGACCACGGACACCACCGGGTTGATGTGGGCGCCGGAGATCGGGCCAAACATCAAGATGATGGCGAACAGCCCCGACCCGGTGGCCACCGCGTTCTCCAGCAACTCCAGTCCGGGATCGCCCGGAGAGAGCTGTTGGGCGGCAATCCCTGAGCCAATCACGACGGCGGCCAGGAACGCGCTGCCCAGCCCCTCGGCCAGCAACCGTCGCCACAGCGGATGCTTCTCCATCACGACCCCCGCTGCACGCGGTTCGCTAGCAGCAAGCGCAGCACACCGCCCCGAGAGGGTCGTTGGCATGGAGTTGACCAGAGGGCATCTCCACGTCGGCCAGCACGGTATAGAACTCCCACGGTTCCCCGCCGGGACCGTCGACCCACACCTTGTCCTGCAGGGCGTAGCAGCACGCGACTTCGTCCTGGACCGCGGTCGCCAGCCCGGCCGCCTCAAGGCGCTCCTTGGCGGCGGCAACCGCTTCAGCGGACTCCACCTCGACCCCGAGGTGGTTGAGCGACCCCGGCACCTGGCCAGCGTTCTCGATGAGGACCAGCTTGAGGGGCGGGTCGGCGATGGCGAAGTTGGCGTAGCCGGGCCGGACCTTGGCCGGCTCGGCGTCGAACAGCGTCGAGTAGAAGCTGACCGCCTCGTCCACGTCGGCGACGTTGAGGGCGAGCTGCACGCGGGACACCTGACCAACCTCCTGATAGCATTTACATATATCGATATTTCTAACGGACACATTTAGGATTGTCAATACGTAGGAGGGGAGGTTCCGGGGTGCCCCAGACCAAGGCGTCGGACGTGACCGCCGATGCGATGGCGTGCTGCGCGCCCCTGACCGAGGCGCCCTTGTCAGAAGCCGAGGCGGTCGAGCTGGCTCGGGTGATGGCTGCCTTGGCCGACCCGGTGCGGCTTCGGCTGTTGTCGTTGGTTGCGTCGGCCCCCGAGGTGTGCTCGTGCGAGCTGGAAGGCCCGTTGGCCAAGAGCCAGCCGACGGTCTCGCACCACACCAAAGTCCTGGCCGAGGCCGGGCTGATCACCGGAGAACGCCGGGGCCGGTGGACGTGGTGGCACGTCAACCCCGAGGCGCTCGTCGCCATCGCTCGAGCCCTCGGCGCATAGCAGGCGATAGCGAACTGGCTCACCAGGGCCGGGTCGCGCCGACGAAGTCCGACCAGCGAGCCGGCTCCTCCCGGACCACCGCCCCGGTGTGCGGGGCATCGATCATTTCGCCGGCACCGACATAGATCCCGACGTGCTCGACCGCCCGAGGCGAGGTGCCGTAGAAGAGGAGGTCACCCGGCTCGACCGGGCCCAGGCCGGGCACTGCCGGCCCGGCGTCGAACTGGTCCTGGGCCACCCGGGGCAGTGCCACCCCGGCGGCACGGTAGGCGGCCTGGGTGAGGCCCGAGCAGTCAAACCCGCCCGGGCCGGTGCCGCCCCAGCGGTAGGGGGTGCCGAGCTGGTCGGCCGCGAACTGCAGGGCCGCGGCCGCCGTCGCCGCCAGCCCGGGGGCCGAGGCCAGGGCCTGGGCCAGCACGAGCACCGTGGCCACGTAGTGCGTCGAGTGGTTGTAGTCGAAGATCGCGGCGGCAAGCGAGGCGGGGTCGCCGGCGCCGTCGGCGCACAGCAGGTTGGCCGCGCTGTAGAGCGCGTCGACTGGGTCGTAGGGGGAGGGTGGGGAGACCCCGCCCGGCCCGACCACCGCGTAGCGGGCGAAGGTCGCCGGCTCGAACTGCATCGGCCCCTCGGCGCCGGCGGCGTTGGCCCCGGCAGCCACCCCCGGGGCGCTCGAGCGCCCGCTGTCGCTCTCCACCCGCCCGATGGCTGCCAGCACCGACCACGGCAGCCCGGGGCAGGTGGTGGCCGCCGACCGCTCGAGGGCCTCCCAGCTCGCCGGGACGGCCGGGCCCGGCTCGACCGCGGCGCTCGGCGCCGAGCCACCCCCCGCCGCGCCCGGCGAGACCCCGCCCAGCGCACCCAGGCAGCCACCGAGAACCACCGCTCCCACCAGGCACAGCCCCACGGCCACCACCACGACCCGGCCCACCGCCACCTCCCGGCCCACCGAACGGTCGGGGAGGGGCCGGGAGGTCGTCCGGGAGCAACGGTGGCGCCCCAGCTACGCTCATGAGGATCGGCTGGCGCCGCACCAAGGGGAGGGCCCGATGCGTAGCACCATGCAGGAGTTCCCACTCCTCATCAGCCACATCCTCCGCCACGGCCAGGAGGTGCACGGAGACAGCGAGGTGGTGACGGTCACCGGCGACGGGTACCGAACGGCCAGCTTCACCGAGGTCGCCGCCCAGGCAGAGCGGATGGCCAAGGCGCTCGGGCGTCTCGGCGTCGAGCGGGGCGACCGCGTGGGCACGTTCCTGTGGAACAACCAGGAGCACCTGGCTGCCTACCTCGCGGTCCCGTCCATGGGCGCGGTGTTGCACACCCTCAACATCCGCTTGTTCCCCGACCAGCTGAGCTACGTGATCAACCACGCCGAGGACAAGGTGATCGTGGCCGACGCCTCCCTGCTCCCGGTGCTGGCCAACGTCTGGGACGACCTCAAGACGGTCGAGCAGCTGATCGTGGTCGGGGAGGGCGACGCCGAGCGCTTCGGTTCCACCCTCGCGTTCGAGGAGCTGCTGGCGGCCGAGGAACCGGGCTACGACTGGCCGGCGCTGGACGAACGGGACGCCGCGGCCATGTGCTACACGAGCGGCACCACCGGCAACCCCAAGGGCGTCGTCTACTCCCACCGCTCCACCTACCTGCACACCATGGCCCACACCGCGGCGGCCTCGATCGGGATGACCGAGCACGACCGGCTGCTGGTCATCGTCCCGATGTTCCACGCCAACGCCTGGGGGACCCCGTACAGCTGCTGGACCGTCGGGGCCGACATCGTGCTGCCCCAGTCCCATACCCAGGGCGAACGATTGCTGCGGATCATCGAGGACCAACGCATCACCCTGTCGTGCGGGGTGCCGACGGTCTGGAACGATCTCCTGCGCGCCCTGGCGGCCAGCCCAGGCGCCGACCTCTCCTCGCTGCGCGCGGTGACCTGCGGCGGCTCGGCGGTGCCCCGAGCCCTCATCGAGGCCTTTGCCAGCCAGGTCGGGGCCGAGATGATCCAGGGCTGGGGGATGACCGAGACCAGCCCGCTGGCTGCCTTCGGCCGCCCCCCGGCTGGCTGCCCGGCAGACCAGGAGCTCGACTACCGGGTGAAGGCCGGCCGCATCGTGCCCGGGGTGGAGGTCCGGGTGGTTGCCGAGGACGGGACCGTGCTCCCCAACGACGGCCAGTCGGTCGGGGAGTTCGAGATCCGGGGACCCTGGGTCACCGCCTCCTACTACAAAGACGATGACCCCAGCCGCTTCCACGACGGCTGGCTGCGGACCGGCGACGTCGGCAGCCTGGACCGGCTGGGCTACATGACCATCTCTGACCGGACCAAGGACGTCATTAAGTCTGGCGGGGAGTGGATCTCCTCGGTTGAGATCGAGGGCCTGGTGATGGGCCACCCCGACGTGTTCGAGGCGGCGGTGATCGCGGTGCCCGACCCGCGCTGGGACGAGCGACCGCTGGTGTGCGTGGTCCCCCGGGAGGGAGCCAAGCCCGAGGCCGCTGACCTGCAGGCATTCCTGGTAGGCAAGATCGCCCGGTGGGCCATCCCCGAACGGTGGTGCTTCATCGACGCGGTGCCGAAGACCTCGGTCGGCAAGTTCGACAAAAAGCAGCTGCGCGCCCAGTACGCCGAGGGCTCCCTCGAGGTGGTCACGCTGGGCCGGCCGCCGGCGTGAGCGGCGCCGAGCAGCTGGGCGACCTCGCCAAACGGGTCCGGGCGCTGGCCGAGGAGTTGGCCGACCTCGCCCTCGACCGCCTCCTCGACGCCACCGAGCGGGGGGTAGGGGACCGGGCAGTGAAGGTAGCCGAGGAGCGGCGGCTCACCCGAGCGGCGCGGGCCTTGGAGAAGGCGGCCGCCGACCTCGAGGCAGCTGCCGGCCAGGGTCCCTGAGCTCAGGGCCCGCAGTCGTTCAGCGCGTCGATCAGCCGCCGCAGACGGCCGTAGTGGATCCGGTCGAAGCGCAGGGCGACCCGGGCCAGGTCCAGCTGGTCGCGGTCGGCGCGCTCGGGCGGGAACGGTGATGCCAGCCGGATCGGGCCGGACACCACGATGTCCTTGAACTCGGCGTTGAGCTCGGCCAGCTGCCGGCGGGTGGGAGGGCGCTGGACCCGCAGCACCAGGAGGTCGCCGACCCAGCGGCATGAGTGGTAGTTGCGGTAGAAGTCGAGGACCTCTCGGGCCGCATCCTCGACGGTCGTCACGATGCGGAACAGACCGAGGTCCTCGGGGGAGACGTAGCCCGGGCCCCGGGCCAGCTCTTCGACGAACTCGTGCCAGCGTGACCAGTACGAGCCGCCCGGGGTCTCGACCAGCACCACTGGTGCCGGCTCGGCCTTGCCGGTCTGCAGGAGGGTGAGCAGCTCGTAGCACTCGTCGAGGGTGCCAAAACCCCCGGGGAGCACCGCGTAGGCGTGGGACTCCTTGATCAGCATGAGCTTGCGGGTGAAGAAGTACCGCATCTCCACCAGCTTGGGGTCCTGGGCGATGAAGGGATTGGCCCCCTGCTCGTGGGGGAGCCGGATGTTCACCCCGAACGAGCGGTGGGCGCCCGCCCCCTCGATCCCGGCAGCCATGATCCCCGGCCCGGCGCCCGTGACCACCATCCAGCCGGCCTCAGCCAGGCGGGCAGCGAGGTCGCGGGCCAGCACGTAGACCGGGTCGGCCGGGCGGGTCCGGGCGGAGCCGAACATCGTCAGCTTGCGCACGCTGCGGTAGGGGGAGAACACCCGGAACGCCTCGGCCATCTCGGCCAGGGCAGCATCGGCGATCTTGAGGTCGCCCACGCTCGTTCCCTCCCGGATCATGGCGCCGAGCGAGCCGAGCAGCGAGCGCACCAGATTGGCCTGGGAACGCGACAGCACCTGCGGGCCGGTGAGCGCCCGCAGCGCCTCCTCGAGGGCCGCCTCGTCGGGCGGCTCGGGCGGTCGGCCGGCCGCGGCAACGGTGGCCAGCGGCGGGTGGGCCGGGCCGCCCGAGCCTTCGCCCTCGGCGTTCACGCCGTTGCCGGCGACGGCACCCGCCCGTACAGGGTGGTCCGCTGCACCAGCGGCCGGCCCAGTGGCGCCACCAGCGCCTCCATCTCCTCCACCTCCAGCCGCTGGCCATGGGTCGCCCCGGCAGCGCGCGAGATGTTCTCGTCCATGAGGGTGCCGCCGATGTCGTTCGCCCCCGCCCCGAGCACCTGCCGGGCGCCGGCCACGCCCATCTTCACCCAGCTCACCTGCACGTTGTCGATCGCGCCCCGGTAGGCAATCCGGCCGACCGCGTGCATGAGCAACGCCTCCCGGAAGGTCGGACCCCGGCGGGCCCGGCGGGCCAGGTAGATGGGCGTCGCCATGTGAACGAAGGGCAGCGGGACGAATTCGGTGAATCCCCCGGTCTCTCGCTGCAGGGCTCGGGTCCTGACCAGGTGCCGGGCCCACGAGCGGGGATGCTCGACCGAGCCGAACATGATGGTGACATTGGAGCGGAGGCCGACCGCATGGGCCGTCCGGTGGGCCTCGAGCCACTCCTCGGTGGTGATCTTGTCGGGGCACAGCACGGCTCGGACCTCGTCGTCGAGGATCTCGGCAGCGGTGCCGGGCAGGGTCTTGAGGCCAGCGTCGCGCAGCGCCGCCAGGTAGTCGGCAAGCGGCACCCCCGAACGTCGGGCCCCCTCGGTCACCTCGAGCGCGGTGAAGGCGTGGATGTGGATCCGCTCCGAGGCAGCCCGAACGGCCCGCACCACCTCGAGGTAGTAGTCGCCGTCGAAGTTGGGGTGGATGCCGCCTTGCAGGCA
>JAJPJD010000058.1 GCA_021324355.1 Actinomycetota bacterium
AGGTTGGGGATGTCCCGGGTGATCTCCTCGGCGCCGAGCTTGGTGTCCCGGGCGTCCACCTCGTGCTCCTCGATGTGGATCGAGGTGAGCACGTCGTCGCGCACCAGCCGCTCGGAGAGGATGATGGCGTCCTCGTAGTTGTAGCCCTCCCAGGGCATGAACGCGACCAACAGGTTCTTGCCGAGCGCCAGCTCACCGTTGTGGGTTGACGGCCCGTCGGCCAAGAGGTCACCCTCTCGGACCTGCTGGCCCTCGTCCACCAGCGGCTTCTGGTTGATGCAGGTGTTCTGGTTGGAGCGCCGGAACTTGGCCAGCCGGTAGATCTTGCGGCCCAGCTCCTGGCCGAACCGGTCCTTCTGGCCGGCCCGGTACTCGACCACGATCTGGTCCCCGGAGACCTCGGTGACCGTCCCCTCGCCCTCGGCCAGCACCACGTCGCCGGCGTCGCGGGCCGCCCGAGCCTCGACCCCGGTGCCGATGTAGGGCGCCTCGGGGACCACCAGCGGGACCGCCTGCTTCTGCATGTTGGCCCCCATGAGGGCCCGGTTGGCGTCGTCGTGCTCGACGAAGGGGATGAGTGCGGTCGAGACCGAGACGATCTGCTTGGGCGAGACGTCCATGAGGTCGACCTCGGAGGGCGGCACGAAGTCGATCTCGCTGGTCGTGCCGTAGGTGGTGGTGGCCGCCCCGACCCGCACCCCGGTGCCCTGGGGCCCCCGGCGGACCAGCACCCGCTCCTCGGTGAAGTAGCCCTGGTCGTCGACCGGCGCGTTGGCCTGGGCGATGACGTGCTCTTCTTCCTCGTCAGCGGCCAGATAGACGATCTCGTCGGTCACCCGCCCGTCGACCACCTTGCGGTACGGGGTCTCGATGAAGCCGTACTCGTTGACCCGGGCGTAGGTGGCCAGGGCGCCGATCAGCCCGATGTTCGGCCCCTCGGGCGTCTCGATCGGGCACATGCGTCCGTAGTGGGAGCTGTGGACGTCTCGGACCTCGAACCCGGCCCGCTCCCGGGACAGGCCGCCCGGCCCGAGCGCCGAGAGCCGACGCTTGTGGGCCAGGCCGGAGAGCGGGTTGACCTGGTCCATGAACTGGCTGAGCTGGCTGGTGCCGAAGAACTCTTTCACCGCCGCGACCACCGGCCGGATGTTGATCAGGGTCTGGGGGGTGATGGCCTCGACGTCCTGGGTGGTCATGCGCTCCCGGACCACCCGCTCCATGCGCGACAGCCCCACCCGGACCTGGTTCTGGATGAGCTCGCCGACCGAGCGCACCCGCCGGTTGGCGAAGTGGTCCTGGTCGTCGATCCGGTAGGTGGAGTCCCCGTCCGCCATGTGCAGGGCCAGGTGGAGCATGTAGGTCGACGCGGCCAGGATCTCCGAGGGGCTGAGGACGCTCTGGTCGGGCGCCGGTCGCTCAAGCTCGATCCCGAACAGCTCGGAGATCCGCTCGATCTCCGGACCGAGCTTGCGGTTGAGCTTGTACCGCCCGACCCGGGTGAGGTCGTAGCGCTTGGGGTTGAAGAAGGAGTTCTCGAAGTACTGCCGGGCGGCCTCGACCGAGAGCGGCTCCCCCGGGCGGGCTCGCTTGTAGATCTCGAGCAGCGCCTCCTCCCGGGTCGGTGCCAGGGTCCGCTCCTTCTCCCACTGGCCTTCCAAGAAGTCGAAGTGCCGGACGAAGCGCTCCAGGAATTCCTCGTCGCCGTAGCCGAGAGCCCGCAGGAGCACGAACAGCGAGAGCCGCCGCTTGCGGGCCACCCGTGCGCCGGCGGTCACGTCCCGCGACGGCTTGGCCTCGATGTCGAGCTCGATCCACTCGCCCCGGTAGGGGTGGATCGTCCCGGTGAAGATGGTCTTGGCGTCCCGCCCCGGCTGGAAGATCACCCCGGGCGAGCGGACCAGCTGGCTGACCACGACCCGCTCGGTGCCGTTGACGATGAAGGTGCCGCGCTCCGTCATCATCGGGAAGTCCCCCATGAAGACGGTCTGCTCTTTGATCTCGCCGGTGGTGGCGTTGAGGAAGCGGGCCCGGACGAACACCGGGGCCGCGTAGGTCATGTCCTTCTCTTTGCACTCCTCGACCGAGAACTTGGGCGGCGGCCGCAGATCGGGGTCGTTCGGGTCGAACTCCAGCTCCAGGCTGAGCTGGCCGGTGAAGTCCTCGATCGGACTGATGTCCCCGAACGCCTCGGCCAGGCCCTTGTCCAAGAACCACTGGAAGGAGTCGCGCTGGACCGCGATCAGGTCAGGGAGCGGGAGGGCCTCGTCGATGTTGGCGAAGGACACGCGTTCGGGGCTACGGGACCGTGCGGGCAACGGCCTTCCTCCAGTTCAAGTGGTCACGAATGAGACGGACAACAACCGACGCCTCCGGGGCGCGACTCCGGAGCGAAAGGGGACGCGGGGTGGTCAGGGCCGGCGCCGTGGCGCGCGCGGTCGACTTCCACGTTCGAAGACGGACCAGGGGCTGCGCACGGCAACCCTGTAGCCTAACCGAGGACGGGCGAGAACACAACCCCCCTCCGGGCCAACCGAGGGGCCGGGCCCGAGGCTACGAGCGGCCCTCCCGGCCGTCAAGGGTTTGAGATGCCGCCAGCTACTTGAGCTCGACCGTGCCTCCGGCGCCCTCGAGGACCGCCTTTGCCTTCTCGGCCTCCTCCTTGCCGACCCGCTCCAGGACCGGCTTGGGGGCGCTGTCCACCAGGTCCTTGGCCTCCTTCAACCCCAGGCTGGTGAGCGCTCGGACCTCCTTGATGACCTGGATCTTCTTGTCTCCGGCCGACGTGAGGATGACGTCGAACTCGGTCTGCTCCTCCTCGGCCCCACCGGCCGCCTCGGCTCCACCGGCCGCCGGCATCGCTGCCACCGCCACCGGCGCTGCTGCACTGACCCCGAAGCGCTCCTCGAACTCCTTGAGGAGCTCGCTCAGCTCCAGCACCGAGAGGGCGGCGATGCCCTCGAGGATCTGCTCCTTCGTGATGGTCCCTGCCATGGGTTCCTCTCTCCTTCTGCTCCGCTGTTCGGCTTTTCTTTCCCTGTCCTGTGGCGGTTCTGACGTCCCCTGCGTGCCTCACGCCGACCCGTCGGACCCGCCCACGGGCGCCCCGCCGGCCTGCGCCTCGAAAGACTCGTCCTCGCCCTCGGCGCCCGACGCGCCATCGGCGGTCGACGACGGGCCTCCCGCTTCCTGACGGCGCCGCTCCACCAGCGCCGACAGTCCGTACGCCAGGTTCTGAGGCAGGGCCTGGAGGAGCCCCGCCAGCTGGCGCAGAGGGGCCGCCAACCCACCGGCCAGCCGGGCGAGCAGGACGTCGCGCGACGGCAGGTCGGCCAGCCTGGCCAGGTCCTGGCTGCTCAGGGTGGTGTCTCCGGCCAAGCCACCCTTCACCACCAGGGCCGGGTAGCTCCGGGCGAAGTCCCGGAGCGCCTTGGCCGCCTCACTCACCTCGCCGTGCACGAACGCGATGGCGGTCGGACCGCTGAGCAAGGGAGTCAGCTCCTCGTGGGGGCTTCCCGCCACCGCCAAGCGGACCAGGGTGTTCTTGTAGACCTTGAAGTCGCCGATACCGGCGAGGGCCCGCCGCAGCTCGGCCAGCTGGGCCACGCTGAGGCCTCGGTACTCGGTGACCACCGTAGCGGTGGCCGCGTCCAGCCGCTCTCGGACCTCCTCGACCACTGCGACCTTCTCTGGCCGTGGGTTCTCCATCGTCCTCTCCCCCAGCCCTCGCCGGGCTGGCCCTGCGGACCTGCGCTCGGTGCCGCAGCGCCTCCAGCGACGACCGGGGACGAGCCCCGGCTCGGGTCGCCTCGTCCGGCGGGCTGGCCAGCCCATTGGGCACCCACGGTGCACCGGAGGTCTGCGGCGGTCGTACTGTCGTCCCGGGACGGCGCCCGGGACCGCTAGACCTTAGCCGCCCGCCAGAGCGGTCAGGTCCCGACCAGCTCCTCCTCGAGGTCGCGCACCCGGGCTGGATCGATCCGGACCCCCGGGCCCATGGTCGAGGCCAGCGTCACCGACTTGATGTAGCGGCCCTTGGCCGCCGCCGGCTTGGCCCGGATGAGCTCGTCGATGACCGCGTGGATGTTGGCGATCAGGTCGGTCCTCGAGAAGGAGGCCTTGCCCACCGGCACGTGGATGTTGCCCACCTTGTCGGTCCGGTACTCGACCCGGCCGCTCTTGAACTCCCTGACCGTCCTCCCCACGTCGTTGGTGACGGTGCCGGTCCTCGGGTTCGGCATGAGCCCCCGGGGCCCCAGGATCCGCCCAAGCGTGCCGACCTGGCCCATGAGATCGGGCGTCGCGATCGCCACGTCGAAACCGAGGAACCCGTCGTTGGCGATCCGGGCGACCAGGTCGTCTGCCCCGACCACGTCAGCGCCGGCGGCTCGGGCCTCGGCCGCCTTCTCGCCGGCCGCGAAGACCGCCACCCGCACGTCTCGGCCCGTCCCGGCGGGCAGCGACAGGGTCCCGCGCAGGATCTGGTCCGCCTTCCTCGGGTCGACGCCGAGCCGGACCGCCAGCTCGATCGTCTCGTCGAACTTGGCGGTGGCCAGCTCCTTCACGAGATCGACGGCGGCCGGCACGCTGAGGAGCGCCTCCCGGTCGACCTTGGACAAGGCCTCCTTGTACTTCTTGCCGTGCTGGGTCATGACGCGTGCTCCATCCGTGCAGTCGCGGGCTCTCAGCCCGAGACGGTGATCCCCATGGACCGGGCGGTCCCGGCCACCTGCCGCTTGGCCTGTTCGAGGTCGTCGGTGTTGAGGTCGGGCAGCTTGATCCGAGCGATCTCGGCCAGCTGTTCCTCGGTGACCGACCCGACCTGCTCCCGGCCAGAGCTTGCCGATCCCTTTTCCAGCCCGGCCGCCTGCCGGAGCAGGACCGGGGTGGGCGGGGTCTTGAGCTCGAAGCTGAAGGACCGGTCCTCGTAGATGGTGATGTCCACCGGCACCACCTGGCCACGCTGAGACTCGGTGGCGGCGGTGTACTGCTTGCAGAACTCCATGGTCTGGACGCCGTGGGGACCGAGCGCGGTACCGACCGGCGGGGCCGGGGTGGCCTGGCCGGCCTCCAGTTGGATCTTCACCTTGGCGAGCACTCGCTTGCGAGGGGGCACGGGGGAACCTCTCCGATCTGTGAGCCTGTGGAGCCCTAGAGCTTGGCGACCTGGCTGAACTCCAGCTCGACCGGGGTCTCCCGACCGAAGATGTTCACCAGGACCTTGAGCTTCAGCTGGTCCTCGTTGATGTCGTCGATCTGGCCGGAGAAGTCGGCGAAGGGGCCCTCTTTCACCCGCACCGTCTCACCCAGCTCGTACTCCAGGCGCGGGCGGGACCGCTTGGGCGCGGCCTCGGCCCCTTCCGGCTTGACCTGGAGGATGCTCTCGACCTCCCGGCGGGACAGCGGGGTCGGCTTGGTCCCCGGCCCGACGAAACCGGTCACGCCCGGGGTGTTGCGGATGGCGCCCCACACATCGTCGTCCATCTCGCACCGGACGAGCAGGTAGCCCGGGAAGACTTTCTTGGCCACCGTCACCTTCTTGC
Source organism: Actinomycetota bacterium (assembly GCA_021324355.1). Classification (GTDB taxonomy): domain Bacteria; phylum Actinomycetota; class Acidimicrobiia; order Acidimicrobiales; family RAAP-2; genus Palsa-461. Next base: position 5,541 of record JAJPJD010000058.1, read on the forward strand.
CCGCCTTGAACTCGACCACGTCCTCCATCGGGATGACGACCTCAAAGACGCGGTCCTCCATGTGCCGGGAGGCCATGACGTTGAACAGGTTGCCCTTCACCTTGTTCTCGTAGCCCGAGTAGGTGTGGACCACGTACCAACGACCGGGCCGGTCGTAGGGGCTGGGCGGTGCGAGCGCCTCCTCCTCTTCCTCGAGCTCCTCGAGCTCGTCCATCTCGGACCCCTCAGCGGTCGCGTCGAGGACCAGGTCCGGCTCAACGCCATCAGCCGGCGTCGTATCGGGCGCGGCCGAGCCGGCGGGGTCGGCTCCCTCGGGCGGGGACTCTTCGAACGGCGAGAACTCGGCGTCGGTCATTTGTGGAAGAGGAACAGGACGGCCTTCCCGAAGCCAAGGTTGAGGACGAAGATGAGCGACACCATGATCACCAGGGTGGTGACCACGACGGCGGTGTAGTTCACCATCTCGGAGCGGTTGGGCCAGGCGACCTGGCGTAGCTCGTCACGGACCTCCCGCACGAACTGGGGCACCGAGGTCCGTTGGCGGCGGCGGGTCGCCACCGGTGGCGGGGCCTGGCGCCGGGTGGACGGGGACCCGTCCGCCTCGAGCTGGCCTTGGCGCTGCAGCAGTCGCTTGGTCTCGCGGTTCATGGGAACTCCGTGTGTCGAGCCGCATGCTTGTCGGGAGGAGCAGGGCAGGAGGGACTCGAACCCCCAACCGCCGGTTTTGGAGACCGGTGCTCTACCAGTTGAGCTACTGCCCTCGGCGACCGCCCTCGGCCCGCTGCGGTGGCCCGAGCCGTCTGACCTGGGCAGCAGGGACCGAGCCTACCACCGACCGGGCCGGGGCGGTCCGGCGGGGCCAGGGCTCAGCGGGTCTCCCGGTGCAGGGTGTGGCGCCGGTCCCAGCGGCAGTACTTCTTCATCTCGATCCGCTCCCGGTCGTTGTTCCTGTTCTTCACGGTGATGTAGTTCCGCCGCTTGCAGACCTCGCAGGCCAGGGTGACCTGGACCCGCTTCTCGTTCTTGGGCATCTGGTGTCCTCCTCGCTCGGACTGGTGGACCTCGGGCCACCCGCCGGGTGGTAGCGGCGGCGGGACTCGAACCCGCGACCCCACGATTATGAGCCGTGTGCTCTGACCAACTGAGCTACGCCGCCCCGGAGCCCCCTGTCGGAATCGAACCGACGACACCAGCCTTACCATGGCTGTGCTCTGCCGACTGAGCTAAGGGGGCGCGGCTCTCGGTCGACCGCCCGCCCATGTTAGGCCACGCCAGGGTGGTCCAGGCGGGCCGGTCACCGTCG
>JAJPJD010000004.1 GCA_021324355.1 Actinomycetota bacterium
GCCCGGGCGCAGGGGGCCACGGCGCTGACCCGGGATCTGGTGGTGGCGGCCCGGGACCGCCGCATCTACCACCAGGGGCTCTCCGAGCACTACGACCAGGTGAGCGCGCTCATCAAGAGCGTCCGCGGCTCGGATCCCGACGCCGGGCTGTACTGGCTGGCCCGGATGCTCGAGGCCGGGGAGGACCCCAGGTTCATCGCCCGTCGGTTGGTCATCTTGGCCAGCGAGGACGTGGGCATGGCGGACCCGCAGGCCCTGGTGGTCGCGGAGGCCGCGGCCAGGGCGGTCGAGCTGGTGGGCCTGCCCGAGGCGGCGCTGCCCTTGGCCCAGTGCGTGGTGTACCTGGGCAGCGCGCCCAAGTCCAACCGGGTCACCGTCGCGCTCTTGCGGGCGCTGGAGGACGTCCGCGCCGGGGGGCGAGGCGAGGTGCCGGCCCACCTGCGCGATCCGCGCTCGCCGGCCGCGGCCGCCCGCACCGGCGAGCCCACCTACCGGTCGCCGCACGAGTGGCCCCTCGAGGCGGCCGGCCAGCATTACCGGCCGGCCGAGGCCGAGGGCCACGTCTACTACGAGCCGCCGGGCGAGGGGGCCGAGGGCTCCGCCGGGCTGGCGCCGGGTCGGGACCGACCCCCCCGATAGGCTCGATGCGCCCACAGGGCCACCAGCCCGGCGCGGAGCCGGGCCAACCCGAAGGAAGGCCGGACCGATGGACGCCAACCAGCTGCGCTCGAGCTTCCTCGAGTTCTTCGTCCGGCGCGGCCACCAGCTCGTTCCGTCGGCCCCCTTGGTCCCCCGGGACCCCTCGATCCTGTTCACCATCGCCGGCATGGTGCCGTTCAAGCCGTACTTCACCCGGGAGATGCAGCCGCCCTGGCCGCGGGCGGTCTCGGCCCAGAAGTGCTTCCGCACCGTCGACATCGATCTGGTCGGCGCGTCGCCCCGCCACAGCACGTTCTTCGAGATGCTGGGCAACTTCAGCTTCGGGGACTACTTCAAGGAGCGGGCGATCCCGTTGGCCTATGAGTTCGTGACCGAGGTCTTGGGGATCGAGGCAGACCGGCTGTGGGTCACCGTGCATCGCGACGACCGCGAGGCCGAGGACCTCTGGCGCTCCGCGACCCCGGTCCCAGCCGAGCGGGTCCAACGCCTGGGCGACGAGGACAACTTCTGGCGGATGGGAGAGACCGGCCCCTGCGGACCGTGCTCGGAGCTGTACTACGACCGGGTGGGCAGCGGTGGCGGCGGCCCGGCGCAGGGGCCCGAGGACCGCTACGTCGAGCTGTGGAACCTGGTCTTCATGCAGTACGACCGGCTGGCCGACGGCTCGCTGACCGAGTTGCCAAACCGCAACATCGACACCGGCATGGGGCTGGAGCGGACGCTGGCCGCACTGCAGGACGTGCCCACCATCTTCGACACCGACGCGTTCGCGCCGCTCATTGCCACCGCCGAGCGCCTGCTGTCGGTCCGCTACGGGGCCGGGCCCGACAGCGACGTCGCCATTCGCCGGCTGGCTGACCACGGGCGAGCCATGACCATGCTCATCAGCGACGGGGTGCTGCCCTCCAACGACGGCCGAGGCTACGTGCTGCGCCGCCTGATCCGACGGGCGGTCCTCGCCGCCCGCCGCCTCGAGGTGGCCCTCCCGGTGACCGGACCGCTCGCCCGGACCACGGTCGAGGCGATGGGCGAGGCCTATCCGGACCTGCCGGGCCGGCTCGACCTCATTCTCTCGGTCCTCGAGCGCGAGGAGGCGGCCTTCGACCGGACGTTGCGGACCGGCCTCGGGCTGCTCCACGAGGCGGTGGCGGCGGCCAAAGAGCGCGGCCAGGGGCGCCTGGACGGCCAGCTGGCCTTCGCCTTGCACGACACCCACGGCTTCCCGATCGAGCTGACCGAGGAGGTGGCGGCCGAGTCTGGTCTGTCGGTGGACCGGGCCGGCTTCGACGCCGCCATGGCCGCCCAGCGGGAGCGGGCCCGCCGCGCCGCTCGGGAGCCAGTGCTGGCCGACGAGGCCGCCTACCGCGACCTGCTCGAGCGGTCGGGCCCGACTGCCTTCGTCGGCCGGCGCCCCGAGGCCTACGCGGTGCCCGCCCGGATCGTGGCGATCTTGGCCGGGGAGCGGGAGGGGATGGCCGAGATCTTCTTGGACCGCACGCCCTTCTACGCCGAGGGAGGCGGCCAGGTGGGCGACACCGGGACCATCGTCACCGAGACCGGGCGGGCGGTGGTGGTCGACACGGTCGCGCCCCTCCCGGGGCTCCACGCCCACCGGGCCCGGGTGAGCGGCGAGCTGTTCGTGGGCCAAGAGGCGCTGGCCACCATCGACGGCGAGCGCCGAGAGGCCACCCGGCGGAACCACACCGGCACCCACCTCCTCCACGCCGCCCTGCGAGAGGTCCTGGGGGACCACGTGCGCCAGCAGGGTTCCTACGTCGGGCCGGACCGGCTGCGGTTCGACTTCAGCCACCACCAGGCGCCGGCCCGAGAGGAGCTGGCGGCGGTGGTGGAGCTGGCCAACCGCGACGTGCTGGGTGACGACGAGGTGGTGACCATCGAGACGACCTTGGCCGAGGCCGAGGCGCTCGGGGCGTTGGCGTTCTTCGGCGACCGCTACGGCGACGTGGTGCGCGTGGTGCGGGCCGGTCCCCACTCGCTCGAGCTGTGCGGCGGGACCCACGTGCACGCCCTGGGCCAGATCGGCCCGATCAGTGTGGTCTCGGAGGGTTCGATAGGGGCCAACACCAGGCGGATCGAGGCGGTCACCGGCCAGGCCGCGCTGAGCCGGAGCCTCGAGCGCGACGCCCGGCTGGAGGAGGTGGCCCGGCTCCTGCGAACCGAGCCCGACGGAGTGGTGCCAGCCCTGGAGCGGCTGCTCGAGCGCCAGCGGGAGGGGGAGCGAGCCCTCCAGCAGCTGCGCCGGCAGGCCCTGGAGGACGAGGCCGAGGCGCTGGCCGGCCGGGCCACCGACGCGGTGGTGGTTGCCCGCCGTGACGGCCTCGGGGCCGACGAGCTGCGGGCCCTGGCCCAGGCAGTCCTGCGCCGCGACGGGGTGCGGGCGGTCGTGGTGGGTGGGGTGAGCGGCGACCGGGTGGCGCTGGCTGCCGCCACCGGCGGCACGCCGGACGCGAGCGCCCTGGCCAAGCGGCTGGGCGGGCTGCTGGGCGGCTCCGGCGGTGGGCAGCCGGAGCTGGCCGTGGCTGGGGGGCGCGACGCTGCCCGGCTGGACCAGGCGCTGGGCGAGGCCGCCCGGGCCTTGCGGGGCTCGTGACCGAACAGCCCTGCTTGGCACCGGCGGTCGGGGTCGACCTTGGGACCCGGCGGATCGGGGTCGCGCGGTGCGACTCGGCCGGGACCCTGGCCTTCCCCCAGGCGGTGCTGGAGCGCAGCGGGGACCGGGCGGCCGACCACCGGGCGCTCGGCCGGCTGGCAGCCGAGGCCGGCGCCCGCACCGTGGTGGTCGGCCTGCCCGTCTCGCTGGACGGCACCGACGGGCCGGCGGCCCGTCGGGCCCGGGCCGAGGCCGACGAGCTTGCCCGCGCCCTGGTCGGGGTGGAGGTCGTGCTCTTCGACGAGCGGCTGACCACCGTCTCGGCCCGGTCGGCCCTGGCGGCCACCGGGCGGCGAGGCCGCACCCTGCGTGGTGGGCTGGATGCCGCCGCCGCCACGGTGCTCCTGCAGGCATGGCTGGATGCCGGGAGGCCGCGTCGGTGAGCGAGGAGGCGCCGCCGCTCGAGGTGGGCGCCCCGAGCGAGGGGGCGGCCCCCCCACCCCGGGGCGAGGCCCGCCGGCGCCGCGGCCGGCGCCGGCGGGTGCTGGCCGCCATCGTGGTCGCGGTGGTGCTGGCCGGGGCGGTGGCGTGGTACGAGCTCGAGGCCAACCCGCTCGGTGGTCCCGGCCCGGCGGTGTTGGTCCAGGTGAGACCGGGCCAGTCGACCGGCTCGGTGGTCGCCGAGCTGACCGGCCACAAGGTGATCGGAAGCTCGCTCGCGTTCCGGGTGTCGGAGCTCTTCCACGGTGTGCCGACGGTGGAACCCGGTGCCTACCTGTTCCACCAGAACCTCTCGTTCGGCGCGGTCCGGGCCCGGCTGGCGGCCGGGCCCAACGTCTCCACGCTGGAGGTCTCGGCCGGCCTGACCCTGGAAGAGGTTGCCCAGCGGGTGACCGACCTGCTCCCGACCACCCCTCGGGGGTCGTTCCTGGCGGCCGCCAAGGGCGCCGTGCACTCCCCGTACTCGATGCCGGGCTCGGGCAGCCTGGAGGGGACCATCGCCACCGGGCGGTACCTGGTGCTGCCGGGGGAGACGGCGACCCACCTGCTCGGCCAGATGGTGGCCCGGTTCGATCAGCAGGCGGCCCGGCTCCACCTCGCGGCGGCCGCGGCCGGCCTCGGGGTCACCCCCGCGCAGCTGGTGGTGGTGGCCTCGATCGTGGAGAAGGAGGGGGTGTACCAGAAGAACATGGGAAAGGTCGCTCGGGTGATCTACAACCGGCTCGAGACCGGGACCCCGCTGCAGATGGACTCGACGGTGCTGTACTCCTTGGGCCAGGACGGTGGCCCGGTGACCTCGGCCGACCTGGCCCTCGACACCCCCTACAACACCTACCTGCACACCGGGCTGCCCCCCACCGCGATCTGCACCCCGTCGCTGGCGGCGCTGGAGGCCGCCGCCCACCCCACCCCGGGCCCCTGGCGGTACTTCACCTTGGTGTCCAAGGACGGGACCGAGCAGTTCTCGGTCACCTACGCCCAGCAGCTGGCGGCCGAGGCCCTGGCGGCCAGCCGAGGGGTGCCCTGAGGTGGCCGGCCGTCCCGAGGGGACCTGGCCGTCGGCCCGGACCGTGGTGGTCGGGGTGGTGGGCGATCCGATCGCCCACTCCCTCTCGCCCCTGCTGCACAACACCGCCTTCGCCGAGATCGGGCTGGACTGGGTGTCGGTGGCCTTCCCGGTGCCCGCCGGGAAGGTCGGCCCGGTCCTGGACGCGCTCGGCCCCCTCGGGATTGCGGGGCTCTCGGTGACCATGCCCCACAAGGCGGCGGCCGCTGCCCACCTCGAGGTGCTCTCGCCGGTGGCCCGGCGGCTCGGCGCGGTCAACTGCGTGGTCAACCGGGGCGGCACGCTCGAGGGGGACAACACCGACGGCCAGGGGTTCTTGGACTCCCTGGCTCGGGCAGCCGGCGTCGAGGTGGCCGGGCGGCGGTGCCTGGTGGTGGGGGCGGGGGGCGCAGCCCGGGCGGTCGTCCTGGCCCTGGCCGACGCCGGGGCGGCCGAGGTGGTGGTGGTGGCCCGCCGCGCCGAGGCCGCGGCTGGCGCCGCCGCCCTGGCCGGCGACCGGGGCCGGGCCGGCTCGGCCCGGGATGCGCCGGCGGCCGAGGTGGTGGTCAACGCGACCCCGGTCGGGATGGTGGGGGCCGGGCCGGGGGCGCCGCTGGTCCCGGCGGAGGTGGTCGGTCCGGGCCAGGTGGTGGTGGACCTCGTCTACCGGCCGGCCGAGACCGACTGGATGCGGGAGGCCGCCCGCCGGGGGGCCACGGTGGTGGGCGGGCTGGGCATGCTGGTCCACCAAGCGGCGGCCCAGCTCGAGCGGTGGACCGGCCAGGCGGCGCCGCTCGAGGCGATGTGGGCGGCGGCGGCTTCGGCCTGACCGGGCTGGCTCACCCCTGAGCCCCGGTTCCCGGCCACAGCTGGGCGTCGGCCAGCGCGCTCACCACCGCCGTCCGCAGCTCCCGCTCGATGGCGGCTCGGTGGCCGTGGTTGGCCCGGACCATGACCCGCAGCGTCCCAGCCGACCCCGAGGTGCCGATCAGCCCCAGGACCTCGGGGTCCTGGGTGCAGCCGGCGGCCGGTGGGGCTCCGTGCACGACGCGGCGGGCCGCCTCGCCCACCAGCTCTGTCGCCCGGGACAGATCGGCTGCCGAGCCGACCGGGACCTCCACGTCCACCACCGCCTTGGCCCACCCCCGGGAGCGGTTGGTCAGCTGGCGGATGTCGCCGTTTGGCACGTAGATCAGCGAGCCGTCCACCGCCCGGACCCGGGTGACCCGCAGGCTCAGGTCCTCCACCGTCCCGGTGATCCCGTTGACCGCGATGGTGTCACCGATCACGTACTGGTCCTCCACCGTGAGCAAGAACCCCGACAGGTAGTCGCGCACCAGGGCTTGGGCGCCGAACCCGATGGTGGCGCCGATCACCGTCGCGCTGGCCAACAGCGGGGTGAGGTCGATGCCCAGCATGCCGAGCACGGTCGCCACCGCGAGCACCGCCACCGCGAAGCGCCACAGGTTGGCCAGGATCGCGGCGTGGGTGGACACCCGGGAGCGGGTCCGGGGCGACCCCGACAGGCTGGCCGCCGAGGTCCCCATCCGGACCACCACCCGGCGAAGCAGGCGGGCCCCGTAGCGGGCGACCAGCCACGCTCCCAGGGCGACCAGGACCACTTCCAACGGGCGGAGCACGAACTCGACCAGGGTGTGGGCGGTGGGGCTCGAGACCCCGGCCTTGCGCAGCAGGTCGTAGAACCAGCCCTGGTCCCCGCCGATCGAGCCCACCGAGCTGAGCCCCCAGCCCGGCCGGGGCGGGCAGGTCGCCCAGGGGGTGCACGGCATGGCCGTTATTCTGTCCGGTGGTGCGTGCCGCCATCAGCCTCGCCGAGCCGCGTACCGCACGCAAGGCCGGCGACCTGGACGTCACCTTGCTGGCGGCCACCTTGGTCACCGCGGCGGTCGGCGTGGTCATGGTGTACACCGGCTCCCGGGGGACCGCGGCCGCGGCCGGGCTGTCGCCGCACTACTTCTTGGAGCGCCAAGCCCTGTTCGTGCTGCTCGGGATCGGGGCGATGGCCGCCCTGGCGGTGGTCGACTACCGGCGGCTCGAGCTGTTCGGAATGGTCATCTACGGCTGCACCATCGCCGGGCTGCTGGGGGTGTTCGTCATCGGGCACCACGCCCAGGGAGCCGGTCGCTGGATCAGTCTGGGTCCGATCGAGATCCAGCCCTCGGAGTTCGCGATCGTCGGGCTGATCATCGGCCTGGCGACGTTCGTGGCCCGTCGGACCGACGGGCTCACCTGGGCCGACCTGTTCCGGATGCTGGCGATGGCAGCAGTGCCCATGCTGCTGGTCATGGCCCAGCCGGACCTTGGGACGGCGGTCATCATGGCGGTCGTCCTGGTGATCATGCTGGCCGTGGCCGGCCTCCCGCTGCGCACCTTGTGCCTGCTGGCGGTGGTGGCCGGTCTCCTCCTCTTGGCGGCGGTGGAGGTCGGCCCCAAGATCGGGCTGCTCCACGGGTACCAGTTCTCCCGGCTGGGCAGCTTCTTGGAGCAGGACTCGAAGAAGCCGAGCATCCAGCAGTCGATCTGGAACGTGAAGCAGTCCAAGCTGGCCATCGGGGCCGGCGGCCTGCACGGGCAAGGCCTCGGCAACGGCTCGCAGACCAACAACGGCTACGTCCCAGAGCAGCAGACCGACTTCATCTTCTCGGCGGTCGGCGAGCAGCTCGGGATCATCGGCTCGACCCTGCTGCTCGGGCTGCTGGCGGTGATCTCCTGGCGGCTGCTGCGGGCCGCCCAGCTGGCCCGGGACACCTTCGGCCGGCTGCTGTGCGGCGGCGCGTTCGCGTTCATCGCGTTCAGCACCTTCCAGAACGCCGGGATGGCGATGGGCATCATGCCGGTGGCCGGGGTCCCGCTGCCGTTCGTGAGCTACGGCGGTTCGGCCGTGCTCTGCTTCTTCATGGTGGTGGGCATCACCCTGAGCGTCCGTCGGCTGCGAGGCCGGCCAGCCGCCTGAGGGCGGGTGGCCGTGGCCCCACCCCCGAGCGAGCCCGCCGGAGCGGTTCCGGAGGGGGCCGCGGCCGAGCCGTTCGTCCCGGTGGAGGTGGCGGCGGTCGAGGTCGAGCTGCCCGACCCCTACGCAGTGGTGGTGCTGGCCGAGTCGGGCGAGGGGGCCCGGACCCTGGCCATCCCGATGGCACTCCCCGACGCCAGCGCGCTGGCCCACGCCTGGCGACGGGTGCCCACGGCGCGCCCGCTCACCCACGCGCTGTTCGCCGAGGTCCTGGTCCGTCTGGGGGCCTCCGTGGAAGTGGTCCGGCTGCTCGGCCGCCGAGACGGGGTGGTGCTGGCCGAGCTGGAGCTGTGCAGCCCCCGAGGGCGGGAGCGGGTGCCCTGCCGGCCCTCCGACGGCCTCGCGCTGGCCCTCCGCCAGCTGGTCCAGGCCCCGATCGTGGCCAACCCGGCGCTGTTCGAACCCGAGGTGGACGTGGCGCCGCCGGACGACCCGCTCAGCCGACCCGGATGAACGCCCGTTCCCCGGGCTGGCGCACCCCGGTCGCCAGCTCGGCCGGCGTGGCGCTGGCCTCCTGCGAGATCCGCATGAGGATCGCCACCAGCACGTAGTTGGTCACCAGCGACGAGCCACCGTAGGCCATGAAGGGCAGGGTGATCCCGGTGAAGGGGAGCAGCCGGATCACCCCGGCCATGATGAAGAAGCTCTGGAAGCCGAGCAGCGCGGTCAGCCCGACCGCCACCAGCCGGGCGAAGTCGCTGCGGGCGGTCTGGGCGATCCGCAACCCGGTGCCCACCAGCAACAGGAACGCCAGGGCCACCGCGGCCGTGCCCATCAGGCCGAGCTGGTAGCCGATGGCGGCGAAGATCATGTCGCTGGTGAGCGCCGAGATGAACAGCGCACACCCCTGGGCGCAGGCCTGGCCGAGGCCGATGCCCACGCCGCCCACCCCGCCCAGGCCGAGCGCGTACCAGCCGTTGGCCAGCTGGTCGCCCCCGCCCCCGAAGCAGGTGGGCCGCGGCGGGTGGGCCGTGCACGCCGGGGAGTTGGAGGTGCTGGCCCACGGGTCGAGCCAGATGGTCACCCGCTCGTGGAACTGGACGAACAGGTGGGCGACCACGAACGCGCCCAGCGCGAACAGCACCAGGCCGAAGACCAGGTAGCCGACCCGGCCGGTGGCCACCCACAGCATGACCATGAACAGGGTGAACAGCAGCAGGGCGAAGCCGATGTCGTCCTCCTTGGCGATCACCAGCATGCAGAACCCCCAGACCAGCAGCATCGGCACGAGCGGCCGGGGATCGAGCACCAGGCGGTTGCCCAGCCGGGCGGTGGGGATGGAGAGCAGCTCTCGCTTCTCGGCCAGGTAGGACGCGAAGAACAGGCACAGCAGGATCTTGGCCACCTCGATCGGCTGGAACTCGAGCGAGCCGAGGTGGACCCACAGCCGGGTGGCCCCCACGGTCAGCCCGAGGTGGGGGACCAGGGGCAGCAGGATCAGGATCACCCCGACCAAAAGCAGCAGGTAGCGGTAGCGGTCCAGGTCCCGGGTCCGGCGGATGGCGAGCAGCGCCAGCGCGTAGAGCAGGACCCCGAGCGCGCTCCAGCCGGCCTGGGCCGACGCGAACGCCGGGTCGTAGCGGGCGATGATCACGTAGCCGATCCCGTTCAACAGCACCACCGTGGGCAGCACGATCGGGTGGGCGTCGGGGACCAGCCAGCGGTTGACCAGGTGGGCGACGATGGTGAGGAGGAACAGGATCCCGAGGAACGGCCCGATGTGGGGCGGGATCTTGGACGACCGGGCCAGGGACGCCAGCACGTACAGGGCGGTGATGATCACCCAGCCGAACACGAGCAGGCCCAGCTCGGTGCGGCGCTTGGGCTTGGGCCCGAACGCGTAGCGCGGCACCCGGTGGTAGCGGGGGGGACCCGCGGTGCTGGCCACCGGTCGATCGTAGTGGCGGCGGTAGAGTTGCCGGCGGAGAAGCCCGATGACCGTCCCGCCCACCTCTGACCCGCCCGGGTTCGAGGTGTTCTCTGGCCCGGCTGCCTGGGCCGGCCCGGCCGACGACGATCAGGAGCGGGCTCGGCGCAAGGCCCGCCAGGAGGCGATCGAGGCCATCGGGCCGCAGCGGTTCACCAACCGGGAGCTGTCGCGGCTGGACTTCGGGGCCCGCCTGCTCGACCTGGCCGACGACGACCGGGTCCCCTTGCTCGAGCGGGTGAAGTTCATGGCCATCTTCGCCGAGATGCTCGACGAGTTCTTCCAGGTTCGAGTGTCGGGGTTGGAGGACCAGGTCGCGGCCAACGTCACCACCCCCTCCGACGACGGGCTGCGCCCGGCCGAACAGCTCCGGGCCATCCGGCTGCGGGTGGTCGAGCTGGTGGCCCGCCAGGACCGGATCTTCCTCGATCGGCTGGTGCCGGCGCTGGCGGCAGCCGGGATCCGGCTGTCGGACTGGTCCTCGCTCGACGACGACGACCGCCGCTACCTGGTCGAGGTGTTCCACCGGGAGATGTACCCGGTCCTCACCCCCCTGGCCGTCGACCCCTCGCACCCGTTCCCCTACATCTCCAACCTCTCGCTCAACCTGGTGGTTGAGGTGGGCGACCCGGTCACCGGGGAGCGGCGGATCGCCCGGGTCAAGGTGCCGCCGGTGCTGAGCCGTTTTGTCGTCCTCCCCGACGGCGAGCGGTTCGTGCCCCTCGAGCAGGTCATCGCGGCCCACTTGGACGCCCTGTTCCCCGGGATGTCCATCGGCCGCCACGACGTCTTCCGGGTGACCCGCAACGCCGACCTCACCTTTGAGGAGGACACCGACGACCTGATGATGGCGATCGAGATGGAGCTGCGCCAGCGCCGGTTCGGCCGGGCGGTGCGGCTCGAGATCGCCGCCGGGGCGCCCGAGTCGGTGCGCAGCCTGCTCGCGTCCCAGCTGCAGCTGTCGGAGGACAACGTCTACTCGATCGAGGCGCCGATCGACCTGGGCGGCCTGTGGGCAGTGTTCGCGCTGGAGCGGCCCGAGTTGCACGAGGCCAGCTGGACCCCGCTGACCCCGGCACCGTTGGTGTCGACGTCGAGCGAGCCGGTCGATTTCTTCGCCGTGCTGCGGGAGCAGGACGTGGTGGTCCACCACCCCTACGAGTCGTTCGCGACCTCGGTGGAGGCCTTCGTGGAGCAGGCGGCCGTCGACCCCGACGTGATCGGGATCAAACAGACCCTGTACCGAACCTCCGGCGACAGCCCGATCGTGGCCGCGTTGATCCGAGCAGCCGAGCTCGGCAAGCAGGTGGCGACGGTGGTCGAGCTGCGCGCCCGTTTCGACGAGCAGGCCAACATCGGCTGGGCCAAGGCCCTGGAGGAGGCCGGCGTCCACGTCGTCTACGGACTGGTCGGGCTCAAGACCCACTCCAAGATGTGCCTAGTCCTGCGGCGCGAGGAGGACGGGGTCCGTCGCTACTGCCACATCGGCACCGGCAACTACAACTCCAAGACCGCCCGGCTCTACGAGGACCTGGGCCTGTTCACCGCCGACGAGGAGATCGGGGCCGACCTGGGCGACCTGTTCAACCACCTGACCGGGTTCTCCCGGCACGCCGAGTACCGCCAGCTCCTCGTGTCCCCGGTCACCACCCGTGACCGGGTCATCGAGATGATCGAGGAGCAGGCGGCGGCCGGGGAAGCCGGCCGGATCGTCCTCAAGCTGAACGGCCTGACCGACCCGGCGGTGATCGACGCCCTCTACGGCGCGTCGATGGCCGGGGTGCCGATCGACCTGGTGGTCCGGGGCCTGTGCTCGATCCGCCCCGGGGTGCCTGGCCTGTCGGAGACGATCCGGGTCCGCTCGGTGGTCGGCCAGTTCCTGGAGCACTCCCGCATCTACCGCTTCGGCGGACCCGCAGCCGGCGCCGATGGCTGGGGCGAGGCCGCGCTGGACGGGCGGACCCCGCTGCGGCTCTACATCGGCTCCTCGGACCTCATGCGGCGCAACCTCGACCGCCGGATCGAGGTCCTGGCGCCGGTGCGGGACCGGCGGCTGGTGGCCCGGCTGCTCGAGGTGCTGGAGCTGGCCCTGGCCGACGACACCAACGCCTGGGAGCTGGTCGACGACCACTGGCACCGGGTGCCCACCACCCGCTCCATCAGCCTCCAGGAGCGGCTGAAGGAGCTGGCCCTGGCCCGGGCCCGCCGCCGCCGGGATCTCGACGTCCGGGCTCAGGCCACGCCGGGCTGAGCGACGCGGTCTGCTCAGTCGGCCGGCCGGGCGCTGTTGGCGGCCGCCTCGGAAAGCCGGGAGGGGCGCCCCGAGTCGAGCTGGTGGCGGCGGCCGAGGTGCCAGCGCAGCGAGACGTAGGCGACCCCGCCGACCGGGATCGGCAGCCAGAAGTTGACCAACCGCCAGCTGATCACGCCCAAGATCGCGGTGGCCTTGGGCACCTGGAAGCCGACCAACGTGGGGATGAGCACGCCTTCCACCACGCCCAGGCCAGAGGGGGTCACCGGGATGACTGCCAGGATGTTGGCCAGGCCGTAGGCGACCAACAGGTCGATCGGGAACACCGGCTTGGCCTGGAAGGCGAAGAGGAACACCCACAGCGAGGCGGCGTCGAGGAGCCAGTTGGCTGCCGCCCACAGGATGGCCCGGCGCAACAGGGTGCGGTCGGCGAACAGGACGTGCACCCGGTCGGCCAGCTGGTGGAGCAGCTGGGCGACCTTGTCGGGGTTGACGAACGGGACCCTGGCGGCGAGGGCCTCGATCCAGCGCACGGCGCGGGTCCGCCCCCGGGTGAGCAGGGCGATGGTCCCGGCGAAGGCCGCGAGGAGGACCACACCGGCGGCGGCGGCAATGCCGTAGAGGGGGTTGAAGCCTCGCAGCGGGATGGAGATCACCAGGGCCAGCCAGAAGATGGCGTTGAGCACCACCGCCGAGCCGATCCCTTGGGTGGCCACGCCGAACCCGGCGGTGCTGCCGGGCACCCCGGACTCGGTGAGCAGCCGGTAGCTGACCGCGGTGCCCGGCGCGGTGCCCCCCGGGACCACGTGGCTCACCGCCAGGCTGGCCATGTTGATCCGCAGCAGCCGGAACCGGCCGGGCGCGTCGGGCGAGAGCACCGTCCGGGACAGCTCGGCGTAGGCGGCCAGCGCCAGGACCTCGAGGCCCACCCCCAGCAAAAGCTCGGCCACGTTCACGTGCCCGAGGATGCCGACCGACCGCCGGGCGCTGGCCAGCTCTGGCAACAGCAGGTACTCGAACACGAAGAACAGGACCACGATCGAGATGGTCCAGCGGACCTCGCGGCGGAGCCTCGGCAGGTGGAACCGCCGTCGGCTCGGCTCGCTCATGGGCCCCATGCTGGCACGCGGGGGCCGCTGGCTCCGGTCCGACCCGGCGCCCGCCCGACGCTCTCCTAAGCTGCCCGCCGTGCGGGTCCTGGTCATCGTGCCCACCTACAACGAGGTCGAGAACATCGAGCGGGTGGTGCGGGCCACCGCCGAGGCCCTGCCCGAGGCCGGGATCCTGGTCGTCGACGACGGCAGCCCCGACGGCACCGCCGAGCGGGTCCGCCAGCTGCAGGGTCAGGTGCCCGACCTCAACCTGCTGGAGCGGCCAGCCAAGTCCGGGCTGGGCAGCGCCTATCGGGCCGGGTTCGCCTGGGGGCTCGAGCGAGGGTACGAGGTGATGGTGGAGATGGACGCCGACGGCTCCCATGACCCGGCCGCCCTGGTCGAGCTGTTGGCACCGATCGAGGCCGGTCACGAGGTCGCCATCGGGTCCCGCTACGTGCCCGGGGGCTCGATTCCCAACTGGAAGTTCCACCGCTACCTGCTGTCCAAGGGCGGCAACCTCTACGCCTCGGCCGTCCTCGGGCTCGGGGTCGCCGACTCGACCGCCGGGTTCCGGGCCTACGCCGCCAGCGTGCTGACCAGGATCCCGCTGGAGCAGGTCCGGGCCGAGGGCTACGGCTTTCAGATCGAGATGACCTACCGGGCCAAGGC
>JAJPJD010000064.1 GCA_021324355.1 Actinomycetota bacterium
ACCAACATCCAGCCGACGGCCAAGATCTACATCGGCCTGTACTTCCTGCTGATCCTGGCCTTCACCTTCTTCTACGTCTACGTCGCCTTCGACCCGCACCAGCAGGCCGACATCATCCGCAAGCAAGGAGGGTTCGTCCCCGGGATCCGGCCCGGGCCGCCGACCGAGCGGTACTTCGCGCACATCCTGAGCCGCATCACGGTGGTCGGGGCAGCCTTCCTCGGCATCGTGGCGGTCGTCCCCTCGCTCCTCATGTCCCTGTGGCACCTCAATGCCTTCCCCTTCTATGGGACCACGCTGCTGATCGCGGTGGGGGTGGCCCTCGAGACCATGCGGCAGATCGACAGTCAGCTGATGATGCGCAACTACGAAGGCTTCCTCAAGTAGTCGGGTGGTCTCGGGCGTCCGACTCGTGGTCCTCGGCAAGCAGGGGGCCGGCAAGGGCACGCAGTGCACGCGGCTCTCGCACCACTACGTCGTCCCCCATGTCTCTACCGGGGACATGCTCCGGGCGGCCGTGAAGGCCCGCACCGACCTCGGCCTGCGGGCTCAGGAGCTCATGGACCAGGGCGAGCTGGTCCCCGACGAGCTGATCATGGAGATGGTGGGCGAGCGGCTGTCCCGCCCCGACGCCCGCTCCCGGGGCTTCGTCCTCGACGGCTGCCCGCGGACCCTCCCTCAGGCCAAGATGCTCGACGAGCTGCTGGCCCCCCACGCCCTCGACCTGGTCATCGACCTGGAGGTCCCGACCCAGGTGGTGCTGCGGCGCCTTGCCGCCCGGCGGGTGTGCGTGGACTGCGGGACCAACTACTCGGTGTCCCAGCCGCCGCTCATCCGCGGCACCTGCGACATCTGCGGCGGCGAGGTGGTCCAGCGGGAGGACGACACCGAGGACGCCATCCAGCGCCGTCTGGAGCTCTACCAGCGCCAGACCAAGCCGCTCCTCGATTTCTACTCCCAGGCCGGCCTGCTGGTCCGGGTGAACGGCGCGGGCTCGCCCGACCAGGTCACCCGCCGGGCCATCCGGGCCATCGACGGCGCCTTGGCGCAGCGGGGGCGGCCGCCGTCGGAGGGGGCGTGATGCGGCGCAGCGCCGAGGAGCTGGCCAAGATGCGCCGGGCCGGCCAGGTGGTCGCCGAGATGCACGAGGTGGCCCGGGCGATGGCCAAGCCCGGGGTGACCACCGGGGCGATCGACCGGGCGGCTCGGGAGGTGCTGGAGCGTCGGGGGGCGCGGTCGAACTTCCTCCACTACGGCCACCCGCCCTACCCGGCGGTCATCTGCACCTCCCGGAACGCCAAGATCGTGCACGGGATCCCCGGGCCCGAGGTCCTGGAGGAGGGCGACATCCTGTCGGTCGACTGCGGCGCGATCGTCGAGGGCTACCACGGTGACGCCGCCTTCACCATGCCGATCGGGCAGGTCTCGCCCGAGGCGATGCGGCTGATCGAGGTGACCGAGGCTGCCCTGTGGGCCGGCATCGGCCAGATGGTGGTGGGCAACCGGCTGCACGAGATCGGCCGGGCGGTCCAGCGGGTGGCCGAGGCGGCCGGGTTCTCGGTCGTCCGGGAGTACGTGGGCCACGCCATCGGCACCGCCATGCACGAGCAGCCCCAGGTGCCCAACTACTGGCCGGGCACCCCTGGTCCGGTGCTCAAGGCGGGCATGGTCTTCGCGGTGGAGCCGATGGTGAACGCCGGGGGTCCTGAGACCAGGGTCCTCGACGACGGCTGGACGGTGGTGACCGCCGACGGTTCGCTGTCGGCGCACTTCGAGCACACCATCGCGGTGACCCCCGACGGTCCCGAGGTGCTGACGCTGCCCTGAGGCCGGCGGGCGGGCACCGGGCCGGGCGGCCATACTCGGGCCATGACCGAGCGGGTCCGCTACGAACTGGACGGCCACGTGGCCACCATCACCTACGACCGCCCGGAGGCGCTCAACGCGATCAACGCCGAGGTGCGCCGGGGCTTGAACGACGCCTTCACCCGCTTTCGGGAAGAGGAGGAGGCCTGGGTAGCCATCGTCACCGGCGCCGGCCGGGCGTTCTGCGTGGGTGCCGACGTGCGCCAGGGTGGGGCGACCGGCGAGTTCCGGGGGACCTTCTGGGAGAAACCCACCCAGAACTCGTTCGAGAGCGGGTGGGAGATCTTCAAGCCGGTGATCGCCGCGGTGAACGGCTTGTGCCTCGGCTACGGCCTCACCCTGGTCACCTGGTGCGATTTCGTGATCGCGAGCGACCGGGCCGAGTTCGGCTTCCCCGAGGTCCGCTTGGGGGTGCCCACCATCGTCGGGGCCATCCGGCTGCCCCAGCGCATCAACTGGCAGTACGCGATGGAGCTGTTGCTCACCGGGGAGCGGATCAGCGCCCAGCGGGCCCACGAGATCGGCCTGGTTGGCTGGGTGGTGGAGCACGACCGCCTGCTCGAGGCGGCCCGGGAGCTGGCCGATCGCCTGGTGGCGGCGGCCCCGCTGGCCGCCCGGGCGGTCAAGGAGGTGGCGGTCCGGGCCCGCAACCTTCCCGACTTGGAGGCGATCAGGTTCGGCGAGACCATGCGCCGGGTCGCTGGTGCGACCGAGGACGCCCGGGAAGGCGCCCGGGCCTTCGCCGAGGGCCGGGCGCCGGTCTGGCGGGGTCGGTAGGGATCAGGCGGTCCGGCCCAGACGGGCCAGCTCCGCCTGCACCTCGAGCTCGTGGCGGCGAGCGTCCTCACGGGCCCGGCTCGGGCGCCAGCGGCCGGCCATGACAAAGATGAGCGGGAGGAAGACCACCTCGCCGCCGACGCACACCCACCACCAGTGGGTCCACTGGCCGGGGGTCACCCGGGCCGCTTCGGCCACCGCCGGGCCGTGCACCTCAAGGTACCGAAATCCGGGCTCGGTCGAGGCGTGCTGGAGGGCGGTCAGCCGGGCGATCGCGGCGGTCGAGGTGACGTGGAACCGGGCCGAGACCTCCTGGACCGCCTTCACCCCGGCAGCCAGGTTGTGGGGGTTGACACTGAGCTCGTGGAGGGTCGTCGGGTCGACGGCCTGGGCGGTGGCCACCTCGGGGGCGTACCGTGCCTCCAAAGTGGCCACCTTGGTGCCGTAGTCGACCAGCGGGGTCATCGAGCTGACCACGTAGGGCAGGATGAACACCGAGATGGCCACCACCGCCCGGATGACCCAGCCCCACACCGCCAGGCCGGTCGCAGTGAGTGCCGGGTTCCGGCGCTCGACCGTCTCGGTGAAGCTGGCCATCCAGGGCGCGTACGCGATGGCCAAGAACACCGCCAGCACCGAGATGATGAGGGCGAAGGTCCCGTAGCTGGTCGACGGCTGGTTGGTGCGGGTGAGGAAGACGATGGTCATCGCGATGGCCCCCAGCGCGCCGACGACCATGAACGGCTTGCGCACCTTGGCCAGGTCGGACAGCGCCCCGATCACCACCAGGCCGCCGGCGTCGAAGGCCCAGAACCAGTTCCCGATCCCGTTGGCCTGGGCCAAGGAGAACTTGAAGATCGAGGTGAAGTAGATGGTGAAGAACCCGACCGCGGTGTAGTAGATGAGCAGGAACACCGCGATCGCGAAGGCCGACCCCACGATGTCGGTCTTCAGCATCTGACGCCACGGGCGCTCCTGGACCGCAGCCTGGCTCAGGCCCCGGGCCCGGGCCTCGATCAGGGCCCGGTCCTTGATGCTCACCATGAGCTGGTCGCGCAGCCCGGGCGACAGCTCGCGCAGGCCGACCAGGGCGATGAGGAAGATGGCCACGCCGGCCAGGCCGCAGATGGTGAACTGGTCCTGCCAGGCGTGCAGGTGGGGGAGGGTGTGGCTCGAGACCTCCGACACGCAGAGGCTCCCGATCACCGGCCCGAGGGTCCAGAACCCCATGGCCGAGGCTCGGCCCAGCTGGGGGGAGAAGTCCCGGACCAGCGCCGGGGTCGCGACCAAGATGATGCCCTCCACGAAGCCGACCGCGGCCACCAGGATCCCGAAGGTGAGCTGGCTCGGCGCGTTGGGCACCCCGAACAGCACCAACAGGGCGGTCACCCCGAGGCCGTAGGTGACCATGTTGGCCCGGCCCCACCGGTCGCCCAGCCCGGCCACCAGCGAGGAGAAGGCGCCGATGGCGTTGGCCACCACGGTGATGTTCACGTAGTAGCGGAAGCTCATGTGGTACTGGGCGAGGATGGACGGAGCAACCGCGCCCGCCACGTAGAGCTCGTAGTAGAGGAGGATCGTGCTCACCACCACGATCCCCAGGTACAGGACCCGAGGGCCGGTGGCCGGGTAGGCGTCCAGCTGGCGGTGCCACAGCCGCCCCAGCGGCCGCACCGGCGAGGGGCTCATGGCCCGGGTCGGCCGGGCCGAGTCGCCGGCGGGGCGGTGGTCGGAGGCGGGCCGAAGTCGTCGCGTACATGTACACTACCGCCCGGTCGGCGGCCGCCGGACGCGGCCGTGGCCCGGCGGGTGGGCACCGCCGCCCGGGTGCGCTAAAATCTCAGGTCGGCCCGTCGCGCCCAGGGCTTCGTGCCCGGGGCCGGCGTCGCCAACCCGTACACCGCCGCCCAGCGGGTCCGTGCGCCGCCGCGCCGACCCCGGGGATCAGAGGAGAGAGATCTGCCAAAGGCCAATGACGACGCCATCGTGCTCGACGGCACGGTGGTGGAGCCGCTGCCCAACGCCATGTTCCGAGTCGAGCTGGAGAACGGCCACAAGGTGTTGGCGCACAGCTCCGGGCGGATGCGGATGCACCGGATCCGGATCCTGCCCGGCGACAAGGTCCAGGTGGAGATCACCCCCTACGACCTGAGCCGGGGGCGGATCACCTACCGGTACAAGTAGTGCCGGCGGCCGAGAGAACGAGGGACCAGGCGTGAAGGTTCGACCGAGCGTCAAGCGGATCTGCGAGAAGTGCAAGATCATCCGCCGCCACGGCCGGGTGGTGGTGATCTGCGACAACCCGCGGCACAAGCAGCGGCAGGGCTGAGGAGGGACTGATGGCTCGGATCGCCGGCGTGGACATCCCCCGGGAGAAGCGGGTGGAGGTCGCGCTCACCTACATCTACGGGATCGGCAACACGGTGGCCAAGCAGGTGTGCAGCTCGACGTCGGTCGACCCTGACACCAGGGTCCGGGACCTGACCGACGAGGAGGTCACCCGGCTCCGCAACTACATCGACTCCAGCCTGCGGGTCGAGGGGGACCTGCGTCGCGACGTGGCCCAGGACATCAAGCGCAAGCAGGAGATCAACTGCTACCAGGGCATCCGCCACCGGCGCGGGCTCCCGGTGCACGGGCAGCGGACCCACACCAACGCCAGGACCCGCAAGGGGCCGAAGAAGACCGTCGCCGGCAAGAAGAAGGTGCGCAAGTAGATGCCCCCCCGCCAGAACCGTCAGCAGGGTCGCCGGCCCCGTCGCCGAGAGCGCAAGAACGTCGCCTACGGCGTGGCCCACATCAAGAGCTCGTTCAACAACACCCTGGTCACCATCTCGGATCCCGAGGGCAACGTCCTGGCCTGGGCCTCAGCCGGCAACGTGGGATTCAAGGGGTCCCGCAAGTCGACGCCGTTCGCCGCCCAGCTGGCGGCCGAGGCGTGCGCCCGTCGGGCGATGGAGCACGGCGTGCGCAAGGTGGACGTGCTGGTCCGGGGACCGGGCTCGGGCCGGGAGACCGCGATCCGGTCCCTGGCTGCCACCGGCATCGAGGTGGTGGGCATCAAGGACGTGACCCCCATCCCCCACAACGGCTGCCGGCCGAAGAAGCGCCGGCGGGTCTGAGGGAGGTCGAGCGACGTGGCCCGGTACCGAGGACCGGTGTGCCGGCTGTGCCGGCGGGAGCGGACCAAGCTGTTCTTGAAGGGCGAGCGGTGCTACTCGCTCAAGTGCCCGGTGTCCGAGGCGGTCACCGACCGCCACAGCCGGGCCTACCCGCCTGGGGAGCACGGCCGCGACCGGATGCGCCAGGGCTCCGAGTACCTGAACCAGCTGCGGGAGAAGCAGAAGGCCCGGCGGATCTACGGGATCTTGGAGAAGCAGTTCCGGAACCTCTATGAGGAAGCCAGCCGGGAGTCGGGCATCACTGGCGAGAACCTCCTGCGGATGCTCGAGATGCGCCTGGACAACGTGGTCTTCCGGGCCGGGTGGGGGGCGAGCCGGGCCCAGGCTCGCCAGTTCGTCCGCCACGGCCACGTGCTGGTGAACGGCCGCCGCGTCACCATCCCGAGCTACCGGGTCCGAAAGGGCGACGTGGTCACCTTGAAGGAGTCGTCCCGCCAGATGTTCGTCGTCCGCCGGAACATGGACACCCTGGACCGGCAGCGGCCGCCGTGGCTCGAGGCGGCCGACGCCGGCTTCAGCGTCTCGGTGCTCAACCCGCCCCTGCGCGAGCACATCGACGAGCCGGTGCAAGAGCAGCTCATCGTCGAGCTCTACTCCAAGTAGCCAGGCGAGCAAGCAACCATCGGAACCCGAGGAGCCTCACCCCCATGCTCATCATCCAGCGACCCACCGTCGAAGCCATCAGCGAGGAAGAGCACAACACCCAGCGCTTCGCCATGGGCCCGCTCGACCCCGGGTTCGGCCACACCCTGGGGAACTCCCTGCGCCGGACCCTGCTGTCGTCGATCCCCGGGGCGGCGGTCACCCAGGTCCGCTTCGACGACGCCCTGCACGAGTTCACCACCCTGCCCGGGGTGAAAGAGGACGTCACCGACATCATCCTCAACCTGAAGGACCTGCTGGTCCGGATGGAGGTGGACGAGCCGGTCACCATGCGGATCGACAAGCGGGGCCCCGGGGAGGCCACCGCGGCCGACATCCAGACCCGTGACGGGGTCGAGATCTTGAACCCCGAGCTCCATTTGGCCGACCTCAACCAGCGCGGCCGCCTGGCCCTGGACGTGACGGTCGAGCGGGGCCGCGGCTACGTGTCGGCCGACCGGAACAAGCGGTCCTCGACCATCGGGGTCATCCCGGTCGACTCGATCTTCTCCCCGGTCCGCCGGGTGACCTTCGACGTCGAGCCGGTGCGGGTCGAGCAGTCGACCGACTTCGACCGCTTGGTGCTCGAGATCGAGACCGACGGCACCATCAGCCCCCGAGGCGCGCTGGCCTCGGCTGGCGAAACCCTGCGGACCCTGGTCTCGCTGGTGGCAGAGCTGGAGGAGTCTCCCCAGGGCCTGGAGCTGGGGGAGACCGGCACCACCTCCAGCGGGTCGCCCGACCTGGACCTGCGCATCGAGGAGCTCGACCTCTCCGAGCGCCCCCGGAACTGCCTCAAGCGGGCCCAGATCAACACGATCGGGGAGCTGGTCTCCAAGACCCTCGACGACCTGCTCAGCATCACCAACTTCGGCCAGAAGTCGCTGGACGAGGTGATCCAGCGGCTGGACGAACGCGGCCTGTCGCTACGGACCAAGGACTAGCCATGCGGGGGGTTCCGAGGCGAGGCCGTCGCCTGGGCGGCGACGCTGCGCACGAGAAGGCCATGCTGGGCAACTTGGTGGCTTCGCTCATTGCCGCCGAGGCGCTGGTCACCACCGAGGCCAAGGCCAAGGCCATGCGGCCAGTGGTCGAGAAGTGCGTCACCGCGGCCCGCAAGGGCGGCGTGCACCAGCACCGGCGGGTGGTCGCGCTCATCCGGGACAAGGACATGGCGCACAAGCTCTTCGAGGAGATCGGCCCCCGCTACGCGGAGCGGCCCGGGGGGTACACCCGGATCCTCAAGCTCGGGCCCCGCCCCGGCGACAACGCGCCCATGGCGCGCATCGAGTTCGTCTAGGTCGTGCCGACCCGGGGCGACGCCCCCGCGCCGGCGGCCGAGCCGCCGGCGGTCCGCTGGCGCCTCGTCCTCGCCTACGACGGTGCCCCGTTCCGAGGGTTTGCCGCGCAGCCGGGCCAGCGGACCGTGGCCGGGACCCTGGCCGAGGCCCTCGCCCGGACCCTGCGGCTCCCCGAGCCGCCACCGCTCGTTTGCGCCGGCCGGACCGACGCCGGCGTGCATGCCCGGGGGCAGGTGGTCCATGTCGACCTGCCGGCGCAGCCCCCCCGGGGCGTGGCCGGGCCGGCGGCGCTGGTGCAGGCGCTCAACCGCCAGCTCGCCCCGGCCATCGTGGTGCGGGAGGCCGCGCCGGCCCCGCCCGGCTTTGACGCCCGCCGTTCGGCCCGGGCCCGTCGCTACCGCTACCTGGTGTTCAACGCTCCGGTGCCCGACCCCCTGCTCGCCCCGATCTCCTGGCACGTGCGCGAGCCGCTCGACCTGCGGCTGATGGCGGCGGCGTCGGACGCGCTGGTGGGCGAGCACGACTTCGGGGCCTTCTGCCGGCGGCCGCCGGGCGCCGACCCGGGCGCCCAGGTCCGCCGCCGGGTGCGCAGCGCCCGCTGGACGGTGGCCGCCGGCGGGGACGAGGCCGGCCACGGCCGGCTGCTGCGGTTCGAGATCGAGGCCGACTCGTTCTGCCACCAGATGGTCCGCTCGGTCGTGTCCGAGCTGGTGGCGGTGGGCAAGGGCGGTCCGACGGTGGCCGACGTGGTGGCCGCCTTGGCCAGCGGGGAGCGCTCCGGACTGCCAGCGCCGGCCCCTCCCCAGGGGTTGTGCCTGGTCGGGGTGGACTACCAGTGAGCATCGCCCGGCGGGTGCGGTGGCAGGGCGTCTCCGGATCCCCTATCCTGGTAGGTCGCCCGTCGCCCTCCCGGTCGGCGCGGCCCACCCGGTTAGCGGCCTCAAGGACCTTCCCCGTGCGCACCTACGCTCCCAAGCCAGCCGAGATCGAGCGCTCCTGGCACCTCGTCGACGCCGAAGGGCTGGTCCTGGGCCGCCTGGCGTCCGAGGTGGCGCGGCTGCTGCGGGGCAAGCACCGGCCGTTCTTCGCCCCCCACCTGGACACCGGGGACCACGTGGTGGTGGTCAACGCGGCAAAGGTCGTGCTCACCGCCGGCAAGGGCGACGACCGGTTCGCCTACCGCCACAGCGGCTACCCGGGCGGCTTGAAGCGCCGGAGCTACACCTGGCTGCTCCAGCACCGGCCCGAGGAGCTGGTCCGCCGGGCAGTGCGGGGCATGCTCCCCCGGACGGCACTGGGCCGGCACCAGCTGGGCAAGCTGCGCGTCTATGCCGGCCCCGACCACCCCCACGCGGCCCAGCATCCCCAGCCGCTCGAGCTCCCGCAGGCCCGTCGGGCCGGCCGGGCGTAGGAGGGCTCGTGCCCGCACCGCTCGCCCAGGCGACCGGACGCCGCAAGGAGGCGGTGGCCCGGGTCCGTTTCCGGCCTGGCTCGGGGAGGATCGTGGTCAACCGGCGGTCGTTCGAGGAGTACTTCAGCTCGGCCAGCCACCGGATGGCGGTGACCGATCCCCTCCGGCTGACCAACACCGCCGAGTCCTATGACATCGACGCCACCATCGATGGCGGTGGGGTGTCCGGCCAGGCCAGGGCGCTGCGGCTGGGGATCGCCCGTGGGCTGTGCCTCCTCGACCCTGACTTGCGCCCCACCCTCAAGCGCTCAGGCCTGCTCACCCGGAACGCCCGGGAGAAGGAGAGCAAGAAGTACGGTCTGAAGAAGGCTCGCAAGGCGCCGCAGTACTCGAAGCGGTAGGGCGGTGGGCCGAGCGCGCTTCGGCACCGACGGGGTGCGGGGGGTCGCCAACGTCGAGCTGACCGCCGAGCTGGCCTTGGCCCTGGGGCGGGCCGCGGCCCGGGTGCTGGGGGCGCCGGGGTTTCTGGTCGGCCGGGACACCCGGCGGTCGGGGCCGCTGCTGCAGAGCGCCTTCAGTGCCGGCCTGGCCGCCGAGGGGGCCGACGTGGCCGACGTCGGCGTGCTACCCACGCCGGCCCTGGCCTGGCTGGCCCGGGACCGGGCCCGCCCGGCGGCGGTGGTGTCGGCCTCCCACAACCCCTTCGAGGACAACGGGATCAAGCTGTTCAGCGCCCAGGGGACCAAGCTCCCGGTCGAGGTGGAGGCCGCGATCGAAGCGGAGGTGGAGCGCCTGGATCGGGGGCCGGCACGACCCCGGGGGGCCCAGGTGGGCGCGATCGCCTTCGACGACCGGGCAGCCGAGGACTACCGCCGGGGGGTGGTGTCGGTGTTGCGGGGTCGGCGCCTGGATGGGCTCCACGTGGTGTTGGACTGCGCCAACGGCGCCGCCAGCGTGGTGGCTCGGCGGGTCTTCGAGTCGCTGGGGGCCAGGGTGGACACCATCTTCGACCAGCCGGACGGGACCAACATCAACGACGGCTGCGGCTCGACCCACCCCGAGGCCCTCAGTCTGGCGGTGGTCGAGCGCAAGGCGGCGCTCGGCCTGGCGTTCGACGGCGACGCCGACCGGCTGGTGGCGGTCGACCATCGGGGGGCAATCGCCGACGGCGACACCCTGCTCGCCCTGTTTGCGATCGACTTGTCGGACCGGGACCTGTTGCCGGGGAGCTCGCTGGTGGCCACGGTGATGTCCAACCTCGGCCTGCGCCTGGCCATGTCGGCCCGGAACATCGAGGTGGTGGAGACCCCGGTCGGGGACCGGGCGGTGCTCGAGGCGCTCGAGTCCGGCGGGTTCAACCTGGGCGGCGAGCAGTCCGGCCACATCGTCTTCCGCCACCTCGCGACCACCGGCGATGGCATCCTGACCGGCCTGCTCCTGGCCGACCTCCTGGTCCGCTCGGGCGCGTCTTTGGCCGCCCGGACCAACGGGCTCATCGAGCGGGTCCCCCAGGTCCTGCGCAACGTGGCCGTCCTCGACCCGGGCCGCCTGGACGACGCAGCCGGGGTGTGGCAGACGGTGCGGGAGGTCGAGCGCTCCCTCGGCACGCCCGGTCGGGTCCTGCTGCGGGCGAGCGGGACCGAGCCGGTGGTGCGGGTGATGGTGGAGGCGCGGGACGCCTCGGCGGCCGAGTCGGCGGTGGCCCGCATCTGCGCCGCGGTCGAAGAGGCCCTGGGAGCGCCGGGCGGCTGAGCGCCGGCCAGTCCGGCCCCCAGGCCAGTGCCCGGTAGCCTCGGTGGCCATGTGCGGGATCGTGGCCGCCACCGGCCACCCGGACGTCGCCGAGCTCCTGGTCGAGGGGCTGGAGCGGCTCGAGTACCGGGGCTACGACTCGGCCGGGATCGTCCTGGTCGACGGGGGCGAGCTGTGGCGGCGCCGGGCCGCCGACGGCACCCGCTCGGTCAGCGTGCTGCGGGAGCTGGTCGGTTCGGCCCCGGCCGGCGCGGCCACCGGCATGGGCCACACCCGGTGGGCCACCCATGGCCACCCCACGGTGGACAACGCCCACCCGCTCTCGGACTGCTCGGGAACGGTGGCGGTGGTCCACAACGGGATCATCGAGAACCACCGGGAGCTCCAAGCCGCCCTGGAGGCCGCCGGACACGTGCTGTCGTCGGCCACCGACACCGAGGTCCTCGCCCACCTGGTGGAGGACGGCCTGGCGGCCGGGCGGGACCTGGTCGACTCGGTCCGCCAGGCCCTGGCGGCAGTGCGCGGCTCGTTCTCCATCGCGGTCCTGAGCGTGGCCGAGCCGGACCTGGTGGTGGGCGCTCGGCGCAACACCCCGCTCGTGCTCGGCCGCAGCGGCGAGGCCTCGCTCCTCGCCTCGGACATCCCGGCGCTGCTCGGGCGGACCGACCAGCTCTTCGTCCTCGCCGACGACCAGGTGGCCGAGCTCCGGCCGGGCTCGATCCGGGTGAGCACCCTGGCGGGGGCGCCGGTGCGGCCGGCGGCCCTCAGCGTCGAGTGGGACCTGGAGGCCGCGCAGAAGGGCGGGTTCGACGATTTCATGAGCAAGGAGATTCGCGAACAGCCCCGGGCGGTCGCCGACACCTTGCTCGACCGCTGGGCCCCCGACGGGACGCTGACCTTGGACGAGCTGCGGATGACCGAGGAGGAGCTGGCCCGGGTGACCCGGGTCTACCTGGTCGCCTGCGGGTCGAGCTACCACGCCGGCCTGGTGGCCAAGTTCGCGATCGAGCAGTGGGCGGCGGTCCCGGCCGAGGTGGAGATCGCGAGCGAGTTCCGCTACCGCAACCCGGTCCTCGACCCGGCGGCCCTGGCGGTCGGGGTGAGCCAGTCCGGCGAGTCGCTGGACACCCTCCTCGCCCTGCGCGAGGCCCGGTCCCGGGGGGCCCGGGTGCTCGGGGTCACCAACGTGGTCGATTCCTCGATCGCCCGGGAGGCCGACGCGGTCCTCTACACCCGGGCCGGGCCCGAGGTGTGCGTGGCCGCCACCAAGACCCTGCTGGCCCAGATCGTGGCCCTGGAGCTGCTCGCGCTGACCCTGGCCCAGGTGCGTGGCACCCGGTCGGCGGCCGAGATCGCGGCCACCGTCGAGGCGCTGGCCCTGCTGCCGGCCGGGATCGAGGAGGTGATCGGCCGGGCCAAGGAGGTCGACCAGGTCGCCGAGGCCTTGGCCGGCGGGCGGGACTTCTTCTACCTCGGGCGGAACCTGGGCTACCCGGTGGCGCTCGAGGGCGCGCTCAAGCTGAAGGAGCTGTCCTACCTGCATGCCGAGGGCTACCCGGCCGGGGAGCTCAAGCACGGCCCGATCGCCCTGATCGAGCCGGGGACGGTGGTGGTGGGGATCGCGACCCGCAACCCGCTGTGGGAGAAGTTCCGGTCCAACATCTCCGAGGTGGCCAGCCGGGGGGCGACGGTCGTCCTGGTGGCCAACGACGGCGATCAGGCGGCGGCCGACCTGGCCGACCACGTCCTGTGGGTCCCCGAGTCCGAGCCCTTGCTCGCCCCGGTCCTCGACATCGTCCCGCTGCAGCTCCTGGCCTACCGGCTGGCCAGGCTGCGGGGACTCGATGTCGACCGGCCGCGCAACCTGGCCAAGACGGTGACGGTCGAATGAGCCCAGTGGCCGGGGTGGGGGTCGACGCGGTCGACATCGACCGGTTTCGCAAGGTCCTGGCCCGCCGGCCGGCCCTGGCCGGCCGGGTGTTCAGCGAGGCCGAGCGAGCCGACGCCGCCGGACGGGCCGACCCCGCACCCCACCTGGCGGCGCGGTTCGCGGCCAAAGAGGCGGTGATGAAGGCCCTGGGCACCGGGATCGGCGGGTTCGCCCTGCGCCAGGTCGAGGTGGTCCGCGACCGGGTCGGGGGCCGGCCGGCCGGGCCGCCCCGGCTCCGTCTGTCCGAGGGGGCGGCCGCGCTGGCGGCGGCTCACGGGGTGGCCACCTGGCACCTGTCGCTCACCCACACCGAGCGGGTCGCGGTGGCGGTGGTGGTGGCCGAGGCGCCCGCCCCGGTCCGCTGAGGGGGCACGGTGCAGCCGGTGCTGACCGTCGCCGAGATGCGGGCGGCCGACGCCCGGGCCCTGGCCTCGACCACGCAGGACCAGCTGGTCCGGCGGGCCGGCTGGGCGGTGGCGGCCGAGGCGCTCTCGATGCTCGGTGGCGCCTACGGGCGCCGGGTGGTGGTGGTGGCCGGCAAGGGCAACAACGGCAACGACGGCCGGGTGGCGGCCGCGGTGCTGCGACGGCGGGGAGCGGCGGTGGCGATCCTCGACGCGGCCGACCTGCCGGCTCGGATCGACCCCTGCGACCTGGTGATCGACGCCGCCTACGGCACCGGGTTCGCCGGCACCTACCGCGCTCCTGACCTCGCGCCGGGGGCCCGGGTGCTGGCGGTCGACATCCCCTCGGGGGTGCACGGGGACACCGGGGCCCAGTCCGGGCGGGCGCTGGCCGCCGAGCGGACGGTGACGTTGGCCGCCCTCAAGCCGGGCCTGCTCATGGGAGAGGGCGCCGAGCTCGCCGGCACCGTCTCGGTGGCCGACATCGGCGTCCCGACGTGGCCGGCGGCCATCGGGCTGGTCGATGACGACGACCTGGCGGCGCTGCCCGGGCGGGCTCGGGCCGCCCACAAGTGGTCGAGCGCGGTGGCGGTGGTGGCCGGCTCCCCGGGGATGGAAGGGGCGGCCGTCCTGTGCGCCCGAGGCGCCTCCCGGGCCGGGGCGGGCATGGTGCGGCTGGGGGTGCCCGGAGGCGGGGCTTCGCCGTGGCCCCTCGAAGCGGTCCGGATGGCGCTGCCCGCCGCCGGCTGGTCCGGCCCGGTGCTTGCGGCGCTGGCGCGCTGCCGGGCGTTGGTGATCGGGCCGGGGCTGGGTCGACACGAGGCGACCGCAGCCGAGATCCGCACGGTGCTCGCCGGCGCGACGGTGCCGGTGGTGGCCGACGCCGACGCCCTGGCGGCACTGGGCGACCCCGACGACGCCCGGCGGCTCATCGGCGCGTCCGATCGCCCGGTTGTGCTCACCCCCCATGACGGCGAGTACCACCTGCTGGCCGGGCAGGAGCCGGGCCCCGACCGGGTGGGGGCAGCGCGCCGGCTCGCCGAGGCGACCGGGGCGGTCGTCCTGCTGAAGGGCCCCACCACTGCGGTGGCCGATCCGCAGGCGCGCCGCCAGCCGGCGGTCCTGTTGGCCACCGCCGGCTCGCCGGCCCTGGCCACTGCCGGGTCCGGTGACGTGCTGGCCGGGA
>JAJPJD010000057.1 GCA_021324355.1 Actinomycetota bacterium
CGACCCCGAGCTGGCATCCCGGCTGCGCACCCTGCGCCTCCACGGGATGAGCGCCGATGCCTGGCGCCGCTACGAGGTCGCCGGCAGCTGGCGCTACCGGGTCGATGCGCTCGGCCTCAAGGCCAACTTCACCGACCTGCAGGCGGCGATCGGCCGGGCCCAGCTCCGCTCCCTCGGCGCTTGGCAGGCCCGGCGGGCCGAGCTCGCGGCCCGCTACGACGCCGCCCTGGTCCGGATCCCAGGAGTCCAGGTGCCACCCCGGCCGTTCCGGGCCGTCCACGCCTGGCACCTCTACATCGTCCGCATCCACGAGGAGTTCGGTCGCACCCGAGACGAGGTCATCGACGAGCTGGCCGCCCGGGGGATCGGGACCTCGGTCCACTTCATCCCGGTCCACCACCACTCGGTCTTCCGCCGGCTGCTCGGTGCCGAGGCGTGCTCGGACCTGCCGGTCGCCGACCGGCTGTTCCCGAGCCTGGTGTCCCTCCCGCTGTACCCGAGCATGTCCGACGACGACGTCGACCGGGTCTGCCAGGCCCTCGACGACCTCCGAACCCGATCCCGCACCGTGAGCACAGGGAGCACCCGTGGAACTCCATGACCTCGACGTCACCGTCTTAGGCCGGGACCTCACCCGCCAGCACGCCGGCGCGGACTTCACCGTCTTCGACAGCGAGCACGCCCCGGCGGACGACCGGCTCATCGAGACGCTCCGCACCGGGACCGAGGACATCGACCTGGCGGCGTCGCCGGTGGTCCTGCCGGACTTCTGCCACAAGGAGAAGTCCGAGATGCCCTCCAGCATCGCGGTCGCCACCAAGGACGCCATCCGGCCCACCCTGACCGACGCCGCCCTCAACTGCGGGATGGCGCTCATCACCTTGGACGTGGAACGCCCGCCCGAGCGCGCCGTCAGCGACTTCTACCGCAAGGTGGTGGAGCGGTTCCCCAACCCGCCCACCTGGCGGCGGGACCTGAAACGTCACGAGGTCCTCCGGGCGGCGGTGGAGGGAGCGGACTTCGCGGCCGAGCGCTACGACTTGGACCAGGCCGACCTGGACCGGATCGAGGAGCGGGGCCGGATCCCCATCGACGACCTGGGCGGCGCCCCCCAGGCGATGCGGGACCTGCCCTGGCTGGTGGTCCAGATGAGCCGGCTCCGCTTCGGCTCCATCGGCCCGAGCACCCACTTCCTCGAGATGCAGCAGGTGGAAGAGGTCCTCGACCCGGTGGCGGCCGAGCGCCTGGGCATCCACCAGGGCCAGGTGACCATCCAGTTCCACAACGGCGGCGGGGTCCTCACCGGCCAGCTGGGGGCGCTCTACGCCCGCCGCAAGAGCGCGTCCCGGCTGCTGCGGGCCGAGATGTCGGTGCAGCGGCCGCTCAGCCACCTGGCCACCGCCCGCTCGATCGGCGACATCAAGCGCCGGCTGGCCATGTTCTTCGCCGAGGGGTGCCCGTCCATCCCCACCGACCATGAGGACGGCCGACGGGCCCTCTTGGCCACCCGCCTCGCCATGAACTACGGCTTCGCCTACCGGATGGCCACCTACGCCGCGCTCCGGGACATCGCCCGCCAAACCCTGGGGTCGGCCACCCGGCTGGTGGTCGACTCCCCCCACAACTCCATCTACCAAGAGGAGGTCGACGGCCAGGCCGCGTTCGTCCACCGCCACAACGCCTGCCGCGCGTGGCCGGCCGAGATGATGGCCGGCCACCCGGCGTTCGCCGAGACCGGCCAGCCCCTGCTCCTGCCGGGGACCAACCGGACGTCGTCCTACCTGTGCCTGCCGGCCGACGGCGCGCACCGCAGCCTCTACACCGCCTGCCACGGCTCGGGCAGCATCATCTCGGCGTTCGAGCGGACCGGCCGCTCCGGCCCCGACCCGCTGGCCCGGACCACCGCCCGCTACCGCTACGACGGGGCGGCGCCCCGTCACGTCGCGCACCTCGACGACAACGGGGTGAACGAGGCGCTGCGGATCCTCACCACCTACGGCCTGGTCCGGCCGGTCGCCCGGATGCGGCCGTTCGCGGTGCTCACATGAAGAGCCTCGCCGCCACCGCCGACACCTGGGCCATCCTGCTGCCCCCCGACACCGCCTGGGTCGGGCGCGGCCAGGACGAGCCCGAACGGCCCGATCCCAAGCAGGCTCGACGGGCGGTGGTCGCCTCCCCCTGGGCGCTGCGCCGCCGGGCCGAGGGGGGTGCCCGGCGGACCTACATCGCCTTCCCGTCGCGCGACCAGCCGCTGTTGGTGACCAGCCACGACCCGGCGGTGCTGCGCTACCTGACCGACTCGGTCCTGTCCACCCCGCCCGGCGTCGGGGGCCTGTCGGGCCTGGTGATGACGGTGGGCCGGCGGTTCCTGCGGCGCAAGGGCACCTGGCTGCTGGCGGCGTTGTTCGGGAGCGCCGGCGTGGTGTCGGTGGAGACCCGATGACCATCTCGATGGTCACCGGGCGCCGTCCCCTCTACGACCTGGTCGACGACGTCCACGGCCGGGTGGCCTGCCTGGCGTTGTCCAAGGACCCCAACGCCAAGATCACCGTCTTGTTGTTCCCGCCGGGGTCCGACGCCCCCGGCTTCGTGGCCAAGGTCCCCACCACCGACACCGCCGCCGCCAGCGTGCGGCTCGAGGCGAGCGCGCTGGCGGCGCTCGATCGGGCACGCCTCGGCCCGCTGGAGGGAACCGTCCCTCGGGTCACCACCTTGGCCGAGCACCAGGGCCGGCCGGTCCTGGTCACCACCGCGCTGCCCGGCCAGGTGATGCTGGCCAGCTACCACCGCTGGCACCACACCGCCCGCCCCGCGGCGGTCGAGGCCGACTTCGAAGCCGCCGGTCGGTGGCTGGCCGAGCTCCACGAACGCACCGCGCGGGGCCACGGCGACCTGTCGCTGGTGCTCGACGGGGTGGGGGACGCGCTGGTGCGCCGCTACCGCGACGACCCCACCACCGCCAAAGACCTCGAGCTGGTGGCGGCCCTCCAGGCCCGCCTGGCTGGCCACCAGGCCCCCCGGGGCTTGGTCCACGGCGACTACTGGGTCGGGAACCTGCTGGTAGCCAAGGGCCAGGTATGCGGGGTCATCGACTGGGAGCGCTGCCAGCCCGACGGCCTGCTCACTCGGGACCTGGCCCGCTTCGTGATCGGCTACTCCCTCTACCTGGACCGCCACACCCGGCCCGGGCGGCGGGTGGCCGGCCACCACGGCCTGCGGGCCGGCGAGTGGGGGGCCGGGGTGCAGTACGCGCTGGACGGGGAGGGGTGGTACCCCGAGCTCGCCCGGTCCTTCGTGGCCAAGGGGCTGGAACGCCTCGGTCTTTCGGCCAGCTGCCTGCGCGACGTGGTCCTGGCCGAGATCGCCCGGATCGCGGCCGAGGCCGACCAGGACGACTTCGCCCGGGGCCACCTGCGGCTGCTGCGCCGCCTGTGCACGCCGGAGGCCGGGTGAGCCTGCGCACTCGCCTGGACACCCTGCCGCCGCTCCCCGCCCTCCCGGCAGGGACCCTCGAGCGGGGGCCGACCTCGGAGCGGGTCCGCAAGACCGAGCGCCGGGCCATGGTGGCGCTCACCGCGGCGTTCATCTTCCAGCCCATCCTGCACCCGACCGGGCCGGCCAACAGCTCGCCGGTCGACCTTTTGCTCATCGTCTCGGTGGTGCTGTTCGGCATCTGGGCCTGGCGCGAGCCGCGCCGGATCCACGCCCCCTACCTGCTGCCGGTGGGCCTCATGGTGGCCGCCGGCGCCGCCTCCGGCATCACCAGCCAGTTCCCGAGCGCCGCCATCCAGGCCCTCCTGGTCGACGTCTTGTTGTTCGCGTGGTGCACCACCGTCACCAACGTCGTGTCGGAGCCCCGCACCTTTCGCTACGTGCTGTCGGCGTGGGCGCTGTCGGGGATCGCGTGGGCCGCGCTCGTGGTGGTGGCCTGGCTCGGTCACATCACCGTGCTGGAGGGGTTGAACGCGGCCGACGGGAACCGGGTGCTGTTCACCTTCGGCGACCCCAACTACGCCTCCACCTACTGGCTGACCACCCTGTTCGTGATCTACGCGATGCAGCGGCCGGCGACCCGCTGGCTTCGTTTCGCCGGCTACGCGGTGGTCTTCTGGGCGCTCGTGCTGACCGAGTCCAACGGCGGGTTCCTCTCGCTCGCCATCGGCATCGCGTTCGTGGTGCTGGTCACGATCTACCGCCGCCGGGGCTGGGCCGGGCTGGTCGCGGCGGTGCTGGTGCTCGGGTTGGCGGTGGCGAGCTTCCTCACCGTCCTCCCGCTCAACACCCTGCGGGAGAAGGCCCTCTACAGCAACCAGCCGATCCTGGTGAACTCGATCGGCCGCAGCGCCCAGAGCTCCTCGGAGCGCTCCGAGCTCATCTCGGAGATGGGCCAGCTCTACGACCAGACCAACGGCCTGCTCGGGATCGGGCCCGACGCCACCAAGCCCACCTTGACCGCCCAGCTGGCGGTGTACCCCAACGAGGCCCACGACGACTACCTGGCTGCCCTGGTCGAACGGGGCCCGCTGGGGCTGCTGGGCTTGCTGATCCTGGTCGGCTCGGCGGTGCTGTGGGCCGGGCCACTGGTCCGGGGCCGGGTCTCCCGCCGTTTCGCCGAGGTCATCCCGATCCCCCTCGGGCTGGCCGCCGGCCTGCTCGCGCTGGGCGTCAACTCCTTCTACGAGGAGATCCTCCACTTCCGCTTCTTGTGGTCGCTCCTCGCGATCGTGGCCGTCGTCGGCCGGGACTCCAAGCAGGCAGGCACCGATGCGCATCTTCGACAGCCAACGTGAGCGACTGCGAGGGGCCGGCACCGGCATCGTCGCCCGCTCCTCGCTGACCAACCTGGGGGCCCAGGGCGGTGCCCTGGCCTCGGTCACGGTGGCCAGCCTGCTGGTCGCCCGGTTCGGGGGGCCGACCGTGGTCGGCGAGTACGCCCTGTTCCGGGTCCTGCCGTGGCTGTTCGGGGTGGTCTTCTCGGTCGGCCTCCCGACTGCCTCGGCCTTCTTCCTGGCTGGCGAGCACGCAGAGGACCGGGATCTGCGCCCCACCCTGATCCTCATGGCGGTCGTGGGCGCGAGCGTGGGGGCGGTGGTCTGGATGGGGTGCGCCGGGGCGTTCCACGCCCTGTTCTTCCGGCACGTGCCCATGCCGGTGATCATCATCATGGCCCTGTGCGTCATGACCCAGCTGCTCACGGTGACCGCCAAGGGCTGCTGCCAGGGGTCCCACGACATCGCCGGGGCCAACCTGGTCATCGTGGCCGAGGAGCTGTGGTTCGTGGTCTGCTTCCCGGCGGTGGTGATCCTTGGCCACCTCCAGTCGATCGGGGCGGTGGCGGCCGGCCTGATCGGCTCGGGGATGCTGGCCACCGGGACCGGAGTGGTCCGGCTGGTCCGGATCGGCTTCTTCGACGACCTGGGCCGCCCGTCGGCCGCCCTGGCCCGCCGGATCGCTGCCTTCGGGGGCCGGGGCCAGTTCGGCAACCTGTTGTGGCTGACCAACCTGCGCTTCGACTTCATCCTGCTCGGCGCGCTGGCCGGCCCGGCGGTGCTCGGGGTGTACTCGATCGCCTCGAAGTTCGCCGAGCTGATGCGGCTGGCCCCGACCGCCCTCAACTACGTCTTGTACCCCCGATTCGCCCAGCTGGGCCGGGAGCGGGCGGCCCGGTTCTCCCGGTCGCTGTTCCGAAAGGCCCTCCTGCTGACGGTGGCCCTCACCCCCCTGGTCGCCCTGGTGGCGCTGTTCGGCCCCCACCTCCTCTACGGCGCCGCCTTCGCCGGCGCGGTCACCCCGGCCGAGATCATCATCCTCGGGCTGTCCGTCGAGGGCGCGGCCGCGGTGGCCTCGGCCTACCTCCTGGGCACCGGCCGGCCCGGTCTCAACTCGCTCGGGATGGGGGTGGGGGCGGTCCTGACCGTCGGCCTCGACGTCGCCCTCATCCCCCACTACGGCGCCCTGGGGGGCGCGATCACCTCGGCCGTGGTCTACGCCACCACCACCGTCACCCTCTCGCTCATCGCCTCCCGGCTGGCGGCCCGAGACCTGGGGGGGACCCACGCCCGCCTCGAGCGGGCGGTCGTCGGGGCCGACACCGCGCTGCGCCGGGTGATCGACGTGGTGGTGGCCACCGTCGGGTTGGTGCTGGCCGCCCCGGCCATGGCCGTCATCGCCCTGGCGGTGCGAGCGACCAGCCCCGGCCCCGCCCTCTACCGCCAGCTCCGGGTGGGCCGCGGCGGCCGGCCGTTCGTGCTGTTCAAGTTCCGCTCGATGGTGGTGGGGGCCGAGCGGCTGGGCGGCTACCTCACCCAGCGCGACGACCCCCGGGTCACCACGGTGGGGAGGATCCTGCGGGCGACCAAGCTCGACGAGCTCCCCCAGCTCCTCAACATCGTGCGGGGGGACATGACCCTGGTCGGCCCCCGTCCCGAGGTCCCCTACTTCGTCCGCTGGTACCGCCCCGAGGAGCTGGCGGTGCTCTCGGTGCGCCCGGGGCTCACCGGCTGGGGCCAGATCGTCTACCCCGGCGACCACGTGAACGGACGCGGCGACCGCCCCGAGGTGGAGTCCCACTACCTGGTCCACCAGCTCCACCAGAAGCTGCTGCTCGACCTCGCCTACCTGCGCCGGCGGGGACTCTGGGCCGACCTGGCCATCATGGCCAAGACCCTGGGCGTCGTCGTGCGCAACGCCCGCCAGGCACTGCTCCGGACCCGCGGCGCGCCGCGCTCGGCCCCCGGGCTCTGATCCCTAGGCGCTGCGCCCGGTGACCAGCCGGGTCGGATCCGCCCCTGGACGACCGGCTGGCGAGGTGAGGCGGCGGAGCTCGTCGCGGGACTGGACCCCGAGCTTCTGGTAGACGCGCGACAGGTGCCCTTCGACCGTCTTGGTGGTGACGAACAGCAGCTCGGCGATGCGGGCATTGGTCATGCCGGCGGCGGCCAGATCGGCCACCCGCCGCTCCGAGGGGGTGAGCGAGTCGGCCCCCGAGAACGCCAACCGTCGGGGCCGGGCGCCGCTGGCTCGCAGCTCTCGCAGCGACTGCTCGATCAGCCAGGGGGAACCGCAGCGGACCGCCAGGTCGGCCGCCTGGCGCAGGGCGGTGCGGGCAGCCACCGGGCGATCGGCCACCCGCAGGGTTCGGCCGAGCTCGAGGGTGGTCCGGGCCAGCTCGAGCGACGGCCCGGCCGGCTGCAGCACGGTCACCGCCTCGTCCAACAGGGCCAGCCGCTCCACCGGCTCCACCACCTCGGCCATCACCGCCAGCGCGGCGCCGACCACCGCCGGGGCCCCGAAGGCCCGGGCCAGGCTGAGGTTCTCGCTGGCCAGCTCGTGGGCGTCCCGGGCGCTGCCAAGGGCGGCGCTGGCCCGCGCCGCCCCGGCCCGCCAGCCGGTCACGGCCGGGTTGCGGACCCCCCACTCCTCGGCCAGCTGGCCGGCCAGGCGGAAGTCGCCCAACGCCGCCTCACCCTCGCCGACCACGGCGTGGACCTCGCCCCGCAGTTCGAGCGCCCACAGCTCGGCGAGCGACCCAGCGTGCCGGGCCGACCGGCTGGCTCGGTCGAGGAGCTCGGCCGCCTCGGCGGGCTGACCCAACTCCAGGGCGACACGGGCCGCCACCACCTCGGCCCGGCCGTCGTGGGGCGGCGCCGCCAGCACCGGGCCCAGCGTCGCCTCGGCCTCCCGCAGCTGGCCGGCGGCCAGCTGGCAGCGGGCGACCACGGTCCCAAACGCGGCCTCGGCGC
This sequence comes from Actinomycetota bacterium, assembly GCA_021324355.1. Taxonomy (GTDB): domain Bacteria; phylum Actinomycetota; class Acidimicrobiia; order Acidimicrobiales; family RAAP-2; genus Palsa-461. The sequence continues at coordinate 7,743 of JAJPJD010000057.1, forward strand.
CGGTCCGTCCCAGCCGTCGGGCGACCTCTTGGGCCGACCGGGCCAGGGGCTCGGCCTGCGCCCAGGCACCGGCCCGTGCCGCTGCCTCCAGCGCCCGGACGGCGGCGTCGACGGCGGCATCGTCGGCTCCCTCGAGCTCCTCGACCCGGACCGCCCCCAAGGCGATGGCGGCCAGCTGGGCGGCCGCCATCCGGTCCGGGACGAGCTCCCAGCACGAGCACAGCACGGCCAGGGCGGTGCGCTCCTCCGGGCTGCGCCCGGCCAGCCGGCCGCCCAGGACCTGCTCGAGCGCCGGCGCGACCTCGAGCACGCCGCGCACCGTCGGGTCGAGCTGGGCCAGGCGCGCCCCCAGCCGGAGCCGCAGCGCCGGGTCGTCCCCTTGGCCCAGACCGGCCGCCGCCGACCGCAGCACCGCCAGCGCCCCCTCCGGGGCCGCGCCAGCCAGCTGGTGCACGACGTCGAGCGCCGCCTGGGCGTAGTGCGCCGGCTCGACCGCGGCCTCGGCTGCGTCGCGCAGCCGCCCCAGCGCCTCGGTGGAGCCGGCCGCCGCCTGGTGACGAGCCAGGGCGACCAGGATCGAGCCTCGCTGGTCGGCACTCGGTGGCTCGGCCAGCGCCCGCTCGAGTAGCGCCGCCGCCCGCTCGGGATTCCCGGCCGCGGCAGCCAGCTCGGCCCCCTGGACCAGGCGCTCGGCCCGCCAGGCCTCGCCCAGCGGCTCGCAACGGGTCAGGTGCTCGGCCACCACCGCAGCCGGTGCACCGTGGTCGTCGAGCAGTCGGGCCGCCTCCGCATGCAGGGCGGCCCGACTGGCCGGCCCCAAGTCGCCGTAGGCGGCGGCCCGCTCGAGCGGGTACACGAACCCCAACGTGCCGTCCCGGGTCACGATGCCGGCCTCGGCCAGGGCGTCGGCTGCCGCCCGGGCGACCTCCAGGTCCATGCCGGCCAGCTCGGCCGCCTCCCGGATCCCGGCCCGGCCCTCGAGCACCGCTGCCGCCTGCGCCAGGCGGTAGGCACCCTCTGGGAGGCCATAGGTGCGATGCAGCAGGGCCCGCACGACCTGGGGCGGCACCGCCTGGTCCACGACCGAGGCGGCCCGGGCGGCGTCGGCCGGCCCAGAGGCTCGCAACCAGCTCAGCAGCGCGAATAAGAGGAACGGGTTGCCGACGGTGGCCCGGTAGCAGGCGGCCGCCAGCTCGGCCACCCCCGGCTCGGCGAACTGCTCGGCCACCAGCTCCCCCACCGCGCCCGCGCTGAGGGGCTCGAGGACGAAGGTCCGGGTCGCCGGGTCGGCCACCACCCGGTCGACCGCCACGGTGGCCTCGGTGCCCGAGCGCCCGAGGGTGCTCCCGATGAGCCATACCCGGCGGTGCGCCAGGCGACGGGAGAGGTACTCGAACCACTGTGCCGAGGCTGGGTCACACCACTGCAGGTCGTCGATCGCGATGACCAACGGCTGGTGTTCGGCCAAGAACGCGACCGCCCGGGAGAACTCGTCGAAGACATGCGGCAGGTCGGCATCGCCGGCCGGGGCGGTGCCGGCCAGGACCCCCGAGCCGAGGGTCTCCAGGCACTCGCGGCGGCGGTCCGGCTCGAGCAGCGCGAGGAGGTGCTCGAAGAGCTGGCGCACCACCGAGAAGGGGTAGGCCGCTTCGAGCTGGCTGCCCCGGGCGCTGAGCACGGCCAGCCCCTCCTCCCTGGCCAGGTGGCACGCGGCGTTGACCAGCGCGGTCTTGCCCAGGCCGGGCCCACCCTCGATGACGATGGGCCCCGGGCGGCTGAGCCCCCGGAAGGTGGCCACCAGCTCGCCGAAGACGCTCTCTCGCTCTCGAAGCCTCGGCCGGCCGGCGCCGTCGGGGCGGTCGGTGGCCCGGCCGGGCACCGCCGGCGGGGGACGGCGGTCGAACAGTACTGCCGCGCTGGGCTGAACGCCACGTCCCCGATCGCTCGGGCTGGTCATGCGTGCTCCTACCTTCCGACGAGGTAGCCGACAAGGCACCGCCACCCGTGTCGACCATTGTGCGACGCGACCTTTGCCCGCGCATCATCAAATTTGCGGAAATCGGCGGTGGTGGCGGCCGAGATTGCGAGGGTCACCGAGGCAGACCGCCCGGGGCGCGGTGCTCGGGCCGAGGGTCGAGGCTGTGGTGTGACCGGGCGCTGCCCGAGACGGGCCGGGGCGTGGCGTCAGCCGGCGCCCCTCGACGGCCGACCGGCTGGGCTCGCCTCGGTCGGCCACCCGGCCTGGCGCGCCAAGGAGACCGCCTGGAGCTGCGAGTTCACGTTGAGCTTCTGGAGGATGGCGCGGATCTGGGTGCGCACGGTGGAGACCGACACCGAGGACTCCAGCGCGATCACGCTGGCCGGCATCCCCTCGATCAGGCTCCGCAGGACCGCTTGCTCCCGGGGGGTCAGGCGGTCGAACCGGGCCCGTCGGGGCTCCGCGCTGCGGGGGGGCCGCCACTCGGGCCCCGCCGTCGACGGACGCCGTGGGCGGCGCCGCTCCTGCTCCACCAGGTGGCGGATGGTGGTCGCGATCTCCCGGACCGGCCGGCGCCGACTGAGGACCGAGGTGGCCCCGAGGCGAGCCAGCTCGTCGCGCACCGGGCCGGTGAGCCGGCTCACCAGGACCACCACCGGGGCGGCGCCGCGGGCGACCGCCCGGACCAGCTCCCGGCCCGGCCCGTCCGGCTCGGCCCCGTCGACCAGGACGGCATGGGGCCGCCAACCGAGCACCGCTCGGAGCTGGCCGATCGCCGACGGCCAGCTGGCCTTCACCTCGAACCCCTGGTCTCGCAGCGCCGAGGCGAGGTCGCTCCCTCCGGGTGCCGCGATGACCAGGACCTTGGCTGGGGCGGGGCCGACCGAACGGGTGACCGAGGTCGTGGGGTGGCTGCGGGCGACCACCCGGCCGGCCGCGCCGGCACCTCCACGGGGGCGGGCCCCCGGGGCCTGCGTCGGGCCGGTCCGACCGGCGTGGTCTGGGTCCAAGTGCACCATCGATCTCTGCTTCCGTGGATTCCCGCAGGCTAGGGGGCCAGCGTCCCGCCGCCGTCTGCCGCCTGTCCCATTCCCTTCCTGGTGAGCGGCGATGTCCAGCCCGGGCGGGCGGGGGTGCCCTCAGCGAGCCGGGAGGCCGAAGTCGTCCCCTGGACCCGCACCCCGGTTGTGCAGCGCGAACACCCCCTGGAGCCGGGGCACCGAGCCCAGGGCGGTGTCACCAGCCTGCGCACCCCAGCTGTAGGCGTAGTCGAAGACCGGGTCGGGGACCACCGAGGCCCAGGTCCGCACCAGCCGCTCGGCCTGGGCGGCAGTGGGCAGCGCGTACTGCCCCCCGGTGTCGTCGACGTAGGAGCCGCCCCCGAAGGCCTGGTAGACCGGGACGAGGTCGGGCTCTGGGACGCCGGCCGCCTCGGCCGCTCGGACCGCCGAAACGATGATGCCGAAGTCGCAGCCACCCACGTCGGTGCGGCACGGGTAGGCGTCGAGGCCGTAGAGGTCGACGTGGGAGTTGGCCGGGGTGTAGCTGTGGCGGTAGCTCGGGCTGGTCGAGGTGCCCAGGTCCATCAGCACGATGAAGGTCTTGGCCCCCGGGTCGTGGGCGTGGACCCAGTCCGACTCGGCCTCGAGGTACGAGGGGGGACAGCGCGGCCCGTACTGGCCGGTCGGGTCCGGGTCGTCCATGAGGTAGAAGCCGAAGACCTGCGGCTGGCCGACGAACGGCTCGACCGTGTCGAGGAACTGGCGGTCGACCCCGCCGCACTGGCCGACGAACACCAAGGCCTCGACGCCCGCCGGGAGCTCGCCCAGCTCGTCGGTCGACGAGACGTCGGCCAGGTCGAACCCGGCCGAGGCCGGCAGGTACTGGCCGTCGGCGAAGTTGCCGTTGGCCGCGTAGTGCAGGGTCCGAAGGGACCCGGGCGAGCCGATGAAGGCGGTCGGCACCGCCAGCACCGGGACCATGACCGCGGCGCTCAGCGCCCGCCAGCGCACCTCAGCCGCCCACCGGCGGCCTGCCGGGCTCCAGCCGCCAAGCCGCCGTGCTCACCAGTCGATCCTGCCACCGGGGGCCGGCCGGCGCCGGTCGGCCCCGCCCGAGCTCAGCCCGGCACCGACACCGGCATGGGCGGCCCGGGCGGGTCCGGCTGGTAGGTGAAGAAGGAGCACTCGCCGGTGGCATTCCCCCCCACCCGGTCGGGCGAGGCGTGGCTGTCCCCGTACTGGACCACCGGGCTGTTGCTGGCGCAGGCCAGGTCGCCCTGGACCACGTTGGAGAGGACCTCGTTGGCGTCGGGGTCGGCGAAGACGTTGCCGACGTTGGTGAAGTCACCGCCCACGTAGTTGCGCAACGCCCCGTTCCAGCAGGTCTGCAAGCCGGCCAGGGTCACGCTGCCCACGATCCAGTTGTCCTCGAGGTCACTGAACACCGGGCTGTGCATGGCCGCGAACGGCCCGCTGGCCGGCGGCTGGCAGGAGACCCCGCCCCCGCCACCGAGCTGGGTCACGTCGCCACCGATGATGCTGTCGTGGATGATCACCCCGAGCGCGTCGGAGGCGACCACGCTCCCCCCCACCACGTCCATCGACGAGAGCGTGCCCCCGCTGGCAGCGGCCGGGTCGTCGGTGCACGGGGAGGCCTTGGGCTCACAGCCCAAGATGAGGGTCCCGTTGGCATACACGTTGATGTCGCCACTCACGTACAGCGCCGACTGGCCCACCCCGTGGGCCTGGTCGTTGAGGGCGAAACTGGCGTTCACGGTGGAGCCCGGCTCCACCGTGAGGTTGCCCTCAACCTGGGCGACGCCCCCGTTCACCCAGCAGGTGCCGAACACCACCACACCGTTCGGGTAGATCCCGGCCAGCTGGCCGGGGGCGGCATCGGTCCCGGTGCAGATGGCGGGCCCGGGAGTCCCCGGACCAAGCGGAGTGAAGGTCGCGGTGGTGCCGGGGATGGTGAGCGCGCCGACCGGCAGCGCCGCAGCGACACCGAAGCCCCCCAAGAGCCCGACACCCAGAACCACGCGAAGCCATGCGGATCGACGCATCGGCCACCTTTCTGTTGTGCCAGTCGAGGGCGCCATTCTTCAACATGGCCCACCAGGTGGCAAGCGGCGTGGCGCGTGAGGCGGCCCGCCGTCGACGCTCAGCTGCCGTTGGCCGAGGGCGGGGTCGCCGGCAGGGTCGGCTCCTCTGCCACCAGGACCGAGCGCAGCCCCTGCAGCAGCGTGCTCAGCTCCATCGGGACCACGAACTTGGTCGACGGAGAGGACCCGATCTGGCGCAGCGTGTCCAGGTACTGCAGCAGCAGCGTGTTGCCGTCCAAGGTCCGCGCCACCTCGAGGATCTTCTCCAGACCCCCGGAGAACCCCTGCGCCTTCAACACGGCCGCCTGTCGCTCGCCCTCGGCGGCCAGGACGGTCGCCTTCTGGTTGCCCTCGGCCAGGGTGATCGCCGCTTGCCGCTGCCCCTCGGCGGCCAGGATGGCCGCCGCTTTCTGGCCTTCGGCCTCGGTCACCTGGGCTCGACGGGTCCGCTCGGCCGACATCTGCCGGGTCATCGCCTCGAGCACCCCCGGGGGCGGGTTGATCTCCCGCACCTCCACGCTCGTGACCTTCACCCCCCAGCGCTCGGTCACCTCGTCCAGGCGGACCCGCAGGACCGCGTTCATGTCCTCGCGCTTGGACAGCACGTCGTCGAGCGCCATGTCCCCCACCACGCTGCGCAGGGTGGTCGCGGCGATGTTGAGCGCGGCGCCGGCAAAGTTCTGGACCGAGAGCACCGAGAGCTGGGGATCCATGACCTTGTAGAAGATGATGAAGTCGATCGAGATCGGGGCGTTGTCACTGGTGATTGCGGTCTGGGAGGGGATCTCCAAGAACCGCTCCCGCAGATCGACCCAGTTGGTTCGGTCCACCGCCGGGTTGATGAACACAAGGCCCGGACCCCGGGTCCCCACCGCCCGGCCCAGGCGGAACAGGACGATCCGCTGGTACTCCCGGACGATGCGGATCGACATCGCCCCGAACACCAAGGCGCAGAAGGCCACGGCCCCCACGATGGCTCCGATGATCATGAGGCTCCCTCGCTCTCGGCGTCTCGACCTGGTCCCCACCCGAGCTCACCGTCGGGGTGAAGGGGCTCGTCGTCCTCGCACCACACCCCGAGCCGCACACCCGAGGCCTCGATCACCTGGATCCGGTGACCGGCCGCCACCGGCCGGTTGAGGGCGGTCGCCGACCAGGTCTCCCCCCGGACTTTGACGATCCCGTCAGGGTCGAGGTCGCTGAGCGCGACCCCGTGCTCGCCCACCAGGCTCACGTGGAGGGCCGGGGCCAGCTGCTGGTCGCGCAACCTGAGGCCCCGCCATGCCACCACCCCCAGGCCGCCCGAGATGGCCAGGTCGGCCCCGAGCAGCACCCACAGCAGCGGGGCGGCCTGACCGGTGGCCGCCATGACCAGGAGCAGGATGGCGGCGGCAACTCCCAGGCCGAAGGCTGCGAGGTGCCCGTGGGGGCCGATGTGGAACCCGAGGACCGAGGCCACCACCATCAACCCGAGCACGACGCCGACGCCAGCCCACATGGTGACTCCTCGCGGAAGATCCCAGGCCACCCTAGCCGCCGCGGCGGCGGTTGCGCCCTCGGGGTGCGCCCGGGCCAGCGGGGGGCCGAGCGCTTGCCCGGCGAGCATCCGACCAGCTAGACAGGCCGGACTGTGATCGGCGTCGAGGCGCCGCCGAGGGCGCACACGGCGCGCCCAGGGGGTCACCGCCGTCGTGGTGGCCGGCCTTGGCTGCTGGCTCCGCTCCTCCTGCTCGGTGGGTGGGCGGCCGGCGGGCCAGCTGCTGCTGCCGCCACCCAGGTAGCCAGCCTGCAAGCCGAGGCGGCCCAGCTCAGCCAGGAACTCCTCCACGAGCAGTTGCAGGCCGACGCCTTGGGGCACCAAGCGGAGCTGGACGCCATCGTGGTCGCCCAGGACGACGCCGCCCTGGCCTCGCTCCACCGCCAGATCCTGGGCGACCAGGAGCGGGTGCGCGAGGACCGCCTTCGGCTCTCGGCCGAGGCAGTCTCGGCCTACGTCAACGCCGGGGTCAGCACCGCCAGCCCGGCGCTCGCGCTCTTTGGAACCGGGCGCCAGTCGGCCCTGAGCCGCAGCGAGTACGAAGCGGTCGCGATCGGCAACACCGGGACGACCCTCGCCCTGCTCCACCTCGACCAGGCACGGCTGGTGGCGGCGCAGGGCACCCTGGAGCAGCGGGCGGCTCAGGACCGGGCGGCGGAGGCCGCCGAGGCGGCCGCCACCCAGGCCGCCCAACAGGTCGCGAACCAGTTGGCAGCCAAGGAGGCCCTGGTCACCGGGCAACTGGCGGTGGCGGTGGCGGCCGACCGGATCGACCAGGCCGCCGCAGCGGTGGCTGCCCGGGCGGCGACTGGTGGGGCGGTGACCGACCCGCCGCTGCCCCCGTTCCTCCAGTGCGTCGTCCAGGTGGAGTCGGGCGGCGACTACCAGGCGGTCTCCCCCGACGGTCTGTACATGGGGGCGTTCCAGTTCAGCCAGTCGACCTGGAACGAGGCCGCCCAGCTGGCCGGGCTGCCCCAGCTCATCGGGGTGCCGCCGAACCAGGCCTCCAAGGCCGACCAGGACACCTTGGCGGTCGCGCTGTGGCGGGCCGACGGCTCGCAGCCCTGGACCGGGGACTGCGGCTCCTGAGCCTCAGCGCCAGGCCAGCACGACCACCAGGCCCAGGTAGCCGACCACCACCGCCGCCCCGGCCGGCCGGCCGAGCCCCCGGCCCCCGTAGGCGAGGAGGAGTGCGCCGACGGTCAAGGCCGCCGACCACGACGCCACCAGCACGCCCGAGGGGCCGTAGGAACCGAGCCCGACCACCACCGCCGGCACCAGCAGCCCGGCGAACAGGTTCAGGGCGTTGGAGTTGAGCGCCGTGCTGAGCACGGCCGAGCCGCGGCCGCGACGGGCCAGACGGAGCGCGCTCAGCGCGTTGGGCAGGCTGGTCGCGGCGGCCAGCACCACCCCGCCCACCAGGATCCCCGGCACCCGGTAGTGGGCCCCCAAACTGCTCGCTTGGTGCTCGAGGAGGCTCGACGCCCCGATCACCACCGCCAGCGCCAGCCCGGACACCACCGCGTCGGCCGGCCCCCCTGGGGCCAGGTCGAGCGCCGCCGCCAGCTCGGCCTCCTCGTCCGCCACTGCCCGGGCCAGGTTGGCCCGGAAACGCCGGGGCAGCGGGGCGCGCCCCAGGGTCGCCGGGTGGACCGAGGAGACCGCCAGGTACGCGGCGAACACCAAGGTGGCCAGGCCAAGCGCGACGCCCGGCGGGAGCGCCCCGGTGGCCGCGCCCACCGCCACCACCGCCAGGACCGACCCGGCCGACCCGGTCAGCACCACCACGTCGCGGTGGAACCGGATGCGCCCAGCCCGCAGGGCAGCCAGACCGAGCAGGGCAGCCAGGTTGAACGCGTTGGACCCCACCACCACCCCCACGCCGATCGCATGGTCCCCTCGGAGCAGGCCGGTCAACGCGGCGGTGATCTCGGGGCCGTCGGCGGCCAGCGCGGCCAGCAGGCCCAAGGTGGCCTCCCGCAGGCCCAGCCGGGCCGCCACCCGCTCCAGACGGGCGACCAGCACCGCGCTCGCCCCCAGGCTGACCACGGTGGCCAGCACCGCGGTCGCCCACACCCCGAGGATGGAGGCCGTGCCCATCGTCACCATCGGTCGGCCCCCTCCCGCTCGTGTGCTGAGGACTGCTGCCGACCAGGCTTCCCGGCGCTCCGAGGAGGATGGTAGACGGCGGCTGGCGGCTCAGAGCTTGCTGACCGCTGGCTCGGGCCCCGGCGCCAGTGCCCCCGCCGGGCCGGCGCGACGCCGGTCGATCCCGACCAGGCTGCGGTAGGCGAGCAGACCGGCGGCCAGGCTGGCCACCCCGCCCAGCACCAGCGACCAGCGGGCCCCGAACGCCTGGCCGGCCCATCCCACGATCGGGCCGCCGACCGGTGTCGAGCCGAGCCAGGCGACCGACCACAGCGCCATCACCCGGCCCCGCATCGAAGGGGCGGCCGCCAGCTGGAGGGTGGTCTTGGCCCGGGAGTTGAAGCTCACGCTGCCGTACCCGACCAGCAGCAGGACCAGGTACTCGACCACCAGGTTGGGGGCCACCGCGGCGCCCAGGATCGCCAGCCCCCAGGCGATCGAGGACCGCCCCAGGCCGGTGGCCGTGGCGAGCTCGAAGCGGGCGGTGGCCAGGCCGCCCACCACTGCGCCAGCGCCCATGCAGGCGAGCATGGCGCCGTAGGTGGCCGCCGAGCCGTGAAAGGTGTCCTTGGCCACCAGCGGCAGCGAGACCTGGAACTCCCAGGCCAGGGTGCCCACCACGGTGATCATCACCAGCGGGACCAGCAGCTCGGGGCTCTGGCGCACGTAGCGCAGTCCCGCCCGGACCTGCCCGGGCTGGGGCGGCACCGGCTGGGCCCGGAACAGCTCGTCACTGCGCATCATGGCCAGGCTCACCACCACTGCCCCGAACGACGCCGCGTTGGCTCCGAAGCACGGCGCCAGGCCCACCGTGGCGATGAGGGCACCGGCCACCGCCGGCCCGAGGACCCGGGCCAGGTTGATGGTGACCGAGTTCAAGGTGATGGCGTTGGCGAGGTCGGCCTCGGGCACCAGCTCGGAGATGAAGCTCTGGCGGGTCGGGTTGTCGAAGACGTTCACGAAGCCGAGCGCCAGCGCGATCACCCCCACCATCCACAGCGTGATCAGGTGGGCGGCGTCCAGAGCCGCCAGGGCGGCAGCCAGCAGCCCCGAGAGACTCTGGGTCAGATACAGGATTCGCCGCTTGTCCAGCCGGTCGGCTACCAGCCCGCCCCACGGCGCGAGCACCATCATGGGGAGGAACCGGGCCGCGGTGATGATCCCGAGGTCGGTTCCGCTGTGACTGAGCCGCAGCACCAGCCAGCCCTGGGCGACGGTCTGCATCCAGGTCCCCGAGGTGGAGACCACCTGGCCGATGAAGAACAGCCGGTAGTTGCGTCCTCGGAGGGACGCGAAGGTGCCACCAGTGCTCCGCCAACGAAGCGGCATCGCGGTCATTGTGGCACCGGGTGCCAGCGCCACCCTCGCTCGACTGCCCGACCAGCCCGTGGCGCGGGCCTGATGGGCGTGCCCGGTCTAGGTTTTCGTGCCATGCCTCGCCGAGAGATCCGCATCCCCCCGCTGGCACCTGAGGATCGCGACGAGCGGGCCCGAGAGCTTCTGGCCCCGCTCGAGACCGATGGCCGGGTGCTCAACATCTTCGCGACCCTGGTCCGCCACCCCCGCCTGTTCAACCGGTGGTCGCCCTTCGGCGGCGTCTTGCTCCGCCGGGGCGAGCTGGTCGCCCGCCACCGGGAGCTGCTGATCCTGCGGACCGCCTGGCACTGCCGGGCCGACTACGAGTGGGGCCAGCACGTCCGCATCGCCCGGGCGGCGGGCCTGAGCGACGCCGAGATCGGCCGGGTGATCGAGGGGCCGGGGGCCGGCTGGGGCGAGCTCGAGGCGGCGTTGCTGTCGGCCGCCGACGAGCTCCACCGCGACGCCTGCATCGCAGACGGCACCTGGCAGGTGCTTGCCAGCCACCTCGACGAGCGCCAGTTGATCGAGGTCCCGATGGTCGTCGGCCACTACCACCTGGTCGCCTTCACCCTGAACTCGCTCGGGGTCGAGCCGGAGCCCGACGCCGATCCGTTCCCAGCGTGAGCCGAAGCCTCGAAGGCCACCGCGTCCTGGTGGTCGGGGCTGGAACCCGACCGTCCGACGACCCCGACCCGCCGGCCGGGAACGGGCGGGCGGCCGCGGTCTTGGCCGCCCGGGCCGGGGCCACCCTCGCCCTCGCCGACCGGGACCCTGAGGCGGTGGCCGAGACGGCGCGGCTGGTCGCGGCCGAGGGGTCCGACCCGACGGTGGTGCTGGCCGATGTGGCCGAGCCCCAAGCGTGCGACACGGTGGTGGCGAGGGCCCTCGAGGCCATGGGCGGCCTGGACGGCCTGGTGCTCAACGTGGGCATCGGGCTGGGGTCCCGCCTCGCGGGCACCTCGGCCGCCCAGTGGGACCTCGTGTTCGCGGTCAACGTGCGGTCCCACTTCCTGCTGGCCCGGGCGGCGCTCCCGCACATGCGCGGCGGCTCGATCGTGTTCGTGTCCTCGGTCGCCGGGCTGAAGCCGGGGAGCTCCATCCCCGCCTACGATGCGTCAAAGGCCGCCCTGGCAGGCCTGTGCAGACACGTCGCCTTGGAGGGCGCCCGCGCCGGGGTCCGGGCGAACGTGGTCGCGCCGGGCCTTATCGACACGCCGCTCGGCCGGCTGGCCTCGGCCGGCCGACCCGGCCGGGACCGCACGCCGGTCCCCCTGGGCCGCCAGGGCACGGCGTGGGAGGTGGCCCAGGCAGTCCTGTTCTTCTTGTCTCAGGACTCGAGCTACATCACCGGCCAGGTGCTGGCGGTCGACGGCGGGCTCTCGACCCTGCGCTGAGGGGAGCCGCCCTTCGGGCGCGACCGGGAGTCGACACACGTGCCCGGTGGCCCAGCGTGACGAAGTCGGCTGGTGGACGAGCCCCGGGCGGCGAGGTGGAGCACCCGAGGCACACCAGAAGACCGCCGCAACGGGCACGGGCTGCGGTCGGGAGGATGCGCCATGAGCCGGCCGCCGGACCGCCGTGCTCATCGGGTCGGTGGGCGGCGTCGCGCTCGCAAGGGCCCCCGTGCCGAGCGTCGCGGTGGTGGCTCAATGCCCTTGCTGGACATCGAGGCGAACGCCTCCGATGGCCAAGGTCCGAGGGGTTGCGCCAGGCAGGACGATCTCGACCGCGCAGATGCCCTCGCCGCGGCGGTCGGCGACCGGCACGAAGCGCAGCTCGCCACCCTCGAGGCTCACCCGGGCCTCGTCTGTGTGCTCGGTGGCCTCGAGCCCCAGGACCTCTGCCCAGCGCCGAGCCAGGGCCCCTGGCGTCGGGGTCTGGATGCTGAGCCCAACGATCCCGCCGCCCGGGTGCTGGGGCACCGTCTTGGTCCAGGCCGGTCCGGCCCACCGCCACGAGCCCGGCGGGTCGGCCCAGTCGATCGAGACCAGTGCGCCGGGGACGTCCTTGGGGTGCAGGTGGGTGCCGGCGATGTCCTCGTGGTCCGAGCGCCACACCACCCGGATGCCGAGCGCCTCCACCCGAGCTCGGGCAGCGGCCAGGTCGTCGACCTGGAAGATGGCCATGTAGCCGCCGTCGCCACCGCGGCGGTCCAGGTAGCGGCCGGCTGCGGTCCCCGGGCGCACCGGGGCGACCACCTCCAAGAAGGTGTCCCCCACGGCCAGGACCGCGTTGTGCAGGCCGAAGACCCCCACCCCGGGGTCCGAGTACGGCTCGTCGACCACTCGGAGCTCGGCCACCAGCTCGGCCACCACCGGCTCGAGCTCCCGGGCCACCAGGGCGACCTGGCGCAGGCGGACGCCCACCGGGCTAGCGACCCCTGAAGACCGGCTCGCGCTTGTCGACGAAGGCCGCGGCTGCCTCCCGGTGGTCCTCGGTGAGGCCGGTGCGGATGTGATGCGCCGCCTCCATGTCCAGGCACTCCCCGAGCTCCCCCAGCACCGCCCGATTGAGGTTCTCCTTCATGTAGCGGTAGGCGACCCTCGGGCCGGCGGCCAGCCGGCGGGCCACCGCCAGGGTCTCGGCCTCCAGCTGGTCGTCGGGGACCACCGCGTTGAGCAGCCCGAGGCCGAGCGCCTCCGACGCGTCCAGCCGGGGAGAGAGGAAGTACAGCTCGCGCGCCTTGGCCGGCCCGACCAGCCGGGTGAGGAACCAGGTCCCGCCGTAGTCACCGGCCAGGGCAACCCGGGCGAAGGCGGTGGTGAGCACCGCCCGCTCGGCGCCGTAACGGAGGTCGCAGGCAAGGGCCAACGACAGGCCAGCCCCGGCCGCCGGGCCCGGCACCATCGCAATGGTCGGCTTGGGCATCTCGAACAACCGCCCCGAGGTGGCCCGCTGGTCGAGCCGCTGCCGGTGGATCCGCCCGTCGATGGTGGCCCGGCCCCCGCCGCCGCCCTCGTTGGCCCGGGCCATCTCCTTCACGTCGCCGCCGGCGCAGAAGGCGCCACCGGCCCCGGTGAGGACCACGCAGCCGACGTCGTCGTCGACCTCCACTCGGGCCAGGGTCGCCCCGAGCGCACGCAACATGGTGGGCGTCAGCGCGTTGCGACGCTCCGGGCGGTTCATGGTCAGCACCGCCACACCGTCATCGACCGTTGCCAGCAGCTCCTCGGTCCCGGTGTCGAGCTCCATTGCCTGCTCCTCGTCCCTCGGTGCCTGTGCCAGCGCACGTTACGCCGACCGCCGGCGCCTGTCAGTCCCACGCAGGCGGGCGACCGAGGGGTTCGGGACCAAGGTCCCACCACGAAGGGTCCCTCGACCCTGCCGCCGCGACCCGGGGGCGGCCGATCCTGGAGGTGAGCCACCGGAAGCGGTGGCCAGGAGGATCGAGGAGAAGAGAGGCAGATGCTACGCAAGACCTTCGACGTGCTGGTGTCGGGCGGCGGCCTGATCCTGGCGGTGGTGCTGGTCGTCGCCGGGGCGCTCGCCTTCTGGGGCTACAGCTTCACCAGCACCAACGTGCACAACCAGCTGGCCGAGCAGAAGATCTACTTCCCGCCCAAGTCCGCCTTCGCCCACGCCAAGCCGGGCACCGAGATCACCCCGTCGATGATCCCCTCGGTGTCGCAGTACGCGGGCCAGGAGCTGACCACCGGGGCCCAGGCCGAGGTGTACGCCAACGACTTCATCGCCGTGCACCTGCAGGAGATCGGCGGCGGCAAGACCTACGCCCAGATGAGCACGCTGGCCCGGACCCTGCCGCCGGGCTCGCCGGCAGCCGCCAAGGCCGAGGCCGCGGCCCAGACCCTGTTCCAGGGGACCACGCTGCGGGGCCTGCTGCTCGAGGCCTACTCGTTCTCGGTGTTCGGCGAGATCGCCTTCGTCGCCGCGATCGTCTCCTGGTCGCTGGCCTTCGTCCTGGTCGTGCTGGCCATCCTGGGCCTGATCCACGCCCGCCGCACCAGCGAGGCCGAGGAACTGGTCGGTGCCCGGATCGTCCACGAGGAGGTGGGCGCTCGCTGAGTGACGTCGGGACCCTGGCGCTCGGCCCGGCTCCGGCCGGGCCGAGCGGCGCGTCAGGGCTCAGGCCGCCTCGGCCATCTCCTTCACCTGCTCGACCAGGTCGGTCACCCGCTGGCCGCCGGTGGGCACCGGGTTCACCTGGAGGTGGGTGACCCCAGCCTCCTTGAACGCCGCGACCCGCTCCGCCACGTAGCTCTGGGGCCCGCACAAGGTGAGCGCCTCGAGCAAGGCGTCGGGCACGGCCGCCGCCGCCCGGTCCTTAGCCCCCGAGAGGTACAGGTCCTGGATCTCCTCGGCCTCCCGTTCGTACCCGTAGCGCCGTGCCAGGTCGTTGTAGAAGTTCTTGCCCTTGGCGCCCATGCCCCCGATGTACAGGGCGAGCGTGGGGCGGAGCACCTCCCGTCGAGCCACCACCTCCTCCCCCTCGCCGATGGCGAGGGGGCCGCCGGCCGAGACCATGAGCGGCCCCAGGGCCGGGTCACGGCGGGCCCGGCCCCGCTCGAGCGCCGACCCCCACACCGCCTGTGCCCGGGCCGGGTCGAAGAAGATCGGCAACCACCCGTCCGCGACCTCGGCAGTCATGGCCACGTTGGCCTCGCCCAGGGACGCGACCCACACCGGGATCCGCTCGCGGAGTGGGTGGGCGATGATCTTGAGCGGCTTGCCCAGCCCGGTCCCCTCCCCTGGCCCGAGGGGCACCTGGACGGTGCGGCCCTGATAGGAGAGGGGCTCGGTGCGGGCCCAGACTCGGCGGCAGATCTCGATGGTCTCGCGGGTGCGCTGGACCGGGGCGTGGTAGGGAACCCCGTGCCAGCCCTCGATGACCTGGGGCCCCGAGGCTCCCAGCCCCAGGTGGAACCGGCCGTGGGAGAGCATGTCGACTCCGGCGGCGGTCATCGCGATGAGCGCCGGCGTCCGGGAGTACACCGGGAGGATTGCCGAGCCGATCTCCACCTGCTCGGTGCGGGCGGCGAGGTAGCCCATCAGGCTCGGTGAGTCGAACCCGTACGCTTCCGCCACCCAGACCAGGTCGAGGCCGGCCTTCTCCAGCTCGACCACCCGGTTCACCGACTCCTCGAAGCCGCCGGCATAGCTCAAGCTCATCGAGATCTTCACGGTTCTCCTCTCCCCTCCCCTCCCTCGGGCCCACACGCTAGGCCGGCCTGGCCGAGCCGGGCGATCCCGCCTCGCACCGGGGTCCCGGCGGGGCTCACCCGCCGAGCGTTGCCCGCAGCAGCGCCTTGATGGTGTGGAGTCGGTTCTCGGCTTGGTCGAAGACGACCGACGCCGGCGACTCGAAGACCTCCTCGTCGACCTCTAGGGCCTGCAGGCCCCGTCGTGCCAGGACCTCCCGGCCCACCTCGGTCTCGGCGTTGTGGAATGCCGGCAGGCAGTGCAGGAACCGGACCTCGGGGTTGCCGGTGGCCTCCAGCACGGCTCGATTGACCTGGTAGGGCAGCAGCAGGTCGAGCCGTCGGTCCCACTCGGCGGCTGGCTCGCCCATCGACAGCCAGACGTCGGTGTACACGAAATCGGCATCGCGCACCGCCTCGCCAACGTCCTCGGTCACGCTGAGTCTGGCCCCAGAGGAGGCCGCCAGGGACTGGGCCAGGTCCCGCACCGAGGCCTCGGGCCACAGCGGCTGCGGCGCGCCGATGCGCACGTCGAGCCCGAGCAGGGCCCCGGTCACCAGCAGCGAGTTTGCGGTGTTGTTGCGGCCGTCGCCCAGGTAGCACAGGCGGATTGCCTCGAGCGGCTTGGTCGCGTGGTCCCGCATGGTCAGCACGTCGGCCAGCATCTGGGTCGGGTGCCAGCGATCGGTGAGGCCGTTCCACACCGGCACCCCGGCGTGCGCCGCCAGCACCTCCACCGTTCGCTGGGAGGCCCCCCGGTATTCGATCCCGTCGAAGAGTCGCCCGAGCACCCGGGCCGCGTCGGCCACCGACTCCTTGCTCCCCAGGTGGGACTCGCCGGGCCCGAGGTAGGTGGTGTGGGCCCCTTGGTCGTGGGCCGCGACCTCGAACGCGGTCCGAGTCCTGGTCGAGGGCTTCTCGAAGATGAGGGCCACGTGGCGCCCCTGCAAGCCGGGCACCTCCCGCCCCTCCCGCTTGGCCGACCGCAGCGCCGCCGCCTCCTCCACCAGGAACAGCAGCTCGTCCTTGGTCAGGTCTGCCACCGTGACCAGGCTGCGGCCTCGCAGGTCCATCGATGCGCCTCCTCTCCGAGCACTCCGGCGCTCGTGTCAGCGACCTCGCCGGGCGGGCGGGCACGAGGCCAGCATGGTAGGCCAGCCTGGCCGGGGTCGGTCCTCGAGCGCCGGCGGCGATCGCCGGCCGAGCAGGACACCTGACGGTGGCAGACTCCAGTGGTGCCGATTCGAGTCTTTCTGGTCGACGACCACGACGTCGTGCGGGCCGGCCTGCGGGCCCTCCTCGAGCCCGAGGACGACCTCGAGGTGGTGGGGGACGCCGGCACTGCCGCCGATGCCCTGGTCAGGATCCCCCTGGCCAAACCGGACGTGGTGGTCCTCGACGTCCGCCTCCCAGACGGCAGCGGGATCGAGGTCTGCCGACAGGTGCGCTCGGACCGGCCGGAGACGGCGTGCCTCATCCTCACCTCCTACGCCGACGATGAAGCGCTCCTGGCCGCGGTCATGGCGGGGGCGGCCGGGTACCTCCTCAAGCAGATCGCCGGCAACGACCTGGTCGCCAACATTCGCACGGTGGCCACCGGAGCCTCCCTGCTCGACCCCAGACTCACCCAGCGGGTCCTCGAGCGAGTGCGCCGGGGGCCTCAAGAGGACGAGCGGCTGGCGACGCTCACGCCCCAGGAGCGCCGGATCCTGGACCAGATCGCCCTGGGCCGAACCAACCGCCAGATCGGCGAAGCGCTGTTCTTGGCCGAGAAGACGGTCAAGAACTACGTGTCGAACCTCCTCGCCAAGCTGGGCATGACCCGGCGGACCGAAGCGGCGGTCTTCGCCACCCGGCTGGCCGCCCAACGGGAGGCGCCCGGTCAGCACCCCCCCTCCGAGGGGACCTGACCCCGCCGCCGCCTGCGACGCCCGGTGGGGCCGCAGGGGCGCCCGGCGGCCTCAAGTGCAAGCATTCGGTCCATGACCAAGCAGGCCAAGACCCCGCCGACCGTGGACAAGGGCGCGCCGATCGCCCCGCCGCCCCCGCCGGCCTGGCGGCACTACCTGTGGCTCATCGCGCTGGGCGTGTTCCTCCTTCTCTTCTTCACCCTGCCAACCGTTCGCCCGAGCACCGTCACCCTCAACTACACCCAGTTCCTCCACGACGTGGCCGGCCACAAGGTCAAGACCGTCACCATCGCGACCGACGGGAGCGCGTCGGGCACGCTGGCCGACGGCAGCTCGTACACCACCGCCATTCCCCCGCAAGCGGGCCAGAGCCTGCTCAACGACTTGCAGTCGCACGGGGTGCAGGTCAGCGCGACCGCGTCGAGCACCTCCTTCGGCGCCGAAGTGCTGTCCTGGCTGATCCTCCTCCTGCCGTTCCTGGTCCTCGGGTACTTCTGGTGGCGTCTGTCGCGGGGAGCAGCCGGCCGGCTGCAGGGCGTGCTCGGAGTGGGTCGCTCGCGGGCCAAGGTCTTCGATGAGGAACGGCCCACGACCAAGTTCTCCGACGTCGCCGGGTACGAGGGCGCCAAGTTCGAGATCAAAGAGGTCGTCGACTTCCTGCGCAACCCGGAGCGCTACGCCCGGGCCGGGGCCATCGCTCCCCGCGGGGTGCTCATGATCGGTCCGCCAGGGACCGGCAAGACGCTGTTGGCCCGGGCGGTGGCCGGCGAGGCCGACGTGCCCTTCTTCTCGGTCACCGGGTCGAGCTTCGTGGAGATGTTCGTCGGTGTCGGGGCAGCACGGGTGCGGGACCTGTTCCAGGAGGCTCGCAAGCGCGCCCCGGCGATCATCTTCGTCGACGAGGTCGATGCCATCGGCCAGCGCCGGTCGGGCAACCGGGCCCTGGTGGCCAACGACGAGCGAGAGCAGACCCTCAACCAGCTCCTGGCCGAGATGGACGGGTTCGACCCGGCAACCGGGATCATCGTGCTGGCGGCGACCAACCGCCCCGAAGTCCTGGACCCGGCGCTGCTCCGCCCGGGAAGGTTCGACCGCCAGATCGTCATCCCACTCCCGACCCTGTCCGAGCGAGCGGCGATCCTGGCGGTCCACTGCCGGGGCAAGCGGCTCGACCCGAGCGTCGACCTCGACGTGGTGGCGCGAGGGACCCCCGGGTTCTCGGGCGCCGATCTCGCCCACCTGGTCAACGAAGCTGCCATCGTGGCGGTCCGGGACAACCGGGACTTCCTCATCGCCTCGGACTTCGACGAGGCGCGCGACCGGGTCATCCTGGGCCGGCGCGAAGGCTCCAACGTGCTGCTGGACGAGGAGAAGCGCTCGGTCGCGGTCCACGAGGCCGGCCATGCCCTGGTCGCCGCCTACTCCGACCGGGCTGACCCCGTCTCCAAGGTGACCATCCTCCCGGCCGGCCAGTCCCTGGGGGTGACCGAGCAGCTGCCCCTGGTCGAGCGACACCTGTTCGGGGAGGACTACCTGGCCGACACCCTGGCCGTCCTGCTGGGCGGCCGAGCGAGCGAGCTGGTGGTGCTGGGGCGAGGGTCCACCGGCGCCAGCAACGACCTTGCCAAGGCCACCGAGCTCGCCACCAAGATGGTGCGCGAGTTCGGGCTGTCCGAGGCGATCGGACCGGTCGGCTACCCGACCGGCGGGTCCGTCTACCTCGACGGGGGCGGGAGCGAGTTCTCGACCCGGCCGTTCGCCGAGGCGACCCAGGCGGCCATCGACCGGGAGGTGGCGCGGCTGTTACGGGAAGCCGAGCAGCGAGCCGTCGTGGTGCTGCGCTCCCACCGTGACGTCCTGGACCGCCTGGTGGAGCTGCTCCTCGCCCGAGAGACCATCGACGGTGCCGAGGTGTACGCGCTGGCCGGACGGCCGGTGCCCGAAGGGGGGGCCCGCATCAGCTGGGCTCCGGCCCGCTCCGGGGCGGCCCCAGAGCAACCAGACGACCTGGTCGGGCCGCTCCGGGCGCCGCTCGACGGCGGCCAGGCCGGGCGCTGAGGCTCGGTCGGGGTTCGAGGATTCCTGCGGCGGCGTCCTCGCCGGCTGGGTCGACCGTCGAGGTCGGCCGAGCCCGAAGCGCGCGCCGATCGGCGACCGGACCCGCCCGAGCGCGGGCGCGGCTGCGCCCGGGCGATCCGACCGGCCGGCGGGGTGTCACTCGAGAGCGGTGAGGGGCGGCGCCCTCACCGCCAGCCCGGCGTGCGGCTCGCCTCCTCGATCCAGCGGTGCAGCACCGGATCCTGTGCCTCCTCGACCGTGGTCACTTTCACGTAACGGGTGCGATCGGCGATCCCGAGTGGTGGCGGGCACTCGAAGTCGGCGCCACCCAGGAACATCACGTTCACCGAGACGGCATACGCCGCCAACTCGATGAGCCAGCCGAGCTCGGGGAGCCCGTAGAACGGCCGCTTCCACTTGAGCGCGTAGTGGAGCCTCGGGATGGTCGCTCGGATCGACTCGTCCAGCAACCGCAGGATGGGCTGCAGATGCGGCACCTGACGCTCCATCCACGACTCGATCTGGGCGTGGTCACAGGACGGCTCTGGCGGGGTTCGCCCGGCGTTCCCCTTGATCGTCTTCGTCATCGTGCCTCGTTCGGTGGGCCCGCAGCCACCGGTGGTGCCTGCAGCGAGGGACTCGAGTCAGCCGTCACCGTCGCGAGCCTTCCCTGCGTCGTCGGGTCCAACGACCCTGGCACCCAGGACTGCCACGCGTCACCGTAGAGGAGGAAGGGAGGACGCGATGAGCAGGGTTGGAGACTTGGGGCGCCGGGTCGCCCGGCGCCGAGAGGAGCTGGGAATCAGCCGGGATGAAGTGGCGACACGGGCATCGATGCACCCGAGCTTCGTCGAGCTGATCGAGGAGAGCCCGGCACCCCGGCTCACCACGGGTGCGCTCCGGCGGCTGGCCAGCGCCCTCGACACCACCGTCGATGCCCTGAGCGGCGGTGGCATGCTCGCGCCCCCCGGCCGCTCGGTCCCTCCGGCCGGAGCCCGAACGGTCCAGCTCGACCCCGAGACCTGCCGCCAACGCATCGAGCCGGGCGGCGTGGGTCGGGTCGTGTTCGGCAGCCCGCGTGGGTCGGTCGCGGTCCCGGTCAACTTCAAAGTGCTCAATGGCGACATCGTCTTTCGCACCGATGCTGCAGCCGAGGTCGTCGAAGCTGTCCGCCGGGGCCCGGTCTCCTTCGAGGTCGACCACCTCGACGATGCCCTGCGCGAGGGCTGGAGCGTGCTCGTGTCCGGAACCGGCCGCGTCGTCGACGGGGATGCCGAACTCGAGTCAGTAAGGACCCTGGGGATCACCCCGTGGGCGGGCGGCACCAAAGACCGCTACGTTCGAATCACCCCGTCGGTGATCACGGGACGAGAGATCCGGCACCCCTGAGGTGGGGCCCGTGACCACCAGCTCCGAGCCCCGAAACGACGCGACGCCTGCCGTTGGCCGCTACCCCGATGAGCTCGAGGGAGATGTGGTCACCGGGCTCAACACCGTGGTCCACGTCCGGCCGATCCGACCCGACGACGCCGAGCGGCTCGCAGCATTCCACCAGCGGCTCAGCCCACGATCGATCTACTTTCGCTTCTTCTCCCCCCACCCCCGGCTGTCGCCGGCCGAGGTCGAGCGGTTCACCACCGTCGACTACGTGGACCGGTTGGCCCTGGTCGCCGAAGTCGAAGACGAGTTGGTGGGTATCGGCCGCTACGATCGCATCGGCACGAGCGAGGCCGAGATCGCGTTCGTGGTGGCCGACGCCTGGCAGCACCACGGGATCGCGACCATGCTGCTCGAGCTGCTCGCCGAGGCAGCCCGGGCTCGTGGCATCGACACCTTCGTCGCCTCCACCCTTCCGGACAACCACGAGATGATCCACCTCCTCACACACTCGGGCTTCGAGGCCACGCTGCGATTCGCCGACGGCGTGGTGACGGCTCGGCTCCCGATCGGTCACTCTCGCCACTGCCGCCACGCCGGGCCGCAGTGAGCGCATGCTGATCGTCGGCGGGCCGCTGGCCGCCCTCGAACATCGCCGAGCCGGTCACCCCGAGCGGCCAGAGCGGATCGACGCCGTCATGGCCGGCCTCGGCGACCTACACCTGGGAGAAGATCTGGAGCTGGTTCGTGGCGAGCCCGCCGACCTGGACCGGCTCGCCCTCGTGCACCAACCGGCGTACCTGCAGGCGCTCCGTGCCTTCTGCGAGGCCGGAGGGGGCGATCTCGATCCCGACACCTACGCCACCGCCACGTCCTTCGACGCCGCCCGGGCTGCGGTCGGTGCCGGCCTGGCTGTCGTCGAGCAGCTCAAGCGGCGCAGCGACGGGGTCGGCTTCGTGGCCGCCCGTCCCCCCGGGCACCATGCCCTGCCTGGCCGGGCCATGGGCTTCTGCCTGCTCAACGCGGTCGCGGTGGCCGCGGCCAGTCTGGCTGCCGACGGCGAGCGGGTCCTCGTCGTCGACTGGGACGTCCACCACGGCAACGGGACCCAGGAGATCTTCTGGGACCACCCCTTAGTGCTGTACGTCTCGACCCACCAGTCGCCTCTCTATCCGGGGACCGGGGCGGCCGGGGAGGTCGGCGGGCCCGGGGCTGCCGGATTGACCGTCAACATCCCGCTTCCCCCGGGCACGACCGGCAGCGTGCTCCGGCGCGCCCTGGCCGAGGTGGCAGGACCAGTGATCGACGCCTTCGGTCCCACCTGGGTCCTGGTCTCCTCGGGGTTCGACGCCCACCGGGACGACCCGTTGGCCAACCTCGTGCTCTCGAGCGGCGACTTCGCGCTGTTGGCCCGGTGGGTCGCCGGTTGGACGCCCGGCCCCGGCCGCCTGGCGCTGTTCTTGGAGGGCGGGTACGACCTGGCAGCCGTCCGAGCCTCGGTGGCCGCGACCGTGGGCGAGCTGCTCGGTGCTCCCGGCCGACACGACGCCCCCGCCGACGGGCCCGAGGGCTCGGCGCTGGTCGACCGGCTCGCCTCCGAACGGGCGGCGGCCCTCCGCCGAGCAGGGGCACCGGATCCCCGCCGCTGAGCCCGGCCGTGGGCCTCGGGGCCGGCACCGGCGGAATACCCGGGGGAGTATTGGGGTTGTCCCCAGTAGGTGCCGAGGTGGTGCCAGCAGACGAGGAGGCCACATGACCACCGTTGCCGTGGGAGCAGATCGATTCGACGAGACCGTCGAGGCCAACGACATCGTCCTGGTGGACTTCTGGGCTTCCTGGTGCGGCCCGTGCCGGATGTTCGCGCCGGTGTTCGAGCAGGCCTCTGATGCTCACCCTGAGATCACCTTCGCCAAGGTGGACACCGAGGCCGAGCCAGAGCTGGCAGCCCGCTTCCGGATCATGTCCATCCCCACCCTCATGGCCTTCCGGGACCAGATCCTCCTCTACGCCCAACCGGGAGCCCTTCCGGCGGCTGCATTGGAGGAGCTGATCACCAAGATCAAAGAGCTCGACATGGACGAGGTCCGGCGCACGCTGGCACAGGGGCGCTCCGGGGACGGACAGTGAGCGTGCCGGTCCGAGAGCCAACCTTGCGCGCAAGCCAACCGAGGAGAGGGGGCCAGTGCCGCTACCTGAGGACGTAACCGACGACGTGCGCCGTCGCCTGCGGCGGGTGGCCGGCCAGGTCCAGGGCATCGAGCGGATGCTGGCCGACGGGCGGGACTGCCGGGAGGTGATCCAACAGCTGTCAGCAGCGATCAGGGCTCTGGAACGAGCTGGATTCCGTTTGGTGTCGGCCGGGCTCGCCTACTGCTTAGAGAGCCCAGATGAGGCTGCTGTCGATGGGTACGCCATGGACAGCCTGCAGCGGTTGTTCATGACGCTCGCTTGAGCCCAAGGAGGTGCCATGCAAGGGATCGAGAGGACACTGAACGCACCGCTAGCCGATGCCGAAGCCCACGTTCGCGAGGCGCTCGCCGAGGAGGGCTTCGGGGTCCTGACCGAGATCGACGTCGCCGAGACCCTGAAGGCCAAACTCGGCATCGAGCGTTCCCCGCTCAAGATCCTGGGTGCGTGCAACCCCACGCTGGCGCAGCGAGCGCTCGATCTGGACCCGTCGGTGGCGCTCGTGCTGCCATGCAACGTCGTGCTCGACGAGGCCATGCCGGGCCAGACCCGGGTCACCCTCGCCGACCCGCGCCAGCTCCTGGCGGGAGACCACCTGGGCGAGCTGGCCGAGGAGGCAGCCCAACGCCTCAGCCGGGTCAGCGAACGGCTGGCCGCTGCTCGGTGACCCACCGTGGCCCCGGTCGGGACCGAGCCCGGCGGGTCCGACCACCGGGGCTCCGGTGATCGGCTCCCCCGGGTCCGTGCGGCGCTCGCGGTCTGCGCCCATCCCGACGACGAGAGCTTCGGGCTCGGCGCGGTGCTGGCCGGATTCGCCCAGGGCGGGGCAGCCTTGTCCCTGGTCTGTTTCACCAGGGGCGAGGCGTCGACCCTCGGTGGCCGCGATGTAGACCTGACGCAGCAGCGGACCGACGAGCTGTCCCGAGCCTCAGGTGTCCTGGGCGTGAGCCAGGTGTCGCTCCTCGACCACGCCGACGGGCATCTGACCGAGGTCCCCTTGGCGACCTTGGTCGACGAGGTCGGCACCGCGCTCGCCGCATGCCGGCCGGAGCTGGTGC
This sequence comes from Actinomycetota bacterium, assembly GCA_021324355.1. Taxonomy (GTDB): domain Bacteria; phylum Actinomycetota; class Acidimicrobiia; order Acidimicrobiales; family RAAP-2; genus Palsa-461. Next base: position 31,614 of record JAJPJD010000057.1, read on the forward strand.
TCGTCTTCGACGAGGGCGGCGTCACCGGGCATCCCGACCATCGCCGGGCCACCGAGGCCGCGATGGCAGCCACCGCGGCGACCGGTCTGCCGGTCCTCGCCTGGAGCGTGGCCGCTGAGGTGGCCGCGACGCTGAACCGAGAGCTCGGGACCGAGTTCATCGGGCGCCCGTTCGATGCGATCGACCTGGCGGTCCAGCTCGACCGAGCCCGCCAGCTCCAGGCGATCCGCTGCCATGCCAGCCAGTCAGCCGACAACCCGGTGCTCACCCGCCGCCTCGAACTGCAAGGCGACCGAGAGGTCCTCCGCTGGCTGCGACCTCCGGTCGGCAACGCCGGCCGCTCAGCCACCGGAGCCAGTTGCCCCGGTGCGCCAGGGACCCCGTGCTGACCGCTCGACCGGATCGTCGGGACCGGGCCGCGCTCGGCGCGGGCCCGGGCATTGGCGGTGCCCGGGCGTCCCGCTCAGCGGGGTCGACCCGTGCCCTGCGCCCAGCCCGCCCGATCATGGGCCGGGTCCAGCCCCCGGCAGATGTCGGTCAGAAAGGCGCGCACCGTCGCCTCGGCTAGGCGATGGAGCAGCATCTGGTCGATGCTGCGCCCGAGCGCGCCGCCCGGAGGGTCGTACCGGGCCCGCAGGCAGAGCTGGGTCTGTCCGGCACCGAATGGTGCTGCTTCCAAGTCGGCGTCGAGGCGCGGGAACAGCGACACCCCGTCGGTCGCCTCCCAGCTGAGCGGGACCAGCACCGAGTCGCCGTGCTCGCGCGCGGGGCCCGCCCGGATCCGGACCTGCTTGGAAAAGACCGCCGGCCAGCTCGCCGGGCCGACTCTGGCCCGGATGGCCTCGCCTTGGACCCGGGCACCCTTGAGCGCGGCCCGCAGGAGGGCCTCGGTGCGCTCGCCGGCCTCCAGGTGCGGACGGACCCAGTGGTAGGGGCGGTCGATCACCTCGAAGTCCTGCACGAACACGGTCAACCCTCCGGTCGAACGATGGTGACCGGACACGGCGCGTGGTGGGCGACCTGGGCGCTCACCGAGCCGAGCAGCAGCCCGGCGAACCCGCCCCTGCCCCTCGAACCGACCACCACCAGCTGGGCGTCTCGCGCCGCCTCGAGGATCACTGCCGCTGCCGGGCCTTCGGTCACCTCCGAGACGATCTCGACCTGCGGATCGGGCCCGAGGACGGTGGCCAGCTGCTCCTCCAGGCCCGCGGTGGCCTCCTCGCCCCAGCTCTCGACCGTGCCAGGGGGCAGGGCGACCGTGTCGCCGTAGCCGACCGCCGGGAACTGCCAGGCCCGCACGACCTTGAGCTTGGTGCCCCGCAGGCGGGCCTCCTCGGCCGCCCACCGCAAGGCAGCGGACGAGGCCGGTGAGCCATCTACCCCCACGACTACCGGGCCGGCGTGACCTCCGGGCCCTGCGATCCCATCCGACGTGCGCTCCATCGAAGACCACCTCCAATCCCACCCTGACGGATCGGGACCGGGCGCGCTAGGGCCATTCGGCCGGGGCAGGCCACCGGTCGTAGGCTCCGTCCCGTGCCCACGGCGCGCCCCGAGCTCGAGATCGCCCTGGTCCAGGCGTCCCCCGACGCGGTGATCGTGGTCGACGCCGCCGGGCGCATCGAGATGGCCAACCCGGCAGTCGAATCGCTGTTCGGATGGGCACCCGAAGAGCTCATCGGACAGCCGGTCGAACTGCTCCTCCCCGAGGAGCTGCGGGACCTCCACCGGCGCCACCGCGCTGGCTATGCCGCCCGCCCGGTCGCCCGGGCGATGGGCTCGGGGCTGGATTTGCACGGCCGGCGCCGGGATGGAACGAGCTTCCCGGTGGACGTGGGCCTGGCCCCGCTGACCGCTGGCGGCGCGATCCGGGTCGGCGCCTTCGTCCGAGACGCGACCGACCGGCGGCGAGGCGAGGATCTGTTGCGTTACGTGAACGAGATCAGCCGCGAGCTGTTGGCCGGTGAGGACACCGCCGACACCCTCCGCCTCACTGCGAACCGGGCTCGCGTGCTGGTGGAGGCCGAGGCGGCGTGGATCGTCGTCCCGCGGGGCTCCTCGCTCACGGTTGCCGCGGCCGATGGCACAGGCGCGGAGGTCCTGGTCGGTGCCAACGTGCCCGCAGGAACCAGCCTGTCCGCCAAGGTGATGCGCAGCGGTCGGCCGCTGGCAATCGGCGAGATGGCGGCCGATCCGGCGGTGATCGCCGAGGCCCGGCCGCTGGGCCTCGGACCGGGGCTGTACCTGCCGATGGCAGCCGAGAGCCGCTCGCTCGGCACACTGGTGGTCGCCCGGGCCGCCAGCCGCCCGCCCTTCGGGCCCAGCGAGGCCGAGGCCCTGGCGGTCTTCGCGTCGGCGGCCGCGATCGTCTTGTCCCTGGGCCAAGCCCGGGAGGAGCTGGAAGCCCTGCGCCTGGTATCCGAGCACGAGCGGATCGCCCGGGACCTCCACGACACCGTGATCCAGCGCTTGTTCGCGCTCGGCATGTCCCTCCAGGGGCTGCAGCGACTCGCCGACGGCGTCGTCGCCGAGCGGATCGCGGCCGCGGTCGGGGCGATCGACGACGTGATCCGTGAGATCCGCGAAACCATCTTCGACCTGTCCCAACCGGCCGCCGGCGGTCCCGAGATCCGTCGGAAGCTACGCGACGTTGTGAGGGAGGCCGGCCAACAACTCGGCTTCGCGCCCCGAGTGGGCTTCCGGGGCCCGGTCGAGGCGGCAATCGACGACCGGTTGGTCCCGGACCTCTTGTCGGTAGTCCGCGAAGCGCTCTCGAACGTCGCCCGTCACGCCCACGCCACGGCGGTCGAGGTCGTCCTCGAGGCCCAGGACAGCTCCGTCCTCCTCACCGTGGCCGACAACGGCGTTGGGATTCCAGACGGGCCCTCCGCCGGCCATGGGATCGCCAACCTGCAAGCACGGGCATCGAAGCTCGGAGGTGAGCTCCGCCTCGACCGGCGGCACCCCTCGGGCACCCTCCTGCAGTGGCGTGTCCCGAGCCGTAGCGACTGAGCTCAGAGTTTGACCGACGGCGAGGCGAATCGCGCGTGGCTGGTCTTAGCGGTTGACGGTCGAGCTTGCGATGCGCCCCCGCTCGATCCGTTCGGTGCGGTCGGCCATGGAGGCGAGAACCTCGTCGTGGGTGACCATGATCACTGTCACTCCGGTGTCCCGAACTCGGCCGAACAGCTCCATGATTCGCTGCGCCGACTCGGCGTCCAGGTTCCCGGTGGGTTCGTCGGCCAAAAGGATCTTTGGCTCGTTGGCCAACGCCCGTGCGATCGCGACCCGCTGGCGCTCACCTCCGGACAACTGCGTCGGCAGGCGGTTGGCACGACCCTCCAAGTCGACCTCGGCGAGGAGCTCCATGGCCCGTTGATGTCGCTCCCGACTGCTCAGGCGGGTGCCGTACATCACGATCTCCACGTTGGCCAGGACCGAGATCCTGGGAAGAAGGTTGTGCAGCTGGAACACCAGCCCGACTTCGTGCCGACGGTAATAGCTCAGGTCGCGCACCGTCGACAGGTCCCGGCCGTTGACCCACACCGTTCCCGACGTCGGGTGGTCCAGCGCCGCGATCAAGTGGAGGAGCGTCGACTTGCCACACCCCGATGGCCCGGAGATGGCAACGAATTCCTTCTGCGCGACGGAAAGGCTGAGCCGATCGAGCGCGAGGACACCTCCGGGATAGCGCTTCACGACGTCATCGAGCTTGACCGCAGGCTCCTCACCGGCCACCGACGCCCGGAGACCGAAGCTCTCACTCATAGCTCAGCGCCCTGAGTGGCGCGAGGAAGGCAGCTCGCGCGGCCGGGTAGAGACATCCGATGAAGGTCATGCCGAGCGCGGTGTACAGCGCCCGCCAGAACGCCGTCGGGGTGTAGTTGGCGTGCAGGATTCCCTGCAACGCCGGGACGTGCTCCAAAGCAACCGAGATCCCAAACGACAGCCCGACGCCGACCGCCGCGCCGATCAAGGCCAAGGCAGCGGCCTCGATCAGGATCATCCCGACGATGCGGCGTCTCGTCCAGCCCACAGCCCGCAACAAGCCGAGCTCCCTGGTTCGTTCGAACACGCTCAGCAACATCGTGTTGCCCACGATGACCGCGCCGATGATGATGGCCAGGATCGTGCTCCCGGTCACCGCGGCCTTGAGGTAGACGAGATTTCGATCAGCTCGGCCGAACTGCGTTGCGGTCCGGATAGTCGTGAGCTCAGGCATGTGGTACTGGATCGAGTGCTCCACCCGACTGATGGGAGTGCCCGGCCTCACTTTCACGAACACCAGTGTCACGATCCCCGGGACCCGGTTGTAGCCCTGGATGGCCGGGAGTGGGAACATGGCCGCGTCGTCGCCGAAGCTGTTGCCGGTCGAGTAGATGCCGGTCACCGTGTTGACCGTCCCGTCCGCTCGGAACAGCGACCCGACATGGAGACCGAGGTTCGCCGCCGCCCGCCACCCGACCATGCACTCGTTCCTGGCTGTTGGTGCGTACGGGTGCCCCTCCAAGACGGTGACGCCGAACCGCTTCAGCTGGGACGGGTCGATCCCGATCTCTATGAAGACAGGGTTCTGCGGGTTGATCTTCTCGGTCTCCACCAGCACCCCGACGGCACTCTGGACTCCGGGCGTGGCCCGGATCCGAGCCAGCTGGTTCGCATCGATCGAGCTCGAGAGCAGATCGGTGACCCCCTTCTGGGCGACCGTGAAGTCGGCCTTGCCGATGGAGATGATTGCGGCCGCCGACTGCTCGAGCCCGCTACTGGTCACTGCTAGGGTCACCACGGTCATGACGGCGAACGCCACGGCCGCGGCGAGCCCGATCGACCGGCCCTTCTTGGCCCCGAGGTTCCTGAGCGCGAATGACAGGTACGGCATGTCCTCATCCCGCAGGACGGTTGACCCTGTCCCGAGGGTAGCGCCGCTTCTGGGTAGCGATGCCCCCCGGACACGTCGGCCCAGCTCCGCCGGCCGCGCCTCCTGGGGATCGCCAGGCGCTGCCCCGAGCCCTCCGGCCTTGCCCGCCTTCCCGACCAGGGCAACCGGCCGGTAGGTGGCGCTTCGGCCTCAGACAGTCCCCTGCCGCAGAAGGAAGTCCAAGAAGACCTCGACGCACAGCTGCGGACGAGCGAGCGCCGATCCGTGGCCCACTGCCTCGAGAACGACGAGCTCGGCTCCGGGGATCATCCGTTGCAAGCGCTCGCTGGCCGGCAGGTTCGGGTCGTGGTCACCGGTCGCGATGAGCACCGGGACCCGCAGCCCGTCGGCATAGCGGCGATGGTCCGGGTCTCGATACGCCGCGGCCAGGGCCTTCCGCAGCGTCTCGGGGTTCTCGTGCTCGAACCAGCTCGGATCCCGCTCGACCTCGGGGATGCCGAGAGCCGCCCTTTGCTGCCTGGCCAGCTCAGCACCGCGCCGTTGGGCCTCGGTGTCGGGGGCCTCGACCGAAGCGTCGAAAAGGGCGAGCGCACGCACTCGGGCTGGGTACCTCGAGGCAAAGGCCATGGCCACCCGGGCTCCAAATGCCAATCCCCACGCGATGGTGGTCTCGACGTCCAGATGGTCGAGGATCGCAGCGGCATCCTCGGCGTACTGGTCGAGTCCGTACGTCGCATCCTCGGCGGCGCGACTGCGTCCGGTGCCTCGAATGTCGTGCCGGATGACCCGGAGCCGTGGTGTAAGCATCCGGATCACCGGGTCCCACGATCGAGTCGTGCAGCGAGCACCCGAGAACAGCAGCACCGACGCTCCCGCGGCGGGCCCATCAACTTCGACGTGGAGCTCTGCCCCCTCCACCGGTACGACGATCGCGTTCATAAGGGGAACGAATCCTTGGTCGATGAAGAACGCTCCCCCCCGGCTGATCCAAGGGTCCGCTCGAAGAGCCGATACTCCTTCAGGTTCCAGAACACGCGTCCGCTCGGTCCGTGTTCGGGGAGCGTGGCCAGAGCAAGGGCGGTCGGGTAGACGGCCTCGGGCGGCTGAAGCTCCGGGCGAGGACGGCCCCAGATCGCCGTGTTCGTCATGCCTGGAATCAACCCGTTGACCAAGATGCCGCAGTCCGCGAGCTCGGCCGCTGCCGTCCGGGTAAGTGCCCAAAGGGCTGCCTTGGCGCTCGAGTACGCGACGTTGCCTGGAAGGCACAGCTCAGCCGCACGGGACAGGAGATTGATGATCCTTCCGTAGCGCTGTGAGCGCATGACCGGGGCCACCGCTTTTATGCCCGACAACGCGGCGAACACGTGGACCGCCATGGTCGCGGAGAAGGCGGCCGGATCCAGTTCGTCGATCCGGCCCGGGCAAGCGATCCCAGCGTTGTTGACGAGGACGTCCACCCGTCCGAAATGATCGGTTGTGAGCTTGGTGACATCATTGAAGGTGCTGGGCTCGGTAACGTCGCCGATCACGGTGAGGACACCGGCGTGGGCCAGCGATCCAAGGCTGCGTTCGTCACGGTCGATCCCGACTACTAGCGCGCCGTCTCTGGCAAATCCCAGCGCCAGTGCCTTGCCAATGCCATTGGCGGCGCCACTAACGACGATCACCCTGCCCGAGATCGCTGAGCCTCTCGATGGCTGGAGCTGCACTCAACCTCCTCGCGCCTGCAGTACCCCTCGCCGCAGGGCCATCACGGGAGCGGGGCTCACGGCCCCACCGTGGAGCTCGATTGGATTTCTTCGAGAACCTGGCTAAAGCGGCGTCCGTTGGCGGCTTGGATCATCCGTTTGGTTGTCGTTAGGGTCTTCCGGTCGTAACTAGCGAAGCGCTGTGCGAGGTTTCGAGCAGTGTCGAGGACTTGGTGCTCCTCGACAACACTCTGTGCAATCCCAAGGCGGAATAGGTCGGCTCCATCGTGCGGTTCGGCTGCCACGGCGAGCTCGAATGCCCTTGCCGCACCGAACTTGGCGACGAGCCAGGCGACGTTCATGGGTGGGGTCATCGCCCGACCAACCTCGCTCACATGAAGCATCGCTGTTCGTCCCGCGATGAGAAAGTCGCAAGCGAGCGCCAGGGCCGATCCGGCGGCGATGGCCGCCCCCTCGAGGGCTGCGATCGTCGGAATCGGACAAGCGGCCAGCTCACGATGGAGGCCGGCCCACTCCGGTCCGAACGCTGCCCGCCGGCCCGGGTCGGGCTGGCCGGCAAGCTCGCGGAGGTCAAGTCCCGAACAGAAGCACCCTCCCTGGCCCCGCACCACGACGGCGTGAAGACCCTCGTTGGCCACCAGCTGAGCCAGGCCGGCCCGCAGCTCAGTTACGAGCTCGGTGGTGAGCGCATTGCGCCTCGCCGGCCGATCGAGGACGAGTTCACCCCATCCCGACGCCAGCTCCGCCCTCGCCAGCCGGAGTTCGTCGGCCACGCGTCCGTGGGGCCGATCTACCGGCAAACGGGTCGAGGACCAAGCACGTCAGGATAGTAGCGTATTGCGAGATCGTGTCCCAGACCGGCGCGGCCACGATTGTCCCTCCGCGACCCACGGGGAGTCACCGTGGTGGCGGTGGTCGATACACTCACATGCAGCCACCCGCACGAAAGTGGTGAGTCAAACCATGCCTCCCCGGGAACCGCCGAAGCCTTCCAAGCCCAGCCAGTCGGCGGGTCCCGTCGCCGCGAAGCGTGGAACCGACGGGAGGGTCCTAAGACCGAAACGCCCGAGTGCGTTCGTTACCATCAAGGATGTCGCGGCACACGCCGGTGTCAGCGTCGCAACAGTGTCTCGGGCGATCAACGACAACGGCTACGTAGCAGCCGATGCCAAGGCGCGGGTCCTTGCAGCCATGAAGCAGCTCGGGTTTCGACCCAGCCAGCGGGCGCGAAGCATGCGCAGCTCGCGGACCATGACCATCGGAGCTGTCGTCTCGGAACTCGTGAACCTGGTTCACCTGGAATTCTTGCGAGGCGTCGACGAGGCGGCCAGCCAAGCTGGCTATGTCGTGCTGGTTGCCACGAGCCAAGGTTCCCCCGAGAAGGAACGCGAGATATTCCAACGGATGGTCGCCGAGCGTACCGATGGCGTCGTCGTCGGCACGCTGGTCGGAGGACAGCGAAGTCTCGACATCTTGGCAGAGCACAATATCCCCGTCGTTCCACCGCCGGGCCCGCTTGCGAAACAGCTCAACGCCTCTTGGATCGACAAAGAGGCAGCCGCAACGCGGGAAATGGCCGAGCGCCTAATCGCCCTCGGACATCGACGCGTGGCCTTTGTCACCGCCCGCGGGGTCTCCGGGATCCGCACGCCGAGCTTCTATCGCAAAGCTCGGTTCGAGGTGCTCGTTGATTGTTTCTCCAGGAATGGCGTTGAACTGAACGTCGTCACCATCCCCCGCGGAGTGACAACCTCCGAGATGGCGTCCGAAGTCGTCAAGGCTGCCCATGGGTCCAGTGTCCCGACCGCGTGGATCGCGGCAACACACCTCGTCCTGCCATCGTTGCTCACCGGCCTGCGTATGGCTGGCCTCGATATTCCCGAGGACGTGTCCGTGATCGGTTACGGCGATTCGCCCTGGGCAAGCGCCTACCGTCCACCGATCTCGGTAGTCGGCCACGACGTTTCCAGTGAGGCGAAGGCCTTGACGTCCATGCTGCTCGGCTGGATCGAAGGCGAATCACCCAACGTGGCAAAGGTCGAGTACCGCACGCGCTTCATCGAACGCGATTCGATCGGACCAGCTCCGCTGGCCAAGTCAAAGCTCAGTCGGTCCGGCGCCCTGTCTCGAACACGCCCGGTCCCGGCTTCTTCCGCCCGCCCTTGAGGAATGGGCGGACCCGTGTCTCCAGCAGCTCTTCGAGAACACCTCGGGCCGAACCATCGTGCACGAGGTTGACGTCTTCGGTCGGGTCGTCGTCCAGCGAGAACAGCTGTGCTGGCTCAAGGGTGTCTTCGTGGAACACGAGCTTGTGTGAAGCGGTCCTGACCATCGCGAATCCGTAATTCTCGCTGAACACAACCGGGCGGATTACTGGAGCCTCGCTTCCCAGCAGGTTCTGCCCCTCGAAGGTCTCATGGCCATCGGCTCCGGCGACACCCCTGATCGTCGCGGGAACGTCAAGGTGTTCAATCAGGCCAGGAATGGTCTTTGCACTCTCGCCCTGAGGAGGCCGGATGATGAGCGGGACCCGCGTCGCCTGATCGTAGAAGACCATCTTCATAAGCATCCGGTGCTCACCCATCATTTCGCCATGGTCAGAGGTGTAGATGATCCATGTGTTATCAAGCATTCCGTTGCGCTCGAGCGCTTGGCGGATCTTTCCGACCGCTTCATCGATCACAGTGATGTCGGCGTAGTAGTAGCGGCGAATGTCTTCGATCCGGTCGTCGGTGAGCGTCGCCGAACTACTGTGAGTCCAAAGAAAGAATTGCAGAAAATCCCGGAACGGACCGAACTCGGGCACCTGGGGCCGCTGAAGCGATTTCGGCATCGGCATCGACACATGACGGTAGAGGTTGACGTACTCGATTGGTGCGTCCCACGGGTCGTGTGGTCCGGGAAATCCCACCCAGAGAAACCACGGTTGGTCTCCCTCACGCTCATCGATCCAACGAACCACCCGGTCCCCATGCCAGGCGTCGATGTAGTCCTCGGGAGGCAGTGGGATCGACCCCGTTGCGGAGTTCGGCAGCCGCTCCTCCCCCCCCTGCGCTGTGTAGTTCCGCCGGCGGACGAACTCCCGGTAGGTCTCGAGCAAGCCCTTGGCCGCCAAGTGGTCCGAATACTCCGTGTTGATGTTCACCGAGGCAAGCTTCCCGACTGTCTCGATCGGTTCGTCGAAGCCGTAGGCGACCATCTGCTCCGATCGGTGACGTGCATCCCGAGTCCGCTGGCCCCCTGGAGCGCGACCGCCGTGCACCCACAAGTGCATCTTCCCGATACAGGCCGTGTGGTAGCCGGCGGCGCGCAGCGAGTGTAGGAACGTGGGCATGTCCGTGGGCGTGTCCCAGGCGTTCTCGTAGACTCCGTGGTCCCTCACGTACCGTTCGGTGAGGAAGGAAGCCCTCGCCGGCATGCACAGCGGACCCTGGCAGTGGACATCCTCGAATCGCAGACCCTCGGCAGCCAGTCGATCAATGTTGGGCGTTCTCACGACCGGGTCCCCGGCACACCCGAGGATGTCGGCTCTGTGTTGGTCGGCCATCAGCAGCAGGATGTTCGGCTGGCTTCGCACCGTTCCCCTTTCGTCCAGGTTATGATAACGTTTCCAGCCTTGTCCGGCCACCAGGTGCGCCACGTGCTGGTTGACGTGCGGTGCGCAAGGCCCCACAATGCCGGGAAACGATTCCAGATCATTACCCATGAGGAGGGGACCTGTGCCAGGACTTCGAAGCGGCATGAAGCGGCTGGCGTGGGTCGGCCTCACGACGGCCGCCGTGGTGTCCGCCTTGTTGGTCACAGCCGAGTCAGCGTCGCCGGCCGGGGCCACCAACTCGAAGCTGCTCAGAGCGAACGAGCACGCCACCCTCACCTACGGGGCGACCGCGCCGCTGGTCACTTTTGACCCGGCCGCGTCGTCAGCCGGGGCCGAGGAAGCACAATACCTTGGGCTTGTCTACGACACCCTGGTCAAGTTCAACGCCAAGGCCCAGCCCGAGCCCGATCTCGCGACCTCTTGGAAGTTCCAGAGCGACACCGAGGTCACTTTCACGCTGCGGACCGGCGTCACCTACCAGGACGGATCGGTGTTCGATGCCACCACCGCGATGGAATCACTAGACCGGTCGATCGCTGCTGCCGGCCCACGCTCCTCGTCTTTGGGGCCGATCGCTCGAGTCGAGGCGCTCGATCCGACCACCCTGAGGATCCTCCTCAAGGCGCCGGACCCTGACCTCTTGTTCACCCTGGCCAGCGCACCCTGCGACATGTTGAGCCCCGAAGCGTTCAGCCGTCCGAACCTCAACCTCGACCCCGATGGGACCGGCGCTTACTTCTACGACGCAGCCCAGTCCACTCCGGGTGACCACTACACCTTCGTGGCCAACCCGAGGTGGTGGGACAAGTCGGTGATCCGTCCACACACGATCGTATTCAAGGTCATCACCGACCCCACCGCTCGCCTCGACGCGGTGCAGACCGGCCAGGTCGACCTCACCTTGATAAACGCCGCCAACGCCTCTCAGGCAAAGGCGGACGGACTGCGAATCACGGCGGCACCAGTAGCCTGGACTGGCCTATTGATCCTGGATCGAACCGGCAAGATCGTCCCTGCCTTCGCTAGCCTGAAGGTCCGTGAGGCCATCGCAATGGCGATCGATCGGCCGGCGATCGTCCGAGCCGCTCTCTACGGCTACGGTTCGGTCTCTGACCAACCGATCTTAAAGGGGATTCAAGGCTATGACCCCGCGATCGCCAACAGATACACGTACGACCTGAAGAAAGCTCGTCAGCTGATAGCCGAGTCGGGTTACAAGAACATCAGCTTCACGGCACCGATCGACGCGAGCACGGACCACACGGGCGCCGAGATTCTAAAGGCCGAGCTGGGCGCGATCGGCATAAACATGACGATCCAGCTCCTCCCGACCAACTCGCTCGGTCCGGCCGGGAGGACCACTCAGTACCCGGTCATTACTTTCGGGTTCCCGAACTACGACCCTTATGGCCGTTACCTCGCGCAGCTGGCTCCGACTGCCGGCTTTAACCCGTTCCACGATGACGACCCGACACTGGATTCCTTAGCAGCGCAGTACGCTGCGGCGGAGTTCACTAAGCCCAAGCTGGCCAACAAGCTGGCCGCGGAGATGTCGGCCGAGGAGGTGGACCAGGGCTACATCATCGTTGCCGCCCAAGCCGATGACATCGTGGCCTCGAATCCGAAGGTGACCGGGATTGGCATCGTCTATGGAGCGCCCAACTTCGCAGACATTCACTTCTCCTGATCAGCTGTCAGCCGTCGACCCCTGGCCAGCTGGAGCCGGTTCGGCCGACTGGCCAGCGAGCACCGCGCGCTCGGCGTGGTGGCAGGCAACGAGGTGGTCCTCGCCCACCGGCCGAAGTTGGGGTTCGACCCGCTGGCACACCTCGTCGGTCCACGGGCAGCGGAGTCGGTAGGGGCACCCACCGGTGGCCGGAAGAGCGTCGTCGACCGCGGCGCCGGCGAGAGCCCGCCGCCTGGACCTTCGCTCCCGCTGACGGGCCGGGTCGGGCACCGGGACGGCGGCGAGAAGTGCCTGGGTGTAGGGGTGCGACGGTGACGTCGAGACCGAGGAGGCGTCACCGACCTCAACCAAGCGTCCGGCGTACATGACACCGATTCGGTGCGAGACGTGTCGGACGACCGAAATGTCGTGGGAGATGAAGAGGTAGGCGACTCGGGTCTGGCGCTGGAGGTCGACCAACAGGTTTATGACCTGAGCTTGCGTTGAGACATCCAAGGCCGTAACCGGCTCGTCGCACACGACCAGACGTGGCGTAGGGGCCAGTGCCCGGGCGATAGCGGCTCGCTGGTTCTGTCCTCCCGAGAGCTGGTAGGGAAGGCGGCGAAGCATTCCGGGCGCCAAGCTCACCTTCTCGCCAAGGGCCTCCGCCGCCCTGGTGCTCGCGTCCCGCTTAAGACGTTCGTGAATCCGCAGGGGTTCGCGGAGCGTATCTAGGACCAGCCGGGCCGGATTGAGCGATCCCGTTGGATCCTGGAAGACCACCTGAGCCTTCTTGCCCTGTTCGATCGCTGCTCGGAGGGCCAGGTGCTGGACAGGCCCTCCATCGACCAAAATCCGGCCGGACGCTGGCCTGACCAGCCCTAGCACTGCCCGGCCAACCGTCGTCTTCCCGGACCCGGACTCGCCAACCAGTCCGAACGTCGTTCCTTCCTCGATCTGCAAGCTCAGCCGGTCGACGGCGACCACTCGACCACGGCGCCGACGGCCATAGACCACTGTCAGGTCTTCGACCACCAAGACGCTGCTCATCGCACGGCCTCGACCGTCCGGAACTCCTCGGCTCGGATGCACCTGGTGAGCGACCCCTCCACCGGACGCAACGAGGGCATCTCCCCGACGCAGATTGGCCCGGCATGTTCGCAGCGGTCAGCGAAGCGGCACCGGTCTTTAGGCCACGACTCGGCGGGCGGAACCTGGCCTGGGATCCGGGCCAAGGACGCACCGGGCATCACCGATCCGGGCAGCGTCTCAAGCAAGCGCTGGGTGTAGGGATGACGAGGGGTCGAAAACAGCTCGTCAACCGCGGCCGATTCCACCACCTGACCTGCGTACATAACCAGCACCTTGTCGCAGATGTCGGCGACCACTCCCAAGTCGTGGCTCACGAAGATCATGGCCATCCCGAGCTCGCTACGAAGCTCCGCCAGCAGGTCCAGGATCTTGCCCTGCACGGTCACGTCGAGGGCCGTGGTCGGCTCGTCGGCGATCAAAAGATCGGGTGAACAGGCGAGCGCGGCTGCAATCATGACCCGCTGGAGCTGGCCGCCCGAGAGCTGGTGTGGATAGTCGTGCGCTCGCTCGGATGCTCGCGGCAGCTTGACCTGGTCCAAGAGCTCGACGGCCCGCGACCAGGCCTCGCGCCGGGACAATCCAAGATGGAGTCTGAGGGGTTCGCTCACCTGGTTCCCAATGCTGAACGCGGGATCCAGGGATCCCTTGGGGTCCTGGAAGATCATTCCGACTTCCTTGCCTCGCACACTGTCCATCTGGCGGTCCGTCAGCGCCAGCAGATCCCGACCATTGAGGATGACCTGGCCGCTGGCGATCCGGGCGCCCGTCGGGAGGAGCCGGATGATCCCGAGCGCGGTCATGGACTTTCCACAGCCGGACTCGCCGACGACACCAATCGTCTCGCCCCTCCCCAACTCGAACGTCACATCGTCGACGACCGTGACCCCAGGGTCTGTACCCACAGACACCCTCAGCCCTTCCACCACCAAGACTCGGTCCGGCCGGGGCTGGGAGTCGAGAGAGCGGGGGGCCACTCGGGCCGCTCTGGTCCGCCACCTCGAGGCTCGGGCCGCCCGGCCTCGACTCTCCCGACCCCTGACCAGGGCACTGCGTAGGGCGTCGCCAATCAGCTGTGCCGAAAGCACGGTCAGCAGGATGGCCATCCCGGGTGGCACAGCCAGGAATGCATCGTTGCCGATTTGGGATCGGGCATCGGTCAGCATAGAGCCCCAGCTCGCCTGGGGAGGCTGCACGCCGAGTCCGATGAAGCTCAACGCCGCCTCAAACAACAGCATGTGAGCAAAGGCCAGCGTCGCCTGGACCACGATGGGCCCGAGGGCGTTGGGCAGGATCTCCCGGAACAAGATGTGGGGAGTCGACTCGCCAACGACCCTCGCGCCATCGATATAGGGCTGCTCACGTACCGCCAGAACGACACCACGGGTGAGGCGGGCGAACCCGGCGGAGGCCAAGAACCCTAGCGTGATCATTGCGTGGTCCAGGCTGGGGCCAAGGGCTCCCACTACCGCGATGGCCAGGACTAGACCGGGCAAGGCGAGCACCGCATCCACCACGCGCATGGCGACTCGGTCCCACAATCCGCCCACGTATCCGACTGCGAGGCCAACGGGAACCCCAATCCCGACGGCGACCCCCACGCCGATCGCCGCCGCCGGTAAGGCCACCCGGCCAGCAAAGATCAGCCGGCTCAGGGTGTCACGGCCGAGGTTGTCAGTCCCTAGTAGATGGTGCCAGGACGGTCCTGCGAAGACGTGGAGGAGGTTCTGGGCGTTCGGGTCGTCTGGGGCAACCCATGGTGCGAAGATTGCCGTCACCACCACCAAGGCCATCCAAAGGGCGCCAGCCATGGCAAGCGGCTGGCTCCTGAAGGTCCGGACGACGCGACGCAAGGCGTGATCGGTAACGATGCTCGACTGGGAACCAGCGTCGACTTCTGGTGCCGGGACCAGGCTCACGACACCCTAACCCGAGGATCCAACAGCCCGTAGCAGACGTCAACCAGGAGATTTACGATGATCACAATCACCGCTGCGATCACGGTCAGTCCTTGGACTACCGGGATGTCATGATCCTGGACCGAAGCGATCATCAACTGACCGATCCCGTTTAGACCGAACACCTGCTCGACCACGAGAGCCCCGCCGAACAGTGCCGCGAAGTGGTAACTCATGATGGTCACCACCGGAATTGACGAGTTCTTAAGCCCGTGCTTGAGCAACGCTCGGCGTTCAGAGAGCCCTCGCGATCGGGCCGCTCGAACGAAATCCTGCGACATGGTGGTGGTCAAGGCACCACGGGTATGTCGAGCAATGGCCGCAGCCGGCGCGATCGACAGGGCAATGGAACCAAGGGCGATCCCATGCAGCCACTGGATCGGGTTCTGAGTGATCGGGGTGTAGCCCGTGGCAGGGAACAGCCTTGTCCAGAGAGCGAACGGAATGACCAGCAGCATCGCCAGCCAGAACCCGGGGATCGCCAGGCCGAACGAGGTGACGACCTGCAACGCGTGATCGAGCTTGCCGCCCGGCCTGAGAGCGGCCGCGATCCCCATCGCGAGCCCCTCGATCGCGGCCAGGAGCATGCCGGTGAGAGCGAGCGACAGCGTGACCGGGAGGTGCTCGCCGATCATCGAGATCACCGACTGACCGTTGAGCAGCGATGAGCCGAACTGGCCCCGGACGGCGTGGGACAACCAGGTCACGTACTGGACCAAAAGCGGGTGATTGAGACCGAGCTTCTGATTGAGCTGGACGATCTGGGCGTTCGTCGCGTCCGGACCCAGGATGACCGACGCTGGTGATCCTGGCATGAGGTGGAGCAGGGAAAACGTCACCAACGACACCACCAGCAGCGTGGGCACGAGCGCAAGCACTCGGCTCAGAAGAACCCTTCGCATTACTCCTCCTGGCAGCCTGGTTCTGGAAACGATATCCGACACTGGCCGGTTCGGTCTCGCCGTTGCAAGCGGCAGGATCCCCGGTCAGTACCCCTCGGGCGCGGCCGCCCGAAGCCGCCGCCAGAGCTCCTCGTCCAGCTGGACCCGCCCATCGACTGGCCCACCCAACCTGACCAGCACCACCCCCAGGTGCGCACTGATGCAAAGCCGTTGGCCGCCGACACCGTGCGCCGCCTTCGCGTCGGTAGGGGCCGATGGGGCAATCGGGTGGTTGAGCCGGCGTCCCCCGAAGCTCTTGCGTGGGTCAGAAGGCCTCGAGGGGTCCGGACCGGGCACGACAGCCCATGGGCGTGCCGGGAGCCACCACAAGTACCCATAGGAAGGATTGAGGTCGGTGGAACTCTGCAATGCGTCGTTTAAGTATCCACCGGGTGAGATCACCGTGCAGTCCCCGAACAGCCCGCCGGCCTGGATCATGATGCCGAAACGGACCAGGTCCCGAGCAGTGGTCCGCAACCCAAGGAGGGTCATGCCATGCGGATCGACCATGCCCGGGCGTTCGGCCCACGACGAATTGGTCATCCCGAGAGGCTCGAAGAGAATCTCCCGACTCACGTGATCCGTGCTGCGACCCGTCACCCGTTCGATGATTCTTCGCAGCTGGTGATAGGCGTTGTTGTTGTAGTACCAAACCCTCCCTGGCAAGTCTTCCACGGAGAAGTCGTCGTACAGCCCGGAGCACATCGACAACAGATGCCGAATGGTGATTGTCCGCTCATGCGATGGATCCGACTTCGTCCATCCCTGCCCGAGATAGGAGGAGACTGGTGCTTCGATCGCCAGCTGGCCCCGTTCGGCAAGTACTCCGACGAGGACGGAAACAACGGACTTCTGCACCGATCCGACATCTCTGACCGGGACCTTGGCATCAGTGAACAGCCGTTCGATGAGAATCCGTCCCTGAAATGCGATGATCAGCTCGCTAGTCGCGTGCTGTTCACAGAACCCGGCGAGTTCTTCGAGCCGGGCTCGATCCCAGCCCATATCGGCCGAGTCGACATGCTCCCAAGCTGCATCGCTCACCGGCGGGGCATACACAGCACTAAATCGCGGTCAAACCGCCGTCCACCATCACCGCTGCTCCCGTGACGAAGGATGCGTCGTCAGAAGCCAGGAAGGCGACGACCGAAGCGATTTCGGAGGGATCGCTGGCGCGCTTCATCGGAGCCTCGATGGTGATCCGGGTCGGCGGTGACGGGTTGATGGTGGTCCAGGTGGGCATCATCTCCTGTACATGTCGGCCGAGATTTGTTCGCACTGCGCCCGGGCAGACGCAGTTGGCGCGAATGCCGACATCGGCATAGTCCACAGCCACCTGCCTGGTGAGCTGCAGTACGCCGCCCTTGGCAGCCTTGTAGCTGGCTGCGGACCCTCCAGCACCAACGATAACCGACGAAACCGAGCCAATCGTCACGATGGAGCCTCCCCCTGACTCAAGCAGGAGTGGGATGGTGTGCTTGCACGTGAGAAAAACTCCGGTCAGGTTAACGCGCAGCACCAGGTCCCAGTCGTGAAGAGTGAGCTCGTGGACGAGTCCCCTTGTCGATGTTCCAGCACTGGCTACCACGATCTCCAATGAGCCGAATCGTTCCCTCGCCCGATTAACCGCATCAGCGATCGACTGCTCCTCACCGACGTCACAGTGGATCGCCTCGGCAACTCCTCCACTATCAACGATGATGCTCGCTGTTTCGTCGGCCAGCTGCGGACGAACGTCGGCGCACGCTACCTTGGCGCCCTCAGCAGCGAGACGCAAGGCCGAAGCCCTGCCGATCCCGCTCCCGGCACCGGTCACGAACGCCCGCCGCTCCTCGAGCCTGCGCAGACCTTCCACCACTTCCTCACTCTGTCGTCTCAGGTCGTGACTGCAAGACTGCGGACCAAAAGGATGACGCTTTCAACAAGCCCTACCAAACGATCTGTATCCACGTTGTCGGGAAAGCGGTCACTCCGAAGATGAAACCGACGATTCGTTGCGACGAGTGACACGAAGGGCAGCCCAGCTCTAGCGAGTTCGATGGCTTCACCGGCCGGTCGCTCCAGGGATCGGAACTCTGATGTGGTGAACCCACCTTTCTCCTTGAGAATGCTGGTTGCCCGCTCTGCGAGCGACCGATCAGATGCAATGACGCCGAGGCGGCCACCAGCCGCCCCCAGGTTCGCTCCGAGATGCACCCACACTGTCCCCATACTCGGGTTCTCGCCGAGGTAGGTGCGCAGACCAGCGCAGGCAAGCTCATGGCCGCTCGTGGCCAGGAACCGGACCGGGGGCAGCGTCGGGTTATCAGCGAGATCGTTCAGGACTCCAAGCCAACACGCGATCCCACCACCACGCTCGGCCGCACAGTGCCACCAGCCACTGCGGGGAGTAAGGAGCACCACCGCTGGGGCTTCGGCATCCTGTTCCCTATCGAGGTGCGCAATGACATTTGCCGCCTTAGCCTCTACCCACCGCGCATCGGTCTCCAGCCTGGCAGGTTGGCGAGCTTCCACTGCCGCAAGTAGAGCAGACGCGTGCTGGCTGCCAACCTGGAGGACTGGATTGCCCCAAGGGTGGAGACAGTGAGCATTGCGCAACGCCAACCCGTCGGACGCTCCGCGCATGATTGCGATGACCGCTTGAGTCTCTGGATCGCGACGCGCGCGGTCAAGTGGGTCGTCGGGCATGATCCCTGGCGTGGCTTCAACGACGATGATCTCTGCGCCAGACCCAATCGGACCGAGGCGTCCCGCGATCCCACGCGCCGGCGGCAGGGGGGCATCATGCAGCGGAACCCCTGGAACCAATCGGTCCCCGACGCGAAGCACAGAACGACGATGAACGAGGCGAGTAACTTCGAAGGTCGATATTTCCACCTCCGCACCACAGTTGGCCGCCAGATCGGCCAGCCAACGCGCTGATACCCAGTCGGTGCGCGAGCCAGTCCGGTGCCAGCCCTGAGCGTCGTACTGGGCGACCACTCTTGCTGGTGTTATGGAGGCTAGGTTCGTCATTGGCGCCCACCGATGCGGACCGCTCCAATCTGCTCCAAGCGCGCAATCTCCTGCACTGAAATTCCCAACTCCTTGAGCACATCCCGGGTATCCGATCCGAGGTCTGGTGGTAGGGATCCTGGGATGAGAGGAGTTTCGTTCATTGATAGTGGTGGGCCCAGGACCTCGACCTGGCCGAGTCGCGGATGGTCGATTGTCGTGAGGAAGCCGTTCGCTGCCACTTGCGGATCGTCGAAAATCTCCTCTGGGAATCGCAACGGTGCTGCGGGAATCCCGGCCGCCTCGAAGTCCTCCAGCCACTCCTCGGTCGATCGACCACGCAGGGCCTCGGATCCGTGGATCACCGATTCTGGATCTGGGGATCGAGATTCGACGATCTCTCGAATCTTTGCCCGCGCCGCTTCGCCAAACCCGCCAACCGCAAGATAGCCGTCGGCCGTCCTGAGAAGGCCGTAGTAGGGTTGCGCGCTACCAAAACCTCGCCTCTCGAGCACCTCCTTCCAGGTCAGCCCTTCAGCAAAGGCGTTGCCAAGCCATGCCGAAAGCTCGCTCCTCCAAACTCGATCCGACTCCACTCTGACAAGGTGGTTGTTCTGCAGCAGTAGCGATGCCTGAAGGAGGGCGGTGTCCAAACGCTGACCCTTACCGGTCCGGGCGCGGTGATAGAGCGCGGCGGCCACCCCGAAGGACATGAGCATCGCCGCCGCATAATCGATCACCGGGTCGCGCAACGGAACTGGTCCCCCGGCCGATGCCTGCCAAAGCCCCGAGTACGCCTGCAGCACGATATCCACCCCGATGTCGCTGGCGCGTGGCCCCTCCGAGCCAAACGCCGAATTCGACGCGTAGATAATGGCCGGATTGGTGCTCGAGACCGTCGGGTAGTCCAGGCCCAAGCGTTCTGCCACCCCCGGGCGAAAGTTGGCAAGCAGCACATCGGCCGTGTCCACTAACCGGCGGATCACCGGCGCGACCTCGCGGTTCGACAAGTCGACACTGATCGATCGCTTGCCCCGGTTCTTATTGAGGAACTGTCGGCTGTCGCCACTTGGCAGAACACCGTTACCGCGGGCAGGGTCGCCGGTCAGCGGCTCGACCTTGACCACCTCGGCCCCACAATCGGCCAGGAGCTGGCCACAGTATGGAACGGCGATCAGCCGGCCGAACTCGACCACCCGGAGCCCGACAAACGGGCCCGCTCCGGCCGGGATCACCAGCGAGTTCCTCGGTCCCGTCGCCACGGCGGCTCCGCCGGCGGGCCAGCCGCGGGACCCTCGCCGCCGATAGCGTCGTCCGGCGCCTTCGGCTCACCTCGCCACAGCCTGAGCATCCTTGTCGACATAGTGCCAGTTAGCTCCACTGGACGGCACGGGTAAGCCGCCATCCGGGCTCAACTTACCTCGACGGCCGCGCCACTGAACTGCGCGTTGTACAACCGTGCGTATGCCCCGCCCCGCTGCAACAGGTCTGCGTGGTGGCCCACCTCGACGATGCGACCCTCCTCCATCACCAAGATCACATCGGCATTGCGCACCGTGGACAGGCGATGCGCAATCACGAAGCTGGTACGTTCGGCCCGTAGCGCCTCCATAGCATTCTGGATGAGAATCTCGGTTCTGGTGTCGACCGAGCTGGTTGCCTCATCGAGGATGAGGATGCTCGGGTTGGCAACGAAGGCTCGCGCAATCGTGAGCAACTGCTTCTCGCCGGCACTGAGCGCCGTGCCCTCGTCGTCGACCACCGTGTCGTAGCCGTGAGGCAGTACGTGCACGAAGCGGTCGACGTACGCCGCCTTGGCGGCTGCCAAGATCTCAGCTTCCGTCGCATCTGGCCTCCCGTAGGCGATGTTGTCCCGGATTGTGCCTGCGAACAACCACGTGTCTTGCAGGACCATGCCGACATTCGAACGCAAGACCGACCTCGGCATGGTCGAGATGTCCTGGCCATCGAGCGTGATCCGGCCAGAGTCCAGTTCGTAGAACCGCATGATCAAGTTGACCAGTGTCGTCTTCCCCGCCCCAGTTGGGCCGACGATGGCCACGGTCTGTCCGGGCTCGGCAACGAACGAAAGGTTCGTGATGAGGGGCCGGTCACGGCTGTAGGAGAACGAGACGTTCTCGAACGCAACCCTGCCCTTGAAGCGAACCGGTTCCGGGGAGACTGGCGGGTCGGGGCTCATCTCCTCTGCATCGAGGAACTCGAAGACCCGCTCTGCCGATGCAAGCCCCGACTGAAACAGGTTGGCCATCGAAGCGAGCATGGACAACGGCTGCGAGAACTGGCGAGAGTACTGGATAAACGCCTGTACGCCACCAATGCTCATTGCCCGAGACGCCACTCGAAGGCCTCCGATGACTGCGATGGCCACGAAGTTCAGGTTTCCCACCAGCACCATCGAGGGCTGGATGCTGCTCGAAATGGACTGCGCCTTGTAGCTTGCCTCGAACAGCTCGTCGTTTGTCCTCTGGAACTCAGCTTCCACTTCTCGCTCGCGCCCGAAGGTCTTGACGATGGCATGGCCGCTCAGTGTCTCTTCGACCAATGCGTTGAGGCGTCCGGTGTTGCTCCACTGTGCCGTGAACCGGACTCGAGCGCGGCTCGCAATGAACTGGATGATCACCGTCGACAGCGGGATGCTCACGACGGCCACGACCGCCAGGATCGGCGAGATGACGAACATCATCACGATCGTCCCGACCAGCATGAAGATGTTCGTGAGCATCTGGCTCAGGGTCTGCTGCAAGCTCTGGGCCAGGTTGTCGATGTCATTGGTGACCCGACTCAGCAAGTCCCCGCGACCCGATCGATCGACGTAGCCAAGCGGGACCCGGTGGAGCTTGGCCTCCACGTCCGAGCGAAGGCGCTGCATGGTGCGTTGTACGACCCCGGCGAGGATGTATGCCTGGATGTACTGAGCCGACGCTGACCCGATGTACAGGCCCACGACCAGCAGGAGGATCTGGTGCAGTTTCGAGAAATCGATTGCGCCAGGCCCCCCGTGAACGAGGCCATCGACGATGACGTTGGTCCCGTCTCCGAGCAACCTCGGACCGAGAACTGACAACGCCACCGCGACCAGGGACAAGACGATCACTGCCACCAGCCGATACCACTGGGGCCGCAGGCGGTTGGCCAGCCGTCGAAGCGTCCCGCCGAAGTCCCGCGACCGCTCAAGGGGCATCCCGAACGACCCAGGCCCGCGGGCCATCGCGCTACCGCCAGGCGGCTGGCTCACCGGAGCACGAGAGGTGATCGTCATGCCGCGTCGGCCGATGCCATCTGCGAAGCGACGATCTCGGCATACGTCGGACAGGTCTGGCGCAGGCTCTCGTGCGTGCCGAGACCGACCTGCCGGCCACCTTCGAGCACCAGGATCTGGTCGGCGTTCACGATCGTCGATACCCGCTGGGCGACGACGAGCGTCGTTGCATCTGCGGTGTAGGGAGCGAGCGCGGCACGGAGTCGGGCGTCGGTCTGCAGGTCGAGGGCGGAGAAGGAGTCATCGAAGATGTAGATGTCCGGCCGGCGAACCAGCGCTCGGGCAATGGACAGACGCTGACGCTGGCCACCTGACACGTTGGTCCCGCCCTGGGTGATCGGAGCGTCTAACCCGCCCATCGCGAGGACGAAGTCAGCCGCCTGGGCGATCTCGAGCGCGATCCACAGGTCGTCATCGGGGGCATCCGGACGGCCGTAGCGGAGATTGCTGGCCACGGTGCCCGAGAACAGGTGAGGGCGCTGTGGCACCAAGCCGATTCGATGCCACAGAAGGTCCGGGTCGAGTTCGCGGACGTCGACCCCACCGAGGAGGACGGCACCGGACGTCACATCGAACAGCCGCGCGACCAGGTTGACCAGGCTGGTCTTGCCAGATCCGGTGCTCCCCACCACCGCCGTGGTCTGACCCGGTCCGGCGGCGACGGAGATCCCCTCGAGCACCAAGGCGTCGGCCCCCGGGTAGCCGAAGGAGACCTCTCGCAGCTCGAGCGTGCCCGGCGTGCGGAACTGGCGGATGGGATTCGAGGGAGGGGTGACCGAGGTCTCGGTATCGAGGACCTCTTTGATGCGCTCCGAGCTCACCACCGCCCGTGGTGCCATCACCACGACGAAGGTCGACATCATGATCGCCATGAGGATGAGGGTGAAGTAGGTCAGGAAGGCGATCAGCGAGCCAACGGTCATACTTCGGTGTGCGATCAGGTCGGCACCGAACCAAACCACCGCCGAGTTGGAACCGTTGATGATCAGCATGACCAGGGGGAACATCCCGGCCATCAGCCGACCGGCAACGAGCGAGGTGTGGGTCAAGTTGTCGTTGACCCGGCCGAAGCGCCTCGTCTCGTGCGGTTCGCGGACGAAGGCCCGCACCACCCGGATGCCCGAGATCTGCTCACGAAGCACCTGGTTCACCCCGTCGAGGCGCTCCTGCATCATGCGGAATTGCGGGATCAGTCGACTGATGAGCAAGCCCAGGCAGATGGCGAGGATGGGCGCGCTGGCGCCAAGCAACCAGGACATCCGTGCGTTTTGCCGGAGTGCCATGATCACGCCGCCGACGATGGTCACCGGGGCCGCGAGCACCATGGTGCAGCACATCACCACCAAGAGCTGCACCTGCTGCACGTCGTTGGTGAGCCTGGTGATGAGCGATGGTGCGGTGAGTTGGTTGACCTCCCGGGCCGAGAACCGGATGGACCGGGCGAACAGTGCCTTGCGGACATCACGTCCGAACCCCATCGCTACCCGGGCACCGAGGAAGACGGCTGCGACGGCGAACCCGGCCTGGACCAATGCGATTGCCAGCATCTGTCCGCCGAGTCCCCAGATCAGGTGGGTGTTGCCTTTGAGGACACCGTCATCGATCACCCGGGCGTTGAGGTTCGGCAGATACAGGTTCAGGATCGCTTGGACGGCCTGCAAGACGATGAGGACAACCAGCAAGCGGCGGTAGGGACGCAGGTACTGGCGGAGGAGGACGATCAGCATCGCTCACCTTTACAGGCCACTCCGTCCAGGAACATGGCCACCACTTCTCGAGCAGGCACCGGTCGCTGACCGACCAGGGCCGGATGACTCATCGCCAGGATTAGCGCGCAGAACCGCCTGGCCGCCTCGGCCGGCTCGACTCGGATCGACTCGCGGCTCGCGCTGAACAGGGCAGTCAAGGAGCGGAGCTCGGGTATGACCCGTGGCCTGCCGCCGAACACCGTGGGTGCGCCCACGCTCATGACCAACCGACCGATGTCGGCCATGTGCCGCCGGAGCACTCCCACCGCGGCAATCAGCCGTTCCCGGAACGGCAGGTCCGGGTCCAACGCGCACAGGGCCCGGTCGACCGGTTGGGGATCGAAGGCCAGATCGACCGCCGCTCGGACGATGGCCTCTTTGTCCTCGAACACCCGGAAGATGGTCCCTTCGGCGACGCCAGCAGCCTGGGCGATCTGCCGGCTGGTCACGTCCCAGCCATGGGTCAGGAGCAATGGGAGGGTCGCGGCCGCGATCGCCGCTCGCCGCTGGTCTCGAGGTAGCGCCACCGCCCGCTGGCAGGCGCCCGGCCCATCCCGGCGCAGGTCTTCCCCTACTCCCCCCCGTCGACTCACGGGCGACGAGAGTACCTGAGTGAGTGCTCACTCCGCATCATGGTCGGCATCATGGTCGGCCGAGCTCCACAAGCTTCGCCGCCACGACCAACCGCACTCAACGCCGGCCTCTGGCCCGTCGGCCGGTGGCTACCGTGACGCCGTGACACTGGGCACGGCAGGCAGACCGAGCGAGACGACGTTGACGGCCGGAGCGCTGACCACTGACCTCTACGAGCTGAACATGGCAGCCAGCTACCTACGCCGCGGCCTCGCCGAGCCGGCCACGTTCAGCTTGTTCGTTCGGGCCCTGCCCCGGGACCGAGGGTTTCTGGTCGCCGCCGGACTCGAGGACTGCCTGTCATACCTCGAGTCGTTCGCCTTCAACGACGACGACCTGAGATGGCTCGAGGCCGCCGGCTTCGACCATGACACAATCGCCAAGTTCGCCGCGCTTCGCTTCACCGGCGACGTCTTCGCCATCGCCGAAGGCCGTGTCATCTTCGCCAACGAGCCGATCCTGGAGGTGACTGCTCCGCTTCCAGAGGCCCAGCTCGTTGAGACGTTCCTGCTCAACCAGATCGGCTACCAGAGCACGCTGGCGACCAAGGCAGCCCGGTGTCGGATTGCAGCCGGCGGCATAGAGCTGGTGGACTTCGCTCTGAGACGCACCCAGGGAACCGAGGCCGCAATGGCCTTTGCCCGGGTCTCGGCCATCGCCGGATTCTCGGCCACAAGCAACGTTGCCGCCGCTCGACGCTTCGGGCTCCGAGCGGCGGGGACGATGGCTCACTCCTACGTACAGTCCTTCTCTTCCGAACGCGACGCCTTCAGCGCCTTCGTGGAAGACATCCCTGGCGCAGTGACGTTCCTGGTCGACACTTACGACACGCCGAACGGCATCGACGCGGCAATCGGAGCGATCAAGGACTTGAAGCTCACCGAAGGCGCAGCCATTCGGCTCGACAGCGGCGACCTGGTGGCGACATCTCAACTGGCCCGCCGGAAACTGGACGAGGCCGGGCTGTCGTGGGTTCGCATCTTCGTGAGCGGGGGCCTCGACGAATACGACCTCGAGCACTTCCGCCGATCCCAAGCCCCCATCGACGCGGCGGGACTGGGCGGTCGGATCGGGGTCGCGCAGGACGCGCCCACGCTCGACACCGCCTACAAGCTGGTCCAGCTGGGCGGCCGGCCGGTCATGAAGCTGTCACCAGGCAAGGACTCCCTCCCCGGCCCCAAGCAGGTATGGCGGCAGAACCCGATCGACCGGGACCTCCTGGCGACACGAGACGAACCGGGTCCTGCTGGCGCCGAGCCGCTGCTCCAACCGGTCATGCGTGGGGGCCGTCGGGTGGGCGCGGCGTCGTCGATCGACGCGGCCCGCCAACGCCTGGCCAGTGATCTGGACCGGCTCCCCGAGACTGCCCGAAGGCTGCGCGAGCCGATTCCACCCCCGGTCGAGGTGTCCCCGAGGCTGGCGTCACTGCGCGACGCGACCCGCCGGACCCTCGAGGGCACGGCCCCCTGAGCAGCCGGCCCCCGCGCTGTCGCCACACACAGTGTTCGATCCGCCACTTTCTGTGACACCCCGGCTACGGTGACCGACCGTCGAGGGAGGTGCACGAGATGGCACGGCAGGTTCGGATGATCGGGCTCGGCCTCGCACTGTGCGGGCTCCTGGCGGCAGCACCGGCGACGTCCGCAGCCCCCGCCCCGACCCCCAGCCCAGCCGGAGGCATGTTCAGCATCGGGGACGCGAGCACAGCCGCCGGCCAGACGGTGCTGTTTTGGGGTGCCCAGTGGGCACGGGACAACACCTTGAGCGGCGGCGCGCCCGACGCATTCAAGGGGTTCGCCGACGTGGTCCACCCGACCTCGGCCGGCTCGTGCACCGGGACGTTTGTGGCCCGGCCAGGTGACAGCGCCGCACCCCCGGCGCAGGTCTCGGGGGACATCACCGTGTTGGTCGTGACCGGGGTTACCCAGTCGGGCAACACCATCTCGGGGACCTACAGCGACATGGTCACCGTGGAGGTCGAGCCCGGATACGGCCCGAACCCCGGCCACCCCGGGATCGGGACCGTCATCGGTCCAGCTTGCGCCGGCGGGAGCGGTGGCGGTGGTGGTGGTGGTGGTGGCGGTGGCGGTGGCGGCCAGCCGACCTGAGCTGCCGCCAACGAGCAAGTTCGCCGGCGAGTTCAAGGGAAACCCGGCTCCGGGCCCGGCTTGGACCACCGCCACAACTCAGCGAAGGTCGAACCGGTCCAGAGTCATCACCTTGTCCCAGGCGGCCACGAAGTCGTGCACGAACTTCTCCTCTCCGTCGCGCGCCGCGTATACCTCGGCGATCGCTCGGAGCTGAGAGTTCGAGCCGAAGACCAGGTCCACCGAGGTCGCGGTCCATCTGGGGGCGCCGGTTCCTCGGTCGCGGCCTTCATAGAGGTGTTCGGCCGAGGGTGCGGGCCGCCACTCGGTGCCCATGTCGAGCAGGTTGACGAAGAAGTCATTGGTGAGCGACCCGGGCCGATCGGTCAAGACCCCGTGTGACGATGCACCGTAGGTGGCACCAAGGGCCCGCATCCCGCCGACCAGCACCGTCATCTCGGACGCGCTGAGCGTGAGCAGACAGGCCCGCTCCACCAAGAGGTGCTCCGGCGGCAGCTTTTGGCCTGCGCTCAGGTAGTTGCGAAATCCGTCGAACCTCGGTTCGAGGACGGCAAAGGAGTCGATGTCAGTTTGCTCCTGCGACGCATCGGTCCGGCCAGGCGCGAACGGCACCGTGACCACGTGGCCGGCTCGTCTGGCTGCCTCCTCCACTGCCGCGCACCCACCGAGGACGATGAGATCGGCCAGAGAGACTCGCTTGTCGCCGGGCTGTGCCTGGTTGTACTCCCGTCGGACTCGCTCGAGTACCTCGAGAACCTTGGCCAACTGTGTGGGTTCGTTGACCTCCCAGTCCTTTTGGGGGGCGAGGCGGAGCCGCCCACCGTTCGCGCCACCGCGCATGTCGGTCCCCCTGAAGGTCGCCGCCGCCGCCCATGCGGTCGTCACCAGCTGGGACACCGACAGACCCGAGCCGAGCAGCCGAGCCTTGAGGGACACGATGTCGTCTCGATCGATCAGCTCGTGGTCGACCGGTGGGATCGGGTCCTGCCACAGCTGCGGCTCTGCCGGGACCAGCGGTCCCAGGTAGCGGCTGAGCGGGCCCATGTCTCGATGGATCAGCTTGAACCAGGCCTTGGCGAACGCCTCGGCGAACTCGTCGGGATGCTCGTGGAAACGCCTCGCGATCGGCTCATAGATCGGATCGACCTTGAGGGCAAGGTCGGTGGTGAGCATGACTGGAGGATGCCGCAGAGCAGGGTCGTGGGCATCGGGGACCGCGTCGCGGGCTGCTCCACCTCTCGGAACCCACTGCTTTGCCCCCGACGGGCTCGTCGTCAGCTCCCAGTCGTAGGCGAACAGGTTGTCGAAGAACCCGTTGTCCCACCTCACTGGGTCGTTGGTCCATGCCCCCTCGAGCCCGCTGGTCCAGGCGTCACCGCCCTTGCCGCTCCCGAACAGGTTCTTCCAACCCAGCCCCTGCTGCTCGATGGGTGCACCCTCGGGTTCAGGGCCGATGTAGAGCTCGGGGTTCGGGACGGCACCGTGGGTCTTGCCAAAGGTATGGCCACCGGCAATGAGGGCCACGGTCTCTTCGTCGTTCATTGCCATGCGAGCGAACGTCACCCGAATGTCTCGAGCTGCCGCCAGGGGATCTGGGTTGCCGTTGGGACCCTCCGGGTTCACATAGATGAGACCCATCTGGACCGCGGCGAAGGGATCGGCCAGCTCTCGATCCCCGCTGTACCGGGCGTCCCCGAGCCAGGTGTCCTCGGGCCCCCAGTAGGCGTCCTCCTCGGGTCCCCAGATGTCCCGACGACCGAAGCCGAAGCCAAACGTCTTGAAGCCCATGGACTCGAGAGCGCAGTTGCCGGCGAAGACGATCAGATCCGCCCAGGAGAGAGCCCGGCCGTACTTCTGCTTCACCGGCCAAAGCAGCCGCCGAGCCTTGTCGAGATTGGCGTTGTCGGGCCAGCTGTTGATCGGGGCAAACCGCTGATTCCCCGTTCCGGCTCCGCCTCGACCGTCAGAGATCCGGTAGGTGCCGGCAGCGTGCCATGCCATCCTGATGAACAACGGTCCATAGTGGCCATAATCGGCCGGCCACCAGTCCTGAGAGCTGGTCATCACCTGGATGATGTCGCGCTTGAGCTCCTCCACGTCGACGGTCGCGAACTCGTCGGCGTATTTGAAGTCGGGGCCCAGTGGATCGGCGGGCCCAGAGCCCTGCTGGAGCACCCGCAAGTTCAGTTGGTTCGGCCACCAATCCTCGTTCGATCTGCTGCCAATCGCGGTGGCGGAGTGGAGCACGGGGCACTGCTCTTGGCGTTCAGCGTCGTTTTCTGGCACTTCGGTTCTCCTTGACTTTGGTCTGTTGGTCCGTGATCTCTTGGGACCGTCGCTTCGACCGATCCGGCCGGCTCGTCCTGGTTGACTGTGTGGCGCCACGCTTGGTCGATTGACAGGCCGGGCAGATCCCCCAGAAGGTGACTTCCGCTTCGTCCAAGAGGTAGCCGTGTGTCTCTGATGGGGTGAGACACGGACGCCTCCCTACGGCGCAGTCCACGTCCTGGACCGCTCCACACCGACGGCACACGACGTGGTGATGGTTGTCGGCGACCCGCAACTCGTAAAGAGCCGAGCTTCCCGCCGGTTCAATGCGGCGAACCAAGCCCGCTTCGACGAAGGTCGTGAGCACGTTGTAGATCCCCTGCGGCGACACCGATCCGAGCTCGGCGGTTACCGAGCGAATCACCGAATCGGCGTCGGCGTGCGGCTGGCGGGACAGGGCTTTCACGACAGCGATCCGCGACGCCGTGACCCTGAGGCCCGCCGAACGGACCAGCGCCACCACATCGTGATCCTCCCGAGTCTGTTCCATACGACAGCCTTAGTTTAGATCATGTCCTTTATTGGAGTCAATCCATTCTACGGGGCCCGGGCCAGCCGACCTCGACTCCGCGAGTTCGGGGTGCCCACAGCACTGTGACGGGTACGCGCCCGCCCTGAGCAGCGTTCGGGCCTCGAGATCCTCTAGCGTGGCCGTGGCAAGCAAGGCGCTTGCCGGACACGACGCCACGAGGAGGCACGATGGCCATCGGCGACAAGACGCTCCACTTCCAGGGCAAGGGAACTGACCTGGGTGCGCTTCAACAAAAGATCGAGGAGTATCTGAAGTCGGATGGCTTCACCGTGCAGTCCTCCGCCCCGAGCGACAAGGGAACCGTCCTCCAGGCGAAGAAGGGAGGGTTTCTCCGTGACGTCGTTGATGCCGACCGGGCCTTGACCATCATGATCTCGGGTGATCCGAACGACTTCACGGTTCGTGTTGGCATCGGCAAGTGGCTTGAGCACCTGGGGCGCGCGGCCGTCGAGACCCTTCTCATCTCTGACTTGTTCCTCGTCATCGACGTGGCCGAGACAGCATGGAACTTCGAAGTCGAGGACAAGCTGATCAAGCAGATCGAATCTGCCGTGGGCTGAGAAGATCCGGCACCAGTCCTTCTCAAGCCTCCGGTCACCCCGACCGCGGGACTGGGTGGAGCGTCGGTAGCGAACAGGGGTAGGTCGATCGCCAGCGGAAGAACCGGAGCGTCCTTGCGACTCCGGCCGTTCGAACCTGCCCTCGTGACCCTGCTATGAGCAGGGTTGGCGACAGCAGCTCCCTGGCGCGGTGTTGCTCGCCGTGTCGGGATGGCAGACAGGGCGAGCTCGTTCATCCAGACCGCAACTGCCTCATTTGGTCCGTCCACCCACCCGCCGAGCCGTCGACCGCGTACACCTCGAGGGGCGGCTCGGGGATGCCTCTTCTTGCTCCAGCCAGGGAGGCACGTCTTGCTTTTCGCGTCCGCAGTGCGGCTATGGGGTGGTGAGGTACTGCCGGAGGGCTTTGAGCCGGTTGTCCCAGTCGTGGGCGAGGGCGGCGAGGAACTGCTGGGCGAGTTGCACGGGAGCAGACTGCAGCCGGTAGCGCACCCGCCGGCGCTCGCCGGGCTCGGGCGTGACCAGGCCAGCGTCGGTCATTAGGGCCAGATGCTTGGCGATGGCCTGGCGGGTGATCGGCAGTCGAGCGGCAAGATCGGTGACGGTGGACGGGCCGTCGGTAGCGAGGGCGGCCAGGATCGCGCGGCGTGTCGGGTCAGCGAGGGCGACAAAGACCTGCTCGGCAATGGCCTCGAGATCAGGCTCCATCGACGTACGCCACCAGCTCGGCCAGTTCTCGCGTCCAGCCCTCGCTGTGGGAGTCATAGGTCTCGCGCCGGGTGACGACGGGCAGCTGGGCGAAGCCAGTCTCGACGACGCGCAACAGCGTGCCGTGGCCATGGTCCTGCAGCGTGAATTCGACGTAGGTGCGCCGGGGGTCGTCCTCGGGAAGGTCGGGCAAACGCCACGTGTATGCGAACACGGTGGGTTCCTCCACTCGCTCGATCCGCATGTCGACGGTCATGCCACCCGCGAAGGTCAGCGTCGCCGCGCCGCCCGGTCGCAGGTCGATGCTCGCCCGCTCGCCGAACCACGCGCTCAGACCCTCGGCCGTTGTGAGCGCCTGCCACACCTCACGTGGCGAGCGGGTCAGGGTCACCGTCCGCTCAATACGGTCGGGGAACGCCATGACTTCCTCCCTTCGCGAAGGACCTCTGAGTGCTGACGAACGACCGTCCGCTCGGGGACTGCTCGGTCATGCCGGGCTGTCCCCTGGGCGCCCCGCGATCAGCCGTTCTCCTCGGCAGCACGGCGAGCGAGGTCCCGCGGGCTGCGGTTGGGGGCGCCGGGCCCACCTTCAGCCAGCTCGCGAAGGCTGGTGCCGACGAAGTGATCCCAGCTGCGGCTGCACATGTCCTTGCACTCGAGCTCGTCGTTGAGACCCCGGTGCTCGAAGGTGAGCTCGCACGAGCCGTCGTCGATCGGCGTGATGGTGAAGGTCGGCTGAGTCCCGACCCAGTCCTCCATGAACGTGCACTCGACCACGGTCCAGCGGACGGCCGTCGGGCGGGTCGCCTCGTCCACGCGGACGAGGAGGGGCGGCTGCTCCGCCACCATCGGGAACCGCAGCTCGCCACCGGCCAGGCCAGAACCGGTCACCGGGTTCCACCAGGCACTGAGCGCCTCGGTCGTGGTGACGGCATCGAACACGACGTCGGCCGGGGCATTCACTCGGACGGTCGTGCGGTAGTCGGTATTGGTGCTGGACATTGCTCTCTCCCTTGGATTGGTTGCTATCGCAACCTGCTGGTTGCATCATATGGCAACCAAAGGGTTGCGTCAAGTCCCTCTGCGACCGTCTTCCATGCCCAGGTCGCACGACACCGCGAACGTCGCCGCCGCGCTGATCGCGCCATGCGTCCTGCCTGATGGCTGCGGGCCTCGTTGAGGATCCTCGGCACTCGGGCGGGTGCAGCCATCAGTAGCCGCCTTCAACCCTGCGTGCCTTGCACCTCTCGTGCACGACCGGGCACCGGTCGGAGCCGACCTGATCGAGGGAGACTCTCCTCGCCAGGGCGATCGAGCTCACGAGATGGCGCCTCCGCACGCCTGAGGACCGGGAGGTCATGGGCTTGCTGGAGCGCGTGCTCCTCACCGACGTCCGCCGGACTGGTCGGTTCGACGAGGAAGATCAGTTGGTCCTCCTCGAGGACCAACGACCGTTCACGATGGGACCGCCGAGCGATCGACGAAACTGACGCGAGGCCGTCACCCATGGCTCTCCGGGTCGATTCGCAGTCATGGCAGCCATGGCTGTGCACGTGGCGACCTGGGAGGCCACCCACCGGGAGGAGTTCGTTGCCCTCCTTTGGTCTTGATGGAGGCGTGGCCATCCCCTTGCGAGCGGCCCCCAACCGGCTGCGGCGGTGGGCTTGGCCCACGGCCCGGCGGACGTGCTGGCCGAATTCGAGGAGCTCGCCCGACCCGGTGCTCGCCCCCATACCTGCCCTCGACGAGGCCGCCCCGGGGCGTCGGGCAGCCCGGATCGACACGACCCGCCTAGCCCTTCCGGACCGAGGGATGAGGTTGCACATCCCCCACTCGAGGGGGTCCGGCGATGGACTCTGTGGTTCCTACCAGAGAGCCAAGGAGCCCATCACCGTGACCCCAG